>NZ_JBWMAV010000013.1:0-23846 GCF_056521425.1 Rhodoferax sp. LS1P39 | reverse complement strand
TCATCGTCAGGCTATTACAGCAAGAAACGCCCAGTCCAGCGGACTGGGCGTTTTCTTTAGTACTTGCATCAAGCGCTAAAGAAAACGCAAAACGTTTTAAGGTGTGCCAAAAAGCATTAAATAAGTTTATTAGAAAGCGATCCAGCATGGGTCGCTTTTTTGCGTTTTAAGTGGGCGTAAACCTTTCTTTGACAGCTTGAAATCTAAGCGTGCGGTGAAGTCGTGTTGAGCGAGGTGCAGCGCCTACGATCAGACGTGTGTGGGCTGTGTTGCCTGCTAGCGATGCGGCAGTAACTCCCTTATCTGACTTTGGTACGCTGCGTGAATACTGTCCTTCAGATAGGCGTGCGGATCCTGTCCGTTGAGTTTGGCAGCCTGGATCAGGCTCATCACCGCATCAGCCCACTTGTCCGCCCGCAGCGAACTGGCGAGCAGCCAGTTTGAACGTCCGTAAGCGCACGGCAATCCCTTGTTGACAGCTGGCGACGGTCATGG
The DNA here is from genome assembly GCF_056521425.1 of Rhodoferax sp. LS1P39. Taxonomy (NCBI): domain Bacteria; kingdom Pseudomonadati; phylum Pseudomonadota; class Betaproteobacteria; order Burkholderiales; family Comamonadaceae; genus Rhodoferax; species Rhodoferax sp. LS1P39. Next base: position 23,351 of record NZ_JBWMAV010000013.1, on the reverse strand, counting down.
CTGATGGTCAAGGAGTGATGGGCTGCCAGCGATGCGGCAGCAACTCTTCCACCCGGCTGGCCCTGTGTGTTGGCAACCGGGTCAGCACATCCTTCAGGTAAGCATAGGGGTCATGCCCATTCATACGTGCCGACTGCACCCGACTCATCACCGCCGCAGCCCGCTGGCCCGCACGCAGGCTTCCAGCGAACAGCCAGTTGTTGCGGTTATGGCTAGCAGCACATAACCGCAATAAGGCCAAGCGCGCTTTTATGCGAAGTCGGCGCTGTGGAACGACACGCCGGCCCAGCAAGCGCGGGCGCATCTGTGTATGCGTCCGGCGACCCTATCTTGAACTGATCCCCTCCCTCTTGCAAGATCGTGTGCACGCAATAGATCGTGCACACCATGCTCAAAGAATCAGAGACTGCCAGATACTCGACCCGGCGCACGCATCGGACATACACACCAGAATTCAAGGCCGAGTTGGTGGCTGCCTGCCAACAGCCCGGTGTCTCCATCGCGGCACTGGCGGGGCAGCAGGGCATGAACGCCAACGTGCTGCACCGCTGGCTCAACGAACACCAGCGCAGTGGCTGCCATCAACTGCCCAAGCCCGGTGTTCCCTCCAACACTGGGGCCCCATCCCCGGCTCCCGCTTTCATTGCCCTGGCGTTGCCCCCGGGAACTCCTGTGCACCAGGAACAGGAGATCAAGGTGGAGTTGCGCAAGGGGGCGCTATCCATGACGGTGACTTGGCCCCTGAGTGCAGCGACAGACTTGGCGAGCTGGACAGCAGCCTGTTGATTTCCACCTAGAAGTGACCCACTTGGCCCTGTGATTTCCATCTAAAACTGACCCACGTAAGAACCCTAACCTGCTGCTTTAAGCGGCAGGAGACGAGGAGTGATTAACGTGGCGATACTGCGTGTCATACGGCGTTGGGCACTGCGAGAGCAGCTCTCCCTGCGTGAGATAGCCCGGCGTACCGGTCTGTCTCGAAACACCATCAAGAAGTACCTGCGCTCGGGTGCGGCGGAGCCGCACTATGCCAAGCGCGTCAGTCCCAGCAAACTGGACCCATACGCCGAGAAGCTCTCGGCATGGCTCAAGAGCGAGGCCGGCAAGTCCCGCAAACAGCGGCGCACTCTCAAACAGCTCCATACCGATCTGGTTGCGTTGGGTTACACCGGTTCCTACAACAGGGTGGCCGCCTTTGCCCGGACCTGGCAACAGCAGCGCCAGCAAGCCCAGCAGACCAAGGGGCGGGGCACCTTCGTGCCCCTGGCCTTCGGCGCCGGCGAGGCGTTCCAGTTCGACTGGAGCGAAGACTGGGCCGTCATCGGCGGTGAACGCACCAAGCTGCAAGTTGCCCACTTCAAACTCAGCCATAGCCGAGCCTTCACCGTACGGGCCTATCCGCTGCAGACCCACGAGATGCTGTTTGACGCGCACAACCGGGCGTTCGCAGTCCTGGGTGGTATCCCACGGCGTGGCATCTACGACAACATGCGCACCGCCGTGGACAAGGTGCGGCGCGGCAAGCTGCGCGACGTCAACGCCCGCTTTGGCGCCATGGTCAGCCACTACCTGTTCGAGGCTGAGTTCTGCAACCCCGCGTCCGGCTGGGAGAAGGGCCAGGTGGAGAAGAACGTGCGGGATGCACGCCACCGGCTGTGGCAGCCCGTGCCTGCGTTCCCAACGCTGGCAGCTCTGAACGATTGGCTGGAGGATCGCTGTAGGACCTTGTGGACCGAGATCGCCCACGGCAAGTTGCCTGGCACAGTGGCCGATGTATGGGAGCAGGAGAAGTCCGCCCTGATGGCCATGCCGCGGCCCTTCGATGGCTTCGTCGAGCACACCAAACGGGTATCGCCGACCTGTCTAGTGCACTTCGAGCGCAACCGCTACAGCGTTCCGGCGTCGTACGCCAACCGGCCTGTCAGCCTGCGGGTCTATGCCGAACGGCTGGTCATTGCGGCCGAGGGCCAGGTGGTCTGTGAACACACCCGGGTCATTGACCGGCGCCATGACCTGGGTGGGCGCACCGTCTACGACTGGCGCCACTACCTGGCCGTGCTGCAGCGCAAGCCAGGGGCACTCAGGAACGGCGCTCCGTTTGTTGAACTGCCGCCGGCGTTTAAGCGGCTACAGGCCATGCTGTTGCGCCAGCCGGGCGGGGACCGGGAGATGGTGGAGATTCTGGCCTTGGTACTGCACCACGATGAGCAGGCGGTGCTGGCAGCCGTGGAACTTGCCCTGGAGGCTGGCGCGGCGACCAAGACCCATGTGCTCAATGTGCTGCACCGGCTGCTTGATGGCCAATCGGTACCTGCACCGGTGACGGCACCCCAGGCTCTGCGCCTGAACCGAGAACCCCAAGCCAACGTGCTGCGCTATGACAGCTTGCGCCGCCCTGCGGCGTCTGCCGACCAGGAGGTGCGCCATGCGACATGACCCAGCCAGCGGTGCCATCGTGATCATGCTGCGTGAGCTCAAGATGTTCGGTATGGCCCAGGCCGTGGCCGAGCTGACGCAGCAAGGTGCACCGGCGTTCGAGGCGGCACAGCCGATCCTGTCCCAACTGCTCAAGGCGGAAACTGCGGAGCGGGAAGTCCGCTCGGTGGCGTACCAGTTGAAGGTGGCGCGCTTCCCCGTTTACCGGGACCTGGCCGGCTTTGACTTCGGCCACAGCGAGGTGAATGAAGCCTTGGTACGCCAGTTGCACCGCTGTGAGTTTCTGGAGCAGGCCAACAACATCGTCTTGGTTGGTGGGCCGGGGACGGGCAAGAGCCACTTGGCGACAGCCCTGGGTATCCAGGCGATTGACCCGCGAGATCTCCTGAGCGATGAAGTGCCGCAGTTCGTCAGCAGTCGGTGTGACTGAGCCGGTACGGCCAATTAGCGTGCGGACGATAGTCAGCCGACGGATGCGGGTGCTTTCGGCCAGACCCCTGACCTGCTGCATGTACTTGTCGAAGTGGCGCAGCTCAACGCCAATGGCGTCGACAGGAGGCTCCGTAGGCTGGACGCCAGCCTCGGCCAGAACGGTGTGCAGGTGTTGTAGCGCGGCCAGAATCTGATGACGACTGCGCTGTACCGGGCATGGGCAGGCGCAGCGCGGCAGATGATCTCCCACGAAGCGCCGCTCGTCTTGGTCAACGCGCCCAAGGTCAAGCTGATGCCGTCGCGATCACCGCCCGAAGTGGGCGATGCAGCAGAGATACATACGTGCGGTGGTGGGCGCGTACCTTTGTCGATCACATGCGCGTCGACTGGCACCTGGGTGATGGTTTCGCACTTCGCGCAGGCCCATCGTGGGGACGATGCCCGCTTCACCCGGTGCATTCAAGATGGGTTCGCCGCGCGCTTACGAACGTCCTAGGAGTCCGGGTGGTAGAACACTCCGAGTGAATTCCGCTCGCCCCCAGCAGCCGGTAGCGACGCAGGCGGTAGTTGAGGGGCTCACGACCGCCGGTCTTTATGGCCTGTTTAACGTGACCCGGTCACGCTCGAAAGTCGTGGCGGGCACTTCTTCGCACATTTTCTGCCTCACCCGGCCTGCATCGCCCCCATCCTGCGCAGATTCAGCGCCATGCACACCAGCTTGAACTCGGCTTTTGCCTTCTCCAAGCCCCGTATGCTGAACTGGCGGAACCCTAGCACGTTCTTGATCCAGCCGTTGGGCGGCTCGGCGAGCCATTTGCGCTTGCGGTAGTCCTTTTGGGTCTGTTCGGTTTGGAACTTGGCCGCCATGGCTACCGTGTGCGGGTAGCGTTGCGCATCTTTGGGCGCAGCCCGTGCCTTCCCCTCACGTCCAAGTGCGATCACCAGTTCGGTCGCCGCATAGCCTTTAGCCAGCTGGGCCATCACCGCTTCGCTGCGGTGGCCCGCATCGGCCAGGACTTGGGTCGGCTGCACTCCGGTGTGGGTCTGTACCGCATCCAGCACCATAGGTAACTGCTGCACGTCCGTGCTGGTGTTGACCACCTCGGCGGCCACGATGATGTGGGCTGTCTCGTCCACGGCAGTCTGGGCGTTGTAGCTGTAGTCAAAGCCGCCACCGGCGCGCTTCATGATGCGGCTGTCGGGGTCGGTGAAGCTGCTCTGGGCCTTGGGCTCAGGGATGCCGAAGTCGCGTTTGTAGGGCCTGCCTCCTTTGGGCTTGCTGTCTTTGTCGCGGGGCTTACGCCCATCCTCGGGGCTGCGGCCCCGCTGTGTATCGCTTTGGCTTTGGCGTGCCTCCAGCCGGGCCTTGGCCGCTGCAATCGCATCCAGCCGGGCTTGCCTGCGCTCTAGCTCAGCAGGGATGTCCAGCTCGGGTTGGTTCTTCTCGGCGTCATCGGTGTGGGCGGCTTTGTGCAGCAGTGCAGCAATCTGGGCTTTGAGTTCTGCCTCGGTGCTTTGCATGCGGGCGTAGCTCATGGCTTTGTGGCGGCTGGCGTTGGCCTTGAGCTTGGTGCCGTCGACAGCGATAGTGCCCAGCTTGACCAGGCCCATCTCGCGGGCCAGGCGCACAACCTGGGTGAAGAGTTCGGTGAATTCGGCCAGGTGCTGGGCACGGAAGTCGCGGATGGTGCGGTGGGCGGGGAAGTTGTGTGCCGCTAGCACCCGAAAGGCAATGTCCTCATGCAGCTTCCTGGCGATCTTGCGCGAGCTGAAGCACCCGGTGGCATACGCGTAGACCAGGACTTTGACCATCATGGCCGGGTGCAGGGGTTGGTTGCGCGGGCCACCACTGGCGTAGCGTGCGTGGAAGTTGCTCAGGTCCAGGCTGTCTACGGTGTCGCTGATGAAGTAGGCCAGGTGGCCCTGCGGGAGCCAGTCTTGCAGGGCAGGTGGCAGGAGTTGCTGTTGCTCATGCCTGTGCTCAGCAGGCTTCGTGCCAGGGTTCGCGCCCGAAGCGGGTTTCTGCCGCGCAGGCTCTAAATGGCTTGATTCAATATCGCTTTGATGCTTACCACGATGTCCAGGGCCCAGAGGTGAACTTGGGCGCAGCGGTGCGCAATCAATAGCCATCCTGGCGCAGCGGACTTCTGACACGAGAGTCAGAAAAAAAAAGCGACCTGTTTGACGGGTCGCTTTCTTGACTACTTCTTGCTAACCTATTGATTGGCAAGAAGATTTTTTGGTGGCCTGGGGCGGAATCGAACCACCGACACAAGGATTTTCAATCCTCTGCTCTACCGACTGAGCTACCGGGCCAAGACTTAAATTATATACCGAAATTAGGCTCGTTTTCCTCGGGCGAGATCAACTCCGAGTTGTTTTAATTTGCGATAGAGATGCGTGCGCTCCAGTCCGGTTTGTTCTGCAACCCGGGTCATGGACCCACCTTCCTGGGCGAGATGAAATTCGAAATAGGCTTTTTCAAAACCATCGCGGGCCTCTCTGAGCGGCTTGTCTAGGTCAAAAGTCTGTTGCGACTGGGGGCCTAAGAGGCTGGTGTTGGAGAGTGCGCCAGGAATGCTGCTGAGCATTTCCATGGGGGCGACCCGGTTGTCCAAATGGGCCGGCAAGATTGCAGCTGGAGCGGCTTTGCGCGTGGCATTGCGTGTTAGCCCTTGCTCAACTGCTTTCAGCAGCTTTTGCAAGGTAATGGGTTTCTCCAGAAAGGAAAAGGCTCCGATCCGCGTGGCCTCTACTGCCGTGTCGATGGTGGCATGGCCACTCATCATGATGACGGGCATTGTGAGCGCACCCGTGGCGGCCCATTCCTTGAGTAGCGATACTCCGTCGGTGTCGGGCATCCAGATGTCCAGCAGCACCAGGTCGGGGCGAGACTGCTGCCGCGCGATACGGGCCTCTGCCGCATTTTCCGCCAACTCGACGTTGTGCCCTTCATCATTCAGGATTTCAGAAAGCAGATCGCGGATACCGAGTTCATCGTCAACTACCAGAATGTTTGCCATGATTGAAGCGCGCGTCTCCGGATGAAAATACAGCAGTGTGGCTGTTGCTAAGTTGCCACTTTAAGGTGGATGGCGAATGATAACGATACTTGCGCTCCTTCCACCATGCCATTAACGATACGGTTAGATAAGTCGATGCGCGCACCGTGTTCATCGGCGATTTTTTTGACCACAGCCAGTCCTAATCCGGTACCGCGGCTTTTGGTCGTCACATACGGTTCAAAGGCGCGTTTGAGGATGTGTTCCGGAAATCCTGAGCCTTGGTCCAGGACCACCAGGCGGACCCGCTGCGCCGCTGCAGCCCATTGGGTGCGCAAGATGACGCTCGGCGGTGCCCCGGGCTTGCACGCGGCCTCTGTGGCATCCTGCGCGTTTTGCAGCAGATTGTGTATGACTTGGCGCAGTTGTTCTGCATCGCCCAGGATCAGCGGGCATCCGCTTTCGAGTTGTGCAACTACGTTGACCGGGGCCGTGTCGTGCTCATAAAGTTGCAACACATCTTGGACGAGTAGATTGAGGTCGAGTGGCTTGAGATCAGCGGCGGGGAGGCGGGCATAGTCACGAAACTCATTGACCAGGCGTTTCATGGCATCGACCTGGTCTACGATGGTTTTCACGGATTTTTTCAGCAGTGCTTGGTCGGTTTCTCCAACCTTGTTCAGCAACTTCATTTCCAGCCGTTCTGCAGAAAGCTGGATGGGGGTCAGTGGATTCTTGATTTCATGCGCCAGGCGACGCGCCACTTCACCCCAGGCCTGGGCTCGCTGTGCAGACACGATTTCTGATATGTCATCAAAGACTAATAACCGGTTACTGCCCGGCAATTCTGCGCCTCTAGCTACTAACGTAATAGCGTCTTGTGAAAATGGGGATTGCGTGGCGTTGAGTTCAAAGGACTGCTGCCAGTGGTCAAGTCCGTGGTGGATCTGCTCACTTAAAAATGCCGAAAACTGTGCGTGCACACCCTGGGCGAAATCGCCCATGCCTTCCACTTCGGCCAATGGTTTTCCCTCCAGGGCCGCCAGCGGCACGCGCAATATGCGGGTGGCACCAGGGTTGCTGGATTGGATGGTGCCTGCAGCATCCAGCACGATGACACCCGAAGTCAGGTTGTCCAAAATCGTCTGCAGGTTGGCTCGCGCGGCGCTGACCTGCGACATGCTCTGGTCCACGGCCGAGCGGGCATCGGAGAGTTGCTGCGTCATGTCTGCAAATGAGCGGGTCAGTCCACCCAACTCGTCGCGGCCCTGCCACACGGCTTTGGGTGTCAGGTCCCCTGCAGCCACCTGGCGCACGCCTTCGGCCAGCAGCAAGAGGGGACGTGCCAGTTGGTTACCTAATAGCACGGCCAGCAACACGGCTCCAAATACTGCCAGAAACAAGCTCAGCGTCAGCGTACCGATATACATGCGTTTCAGGCCCGTGCGGGCCAGTGCGCGTTCCTGGTATTCGCGGTTGGCGGTTTGTACCGCCATGGCATTGGCGACCAAGGGAGCGGGCAGGCTTTGCACCACTTGCAAAAAGCGTGGCTCGGCAAGCAGGCCAACGCCTTTGCTGGTCACCAGGGCCAGGGCTTTAATATGGGCAACAGGTATCTCTGCTCCAGGAGCGGGCCCTAGGTCATCCAAGCCTTCAATGGCCGCCACCGCCCGCTGTGTACGCACATTGCGCAATTGCTGTGGAGTGGGCCGTTCCGGATTGAGCAGGAAGCGCGATTGTCCTACGCTGGCAATCAACTGTCCGCCAGCGCTCCACAGCATGACATCGCTCACATCCAACTGGTCGCGAATGTGTTCCAGGGTGAGCCCGGCTGCCGCATCGGGCACGCCGGACAGTTGCCCACTGGCATTGCGGGCTTTGTCCGCCAGGTCATTGGCCAGAATATCGAGGGTGGCCCGGCCCAGGTTCACACCGGCATCCAGGGCCGTTTCCACCTTGACATCGAACCAGCTTTCGATGGAACGGGAAACAAACTGGTACGACACCACATAGATCAGCAAACCCGGCATCAAACCGACCAACGCAAAAATGGTGGCCAGTTTTACCAGCAAACGGCTGCCGAACTTGCCACGCCGCAGGCGCATCCACAGCCTGACGGCCATCCAGGAGATGACGGCCAGCAGCACCCCGGCCACCACCACGTTCACCGCGAAAAGGCGCGCATAGTTGCGTTCGTACATCTCCCGGTTGTTGGTGGACTGGGTGAGCAGCAGCAGCAGAATCAGGCCCAGGGCCATGACCACGACCGCGCCGACAATCCAGGCCCAGCGCACTGCGCGCGGGTTGGCCAGGGTACGGTACCTGGATGCCAGCACGTCCACGGGCCGCTGGCTCACTTGGCTGCGTCCGGAATAAGGCGCAAATTGCGGCTGCCAGACAGGTTCCAGTCGGATTGGCCCATGGCGCCGATCTGGAAAGGGCGGGGAAGCTGGGACACGTCGAGGCGGAAGCTGAATTCGGCGTGGGTCTTGCCATCGAAATCGATATCGGCAGGGTCCGCGATGCGCCAGCGTGAAAAGCGCTGCATATGTGCCAGGGCATCGGCGAGAGACTCGAAGTTTTGGTTCAGCACCACGCCCAGGCCGCTGTTGCCCATGGCGGTGGGGCCCACGTTCAGACGCCAACGCCGGGTTAGCGGCTGGTAGGCGAGCCGCATGTAGCGGGCCTGGCTGGCCACCGCCTTGTCCGACCAGTACCAGCGGTCCCGCAGCACCTCGATCTCGGCCACGAAGAACATCGGAATGCCTTTGTGCAGCGCATCTTCTACGAGACTAGGGAGTTCAAACTTCAAATTGGCTGAAAAAAACACCCCGGAGTCGTTGCGCTCGATCTGCATCTGGTTGATTTCTACCAGCGTGCTTTGAGCCCGAGCAAAGGGCAGGTAGCACAACAAAAGATAGACGCACCAGCGCAGCACGGCCTCTTTAGGTCGCATTTTTTTCCAGTAGAGCGTAAAAGAATCCATCGTTGTCACGGATCCGATTGTCCGGGAGAGCTTCGGCCAAATCCCATGTACGGGGCAGTAAATGGCCGGGAGACGGTAGCAAACGGGCATCGGTGTGGTGTGCAAGAAACGTTTCGATCTGGTCTTGGCCCTCGGCCCGAAATACCGAGCAGGTGCAATAGAGCAATCGACCGCCAGGACGCACCAGAGCCCACAGTTGCAGCAACAGGCTCGCCTGGAGGCGGGCCAATTGTGCAATATCTGTTTCGCGGCGCAGCCAGCGCACATCGGGATGGCGGCGCACGATACCCGATGCCGTGCAAGGTGCGTCGAGCAAGATGGCATCAAAGAGGAGGCCATCCCACCAGGTTGCAGGTTGGTTGGCATCCGCTACCAGCACGGTGGCCTGCAGCCCCTGGCGTTGCAGGTTGTGCTGGATGCGTTCGCAGCGGACGGGGTCGATATCGAGCGCCGTGACCTCGGCATCCGCCAGTTCGAGCAGGTGGACCGTTTTGCCGCCAGGGGCGGCGCAGGCATCCAGAATGCGCAGAGGCTGGCTGGTGTCCAACCCGTTGAGCAGCAGCGGTGCCGCCAACTGGGCGGCTGCATCCTGAACGGATATTGCACCGTCCGCAAACCCCGGAATCTCGTGCACAGACCGGGCGCGGGCCAGAGCTAAACCAGAGTCTCCAACCAAACTTGCTTCAATATTAATAGCTGCTAGCGCCGATTGAATAAGCGCTGGAGTAGTTTTTCTTATATTAATCCGCAGGGTCATCGGAGCCTGCTGGTTGTTCGCCTGCAAGATGTCTTGCCAGTGCTGCGGCTGTTCATTTTTCAGCCGTTGTATCCACCAGCGGGGATGGTTCCACACCGCGACCGGGTCGCGGTCGGTGGCTGCCACCAGGGTATCGCGTTCCCGCAAGAACCGGCGCAGGCAGGCGTTGACGAAGCTGGCCTGGGCTCTGGCCGGGCCCCGGTTGGCAGCCTCGACGGTTTGGTCTACCAAGGTAAAGGCTTCGTAAGGCGCGTCGGCTTCTTGCCAGACCAGTGCCAGGGCGGTGCACAGCAAGGCATCGGCCGCCGGTGGGGGTGGGCGCTTGGCCAGGTGCGCGCGCAGGGCTTCGGCGCGGCCCAGGTTGCGCAGGCTGTGAAATACCAAAGACTGCACCCCCGGACGCAATGGACCGTCCACGGTCGCCAAGGCAGGTGTGGCGGATGCGCCGTTGCGGATGGCGTGCAAGACCTCGGCCGTGGCCAGCAGTTGGCGCCAAAGGGGGATCTGCGCAGCCTGGCCTGTAGGGGCAGGGCGCTCTTGGGTGGGGGAACGGGTCATATTCAGAAGTCGGTAGGGAGTGATGTGGCCGTGCGAAAGCCAAACAACCAGGCCAGCAACAGTGCCGGAAATTGGGCGATGGCGGCGTTGTAGTTATGAACAGCGTGTGCAAAGGCTTGGGCGGCAGGACGGATCTGCTGGCGTGTCTCGCTCCATTCTGTCTGAGCGGTCTCGGGTAGAAGTGGGGAGACCCCATCACGGCCTTCGCCGGTGACCCGCAGCCAAGCCATTTGCAGAACCGTATTGGCAGCCGCCAAAGCGTTGATGGCGGCACCGTCCAAAGGCCGGGCGCGCGCCACCGTCAGCGAGGCGGAAAACTGGGTCTGTGCCCCATGTAATCCAGCCCAGGCCTGTGTAGGTGCCGTTGGCGCGGTGTGAGCCGGGTTTGCCAGGGCAGCAGGACAGGATTGCACGATCTCGGCGTAGTGCTGCATCGGCGCAGCCAGTGCGGCAAAGCTATGCAATGCAAGTGACCGCAGCCGCACCAGCCGGTTATAGGCGCCGACCGACCAGAACAGCCATACCGCCGCCAAGCTCCACCACAGAAAGGATTCGGAGATCACAGGTCGTCTTGTAGATAGCGTTGTGCCCCATGGGGACTACATAAAAAAACACCCCAAGTCCATCAGCGATGGAATTGGGGTGCCTGTGTCACCTAGAGGTTTCGAGTGACATGACGCAGCGCTTGCGGCTTGCGTTATTCGTGGTCCGAGCCTTCGTTGGCTTCCGACAGCGCTGTGGCTTCCTGGGCATCCGCCAATTCCGCGGCTTCGGACTCGGCGATGGCGCGACGCTCGGCATCGTCCATCAAGTCCTTGGCCAGGCGGGCCTGGTGGTAGGCCATGCCGGTACCGGCGGGGATCAGACGTCCAACAATCACGTTTTCCTTCAGACCACGCAGCTCGTCGCGCTTGCCCATGATGGCGGCTTCGGTCAACACACGCGTGGTTTCCTGGAAGGACGCAGCGGAGATGAAGCTGTCGGTGGACAGCGATGCCTTGGTAATACCCAGCAGCAAGTTGGTGAACACTGCGGGGATCTTGCCTTCGGCGCGCAATGCGTCGTTGGTGTCAAGCATTTCGCTGCGTTCGACCTGTTCGCCATTGATGTAACCGGAGTCACCTGCGTTCTCCACCACCACGCGGCGCAGCATCTGGCGCACGATCACTTCAATGTGCTTGTCGTTGATCTTCACGCCTTGCAAGCGGTACACGTCCTGGACTTCGTCCACGATGTAGCGGGCCAGCTCTTCCATGCCCAGCAAGCGCAAGATGTCTTGTGGGTCGGCGGGGCCGTCCACAATGTTTTCGCCCTTGTTGACCACTTGGCCTTCGTGCACCAGGATGCTCTTTTCCTTGGGGATCAATTCGTCCCAGACCGTACCTTCTGGATCGGTGATCTGCAGGCGGACCTTGCCCTTGGTTTCCTTGCCGAACGACACGGTACCGGTCATTTCGGCCAGCATGCCCTTGTCCTTCGGCGTACGGGCTTCAAACAGCTCGGCCACACGGGGCAAACCACCGGTAATGTCGCGCGTCTTCTGGCCTTCGATCGGGATACGGGCCAAAACTTCGCCGCGGCCCACGTCCTGGCCGTCGCGCACCTGGATCAGTGCACCGATAGGGAAGCCAATGGTCACCGAGTGGTCGGTGCCGGTGATCTTCACTTCGTTGCCGTTCGCGTCGATCAGCTTGACCTGCGGACGGATCACCTTGGCTGCGCCACGGCGTTTCGGATCGATGACCACCATGGTGGACAAGCCGGTGACTTCGTCGACCTGGCGGGCGACCGTCAGGCCTTCTTCCACATTCTCGAATTTGCTCATACCTGCAAACTCGGTAATGATGGGGCGGGTCAGCGGGTCCCAGTTCGCCAGGATCGTACCGGCCTTGACCACCTGGTCGGCCGTGACCGACAGGATCGCACCGTACGGCACTTTGTGGCGTTCACGTTCGCGGCCATGCTCGGTGATGACGATTTCACCCGAACGGGCAATCACGACCAGCTCGTTCTTGCTGTTGGACACATAGCGCATCGTGGCGTTGAAGCCGATCGTGCCGTTGGACTTGGCTTCCACGCTGGAGGCGATGGCGGCACGGGATGCCGCGCCACCGATGTGGAAGGTCCGCATGGTCAACTGCGTACCGGGTTCGCCGATGGACTGGGCTGCAATCACGCCCACAGCCTCGCCGCCGTTGATCAAGCCACCACGGCCCAGATCGCGGCCATAGCACTTGGCGCAGATGCCGAAGCGCGTAGCGCAGGTCAGCGCAGTACGCACCTTGACTTCGTCCACACCAGCCAGTTCCAGGATGTCGATGGCGTCTTCGTCCAGCATGGCACCGGCAACAGCCAGCACCGAGCGGTCTTCAGGGTGCAGCACGTCTTCGGCTGCGGTACGGCCCAGAATGCGGTCGCGCAGCGATTCGATGACTTCACCGCCTTCGACGATGGCACGCATCAGGTAGCCATTGGCTGTGCCGCAGTCTTGCTCGGTCACAACCAAGTCTTGCGTCACGTCCACCAAGCGGCGGGTCAGGTAGCCCGAGTTAGCCGTCTTCAAAGCCGTATCCGCGAGACCCTTACGGGCACCGTGGGTGGAAATGAAGTACTCCAACACGTTCAGGCCTTCGCGGAAGTTGGCGGTAATCGGTGTCTCGATGATCGAGCCGTCAGGTTTGGCCATCAGACCCCGCATACCAGCGACCTGGCGAATCTGCGCTGCAGAACCGCGCGCGCCGGAGTCGGCCATCATGTAGATGGAGTTGAACGACTCTTGCTCGACTTCCTTGCCGTTGCGGTCGATGGTCTTCTCTTTGGAGAGCTGGGCCATCATCACCTTGGACACTTCGTCGCCGGCCTTGCCCCAGATGTCCACCACCTTGTTGTAGCGCTCGCCGGAGGTCACCAGACCCGACACGTACTGGTTGGCGATTTCTTTGACTTCCTTTTCAGCGCGGGCAATGATGCCGTGCTTTTCTTGCGGCACCAGCATGTCGTCGATGCAGATCGAAATACCGGCCTTGGTGGCCAGACGGAAACCGTTTTGCAACAGCTTGTCGGCAAACACCACGGTCTCTTTCAGGCCGCACTTGCGGAACGACACATTGATGAGCTTGGAGATTTCCTTCTTCTTCAACGCCTTGTTGATGTTGGAGAAGGGCAGACCCTTGGGCAGAATTTCCGATAGCAGTGCACGGCCTGCGGTGGTTTCCCACAGCTTGGTCGATGGCTCGAATTCACCCGTTTCCTTGTTCTTGGTGTATTCGGTCAAACGCACGTTGATGCGGGCGGTCAACTCGACCTCGCCCGCGTCAAATGCGCGCTGCACTTCGCCGGTGTCGGAGAAAATCAGGCCTTCGCCCTTGCCGTTGACGCGGTCGCGGGTCGTGTAGTACAGACCCAGCACCACGTCTTGCGACGGAACAATAGACGGTTCGCCATTGGCCGGGAACAAGATGTTGTTCGATGCCAGCATCAAAGTGCGGGCTTCCATCTGCGCTTCGACCGACAGCGGTACGTGGACGGCCATTTGGTCACCGTCAAAGTCGGCATTGAATGCCGAGCAAACGAGCGGGTGCAACTGGATGGCCTTGCCTTCAATCAGGATCGGCTCAAAAGCCTGGATGCCCAAACGGTGCAGCGTAGGCGCACGGTTCAGCATCACCGGGTGCTCTTTGATCACCTCTTCCAGAATGTCCCACACGACGGGCGTGCCGGATTCAACTTCTTTTTTCGCTGCCTTGATGGTGGTGGCGATGCCCATGGCTTCCAGGCGCGAGAAGATGAAAGGCTTGAACAGTTCCAAAGCCATCAGCTTGGGCAAGCCGCACTGGTGCAGCTTGAGCGTCGGGCCCACCACAATGACCGAACGGCCAGAGTAATCGACGCGCTTGCCCAGCAAATTCTGGCGGAAACGTCCGCTCTTGCCTTTGATCATGTCGGCCAAAGACTTGAGTGCACGCTTGTTGGCACCGGTCATCGCTTTACCGCGGCGGCCGTTGTCCAGCAGCGAATCGACAGCTTCTTGCAGCATGCGCTTTTCGTTGCGGGCAATGATTTCGGGCGCTTTCAATTCCAGCAAGCGGCGCAGACGGCTGTTGCGGTTGATGACGCGACGGTACAGATCGTTCAAATCCGAAGTGGCAAAACGACCACCATCCAGCGGCACCAATGGACGCAGGTCCGGCGGCAGTACGGGCAGTACGTTCAGCACCATCCATTCGGGCTTGATGCCCGATTTTTTGAACGCTTCCAAGAGCTTGAGGCGCTTGGAGTTTTTCTTGATCTTGACTTCGGAACCGGTCAGATCACCGCGCAGGCGTTCGATCGATGCATCGATTTCGATGGCTTCCAGCAGGTCCTTGATACCTTCTGCACCCATCTTGGCCACGAACTCGTCGCCGTACTCTTTGGTCTTGGCATCGAAGTCGTCTTCCGACATGATCGCGAATTTCTTCAGCGGGGTCATGCCGGGATCGGTGACCACATAAGCTTCGAAGTAAAGCACGCGCTCGATGTCGCGCAACGTCATGTCGAGCACCAGGCCCAGACGCGATGGCAGCGACTTCAGGAACCAGATGTGGGCGCAAGGTGCCGCCAGGTCGATGTGGCCCATGCGTTCGCGGCGCACCTTGGTCTGTGTGACTTCAACGCCGCACTTTTCGCAGATCACACCGCGGTGCTTGAGGCGTTTGTACTTGCCGCAAAGGCATTCATAGTCTTTGATGGGGCCAAAGATCTTGGCGCAGAAAAGACCATCGCGCTCGGGCTTGAAGGTACGGTAGTTGATGGTTTCTGGCTTTTTCACTTCGCCGAACGACCACGACCGAATTTTCTCGGGGGAGGCCATGCCGATCCGAATCGCATCAAAGTGCGAATCGGGCGTGAACTGCTTGAACAGGTCGAGTAATGATTTCATGTGTTAAATCCTTTTCTTGTCCGCAATTAGCTACGCTCGAGCTCGATGTCCAGGCCCAAGGAACGGATTTCCTTGACCAGCACGTTGAATGACTCGGGCATGCCCGCTTCAATGGCGTGCTCGCCCTTGACAATGCTTTCGTACACCTTGGTACGTCCTACCACGTCATCTGATTTGACGGTCAGCATTTCTTGCAGCGTATAAGAAGCACCGTAGGCTTCGAGTGCCCACACTTCCATTTCACCGAAACGCTGTCCACCGAACTGTGCTTTACCACCCAGTGGCTGCTGCGTTACCAAGCTGTAAGGGCCGGTAGAGCGGGCATGCATCTTGTCGTCCACCAAATGGTGCAGCTTCAAGAAGTGCATATAGCCAACGGTGGTCGGGCGCTCAAAGGGCTCGCCTGAACGGCCATCAAACAAATGGGCCTGGGTACGCGTAGCGTTCAATCCCTTGTGCTTTGCGATGTCGTCGGGGTAGGCCAGCTGGAGCATGCCCCGGATTTCTTCTTCCGAAGCGCCGTCAAACACCGGCGTTGCAAAAGTGACCCCTTGGGCCATATTGGCAGCCATGTTGAACACTTCATCGTCGCTCAGTTGGCTCAGATCTTCCTTGCGGCCAGAGCCGTTGTAGAAAGAATCCATGAAGCTGCGTACTTCGGCCACTTTGGCTTCGGCCTGCAGCATGTCGCCAATGCGTTGGCCGATACCCTTGGCCGCCCAGCCCAGGTGGACTTCCAGCACCTGGCCGACGTTCATCCGTGAAGGAACGCCCAGGGGGTTCAAACAAATGTCGCACGGTGTGCCGTCGGCCATGTAGGGCATGTCTTCGACCGGGACGATCTTGGACACTACGCCCTTGTTACCGTGGCGACCAGCCATTTTGTCACCAGGCTGCAAGCGGCGCTTAACGGCCAGGTACACCTTGACCATCTTCAGCACCCCTGCTGGCAACTCATCGCCTTGCGTCAGCTTCTTGCGTTTTTCTTCAAAAGCCAGGTCGAAGCTGTGGCGGGTCTGTTCCAACGAGTTCTTGATGGATTCCAGCTGGGTGGCAACTTCGTCATCGGCCGGGCGGATATCAAACCAGTGGAATTTTTCCACCGAAGACAAATACGCCTTGTCGAGCTTCGTGCCCTTGGCCAGCTTTTGTGGACCGCCATTGGCGACCTTGCCGGTCAGCAGCTTTTCGATACGGTCGAACGCATCGGCTTCGACAATTCGCAACTGGTCATTCAGGTCCAGACGGAAGCGTTTGAGCTCATCGTCAATGATCTGCTGGGCACGCTTGTCACGCACGATGCCTTCGCGTGTAAACACCTGCACGTCGATCACAGTGCCTTGGGAGCCCTGGTCTACGCGCAACGAGGTGTCTTTCACATCGCTGGCTTTTTCACCAAAGATGGCGCGCAACAGCTTTTCTTCTGGTGTCAGCGTGGTTTCACCCTTGGGTGTGACTTTGCCCACCAGCGTATCGCCGGGCTGTACTTCCGCACCCACGTAGATGATGCCCGACTCGTCGAGACGGTTCAGCTGTTGCTCACTCAAATTCGGGATATCACGGGTAATTTCTTCGGCACCCAGCTTGGTGTCGCGGGCCATCACCACCAGTTCCTCGATGTGAATCGAGGTGTATCGGTCATCGGCTACCACGCGTTCGGAGATCAAAATCGAATCTTCGAAGTTGTAGCCATTCCAGGGCATGAAGGCGATGAGCATGTTCTGCCCGATCGCAATTTCACCGAAATCGGTGGATGCACCATCGGCGATCACATCACCCTTGGCCAAGCGGTCACCCTTTTTGACGATAGGACGCTGGTGGATGTTGGTGTTCTGGTTGGAACGCTGGTATTTGATCAGGTTGTAGATGTCCACGCCCACTTCACCGGCAGCCGCTTCGGCATCGTTGACGCGGATCACGATGCGGGTGGCATCCACATAGTCCACCAAGCCACCACGGGTAGCGGTCACGACGGTGCCAGAGTCCACTGCGGCCACGCGCTCGATACCGGTACCAACCAATGGTTTTTCTGGACGCAGTACAGGCACAGCCTGACGTGACATGTTGGCACCCATCAAGGCGCGGTTTGCATCATCGTGTTCCAGGAAAGGCACGAGCGAGGCGGCCACGGACACGATCTGTGCGGGCGAGACATCCATGTACTGGACCCGTTCGGCTCCAACCAAAATGGATTCGCCTTTTTCACGGGCGGACACCAGATCGCCCGAAAGCTTGCCGTCTTTGTCCAGTGCCGCATTGGCCTGGGCAATCACGTATTTGCCTTCTTCGATGGCCGACAGGTAATCGATTTCTTTGGTGATCTTGCTGTCAATCACGCGACGGTACGGTGTTTCGATAAACCCGTATTCGTTCAAGCGGGCATACAGTGCCAAGGAGTTGATCAGTCCGATGTTCGGACCTTCTGGTGTCTCGATCGGGCACACGCGACCGTAATGCGTCACGTGCACGTCGCGGACTTCAAAGCCAGCACGCTCACGGGTCAAGCCGCCCGGGCCAAGGGCCGACACACGGCGCTTGTGGGTAATCTCGGCCAGAGGATTGGTCTGGTCCATGAACTGCGACAACTGGGATGCACCGAAGAACTCTTTGAGTGCAGCGGAGATCGGTTTGCTGTTGATCAGATCGTGTGGCATAAGCGGCTCTTGCTCGGCCTGGCCCAAACGTTCTTTGACGGCCTTTTCAATCCGAGCCAAACCGGCGCGGTATTGGTTTTCAGCCAGTTCACCAACGCAACGTACGCGGCGATTTCCCAGGTGGTCAATGTCATCGACTTCACCACGGCCATTGCGCAGATCGACCAGGATCTTGACTACAGACAAGATGTCTTCATTGGTCAGGACCATGGGGCCGGTGGATTCTTCGCGGCCCATCTTGGCGTTGAACTTCATGCGGCCGACACGCGACAGGTCGTACGTATCCGGGTTATAGAACAGGCGCTGGAACAGTGCTTGCACGGCATCTTCTGTCGGCGGTTCGCCAGGGCGCATCATGCGGTAAATGGCCACGCGCGCAGCGAATTCATCCACAGTTTCGTCGCTACGCAAGGTTTGCGAGATGTACGCACCCTGGTCTAACTCATTGGTGTAAATGCACTGCAAGTCTTGCACGCCAGCGGTGCGTAGTTTCTTAAGCAACAGTTCAGTCAACTCTTCGTTGGCCTTAGCAATAATCTCGCCGGTGTCGCTGTCGATGATATTTTTCGCTACGATGCGACCCACCAGAAAGTCTTCTGGGACGCTGATGTGGGTGGTGCCGGATTGCTCCAGATCGCGGGTATGGCGAGCGGTAATCCGCTTATCTTTTGCCACCGCAACTTTGCCGGTTTTGTCCGTGATGTCGAAGCGGGCGACTTCGCCGCGCAGACGTTCGGCCACAAACTCCATTTGTGCGCCGCTGTCCATCAGGCGGAAATTGTCGTTGACGAAGAAATTCGCCAGGATGGATTCTGGTGTCAGGCCAATGGCTTTGAGCAAAATCGTGACGGGCATCTTCCGCCGACGGTCCACTCGGAAATACAGTACGTCTTTAGGGTCAAACTCGAAATCGAGCCACGAACCACGGTAGGGAATTACACGCGCAGAGAACAGCAACTTGCCGGAGCTATGGGTTTTGCCCTTGTCGTGCTCGAAAAACACACCGGGAGAGCGGTGCAACTGCGAAACGATCACGCGCTCGGTGCCGTTGATGATGAACGAGCCTTTTTCCGTCATGAGCGGTACTTCGCCCATATAGACTTCTTGTTCTTTCACTTCTTTGACCACTTTGGACTGTGATGTCGAGGACTCACGGTCATAAATGATCAGCTGGACCTTGGCCCGTACGGCGGAGGCAAATGTCAGGCCCCGAGTCTGGCATTCGCGTACATCAAAAGCGGGCTTGGCAAGGTTGTACTCCACGTACTTCATCTCGACAAAACCATTGTGCGAGACGATAGGGAAGGCGGCATCAAATGCCGCTTGCAAACCCTCAACGGTGCGCTTTTGAGGCGCGAGATCTGCTTGCAAAAATGCGGTGTATGCATCTTTTTGCATTTGCAACAGGTAGGGGACTTCGAGCACGCTGTCGCGGCTGCCAAAATTTTTACGAATGCGTTTGCGTTCGGTGTACGTATAAGCCATGAGATCTCCGGGGGCAAGGACTTGGGGGTCCTGGGGGGCCTGTCAACTGTCGTGTTGCACATCATGCGCAACGAACTTGGCGGTTGGCCACTACCAACCATGGCGGACGATTGCGCATTGCACGCAATCCGAACCAAGGCATCTTCTGCAGTCGGGGCCAGAAGACACTGAAAAGCCGATGCTCGACCCGCTTTTCAGTGTGCTCTAACTTGCATACCCGGATGGCGTGAGCCACGGAGCAAGAAAGTTATTTCACTTTCAACAAGCACGAAAGGCTGGGAGCCCCTTTAGGAGTTCCCAGCCCTCGTTTGCGAATGAATTACTTCAGTTCGACTTTAGCGCCAGCGTCTACCAGCTTCTTCATGGCTGCATCAGCGTCAGCCTTGGAGATGCCTTCCTTGACGGCCTTGGGAGCGCCATCAACCAGGTCCTTGGCTTCTTTCAAGCCCAGACCGGTGATTTCGCGAACAGCCTTAATGACCGACACCTTTTGGGCACCGGCTTCAACCAGAACAACGTTGAATTCGGTCTTTTCTTCGGCAGCGGCGGCAGGGCCAGCAGCGGCGGCAGGGCCAGCCATTGCAGCTGCGCTCACGCCAAATTTCTCTTCGATGGCTTTCACCAGGTCGTTGAGTTCCAGGACCGTCATGCTGTCAAGCGCGGTCAAAAATGCGTCTTTATCGAATGCCATTTTGATTTCCAGTTTTTTCAGTTGGGGACAGGCCATGCAGTTGCAAGCCGCTGTCCAACAAAGTTTTTGTCAATGCCGAAAGTAACCCGTGGGTTACGCCGGAGCAACCTCGGCAGCCGCTTCTGGGGCCGCTTCGACTGCTGGTTCGGTAGAACCCGCGCCTTTTTGTGTCGCCAACGCTGCCAGCACACGTGCCGTACGCGAAATGGGGGACTGCATCAAGCCCAACAACTGTGCCAACAAAACTTCCTTGGAAGGGATGCTTGCCAGTTGCTTAACGCCGTTCACGTCCAGAACTTTTCCACCGAATGCACCACCGCGAATCACCAACTTGTCGTTGGTCTTCGAGAATTCAGCTACTACCTTGGCAGCAGCTACGGCATCTACAGAAAAGCCATAGATCAGCGGACCGGTCATCTGGTCGGACACGATTTCAAAAGCACTGCCTGCGACAGCACGGCGGGCCAAGGTGTTTTTCAACACGCTTAGGGTCACGCCATTGCTACGCGCTGCTGAGCGCAATTTGGTCATGTCAGCGACCGTGATACCACGGTATTCCGCCATCACGAGCGTTTGAGCTTTAGCGGCGAGGCTGGTCACATCGGTAATGACCGCTTCTTTCTCACTGCGATTAAGACTCAAGGTCTACTCCTTAAAATGTGTTGTCCGGCTGATTGCCATTCAACACGCCACTTTGCAGCGACCAACTGTTTCGGGAAACTTATTCCATCTGCAGCGGGATCGCCATCTGCGTTGGTTTTCACTGATTAAGTGCAGACAAGCTGCACACCAACGGTCTTGGATGGCTCGCCAAAGTTTGATGCTTTGGCGACCCACCACTTTGAAGCTTCTGAACGAAGCTTCAAATTTTGCGATTACGCTGCGATGGTTTGCGTGTCGACGCGAACGCCCACACCCATCGTGCTCGAAACCGCTACTTTGCGTAAATACAGACCCTTGCTCGACGCTGGCTTGGCCTTGGTCAAAGCATCGATCAACGCGGCCAAATTGCCTTGCAACTTGTCGGAGTCAAACGAGCGGCGACCGATCGTGCTGTGCACGATACCGGCTTTGTCCACACGGAACTGTACTTGACCTGCTTTGGCGTTCTTGACGGCCGTAGCAACATCAGGCGTAACCGTGCCGACCTTGGGGTTAGGCATCAGGCCACGTGGGCCCAGAATCTGACCCAAAGTACCCACAACGCGCATGGCATCGGGAGCGGCGATGACGATGTCAAAAGGCATATCGCCCGCTTTGATCATTGCGGCCAGGTCGTCCATGCCGACGATGTCCGCACCGGCAGCCTTGGCTTCTTCCGCTTTAGCGCCTTGGGCAAACACAGCAACACGCTTGGTCTTGCCGGTACCGTTAGGCAACACGACAGCGCCACGCACCACTTGGTCGGATTTCTTGGCATCAATGCCGAGCTGAACGGCCACATCGATGGACTCATCGAACTTGGCGTTAGCGCATTCTTTAACGATCACCAGCGCGTCACCCAGAGGGTAGAGCTTGGTGCTGTCAATCTTGCCAGCAAAGGCTTTTTGTTTTTTGGTCAGCTTGGACATTTACACGCCCTCCACATTCACACCCATAGACCGGGCGGTACCAGCGATCGTACGGACAGCGGCATCCAGATCGGCAGCCGTCATGTCTTTCATCTTGGTCTTTGCAATTTCTTCGAGCTGTGCGCGGGTGATCTTGCCGACTTTCGCGCTGTGCGGTGTCGAAGAACCTTTGTCGAGCTTGATGGCTTTCTTGATCAAAACAGTCGCTGGCGGTGTTTTGATGATGAAGGTAAAGCTTTTGTCCGCAAATGCAGTGATCACCACTGGCAGTGGCAGACCTGGCTCAACACCTTGGGTCTGCGCATTGAATGCCTTGCAGAACTCCATGATGTTCAGGCCACGTTGACCCAGTGCTGGGCCGATGGGGGGGGATGGGTTGGCTTTACCGGCTGGTACTTGCAGCTTGATAAATCCGACGATTTTTTTCGCCATTATTTACTCCTTGCGGGTCTTAACGCTTCTGCCTACCGAAACTGGTGGACATCTGCTCCCCGGGGTTGCGACTCACTGACAACATCCACGTTGAGTCGAAAAACGTGGAATCTAATAAATTCAGAAATTAGGTCTTTTACAGAAAGACTTACGTCTTTTCGATCTGGCTAAACTCCAACTCGACAGGTGTGGCGCGACCGAAAATAGTGACCGAAACACGCACCTTGCTTTTTTCGTAATTCACTTCTTCTACAGAGCCATTGAAGTCAGTGAATGGCCCCTCTTTGACCCGGACAAACTCACCCACCAAGAATTCCACTTTATGGCGCGGCTTGTCGGTGCCTTCTTGCATCTGGCTCACGATTTTTTGCACTTCTGCTTCTGAAATCGGAGCGGGACGGTTCTTGGCACCCCCTACAAAACCAGTCACTTTGTTGGTGTGCTTGACCAAGTGCCAAGACTCATCGTCCATCACCATTTCAACAAACACATAGCCAGGGAAAAGACGGCGCTCGGTCGTTTTGCGTTGGCCATTCTTGATTTCAACCACTTCTTCGGTTGGAACCAGGATGCGGGCAAATTTTTGCTGCATTCCGGACTGGAGGATCCGTTCGGTGATATTACGCTCGACCGCCTTTTCCATTCCGGAATAAGCATGCACGATGTACCAACGCAGATCAGGATTTACCGGGGTCGCAGACGGTTCCGCCGCACTCATTTCTACTACATCAGTCATTACTTTTTCCAGCCCAGAATCAAGTCATAAAAAACCCATTCCAGCGTCTTGTCAGTGAGCCAGAGGAACAACGCCATAAGCACCACAAAGCCGAACACGTAAAGCGTCATCTGCGTGGTTTCTTTGCGGGTGGGCCAAACAACCTTTTTGACTTCGCGCCAGGCATCGCGACCAAACGCGACCAGTTGCTTGCCGGGCTCGGATGCTAGAAACACCACGACAGCAGCGGCAACACCCACAATCAAGGCCGCCCATTGGGCAATTTGCCCTTGCTTGCTCAATAGATAGAAGGCGGCTAACGCTCCCAGCACCAAAACAGCAGACAACGCCAATTTGGCTTTGTCTGCATTGGTGTTGATCGTCTCAACTTGCGAAGTGGCCATTTTTGGCATTTTCCTGCTTCAAATACATGGTGTCTCTTGAGACACAGAAGCCCGTCAGGTCATGACGGGCTTGTTGGACTAACTATGGGCCACCTTGAACTTGTCAGGTGGCAGGGGCGGAAGGAATCGAACCATCAACCTTCGGTTTTGGAGACCGACGCTCTGCCAATTGAGCTACGCCCCTACAAAATTAAGCAATGATCTTGGCAACCACACCGGCGCCGACGGTCTTGCCGCCTTCGCGGATAGCGAAACGCAGACCTTCTTCCATGGCGATGGGGTTGATCAGCTTGACGGTGATCGACAC
>NZ_JBWMAV010000012.1:0-160874 GCF_056521425.1 Rhodoferax sp. LS1P39 | reverse complement strand
ATCTGCACGACTTGCAGCTTGAACTCCGCGTTGAATGTTCGTCTTTGCTTCTTGGTCATATTTCTCGTCCAGGTGGATTCCACCTATCGAGGTGTCCGGGGGAATTAGACCAGCACAGAGCACAGCTTTGGGCGGATCAGGGCTGGCGTTGTTTGAGCGCCAGCGAGTTTAGCCAGACCCCGCCCAAAGCGAGCACCGCAGGTTCCCGCAACGCCAGCGGAGGGCGCAGACAGTTGGGGCGCCTTTCTTTGGGTTACCTTTCTTTGGCGTTCAAAGAAAGGTGACTGCGCCGCCGGGCGCACATCCCGGCCAGCGGCGACTGTGGCAACCAGCGCTCTGCAAGACACCACAAACCCCCACAAAAATCTTCAAAAAAACACGGATCGCATTCGGCAACCACTTACCTCCCCCCCTAATCCAAATCCCCCCCCAAAGGCAACATCGCCTGCGCCTCCGCATCCGGCAGCGCCTCCACCACCTTCAACGCCCTGCGCATCTGCCGGGTACGGGTATCCGCCTTATCCAAAGTATCCGAGGCCTTCTGCACCTGTTCGCGGATGCGGGCGACCCATTCGCCGTAACGGTCGAACTCGGTTTTCACCGCGCCCAGCACCTTCCATACCTCGCTGGCCTGCTGCTCCAGCGCCAGGGTCCGGAAACCCATGTGCAGGCTGTTGAGCATGGCCAGCAAGGTAGTGGGCCCCGCCAGGGTGACGCGGTAGTCGCGCTGCAGGCTGTCCATCAGGCCGGGGCGGCGCAGCACTTCGGCGTACAGGCTCTCGATGGGCAGGAACAGGATGGCGAAGTCGGTGGTGTGGGGCGGGGCCAGGTAGCTTTCACTGATGGACTTGGCCTCGGCGCGGATGCGGGCTTCCAGGGCTTTGGCGGATGCTTCTGCGGCCACGGCATCGGCCCGTTCGTGGGCATCGAGCAAACGCTCGTAGTCGTCGCGCGGGAACTTGGCGTCGATGGGCAGCCAGACGGGCGCGCCATCGGCGCTGCGGCCGGGGAAACGCACCGCGAAGTCCACGCGCTGGTTGCTGCGCGGCTTGGTTTCGATCTGCTTGCCGTACTGCTCGGGGGTGAGCACCTGCTCCAGCAAATTCTCTAGCTGCACTTCGCCGAACATGCCACGGGTTTTGACGTTGGTCAGCACGCGCTGCAGGTCGCCCACGCCCTGCGCCAGCGACTGCATTTCGCCCAGGCCTTTGTGCACCTGCTCCAGCCGGTCGGCGACCTGCTTGAAGCTTTCGCCCAGGCGGGTCTCCAGCGTGGTTTGCAGCTTTTCGTCTACGGTTTGGCGCATCTCGTCGAGCTTGGCGGCGTTGCTTTGCTGGAGTTGCTGCAACTGCGCCTCCAGCGTGGCGCGCACCTCGCCCATGCGCCTTGCGTTGGACTCGCCCAGGGCCAGGAGCTGGGTGCTCAAGGTATCGCTGACCGAGCGCTGCAGCAGCGCCAGCTGCTGGGCCAGCGCGTCGATCTGGGTGTTTTGGGTGCGGGTGGCCTCGGCACTTTGCTGCACCAGGGTGCGCTGGAAGTTGGCGAAACTGGTGCCCAGCTCTTGGCGGTCGGCACGCGACGATTCGCGCAGCCCGCGCTCCAGGCGTTCCATGGCAGAGTTGTCCGGCTCGGGCGGTTTGCGCAGCAGCAGGAGCAGCAACAGCACAAAGTTCATTACGCCCAGCGCCAGCAGCCCCCATTCGGTCAAGGTCATCGGTACTATCTATTTGCTAGCTACTTGTGCAGCATTGATGGGCGTGAGCGGCTTATTCTTTATGAGGAACCCAATCAGATTGTCCGCCGCCAGCCGCGCCATGGCCATGCGGGTGGACACGGTAGCGCTGGCGATGTGCGGAGTGAGCACCACGTTGGGCACCGTGAGCAGGTCGGGGTGCACGCTGGGCTCGCCCTCGAACACGTCCAGCCCGGCGGCGGCGATGCGGCCCTCGCGCAGGGCCAGGGCCAGGGCCGCGTCGTCTACGATGCCGCCGCGCGCGATGTTTGTCAGGGTGGCGGTGGGTTGCATCAGCGCCAGCTCGGCTGCGCCGATGGTGTGGTGCGAAGCGGCGGAATACGGCACCACCAGCACCACGTGGTCGGCGGTTTTCAGCAGCTCTTCTTTGGAGACAAAGCGGGCCTTGCAGTCGGCCTCGGTAGCGGCATCGAGCTGGCTGCGGTTGTGGTAAATCACGTTCATGCCAAAACCAAAAGCACCGCGCTTGGCGATGCCTTGGCCGATGCGGCCCATGCCGATGATGCCCAGGGTGCTGCCGTGGATTTCGGCCCCGGCAAACATGTCAAAGCTCCATTTCTTCCACAGCCCGGCGCGCAGAAAGTGCTCGCTCTCGCTGATGCGGCGGGCGGTGGCCATCAGCAGGGCGAAGCCGAAGTCGGCGGTGGTTTCGGTGAGCACATCGGGCGCGTTGGTGGCCAGCACCCCGGCGGCGCTCATCGCATCGATGTCAAAGTTGTTGTAGCCCACGGCCATGTTGGCGCAGATGCGCAGCTTGGGGCAGGCGGCCAGCAGCTCGGCATCGATGCGCTCGCTGCCGGTGGTGAAGGCACCCACCTTGCCCTGCAGCCGGGCGATCAGCTCGGCCTTGGTCCAGGAGGCATCGTCCTGGTTGGACTCCACCGCAAAGTGCTGCTCCAGGGCAGCGATGGTGGCGGGGAAGATTTTGCGGGCAACAAGAATGGCGGGTTTGGACATTTAGGTAAACCAGATAAAGGTCATCACAAAAAACAAGGGGACCAGCACGGCACACGACCAGGCCATGTAGCCAAAGAAGCTGGGCATGGCCACGCCGCGCTCTTCGGCAATGGCTTTGACCATCATATTGGGCGCGTTGCCGATGTAGCTGTTGGCCCCCATAAAGACCGCACCCGCCGACACCGCCGCCAGCGTAGGGGCCAGCGTGGTCATCAGCGTTTGCGCATCGCCGCCTGCGGTGTGGAAGAACACCAGGTAGGTGGGCGCGTTGTCCAGAAACGAGCTGAGCAGGCCGGTGGCCCAAAAGTACATGGCCGGGTCGGGCGCGCCGTCGGGCCGGGTGACGGCGGCCACCACCGCGCCAAACGGCCCGTTCAGGCCCTCGCGCAGCAAGGCAATCACCGGGATGATGGTGAGGAAAATGCCCGCAAACAGCTTGGCCACTTCCTGCATCGGGGCCCAGCTGAATTGGTTGTCGGCATGCACTTTGGCGGGCGTGCACAGCAGCGACAGGGCGGTGACCAGCAGCAGCCCCGCATCGCGCACCAGGCCCGGCAGACCCACATCGGCCCCGGCCACATGGAACACCACCGGCGACTTCCACATGCCGCTGAGCAGCACCAGCCCCACCGCCGCGCCCAGCAGCGCGAAATTGACCATGCCGTCAAAACCGATGCGCTGCGTGTCGGGCGTGGGGTCGACCGGCAGCACGCCCTCTTTCGCGTAGTAGTAGTGGTCGATAGCGAAGCACAGCGCCAGCAGCACGCCCACCAAAAACAGCGTGGGCTGCCACAGGTGGCCTACGGTCCAAAAGAAGTCCACCCCCTGCAAAAACCCCAGGAACAGCGGCGGGTCGCCCAGCGGGGTGAGCGCGCCGCCCGCGTTGGAGACGATGAAGATGAAGAACACCACCACGTGCGCTTTGTGGACGCGATTGTCGTTGGCGCGCAGCAGCGGGCGCAGCATCAGCATGGACGCACCGGTGGTGCCCATCACACTGGCCAGGGCCGCGCCAATGGCCAGCAGCGCCACGTTCAAGCGCGGGCTGCCGTGCAGGTTGCCGCGGATGAAGATGCCACCGGCCACGGTGTACAGCGCAGTGAGCAAAATGATGAAAGGCAGGTACTCGGCCAGCAGGGCGTGCACCAGGCTGTGGGCCGCCGCATCCAGCCCGAACGAATGTGCAAACGGCAGCAAGAACGCCAGCGACCACGCGGCTGACAGCTTGCCGAAATGGTGGTGCCAGAACCTGGGTACCAGCAGCGGGCACAAGGCAATCGACAGCAGCAAACCGACAAACGGAATGCCCCAGGCCGCCGACGTGCCTGCTCCGCTCATTGCGGCGCTTCGATCTCGAACACCTGGCGCAGGTAGCCCACGTACTTCTCGTCCTCGCACATGTTCTTGCCGGGCGAGTCCGACAGCTTGGCCACCGGCTGGCCGTTGCAGCGGATCATCTTGATGACGATTTGCAGCGGCACATGCAGCGGCGGGTCGCCCATGTCGTTGGTCAGGTTGGTGCCAATGCCAAAGGCCAGCAGGCAGCGGCCCCGGAACTGCTGGTACAGCGCAATGGTGCGCGGCACGGTGAGACCGTCGCTGAAGATCAGCACCTTGGTGAGCGGATCGACACGGTTCTTTTTGTAGTGCGCCAGCAGGCGTTCGCCCCACTGGAACGGGTCGCCGCTGTCGTGGCGTGCGCCGTCAAACAGCTTGCAGAAGTACATGTCGAAGTCGCGCAGGAACGCATCCATGCCGTACACGTCGCTCAGGGCAATGCCCAGGTCGCCGCGGTATTCCTTGGCCCACATCTCGAAGCCATACACCTGGCTGTCGCGCAGGCGTGGGCCCAGCGCCTGGCAGGCCTGCAGGTATTCGTGGGCCATGGTGCCTAGCGGGGTCAGGCCCAGTTGCATGGCAAACAAGACATTGCTGGTGCCCGCAAACTGCCCCTGGGGGCCGGAGCCTAGCTGCGCCACCAGAGTGCGCAGCACCTCTTCGTGCCATGCCTTGCTGTAGCGGCGGCGGGTGCCGTAGTCGGCAATCTTGAGTTCATCCAGGCCGTCGCCGCGCAGCTGGCCAATCTTGTCCTGCAGCCGCTGGCGGGCCTGGGTGAAGTTGGGCGTGGTGGTGGCGTGGCGAAAGTACACCTCGTTGACGATGGCCAGCACCGGAATCTCGAACAGGATCACGTGCAGCCACGGGCCTTGGATGGAGATGTCGATCTCGCCATTGGGCAAGGGCGTGACCGAGATGTACTTTTCGTTGAGCCGGAACAGCCCCAGAAAGTCCACAAAGTCGCTTTTGATGAAGCGCATGGAGCGCAGATAGCCCAGCTCGGCCTCGCTAAAGCCCAGGCGGCACAGCCCGCGGATTTCGGCCTGGATCTCGCCCACCAGGGGGGCCAGCTGCACGCCCGGGTTGCGGCATTTGAAGCGGTACTGCACCTGGGAGGCAGGGAAATGGTGCAACACCACCTGCATCATCGTGAACTTGTAGAGGTCGGTATCCAGCAGGCTAGTGATGATCATAAAAAGCAAGGCGGGCAGCCAGGGCGCACAGTGAATGGAGGGGGCAGCGGGCAAAGTGTAGGGGATACGCCGGGCCACCCACCCGCACTGTGCAACGCCATGCAACACACCAGCGCCCACGGTCGGTGGATAGCTATATTTTTTCTAGCTTCTCACGCTTATTAAATATAGGTAAAACCGCTTTTTTTCTTATAAAAACTTGCGGTAGAGGCTGCATAAAAGTACCATGTTTTTGTCAAAATACTAGGGTTTTCGATAACTAAAGCAACTTGATTTAGTTAGTCTCGGCGATTTATAGTTACCTACCAGCGTGAAATCCTTCACACTCTCGCTGGAACCTGTTCCCCCAACCGAACCCTTGCGTTCACCCCTCTCTAGGAGACAACATGAAAAAATCTACCGCCACCCTGGTGCTGTCCGCTCTGGCTTTTGCCGCCACCTCGGCGTGTGCTGCAGAACCCGTGATCGGCCTGATCACCAAGACCGAAACGAACCCGTTTTTCGTGAAGATGAAGGAAGGTGCGCAAGCCGAGGCCAAGAAATCGGGTGCCAAGCTGCTCAGCGCCGCTGGCAAGGCAGACGGCGACAACGCCGGCCAGATCACCGCCATCGAGAACATGATGGCCGCCGGTGCCAAGACCATCATGATCACCCCCAACGACTCCAAGGCCATCATCCCCGCCATCAAGAAGGCCCAGGCCCAGGGCGTGATGTTCATTGCCCTAGACAGCCCCACCGACCCCACCGAAGGCACCGATGCCCTGTTTGCCACCGACAACTACAAGGCCGGCATCCTGATCGGCCAGTACGCCAAGGCCGTGATGGCTGGCAAGCCCGCCAAGATCGCCACGCTGGATCTGTTCCCCGGCCACCCCGTGGGCGCGCAACGCCACAACGGTTTCATGAACGGTTTCGGCCTGGCAGCCGCCGATGCCAAGAGCAACGAACTCTCCAAGACGGCTGAAATCGTCTGCATGGCCGACAGCTTTGGCGACCAGGCCAAGGGCCAGACCGCCATGGAAAACTGCCTGCAAAAGAACCCCGACATCAACGTGCTCTACACCATCAACGAACCCGCTGCTGCCGGTGCCTACCAGGCGCTGAAGGCTGCTGGCAAGGAAAAGCAAGTGCTGATCGTCTCGGTGGACGGCGGCTGCGCCGGTATCAAGAACGTCAAGGCCGGCATGATCGCCGCCACCTCGCAGCAGTACCCGCTGAAGATGGCCAGCATGGGCGTGGCCGCTGGTGTGGAATTTGCCAAGTCGGGCAAAAAAGCCACCGGCTACACCGACACCGGCGTGACCCTGATCACCGACAAGCCACAAAAGGGCGTGGACAGCAAAGACTCGAAAGTCGGCATGGACCTGTGCTGGGGCAACAAGTAATACCCCGAGGCACCCGTTAGCGAATGCAACGCGCGGGTGACCGCCCGCCCCCACCCCAACCCTCCCCCGAAGAGGGAGGGGGTGATACGGGGCCCGGCTTCACTCCCTCCCCTCCCGGGGGAGGGCCGGGGTGGGGGCTGGATGTCCGCCCCCTCCCTATTTCATCAACCCATTTCCAAGGCTTACCGTGAGCACACTCAAAGAAAAACTACCGCCGATTGGCACGCTCGGGCCGTTCATTGCCCTGCTGATCGCCTGCGTCTTCTTCGCGACCCAAAGCGACCGCTTTTTGTCGGCCACCAATTTCTCGCTGATCCTGCAGCAGGTCACCGTGGTCGGCGTGATCGCCATCGGCCAGACCCTGATTATTTTGACGGCGGGCATCGACCTGTCGTGCGGCATGGTGATGGCCCTGGGCGGCATTGTCATGACCAAGCTCTCGGCCGACCTGGGCTTGCCCGCACCGCTGGCCATCCTGTGCGGTATCGCCGCCACCGCGGCGTTTGGCTTGCTCAACGGGCTATTGGTCACGCGAATAAAGTTGCCGCCGTTCATCGTTACCCTGGGTACGCTGAACATTGCGTTTGCCATCACCCAGCTGTACTCCAACTCGCAGACCATCACCGATGTGCCTCCGCTGATGACGGCACTGGGCAACACCTTCTCGATTGGCGGCACAGCCTTTGCCTACAGCACGCTGCTGATGCTGGCGCTGTACGCGGGCATCTGGTTCTACCTGCGCGAAACCGCCGCCGGTCGCCACGTGTACGCCGTGGGTAACAACCCCGAAGCCACCCGCCTCACCGGCATCCCCACCGAGCGCGTTTTGCTGGGCGTGTATGTGCTGGCCGGTATCTTGTACGGCGTGGCTTCGCTGCTGTCGGTAGCCCGTACCGGTGCCGGTGACCCGAACGCCGGGCAAACCGAAAATCTGGACGCCATCACCGCGGTGGTGCTGGGCGGCACCAGCCTGTTTGGTGGCCGTGGCGTGATCCTGGGCACCCTGGTGGGTGCGGTCATCGTCGGTGTACTGCGCAACGGCTTGACGCTGATGGGCGTGCAATCCGTGTACCAGGTGCTGATCACCGGCATCTTGGTGATTTTGGCGGTCGCTATCGACCAGTTGTCCCGCAAAGGAGGCCGTTAATCATGTCTGCTCCCCAACACAAAATCGTGATGAAGGCCACCGGCCTGATCAAACGCTACGGCCAGGTCACGGCCCTGGACGGTGCCGACCTGGAGCTGCGCGAAGGCGAGATCCTGGCGGTGATTGGCGACAACGGCGCAGGCAAATCCTCGCTGATCAAATGCCTGAGCGGTGCCACCATTCCCGACGAAGGCGAAATCCTGCTGGACGGCAAGCAGATCCACTTCAAGAGCCCCATGGATGCCCGCCAGGCCGGGATTGAGACCGTGTACCAGGATCTGGCCGTGGCCGCCGCCATGAGCATTTCTGAAAACCTGTTCCTGGGCCGCGAAATCCGCCGCCAGGGCTTTGCGGGCAACGTGCTGCGCATGCTGGACAAAAAGAAGATGCTGGAAGAAAGCATTTCCCGCATGAAAGACCTGAAGGTCGGCATCCGCTCCATGACCCAGGCGGTGGAAACCTTGTCGGGCGGCCAGCGCCAGTGCGTAGCCGTATCGCGCGCTGCGGCCTTTGCGCAGCACGTGGTCATCATGGACGAACCCACGGCTGCGCTAGGTGTAAAAGAAGGCAACATGGTGCTGGACCTGATCCGCCGGGTGCGCGACAAGGGCTTGTCGGTCATCTTGATCTCGCACAACATGCCGCACGTGTTCGAGATTGCCGACCGCATCCACGTGGCCCGCCTGGGCAAGCGCGGCTGCGTGCTCAACCCGCACAAGATCAGCATGGCCGACACCGTGGCAGTGATGACCGGGGCCATCCGCCCGGACGAACTGCCTGCCGAATCGCTGGCGCACTAAGGTCAACGACATGCTCAAAGGAATCGATCCCCTGCTCACGCCAGAGCTCTTGAAAGTGCTGGCCGAAATGGGGCACGACGATGCCGTGCTGCTGGCCGATGCCAACTTCACGGCCCTGCGCCTGGCCGCGGGCAAACCGGTGCTGTACCTGCCGGGCGTGGGCATGCAGCGCGCCGTACAGGCGGTGGAGTCGGTGCTGCCGCTGGCGGCCGACGTGGAGGCCCCGGTGGCCTTCATGCAGGTGTCCGGCACCACCGCGCCCTACCGCTCGGCCCTGCAGCGCGAGGTGCTGGACATGCTCCAGCCCAGCCTGCTGCCGGGCCAGCAGGCCGAGCCGATTGAACGCTTTGCGTTTTATGAACGGGTCGCGAATGTCTACGCCATCGTGCTGACCGGCGAGTTACAACCGTTCGGCAATTTCATTCTGCGCAAAGGAGTCATCGGCGAAAATCTGCGGACATGAACGCCCAACTCGCCCCTCCCATGCTGCGCCCGCGTGGCTCCAACCACGTCGGGATGCGGCAGTTCAACGAACGGGTGGTGCTGCAGGCCATACGCCAACACGGCAGCCTGCCCAAGGCCGACCTGGCCCGGCTCACCCACCTCACCGCCCAGACCATCGGCCTGATCACCACCCGGCTGGAAGAAGACGGCCTGCTGCTGCGCCACCAGCCGGTGCGCGGGCGCATCGGCCAGCCCTCGGTGCCGCTGGCGCTGAACCCCGACGGGGCCTTCTCCATCGGCATCAAGGTGGGTCGGCGCAACACCGACTGGCTGCTGGTGGATTTCACCGGCAAAGTGCGCCAGCGCCTCACCCTGCCCTACGCCTTTCCCGACACCGCCGTGCTGCTGCCCGCGCTGTCCACCCACATGCGCACCCTGCGCGACAGCCTGGGGCCGCTGGAGTCGCGGCTGGTCGGCATCGGCGTGGCCGCGCCCTTTCAGATGGGGGGCTGGCACAAGATGCTGGGCCTGTCGGATGCGCAGTCTGGCAGCTGGAACGCGCTGGACCTGGGTGCCGCCGTGCAGGCCATGACCGACCTGCCGGTGAGCTTTGCCAAAGACACCAGCGCCGCCTGCGTGGCCGAGCTGGTGGCCGGCCGGGGCCGCGACCTGAAGACATTTCTGTATGTGTTCATCGACACCTTTGTGGGCGGGGGCCTGGTGGTCAACTCCCACCTGCACGGCGGTCTGCACGGCAATGCCGGTGCGGTGGCTTCCCTGCCCATGCAGTTGCCCAGCACGCCGGGCAGTGCGCCTGACCAGTTGGTGGCCCACGCCTCGCTGTGGGAGCTGGAACAGCGGCTGCTAGCCGTTGGCCTGGACCCAACCGCCGCCTACGACGACCGGGCACTCATGGCCCCGTTCGCCCTTGAGACCCAGGCCTGGGTGGCCCAAGCCGCCGCCGCGCTGGCGCACTGCGTGGTCAGCGGCACCGCGTTTCTGGACCTGGAAGCCGTGGTCATCGACGGCTCGCTGTGCCGCCCGCTGCTGGAGCTGCTGCTGGAACGCACCCGTCTGGCCCTGGCCGACTTCAACTGGGAAGGCCTGTGGCGCACCGAGCTGGTGGCTGGCAGCATTGGCTCCGACGCGCGGGCCCTGGGCGGCGCACTGTTGCCGCTGCACGCCAACTTTGCGCCGGACCGGGATTTGTTTTTAAAGACCTAAACCTGCAAACCATCGTTGCGGTGGTGCTCTTCCAAAAAGTCCAGAAACCGCCGCACCGCAGGCACCATGCCCCGCCGCGACGGGAATACCGCGTGGAACACGCCCGGGTGCGGGGCCCAGCCCGGCAACACCGGCACCAGTTGACCCTGGCGGATTTCGCTTTCACACATGTAGGCGGGCAGCACGCAAATGCCGGTGCCGCCCAGCACCGCCAGTTTCAAGGTCAGCAGGTCGTCGGCCACATAGCGCGGCTGGTGCGACACGGTGCGGACCCCACCGTCGGGCCCCAACAGATGCCACACCGCCCGTCCGTCATTGGCCGACATGCTGACCGAATCCAGCCCGGCCAGATCCTCCACGGTGGCTGGATGCCCTTGGCGCGCCAGCAGCTGCGGGCTGGCCACCAGCAGCGAATGCGTCATGCCAAAGCTTTTCACCACCAGGGTGCCGCTGTCGTCCAGCGTCAGCCGCACCCGCAAGGCCACGTCCACGCCCTCTTCCACCAGGTCCACCACCCGGTTGCTGACCCGCATGTCCACCTTGACCAGCGGGTAGCGGGCCAGGAACAGCGGCATCACCTCGCCCAGCGTGGTTTGCGCCAGCGTCACCGGGCAGGCGATGCGGATGGTGCCGCGCGGCTCGGTTTGCGCCTGGGCTACCGCATCGGCCGCCGCATCGGCCTGGTCGCGCATGGCCATGCAGTGGCGGTGGTAGACCTCGCCCACCTCGGTGAGCGACAGCTTGCGGGTGGTGCGCTGCAGCAGGCGCACGCCCAGCCGGGTCTCCAGCTCGGCCACCCGGCGCGACAGCCGCGATTTGGGCAGGCCCAGTGCCCGCCCGGCGGCAGCAAAGCCACCCCGCTCCACCACCTCGGCAAAGTAGGCCATGTCGTTCAAATCCTGCATTTTGAGCTCCATCGTCCTACCAGCAGGACGATGTAGTGCATTTTCACCCACTTATCAGACCATTGGCGTGGTGAGAAACTCTATCCATCGCCACTTCTGTGGCTCTACCAAGCCATACACCATGAAACTCTTGCACATCGACTCCAGCATCCTGGGCACCCACTCCGTCACCCGCACCCTCACGGCCCAGATCACCGCGCAGTGGCAAGCCAGCCACCCCGGCACCACGGTCGAGCACCTGGACCTGGCCGTGGCCACGCCCAGCCACCTGTCCGCCGAATCCCTGGGTTTCCGCATGCCGCCCACGGACGCAACCCTGAGCCCGGCACAACGTGCTGAAAACGCCATCTCCGAGCAGCTGGTGACGCAATTCCTGGCTGCGGATGTGATCGTGGTGGGCGCACCGCTGTACAACTTCACCATTCCCACCCAGCTCAAGGCCTGGATCGACCGCATCTGCCAGGCAGGCCGCACCTTCAAGTACACCGAAACCGGGCCCGTCGGCCTGTCCGGTGGCAAGACGGTGGTCGTGGCCCTGGGCCGTGGCGGCGTGTACTCGGCCTCCGAAGGTGGCCGCGCCATGGAACACCAGGAAAGCTACCTGCGCGTGGTGTTCGGCTTTTTGGGCATCACCGACGTGCGTTTTGTGCGCGCCGAGGGCGTGGCCATGGGCCCGGATGCCAAAGCGGCTGCACTGGCCTCGGCCTCCAAAGAGATTGAAGCACTGGCCGCCTAAAAGCTGTCGCTACAAAATAAAGAGCTGCTCACGCTTGTTCAATAAGCGCAGAGGGCCTAAAAGGCTTGAAGTTTTGGCGGCGCATACCGCCGGGCGTACTCCAGGGCCACGGTGTAGGTATTGATCTGCACCTGCACCGTCTCTTCGATGCGCACGCCATAGCCCCCGGCCATGGCAAAGGCCAGCGGCACGCGGCGCTGCCAGGCCCAGTCGAACACCCGACGGTCGCGAGCCTGCAGGCCATCAAACGTGAGCTTGAGGCGGCCCAGCCGGTCGCCCTCGAACGGGTCGGCCCCGGCCAGGTAAATCACCAGCCCCGGCGCAAATCGCTGCGCTAGGTGGTCCAGCGCCGTCTCCAACGCCTCCATATAGGCATCGTCACCGCAACCATCGGGCAGGGCCACGTCCAGGTCGCTGGCCTCCTTGCGGAACGGAAAGTTCTTCTCGCCGTGCAGCGAGAGGGTGAAAACGCTTGTATCTTTTTGAAAAATATGTGCGGTTCCGTTACCTTGGTGCACATCCAAATCGACCACCGCGACCTGCAAAGGCTGCAAATGCGTGCGTCCCCATTCGGCCTGCGCCACCCTTGCGGCCACCGCCGCATCGTTAAAAACACAGAAGCCGCCGCCCTTCTCCGCGGTGGCATGGTGGGTGCCGCCCGCCATGTTGGCGGCGATGCCGTGCCCGGCCAGCGCATCGCGTACCGCGGCCACCGTAGCCCCGGCGGATCGGCGCGAGCGCTCCACCATGGCATCACTCCACGGAAAGCCGATTTCCCGCATGGCTGCTGGCTGTAGCCGCTGGATGCTGCCATCCGCAATGGCCCGGATATAGGCCGGATGGTGCGCCAGCGCCAGCTCGCCGTCGCTGGCGCGCGGGGCCGGTTGCATCTGCACGCCGGGCAGCTCCAAGGCCACCCGGTCGCGCAGCATTTGGTACTTGGCCATGGGGAAACGGTGGCCCTCGGGCAGGGGCAAAACAAAGTGGTCTGAGTAATATGCGCGCATGGGAAACATGTCTCAGTGGTGAATTAGCCCGGCGATAGAGTCGAATCCCTAGAATGCTGCAGTGCAACAAACGCCTATTGCAAGCTGGAATGGACGGCCTATAATTTAATCCATGCTGCACTGCAACATAACCGGTAACGGGACGAGGTCAGCGCAGATAGCAAACTTTTCTTTTTTTTAAACTGGAGATATTGACATGATGACTACCGAACAAATCCTGGCTTCGCACAAAGCAACCGTTGAAACCCTGTTTGGTCTGACCACCAAGGCCTTCGAAGGCGTGGAAAAGCTGGTCGAACTGAACCTGACCGCTTCCAAGGCTGCCCTGTCCGAAGCTTCCAGCCACTCGCAAGCCGTTCTGAGCGTGAAAGACGCACAAGAACTGTTGGCTCTGCAAGCCAGCCTGTTGCAGCCTTTGGCTGAAAAGACCGCTGCTTACAGCCGTCACCTGTATGACATCGCCCAGGGCACCAGCTCTGAGTTCAGCAAGGCTGTCGAAGGCCAATCCGCTGAAGCCCAAAAGAAGATTGCTGGCCTGATCGAGTCCGCCACCAAGAACGCACCTGCCGGTTCCGAGTCCGCTGTGGCTGTGATGAAGAGCGCCGTGTCCGCTGCCAACAACGCTTTTGAATCCGTTCAAAAGGCTGTGAAGCAAGCTTCCGACGCTGCCGAAGCCAACTTCAAGGCTGTGGCTGCCCAGGCCGTGACCGCTGCTGGCACCACCGCCGCTGCTGCCACCAAGAAGCGTTAATTTCGACGGGTCTGTGCGCAGACCCGCAAGACAATTTCAGGGAGCCCCGGCTCCCGCCAGTTGTCTCCTCGGGTTCCTTCGACGCCATCAGGCTCAGGAATCCTTCAAGGCCCCGTCCGCAAGACGGGGCTTTTTTTCGTCTGGGTTACGGCTCACCCCCAGGCTGCAGCGCAAGCGCTTTTCGCCAACCCCCCTCGTATCTGTTTGAAAAACAGATACGACATGCAGGGGGCAACACCAGCAGCCTGGCAAAGCCAGTTCTGCGGTGTTTCTGGAAGGCGCGTTTGTCACGCTGCGTGGGAACTGCTTGAGTTCCTGGACTACTTTGATTTTGCAAGCATCGCCGCCCGCAACGCCGGTAACGCCTGCAGCATCGCGGCCCGGCCCGCCTCGATCGCCCGGCGGCGGCTGCCGAAGTCGGCGCTGGTCATGCCCAGCAGCACCGGGCGCACCACCACGTCGGCCTCGCGCAGCGCGAAGCTGTTGATGCTTTTGCCCATGATGGCAAAGGTTTGCAGCAGGATTTGCAGCGTGCCATCGGCCGGGTTGCCCTCGGGGGCGCTGGAGATGTCTACGGCGATCACCAGCTCGGCCCCCATCTGCTTGGCAAAGCCCACCGGCACCGGCGCGACCAGGCCGCCGTCCACGTACTCGCGCCCGGCAATCTTCACCGGCTGGAACACGGCAGGCACCGCGCTGGAGGCCCGCACCGCCGTGCCGGTGTCGCCGCGCTGGAACAGCACAGCCTCGCCGCTGTTCAGGTCGGTGGCCACCACGCCCAGGGGCAGCGGCATGCGCTCGATGGTGCGGTTGGCCACCTGGGCGTTGACGTAGCGGGCCAGCGCATCGCCGCGCAACACGCCGCGGCTGAAGATGGGCAGGGTCCAGTCGGTGAACGCGGCCTCTTCCATGGTCTCGGCCACCTGCTGCATCTGCGCGCCGTTTTTGCCACTGGCGTACAGCGACGCCACCAGGCTGCCCGCCGAGGTGCCCACCACCAGATCCGGGCGGATGCCCGCTTCTTCCAGCACCTGCACCACGCCTACGTGGGCAAAGCCGCGCGCCGCACCGCCGCCCAGCGCCAGGCCAACGCGCGGCAGGCGCTTGACGGCTGGCGGGTTGGTGGTGGGCGGCGGGTTTTGCTCGACAGGTGCCGTCATGCAGCCTGCGAGCAAGGCGACTAGCAGGCCCACTGCCGTCATAGGAAAAAATGTCATAAGAAAGATGCCCAGGTATTTACTACCAAAAATATAGCTAAAAGTCTTTACATGCTAAGCACAAACCCGCTATTTTATGCACATCACAAAACTCCCGTGGCCTGCGCTAAACTGCCCAAAAAGCAGGAGACAACCCCATGCCAGAACAACCCATGCCCACCACCGCCTGGTGGAAAGATGCTGTGGTCTACCAGATATACCCGCGCTCCTTCATGGACAGCAACGGCGACGGCATAGGCGACCTGGGTGGCATCAGCGCCAAGCTCGACTACCTGCAAGCGCTGGGCGTAGATGTGGTGTGGCTCAGCCCGCACTTTGACAGCCCCAACGCCGACAACGGCTACGACATCCGCGACTACCGCCAGGTGATGGCCGAGTTCGGCAGCATGGCCGACTTCGACCACCTGCTGGCCGGCCTGAAGGCGCGCGGCATCCAACTCATCATCGACCTGGTGGTCAACCACAGCAGCGACGAGCACGCCTGGTTCCAGCAAAGCCGCCAGTCACGAGACAACCCCTACCGCGACTTCTACATCTGGCGCGATGCCGTAGACGGCGGCCCGCCCAACAACTACCCCTCGTTCTTCGGCGGCTCGGCCTGGCAGTGGGACGCGCACACCGGCCAGTACTACCTGCACTACTTCGCCACCAAGCAGCCCGACCTGAACTGGGAAAACCCCGCCGTGCGCCACGAGGTGTATGAGGTGATGCGCTTCTGGCTGGACAAAGGCGTGGCCGGGTTCCGCATGGACGTGATCCCCTTCATCTCCAAGCAGGACGGCCTGCCCGACCTGCCGCCCGAGCACCTGGCCCACCCCGAGGCCGTCTATGCCAGCGGCCCGCGCGTGCACCAGTACCTGCAGGACATGCACCGCGAAGTGCTGGCCCCGTACGGCGCAGTGGCCGTGGGCGAGGCCTTTGGGGTGGACTTTGCCGCCGCCCCGCTGTTTACCGACGCGCGCCGGGGCGAGCTGAGCATGGTGTTCCACTTCGACATCGTGCGCATTGACCGCGACAACTGGCGCAAGATCTCCTGGACCCTGCCCCAGCTCAAGGCCGTCTACACCACCATCGACCAGACCGGCGGCAGCCACGGCTGGAACGCCGCCTTTCTGGGCAACCATGACAACCCGCGTGCCGTATCCCACTTTGGCGACGACCGCCCGGCCTGGCGCGCCCTGTCGGCCAAGGCCCTGGCCACCCTCACGCTGACGCAGCGGGCCACACCGTTTTTGTACCAGGGCGACGAGCTGGGCATGGCCAACTACCCGTTCGAGCGCATCGAGCAGTACGACGACGTGGAGGTCAAAGGTAACTGGCGCATACTGGTCGAAACCGGCCAGGTGCCCGCCGCCGAGTACCTGGCCCACCTGCGCGAGACCAGCCGCGACCACGCCCGCACCCCCATGCAGTGGAGCGCCGACGCCCATGCCGGCTTCACCACCGGCACGCCCTGGCTGGCCGTGCACCCCGACTACGCCGACTGGAACGCCGCCGCCCAAACCGCCGACCCGCAGTCCATCTACCACCACCACCGCCGCCTGCTGGCCCTGCGCCGCAGCACACCGGCCCTGGTGCACGGCACCTACCAGGACATAGACCCCGCCCACCCGCAGGTGTTTGCCTACACCCGCACGCTGGGAGCGGATGCCTACCTGGTGCTGCTCAACTTCAGCACCGAAGCCCTGCCCTACACCCTGCCCGGCGGCCTGCGCGTGCTGGATGCCGTGCTGGACAACGGCGCGGGCGACACGGCCGCCGCCGGGGCCAGCCAGGTGCTGCTGGCCCCCTGGCAGGCCACGGTCTACCGGCTCTGAAAGGATTGCCCATGCAAGGCCAGCTGGAATTCCACGACTCCGAAGTCCGCAGCATCGCGCTGCAGGCCGACACGCTCACCCTCGCCTTCTCCGCCGCCTTTGTGCAGGCCGAGAGCGCGGGCACGGGCTATGTGCAGTCGCTGGTCATCGCCTGCACCGGGGCCACCGTGGTCGGCCCGCTGGCCGACAGCGTGGGCCGCCTGTCCCACGGCAAGCTGTGGGTTTGCGGCCGGGTCCTGCCCGCCCTGCCGTTCCCCTACGCGGCCCCCGGCCCGGTGCGCATCGAGCTGCAATTTTCCAACGGCACCCGCCTGGCGATCAGCGCCGCCACACTGGAATGCCGCTTCCGGGGCGACCCGAAATTTGTCGAGTCGTTTGCCTGTTGAGCGGGTAGAAATTTCGCCCACAAAAAAGCCGCATCGCTGCGGCTCTTGGTGGGTGCTGGGTAATGGGGTAGTGGGGTAGCGGGCTCAGGCCGCCGATTTTTGCCGCATCTGCACCAGGGTGGCCACGCGCTTGAGCAGTTCGCGGTCGTTCCAGGGTTTCTTGAAGATGCCGTACAGGCCCTGGCAGTCGTGCACGCGGGCCTGCATTTCGTCGTGGCCGGTGATGGCGATGATGGGCATGTCTTCGGTGTCCATATTGCCCTGCACCGCGGCAATCAGTTCAAAGCCGTTCATGTTGGGCATTTCCAGGTCGGTGATCAAGACCGAGAAGCTGCCAGTGGCCAGCACCTCCAGCGCCTGGGCTCCGTCGTTGGCCAGCGATACGCTATAGCCTGCGCCTTCCAGCAGCTTGCGCAGTTTGGCCCGGGCCACGGCCGAGTCGTCCACCACCAGCAGGTCCTGGTGCGGCAGGCCTGAGGGCACGGTCAGCAGCACCGGGGGCTGCACCACGACCGGGACGGGCACCATCACCGGGCGCGGCGGGGCGGCCACGAAACTGGACATCGTACCCAGCGGCGCATCGTCCTGCTTGCCCAGGCCGCGCAGTAGCATGTACAGGCCCACCATGGCAAGACCGATGGCAAACGGTAGCAAATAGAGTTGAAAGAGTTCTACAAAAGAGTTCATCGAAATGTGTCCGGTTCATACCCGTTGTGCCACGTCTGCTGGGTACGCACACTTGTGTGCACGATGCCAGCCGCCCCGGGGGATTATGCGATTTTTGTGCCTGGCTATCGGTCACATCGCGTAACAGGGCCCGGACGGGGCAGTCCTAGTGCCGCGGCGCGATCTGGCTGTAGCATGGGCAGCCTGTTACCAAAATTTATAAAAAATTGGCTGCCCGCGCTTATTTGATAAGCGTGAGCAGCTATTTATTCCATAGCATTATGCCCTCCATCGCCGCGCTCGCGCAGTCCGCCGCCCCCACTGGATTGGACTTCTGGTCCGCCCGTTTCGTCTCCGAATCCGCCGAACGCCTGGTGGTGCGCAACGGCGTGGCCGAAGCCCCCAGTCGCGAACGCGATACCGGCGTGATGGTCTGCGTGCAGCACGGCGGTGGCCAGGGCTTTGCCGCCACCAGCGATGTGTCGGAACGCGGCCTGCGCCAAGCCTTTGCCCAGGCCCGGTCGTTGGCCGCCGCCAGCGCCGCATACAGCGTGTTCGATTTTCAAAATGCACCCCGGCCCGCCGCCAGCGGCAGCTTTGCCTCGGCCAACCAGCGCCCGGTAGAGCAAACCACGCTGGCCGAGCGCTTCGACCTGCTCAAGGAGGTGTGCGCCAGTGCGAACATTGGCCCAGAGATCGTAGACCGCAGCGCCGCACTCTGGACCACCCACACCGAGCAGACCCTGGTGACCAGCGACGGCGGCCATATGGCCCAAAGCTGGGACTTTGTGGTGCCCAACATCACCGCCGTGGCCAGTGCGGGCGGCGACACGCAAACCCGCACCTCGGCCGGCCAGTACAACGGCTTTTGCCAGCAGGGCGGTCTGGAGGTGCTGGACCGCGCAGGCTTTGCCCAGGATGGCCCGCGCGTGGCCCGCGAAGCGTTGGACTTGGTGCGTGCCGCCAACTGCCCCAGCGGCGTGATGGACGTGCTGCTGATGCCCGACCAGATGATGCTGCAGATCCACGAAAGCATCGGCCACCCGCTGGAGCTGGACCGCATCCTGGGCGACGAGCGCAACTTTGCGGGCACCAGCTTTGTCACGCTGGACATGTTTGGCCACTATGCCTACGGCAGCCCGCTGCTCAACGTCAGCTTTGCGCCCGACGAAGCGCATGAATTTGCCGGGTTTGCGTTTGACGACGACGGCACTGCGGCCCAGCAGGCCTGGATCATCCGCCACGGCATCCTGCAGCGCCCGCTGGGCGGCAGCCTGTCGCAAGCCCGGGTACAAGCCCTGGTGCCGGGCATGGGCGGCGTGGCCACCACCCGCGCCTGCAGCTGGAACCGCGCGCCGATTGACCGTATGGGCAACCTCAACATAGCCCCCGGCGACAGCAGCCTGGAGCAAATGATCGCCAGCATGGACTACGGCATCGTCATGCGCACCAACGCCTCCTGGAGCATCGACGACTCGCGCAACAAGTTCCAGTTTGGCTGCGAATGGGGCCAGATGGTGCGCCACGGCCAGCTGGCCGAAGTCGTCAAACGGCCCAACTACCGGGGCATTTCGGCGGGGTTCTGGCGATCCCTGGCCATGGTGGGCGATGCCAGCACCTTCCAGGTCATGGGCACGCCCTACTGCGGCAAGGGCGAGCCCAACCAGGTGATCCGCGTGGGCCACGCCTCGCCCGCCTGCCTGTTCAAAAACGTGTCGGTATTTGGCGGAGCCGCATGATGCACAGCTACTTCCTAGACCTTGCCGCCGCCATCTGCACACCTGTGGCCGGGGCCGACCGCGCCACCCTGTACTTCAGCGCCGAAGCCTCGGACTTCGTCCGCTTCAACCACGCCCAGGTGCGCCAGGCCACCCACGTGGAGCAGCGCTACGGCACAGTCAGCGTCATCACTGGTCGCAAGCGCGCCTCCAGCAGCATCAGCCTGGGCGGCGACCTGGCCGCCGACAGCGCCGCCCTGCTGTCCGAGCGCACCGCTTTGCTGGAGCAGTTGCCCCTGGTGCCCGACGATGCCTACCTGCTGCTGCCCGACGCGGTAGTCCCCACCGACCGCAGCGCCACCGGCACCCTGCCCACGCCCGCGCAGCTGATCAACGCCGTGGCCGCCCACGCTGCAGGCACCGACCTGGTGGGTTTTTACGCCGGAGGCAGCGTGGTGCGCGCCTTTGCCGACAGCCGGGGCCAGCGCAACTGGCACAGCG
Organism: Rhodoferax sp. LS1P39; assembly: GCF_056521425.1. Taxonomy (NCBI): domain Bacteria; kingdom Pseudomonadati; phylum Pseudomonadota; class Betaproteobacteria; order Burkholderiales; family Comamonadaceae; genus Rhodoferax; species Rhodoferax sp. LS1P39. The sequence goes on along the minus strand of NZ_JBWMAV010000012.1, from coordinate 140,929 downwards.
TGGAAAGTTTCCACTTCGACTGGTGCCTGTACCGCGAGAAAGACCAGGCCGTGAAATGCAGCTACGCGGGCACCGACTGGCACACGCCAGAATTCGCCCGCCGCGTGGCCGAGGCCCGCACCCGCCTGGCCCTGCTGGCGCTGCCGCCCAAAACCCTGGCCCCCGGTGCCTACCGCGCCTATTTCAGCCCCGTGGCCGTGGCCGAGCTGCTGGGCACCCTGGCCTGGGGCGGCTTTGGCCTGAAAGACCTGAAAACCGGCACCTCCACCCTGCTGCTGGCCCACCAGGGCAAAGCCGCCCTGAGCCCGCTGGTCACGCTGACGGAAGCCACCGCCGACGGCATCGCCCCGCGCTTCCAGCCCGACGGCTTCACCAAGCCCGACGCGGTGCCCCTGGTGCGCGCAGGCCAGATGGCCGCATCCCTCACCGCACCGCGCAGCGCGGTGGAATACGGCCAGCCCACCAATGGCAGCGGTGACGGCGAAAGCCCCGAATCCCTGTCCATGGCCCCCGGCTCCCTGCCCGAGGCCGACGTGCTCACGACCCTGGGCACGGGCGTCTACATCAGCAACCTGCACTACCTCAACTACAGCGACCGCCAGGCCTGCCGCATGACCGGCATGACCCGCTTCGCCTGCTTCTGGGTGGAGGATGGAAAGATCGTCGCCCCGATCGCCGTGATGCGCTTCGACGATTCGTTTTTGCGCATGTTCGGGCCCGGGCTGGTGGCGCTGACGGACCATGCGGAGCTGGTGCCTGCGGAGGGGACGTATGGGGCCCGGCAGTTGCAGAGCGTGAGTGCGCCGGGGGCGGTGGTGGAGGGGTTTGTGTTGGCGTTGTGAGGGGGGGGTGGTTGCAGCCTCGAAGCCTTTTGTGCCCCTTGCGCTTATGGAATGGGCGTGAGCAGCTACTTTTTAAATAGCAATCAAGACTTTCAAATAAAAGGAAATTCTGGTGTTGATGGGCATATTCAATCCCCGCTTGCGGGACATGGGCGGCATAGCCGGGATTCAAATATTGGGGCATTCAATTAATGGATATTAAACACCGGTCGTTCTTCTACTCCCTATTTTTATCAAGGCTAGCGGACCAGATATTGCTTTTTCTGGTGCCATTGGTGATTTTCCAGACCACCGGCAGCATCGCATTATCGGGGGCAGCATTTTTCCTGGAGACATTGCCACGGTTCTTGTCGTTTCCGATTTGCGGAATTCTGTGCGACCGGTTTTCTCTTTTTAAGTTATTACATCTGAGTCAACTCTACCGGGCCATCGTCTGTGTGGGCGGCATGGTTGGATTTGCGCTATTTGGTGGTATCGGGTGGCTGATTTTTATATCCGCTGTGGTTGGAGTACTCACCACGCAAGGTCTGATGGCACGGGAAGTGATGCTCCCGCAGGTTTTCAGTGGCCAGCGCTTTGAAAAGATTGCGTCTTATACCCAGATTGCCGACCAAATCGGCATGGTGCTGGGTCCGCTGGTTGCGGCAGGCCTTCTAAAATTTTGGCCTTGGGAATATGTTGTGGCCGCTACGGCTGGATTATTTTTAATGGCCGACGGTTTTATTATGGTCTGGCGAAAATTGGCAAAACCGGTTCTGGCCGCCCCGGAAGCAGCGTCGGGAAGTTGGTTATCACCACTGGCAACAGCATTCCGGCATCTGGTGAAACTTCCAGGGCTGTTGGAAGTGGTTTTGCTGGCCGCCGCCGTCAACCTCATTATCGGCGTGACGCTGGCAACATCGGCGGCGATGGTTATCGGTGTCCATCACCAAGACAGCACCGACTACGCACTGCTCCAGGCGGCAGGCGCCATTGCCACAGTAGCCATACTGTTAACGATTGCTCACACATCCATGTCGCTAAAGACCTTGGGGATTACCGCCTATGTAACGATTTTCGTGGGTGGGATTTTGACCGGATTAGCCACTGACCTCAATATTTATGCCGTCGGTTTTTTGCTCATTGTCGGCCTCGACAAAATGTTCAACGTTTTTATACGGAGTTTGCGGCAAAAGATTATTCCGAGACGTGATTTCGGCAAAACGACCGGACTAGTGGTCATGTTGAACAACTTATCTCAGTCGCTGTCCGGACTTATTATTACGGCGTTTGCAGGAATATACGGGGCCCACATTATCATTGTTGTTCTATCCGTATTCATGGCCATTACCGGCTTGGTCGTTGGAGCGGTTTGGCTGCGAAGGTCGCCCTCCCAGTCCCTCATCGATTGATTCTTGCGGCGACGGGGACGGCGTGCATGCCCAGTCTTGGAGGTATCCTCCGCCTGGAGATAAGTCCAATAACAATCCAAATAAGGGAGCCATTCCGTACCCTGGACAGCGCAAAATAGACCGCAAGTTCCACCTCCGCCCACCCCATGCTCGCCTTCCTCAAAAACCTCTTCCGCACCGCACCATCGTCCGGCACCACGCCAACGGCCGAAGCCAGCCGGCGTATGGACCTGGAGGAGCGCAAGGCCTACCGCAAGGAGTGTCTGTACCAGTCGATCCGGGAGACGTTTTTGTCGATGGAGGTGGTGTCTCAGATGTACCGGTTCAAGGTGATGCCTGTGGACGAGCGGCACCACCGGTTCATTGCCATGGTGGATGTGGCGAAGTCGTTTGTGGCGGGTGGCCAGGGGCGGAACAAGAGCTTTTTTGCCATGGAGCAAAGCATGCGCACGGCGGCCTACCAGCGCTATGGGGTGGTGATCGACGGCATTTACTGGCGGGTGAACGAATCCGAGGAGCCGTTTGAGCGTAGCGCCCGTGCCAGCGACCCGGTGCGCGGCGGTGGCGCGCAGACAGCAGCTTTGCGCACCACGCCGACACTGGCCAAAGACGGCGCACCGGCAGCCACCACGCTGTCGCGCCACCGCTACCCTGCCGTGTCTGCCGAGGACCGCGCCGCCTTCATGACCGCCCTGCAGCGCGGCACGGCCCCGCCGCTGGTGCACGTGGGCGAGCAGGAATACAAGTCGGACCTGATGCCGCTGGAGGGCGGGGGCAAGACGGGTGGCACGCAGTACGGGAAGCTTTAGCCCCCCGCAAGAATTGCGCGCCAGCCAAAACCACAAAGGGCTGCTTCCCTTGCAGAAAGCAGCCCTTTTTAGGCATGAAATAAGCCTCTAGCGCTTATTCCACCAGCGTGAGAAGCTACTTTTTACATAGCACCCACGCTACAAGCATCACGCGCCCAGTGTCTGCAAAGCAGCGTTCAGCGTGGCGCTGGGGCGCATCACGGCTTCGGTCTTGGCGGCGTCGGGCAGGTAGTAGCCGCCGATGTCGGCGGGTTGGCCTTGCACGGCCTTGAGTTCGGCGACGATTTGCGCTTCGCCTGCGGCCAGGGCTTTGGCCAGCGGGGCGAAGTGGGCTTGCAGCTCGGTGTCTTCGGTCTGGGCGGCCAGGGCCTGGGCCCAGTACAGGGCCAGGTAGAAGTGGCTGCCACGGTTGTCGAGCTCGCCGGTGCGGCTGGACGGGCCTTTGTTGGTGTCCAGCAGCTGGCCGGTGGCGGCATCCAGGGTTTTGGCCAGCAGCTTGGCTTTGGCGTTACCGGTTTTGATGCCCAGGTCTTCCAGGCTCACGGCCAGGGCCAGGAACTCGCCCAGCGAATCCCAGCGCAGGTGGTTTTCTTCCACCAGTTGCTGCACGTGCTTGGGCGCGGAGCCGCCTGCACCCGTTTCGTACATGCCGCCACCGGCCATCAGGGGCACGATGGACAGCATCTTGGCGCTGGTGCCCAGTTCCATGATGGGGAACAGGTCGGTCAGGTAGTCGCGCAGGATGTTGCCGGTGGCGCTGATGGTGTCCAGGCCACGGGCCACGCGTTCCAGGGTGAAGCGCATGGCGCGCACCTGGCTCATGATCTGGATGTCCAGACCGGCGGTGTTGTGCTCGTGCAGGTACATCTTGACCTTGGTGATCAGCTGCGCTTCGTGCGGGCGGTAGGCATCCAGCCAGAACACCACCGGCATGCCGGAATTGCGCGCGCGGCTCACAGCCAGCTTCACCCAGTCACGGATGGCGGCATCTTTGACCTGGCACATGCGCCAGATGTCACCGGCTTCGACGTTCTGGCTCAGCAGCACTTCGCCGGTGGCCAGATCCACGATGTTGGCCACGCCGTCTTCGGTGATCTCAAAGGTTTTGTCGTGCGAGCCGTACTCTTCAGCCTGCTGGGCCATCAGGCCGACGTTGGGCACCGTGCCCATGGTCTTGGGGTCGAACGCGCCGTGCCATTTGCAGAAGTTGATGATTTCTTGGTAGATGCGGGCGAAGGTGGACTCGGGCATCACGGCCTTCACGTCCTTCAGGCGGCCATCGGCCCCCCACATCTTGCCGCCGCTGCGGATCATGGCGGGCATGGACGCATCCACGATCACGTCGTTGGGCGAGTGGAAGTTGGTAATGCCCTTGGCCGAATCGACCATGGCCAGCTCGGGGCGGGTGGCGTGGCAGGCGTGCAGGTCTTTGAGCACCTCTTCGCGCTTGGCCGTGGGCAGTGCGGCAACCTTCTCGTACAGATTGGCCATGCCGTTGTTGACGTTGACACCCAGCTCCTCGAACAGCTTGCCATGCTTGGCAAAGGCTTCGCGATAGAAAATCTTCACGCAGTGGCCAAAGACGATGGGGTGCGACACCTTCATCATGGTGGCCTTGACGTGCAGCGAGAACATCACGCCGGTCTGGTGCGCGTCTTCGATTTCTTTCTCGTAGAACTCGACCAGCGCCTTCTTGCTCATGAACATGCTGTCGATGACTTCGCGGTCCAGCAGCGACACCTTGGGCTTGAGCACCACGGTTTTGCCGGAAGCGGTGACCAGCTCCATCTTCACGTCGCGGGCGCGGTCCAGGGTGAGGGACTTTTCGCCATGGTAGAAGTCGCCATGGTGCATGTGCGAGACGTGCGAGCGCGAAGCCTGGCTCCACGGGGCCATGCTGTGCGGGTTCTTGCGGGCGTATTCCTTGACGGCCTTGGGTGCGCGGCGGTCGGAGTTGCCTTCGCGCAGCACGGGATTCACGGCGCTGCCGGTGCACTTGCTGTAGCGGGCGCGGATGGCCTTGTCTTCGTCGGTCTTGGGATCTTCGGGGAAGTCGGGGATGGCATAGCCCTTGGCCTGCAGCTCCTTGATGCAGGCCTGCAACTGGCCCACCGAGGCGCTGATGTTGGGCAGCTTGATGATGTTGGTGTCGGGCAGCAGGGTCAGGCGGCCCAGCTCGGCCAGGGTGGCGGGCACTTTTTGTGCGTCGCTCAGGAACTCGGGAAACTCGGCCAGCACGCGCGCGGCCACCGAAATGTCGGCGCTGACCACATCGATACCGGCCTGGCTGGTAAAGGCCTTGACGATGGGCAGCAGCGAATGGGTCGCCAGCATGGGCGCTTCGTCCGTGAGCGTGTAGATGATTTTGGATTTTCCGGCAGCCATGGATGAACCTCTCAGGGATTGGATAAATGGGTGTGGCAACTGCATGCGAAAGTCAGCGCGACTGTCTGCGAGTCTACTTTATGCGTCGCGCAGATAACCCTATACGCAAGCAGTAAGTGCGCCAGCATGGGGCCAAAATATAAGGCAAATTGGCAGCCACCGCCCATTCAATAAGCACTAGCAGCTATAACTTGAATAGCACAGCGCCAAACCGCCCCGCCCGGCTTTTATCCCCCCTTTGAGGGATGCCCGCAAAACACGACAGGCCTAGACTGAACCGCCGTCACCGGCTCTTTACACAGGGCCGCAAAAGGCGCACTGTTGACCTGCAACCGGGGGATCGCCATGGAACACTCGCGCAAGCACACCACGCCACCTGCCAGCAACCACACCACGGCACGGGGCATTCTGCTGCTGCTGGGCAGCCTGCTGCTCACGGCGCTGCCCGCCAGCGCCCAGGCCCCGGTGGTCGGCAAGGTGCTGGACGAGGCCAAACTGGCCGGGCGCGACGGCAGCAGCTTCCCCCACGCGGCAGAAGACTACTTCAAGGACATGGACGGTGCCCCGGCGCTGACCCCGCAAGAGGTGGCCGGGCGCAATATGTGGCTGGTCTGGACCGGCGGCAACGACCGCCTGTGGGACCGCATGAGCAGCTACACCTTTGGCGCGTTCGACCTGCTGAAAATCGTCAGCTCCCACCCCAGCCAGGGCTATTCGCGGGCCAACCGCTGGGAGTACCTGGGCCTGGTCAACGAGCCCTGCTTTGATACCGCCAAGGGCCCCAGCCCCGCCCACAAAGGCCTGTGGCTGGACGCGCGCGCCACCGGCTGCGCCCCCGACCCGTTTGAAAACGCCGTCAAATACCCCGGCGTGGCGGTAGGTGCGCGCGGCAAGCCGCTGGGCGACGGCACCACCCTGCCCGTCGGCTCGTACTACGGCGAAGCCACCGGCATCATGGGCCTGCGCCTGTTTCCCAACCCCGCCTTCGATGTCAAAGCCGCTAAGGAATGGGATGCCGAGCGCTACTACACCGACGAAAAATACTACAACCGCCAAGACCTGGTGCGCCCCTACCGCGTGGGCATGTCGTGCGGCTTCTGCCACGTAGGCCCCAGCCCGGTGAACCCGCCGTTGAATCCCAACGCGCCTGCGTTTGCCAACCTCAGCTCATCGGTGGGCGCGCAGTACATGTGGGTAGACCGGCTGTTCATCCACAACGCCAACAAGCCCGAAGGCCAGCGCAACTACATGTACCAGCTGGCGCACAGCTTCCGCCCCGGGGCCATGGACACCTCGCTGATCTCCACCGACAGCATCAACAACCCGCGCACCATGAACGCGGTGTACGGCTTTGCCGAGCGCATGGCCCAAGGCAAGGCGCTGTGGCACGAGCCGCTGACCGGCGGCGAGCGCGACAACAAGCAGTTCAACAACTTCGTCACCAGCGGCCCGCTGACCGAATTCTATGACCCCGCCACCCACATCGCCCGCGTGCCGCATGTGCTCAAGGACGGCTCCGACTCGGTAGGCCTGCTGGGCGCGCTGAACCGGGTGTACCTGAACATCGGCCTGTTCAGCGAAGAATGGCTGCTGCACTTCAACCCGGTGGTGGGCGGCAAGAAGATCACGCCCATCCCGATTGCCACCGCTCAAAAGAACTCCGGTTATTGGCAGGCCACCGAAGCGGGTACGCCCAACACCGCCCTGTTCTTCCTGAAAGCCGCCCAGCCCGATTATTTGAAGGACGCACCCGGCGGCAATGCCCACCTGCAGGCCGACACCGCCACGCTGGAGCAGGGCAAGCAGGTGTTTGCCGACACCTGCGCCCGCTGCCACTCCAGCAAAGCCCCTACGCCCCCGCCCGACCTGGGCCTGGAGCCGCAAAAGTGCGCGGGCGGCGGCTACATGGGCTGCTTCAAGGCCTACTGGGGCTGGACCCAGACCGATGGCTACAAAAAGCTGATGCGCCAGATCGTGCAGGCGCCCGACTTTTTGCAGGGCAACTATTTGTCCACCGAGGCGCGCATCCCCGCCACCCTGCTGCGCACCAACGTCTGCAGCCCGCTGGCCACCAATGCGCTGGGCGGCAATATCTGGGACAACTTCTCGTCCACCGCCTACAAGCAGTTGCCCAGTGTGGGCACCGTCACGCTGAGCGACCCGTTTACCGGGGCCAATGTGCCCTACGCCATGCCCGGTGGCGGGCGCGGCTACACCCGGGTGCCGTCCCTGGTCAGCCTGTGGTCCACCGCGCCGTATTTGCTCAACAACACCCTGGGCCCGTTCAACGGCGACCCCTCAGTGGCCGGGCGCATGGCCGTGTTTGACACATCCATCAACCAGCTGCTGTGGCCCGCGCAGCGCGAGCGCGACAGCGTGCTGGGCAACAAAGTACCCGGCACCATCGACCGCACCGACCAGCGCAGCGAAATCATCGTGCCCGCCGGTTTTGTGCCCGAAGTGCTGCAACCCCTGCGCCGGGTGCTGCACCGCCTGGTGCCGTCGCTGGGCGGCGACATCACGCTGGGGCCCATCCCCAAGGGCATGCCGGTCAGCCTGCTGTCCAACCTCAAGCTGCAAGCCGAAGACGGCGGTGCACTGGCCCACAAGCGCGACCTGGCCGAAGTGCTGGTCAAGCTGCCGGTAGACCTGTTCAAAGCCCGCAACGCGCCTGACGAGGAGCTGCGCGAAAAGTTTGCCAACCTGCGCGCCCCGCTGATGCGCCTGAGCAAGTGCCCCGACTTCGTGGTCAACCGCGGCCACTACTTCGGCACGGCCGAGTTCAACCAGCAAGAGGCCTTAAGCGCCGACGAAAAGGCCTTCGGCACCGAGCCCGTGCTCAGCGATGCCGACAAGCGCGCGCTGATCGCCTTTTTAAAGACCTTCTAGCCGCATGCCCATCGACAAAGGCCAGCCATGGGACACCATCATCGTGGGAACCGGCGCAGGCGGTGGCACCCTGGCGGCGCGGCTGGTGGAGGCGGGCCAGCGTGTGTGTGTGCTAGAGGCCGGTGGCGACCCGCGCCTGGAACGCGAATCCATAGCCATACCGCGCCTGCCCGACGACTACGACGTGCCCGGCTTCCACGCCTTTGCCTGTGAGAACGAAGCCATGGCCTGGAACTTCCAAGTCCGCCACTACGCCGACGAGGCGCGGCAACTGCGCGACCCCAAATACAGCGCCGCCCGCCAGGGCGTGCTGTACCCGCGCGCCGCCGGGCTGGGCGGCTGCACCGCGCACAACGCCATGATCTTCATGCGCCCGCACGACTCCGACTGGAACCACATCGCCGAGCTCACCGGCGACGCCAGCTGGCGCGCCCCCCACATGCAACGCTACTTTGCCCGGCTGGAATCCTGCCACCACCGCCCCGTCTGGCGCGCCCTGCAGCGCCTGGGCCTGGACCCCAGCGGCCACGGCTGGCACGGCTGGCTGCACACCGAGCGCTCGGTGCCGCCCGAGGCCCTGGGCGATGCGCAACTGGTAGACCTGCTGGCCCGCACCGCGCGCAACTTCACCCACGGCCTGCCCACGCCGCTGCGCAGCCTGTTGCGCTGGCTGCGTGTGCGCGGCGACCCCAACGCCCGGCCCTGGGGCGGCGGCAGCTTTGAGGGCCTGTGCTACACGCCCATGAGCACCGCCCGCCACAGCCGCATGGGCGCGCGCGAACGTCTGTTGCAGGTGCGCGACAAGCACCCCGACCGCCTGCACATCGAGCTGCACGCCCTGGCCACCCGGGTGCTGTTCAACGCCGAAGGCGCGGCCTGCGGGGTCGAGTACCTGAAAGGCCAGCGCCTGTACCACGCCCACCCCGCGCCCAACGCGGCGGCGGGCCAACTGCGCCAGGTGCATGCCAGCGGCGAAGTCATTCTGTGCGGCGGGGCCTTCAACACCCCGCAGTTGCTGATGCTCTCCGGCATCGGCCCCGCGGCCACGCTGCACGCACACAACATCCCGGTGCGGGTCGACCTGCCCGGCGTGGGCCGCAACCTGCAAGACCGCTACGAAGTGGCCATCACCCACCGCATGCGCCAGCCCTGGCAGGGGCTGAAAGAGGCCCGCTTTACCCGTGGCGACCCGGTGTGGGAGCGCTGGAAGAACGACCGATCCGGCATGTACGCCAGCAGCGGGGCCATGCTGGGTTTAATTGAAAAATCGAGCCCGAACCAGCCCGAGCCCGACATCTTCTGCATGGCCCTGCCCGCCCGGTTTGAGGGCTACGAACCCGGCTTCTCGGAACGCATCCGCCAGCACAGCGACCGCCTGACCTGGGCCATCTTGAAAGCCCACACGCAGAACCGCGCAGGCACGGTCACGCTGCGCTCGGCCAACCCGCTGGAGCCGCCACTGGTCAACTTCCGCTACTTTGAAGAAGGCAGCGACGCAGCCGGGGCCGACCTGCAGGCGGTCGTGCAGGCCATCCGCGCCGTGCGCCGCCTCACCGCCCCATTTCTGGCCAACGGCCTGATCGCTGAAGAGTGCACACCTGGCCCGGAGGTGCAGACCGATGCGGAGCTGGCCGACTTCGTGCGCAGCACCGCCTGGGGCCACCACGCCTCCTGCTCCTGCCCCATCGGCCCGGTGGCGGGCGGCGGCGTGCTGGGCCCTGACTTCAAGGTCCACGGCACGCGCGGCCTGCGGGTGGTGGACGCATCGGTGTTCCCGCGCATCCCCGGCTTCTTCATCGCCGCCGCCGTGTACATGGTGGGCGAAAAAGCCGCCGACGCCATCCTCAACCCCTAGTCTTTTCACAGGAGAAAACCATGGCCTATGACGTAACCCAACTGCTGGCAATGAGCCAGGACGAGCTGGACGACCTGTTCCGCGCCAGCCCGGCGGGCGACATCCCCAACGGCAGCGCAGAGGGCACGGCCATCATCGCGCCCGGCACCAAGTACACCCAAAGCATTGCCCACCTGATCAACATGTTCGGCTGGCAGGGCAAGGTGTTTGACGCGCAAAAAGGCGTGCTCAAAAACAAGGTGCTGGTGTTCGGCTTCGAGGCCGTGCTGGCCAAGGTCTACAAAGATGCCAGCTGGCTGGACGGCAAGGAATGCGTGGTGCTGGACTACTCCGACACCTCGGTGCTGGCCCACTACATCCGCGACGAAATCCGCCTGATCGGCCCCGGTTTCTACCTGGGCAAGGTGTACTGGGGCAAAGAGCGGCTGATCGACTTCTGTTTGCAGTTTTAAGACCGCTACAGATTTTGATGCAAATTTTGATAGCTGCTACCGCTTATTGAATAAGCGCTAGCAGCTCATTTGATTGGTAACAATGCACCTATTTAGCCAAGAGCCAACGCTAGAGGGTACGCCTTCCAGAAACACCGCAGAACTGGCTTTGCCAGGCTGCTGGTGTTGCCCCCTGCAAGGGGGTTGGCGAAAGACGCGAAGCGCTGCAGCCTGGGGGTGAGCCAAATATGACTCCGCAGTCGCATTTCATGGTGGTTGCGCCTTTGGTCGCCGGGCGCGAGGCGGACCTGCGCGCGCTGCTGGACAGCATGACCACCCAGCCCGGCCTGGCCGATCCGCAGCACCCGCTGCTGCCGTTTGCCCAGTTCACACAGTTGCACTTTGCGCGTTTCGTGCTGCTGGACGATGCCCTGCAGGCCGACCTCACCACCCTGGGCCTGCCGCGCGTGCGCCTACCCACGCACCTGGCCTTCATGGGCGACTGCGACGGCTCGGCGCACGCGTGTTTGAACCTGATGGCCTTGCAGGCCGGGGACGGGCTGTGCCGCATCTTTGCCCACTGCGAGGGCTTCGCCCAGGGCAAAGACCTCACCACCTGGCTGCTGGCGCACGACCGCCCCCTGGCCGCCGCCTACGTCAACTGGCGGGGCCGCAGCGTGCAGCAGATCCGCGAAGAATCCGCCCTGCAGCAGCTCTTGTCCGACCGCGTGCCGCGCAGCGCAGATGCCGACGCACGCCGCACCCACCAGCACCTGCGCAGCGTAGTCCAGGCCGAGGTGGCCGCCGGTCGCCTGCACCTCAGCCCGCCCGCGCCCACGCCGCTGGGCTGGCGCATCGCCAACCTGGTCCACCTGCTGGGCGTGCCGCTGGTGGGCCTGGTGCTGCTGCCGGTGTTCATCGTGCTGCTGCCCTGGCTCATCTACGCCCTGCGCCAGCGCGAAACCACCGACCCCGTGCTCTGCCCGCGCCCCGACCCGGTGGCCTTGCAGGAGCTGCAGGACATGGAAGACTTTGACGTGAGCAACCAGTACACCGCGCTGGGCCCCGTCAAGCCCGGGCGGTTTCGGCGCGGGCTGGTCACGGTGCTGCTGGTGCTGATCGACTATGCCTGCCGCCATGTGTTCACCCGCGGCCACCTGGCGCGGGTGCAGACCATCCACTTCGCCCGCTGGGCCTTTCTGGACGACAAAAGCCGCGTGGTCTTCACCAGCAACTACGACGGCAGCCACCAGGGCTATATGGACGACTTCATCAACAAGGTGGCCTGGGGCCTGAACCTGGTGTTTGGCAACGGCATAGGCTGGCCGCGCACCAACTGGCTGATTTTGGGCGGCGCGCGGCACGAGCAGCCGTTCAAATACTTCCAGCGCCGCCACCAGATCCCCACCCAGGTTTGGTACAAGGCCTACCCCGGCCTGACCCTGGCCAACCTGCAGCGCAACCAGCGCATCCGCACCGGCCTGGAAAACTCCGCGCCCACCGACGCAGAGCTGCAAGACTGGCTGAGGTTGCTATGAACGCAGAATTCGACGACATCCAGGGCATCGTCCGCTTTGGCTACAAGCACCACGTGGAGGCCGCCTTTCTGCTGCTGCGCGTGCAAGACCCTGCCGCTGCCCGCGCCTGGCTGGCCACCGCCCCCGTCACCAGCGCAGCCACCGCCCAGCCACCACCCGCCACCGTGCTGCAACTGGCCCTGACCAGCGAAGGCCTGCGCGCCCTGGGTGTGGATGAGGCCACCGTGGCGGGCTTCTCCAGCGAATTCCTGGGCGGCATGGGCACCGATGCCAGCCGTGCCCGCCGCCTGGGCGACGTGGGGGCCAACGCGCCCAGCCAGTGGCAGTGGGGCACCGGCGCGCGCGTGCCGCATGTGCTGCTGATGCTGTACGCACTGCCCGGCCACCTGGCGGCGTGGCAGGCGCAGATCGAAGCGGATACGGCACCGGGCTTCACCCTGCTGGCCCGCCTGCCCTGCGCCGACCTGGGCGAGGTGGAGCCCTTTGGCTTCAAAGACGGCATCTCGCAGCCCGCCCTGGACTGGGACCGCACCCGCCCCGCCGTGGATGCCGAGCAACTCAGTTACAGCAACCTCAGTTGCCTGGGCGAAACCCTGCTGGGCTACCCCAACGAGTACGGCGGCTACACCGACCGCCCGCTGCTGCCGCCGCACCCGGCTTTGCCCCGCGCCGAAGATGCCCCAGACCGTGCCGACCTGGGCCGCAACGGCAGCTACCTGGTGCTGCGCCAGTTGCAGCAGGACGTGCAAGGCTTCTGGCATTGGCTGGACGGCGTGACTGAGAACCTCACGGCCACCCGCGAAACTTTGGCCGCCACCCTGGTGGGCCGCCACCGCGACGGCAGGCCGCTGGCCGATGCCCCGCCCGGCGACCCCAACGGCTTTACCTATGATGCCGACCCACGCGGTACCCGCTGCCCGCTCGGTGCCCACGTGCGCCGCGCCAACCCGCGCACCGCCGACCTGCCGCCGGGCGAGCCGGGGTTTATTGGCTGGCTGACCCGCACCCTGGGCTTCGATGCCCCGGCCCTGGCCCAGGACCGCGTGGCGTCCACCCGCTTCCACCGCCTGCTGCGCCGGGGGCGCGAGTACCGGGGGACAGAGGCGGGCCTGTACTTTGTGTGCCTGGGTGCCAACATCGCCCGCCAGTTTGAATTTGTGCAGGCCGCCTGGCTCAATGCGCCGCAGTTTGCCGGGCTGCACGGCGAAACCGACCCGCTGCTGGGCACACGCGAGCCCGCGCAGAGCGACTTTTCCATGCCCCAGCCCACCGGCCCCGACCAGCGCCTCACCGACCTGCCGCAGTTCGTCACCGTGCGCGGCGGGGCCTATTTCTTCCTGCCCGGCATCCGCGCATTGCGCTACCTAGGATCGTTATGACTTCCAACACCAGCCGCCCGGTACCCCGCGCCAACACCGGCTCTGCCGTGCGCAACTGGTTTTCCGACACCTCGCTGGCGTTGATCCAGCTACAGCGCCGCTTCGACCCATTTTTGCGCCCGGCTTTCGAAGCCACGCTGCTGGAGCCGCTGACCCGCCTGACCACCGCCCTCATCAACGCCCAGCGCCCGAACGAGGGCCTGCAACTGGCCGAAGAGCGCATCCTGCCGGGCGAGGAAGCCTGTGTGGACTCCATCATCCAAAGTTTCCAGGAACAAATGCGCGCGCTGTGGAAACCCGGTGGCTTCGAGCGCGGCGGCAACACCAAGACCCAGGGCATCGTGCGCGCCGAATTTATCGTCCACCCCGACCTGCCCGCCCACCTGCGCCACGGCATTTACGCCACGCCGCGCAGCTACCCGGCCTGGGTGCGCTTCTCCGGCCCCGGCCCTTACGTCACGCCCGACATCGACGACGTGGGCTTCATGAGCATCAGCGTCAAACTCATGGACGTGCCCGGCCCCAAGCTGATGGACGAGGAACGCTTCACGCAAGACATGTTTGGCGTGTCGCCGCCCACCTTCGTCACCCCCGACGTGATCGCCAACGCCCAGCTGCAAAAAGAAAGCCTCAAGAACGCGCAGATCTTCTACTTCCTCAACCTGCACCGCCCGCATGTGCTGGATGCCATCATGCAAGGCCTGTGGACCAAAACCCAGAGCAGCCCGCTGGAAGCCCCCTACTTCAGCTGCGTGCCCTACCTTCTGGGCGAAGGCCAGGCCATGCAGTATTCGTTCTGGCCCAAATCCAAACACCGCACCCCCATCCCCCGCCTGCCCCTGCGCCCGCCCGACGACTACCTGCGCAACGCCATGGTGGCATCGCTGGCCGCAGGCGATGTGGAGCTGGACGTGCGCCTGCAAGTGCAAACCGACCCGCATTTGATGCCCATCGAGAACGCCGGTGTGCTCTGGCCCGAGCGCCTGTCGCCCCGCATCTCCGCCGCCACCCTGCGCATCCCGCAGCAAAAGTTCGACTCCCCGGCGCAAATGGAATTTGCCAAGCGCCTGTCGTACAACCCCTGGCACAGCATTGCCGAGCACCGCCCCCTGGGCAACCAAAGCCGCGCCCGCAAACGCATGTACTACGAGCTGTCGAAGCTACGGCACCAAATGAACGCGGTGCCGCACTTCGAGCCGGTGGGGGATGAGGTATTTTGAGAACGTGCCCAAGGAGCGATTGCCATGACGGAACTCCATGTATTTGTCAGTGTGGGAGGAACGGCGACAGAGCAGCAGGAAGCTTTTGTCCGCTCGGTCGAAGAGCGCCTTCGCAGCGAAGGCCTGGTTCCGCACACGGTGGGTCGCAATACCTTCAGCGCAGACGCGCCGCTGAAGGCGGTGACACAGCTCCTTGACCGCTGCTGCGGCACGGTGGTCATCGCGCTGGAGCGCACCTTTGTGGCCAGCGGTGCCGACAAACGCGGCGGCCCAAAAGAGTCGCCGCTGCAGGACATCAAACTGGCCACGCCCTGGAACCAGATCGAAGCCGCCATGGCCTACAGCCGAGGCCACCCCCTGATGGTGATCCTGGAGCGGGGCGTCAAGGAAGAAGGCCTGCTGGAGCGCGGCTACGACTGGTACGTCCAGTCGCTGGAGCCGAATCCGGCGGCCCTGGCCAGCTCCGAGTTCAATGGCGTGCTCGCCAGCTGGAAAGCCAAGCTGGCGCAGCCAGCACCCAAGCCACCTGCCGGGGCGAAGAATCCCACAGAACTCACGATTGGCGAGCTGGTCGCCAGCATGAAGCCGGGCCAGCTGTGGAGCCTGCTGGGCACCATCGCCGCCCTGGTGGCCGGTGCTTTTGCCGTGGGCGGCAAGCTCTTTGGCGCTTAAACGTCTCTGCCAGGCTTCTACAATCGCGCCCCCTAACAGCCCAACCCAAGCCTCAGCCGCAACGCACGACCCAAGAACACCGCAGAACTGGCTTTGCCAGGCTGCTGGTGTTGCCCCCTGCAAGGGGGTTGGAGAAAAGTGCGCAGCACTGGAGCCTGGGGGTGAGCATTTCCTCCCCTTTGATTGCAGACTCCCCTAAAAATGAACATCACGGTTAACGACGACTTGCTGGCCTACATCGACCCGCTCACCCCTGACGAGCACGCTGCGCTGGAGCGCAGCATCCTGGCCGAGGGCTGCCGCGATGCGCTGGTGCTGTGGGGCGATGTGCTGGTGGACGGGCACAACCGCTACGGCATTTGCAGCACGCACAACATTCCGTTCAACACCGTGCAGAACACCGCTTTCCAGACGCTGGACGATGTGCACCTGTGGATGATCGACCAGCACCTGGGGCGGCGCAGCGTGTCGGACTTCCAGCGCGGCGTGCTGGCGCTGCGCAAGAAAGACATCCTGGCCGGACGCGAGCAGCCTGCCAAGGCCGAAGCCCCGGTCAGCACCACCGCACCGTGGGAAGAGTCCGCCACGCCTGCCGCCGCAGCCCCCACTGCCGAGCCCGCGCTGACCCGCGAGGCGCTGGCCAAGTCGGCGCGCATCAGCAACAGCACCTTCACCCAGATCGAGAAGATCCAGAAGTCGGCCGCGCCCGAGCTGGTGGCCGCCGTGAAAGCCGGCACCATCTCCATCAGCACAGCGGCCACCGTGGCGACCCTGCCCGCCGAGGCGCAAATGGCCGCGGCCGCAGGCGGCAAGAAAGAGCTGCAACAGGCCGCCCGCCAGGTGCGCGCCGCCAAGGCCGTGGAGCGCACCGAACCCGATTCGCCCGAAGGCATCATCGCCCGCCTGAAGCAAACCGTGGCCGAGCTGACGGCAGAGAACGCCGCGCTGCGGGCGCAACTGGCCGAGATGATGGCCTGATAACTTCAAGCCAAACAGGCCGCCAGCGCTTATTCCATCAGCACAAGAAGCTATTGATTAAGTAGCAAGCTGTCGGTCCTGCTGCAATAGCCGGGCGGCGATCTGCAGCTCCGACTCCAGCCACTCCCTGAACGCCCGCAGCGGCGGCCAGTCCCGGTGCTCCGGGGGGTGCACCAGCCAGTAGGCGTCGTAGGCCTCGGTAGCCAGAGCCAGGGGCGAGAGCTGGACCAGCCGCCCGGCGCGCAGTGCGTCGGCGGCCACCAGCTCGCGGCCCAGCGCAATCCCCAGGCCCTGCTCGGCGGCCTGCAGCATCAGCCCCATGTCGTTGAACACCGCCACCGGCTGGATACGGCAGGGGTGGCCTGCCAGCGCAAACCAGGCCTCCCAGCACTCGACGGTGCCCAGCAAGGGCTCGTGCAGCCAGGTAGTCGGGTCGCTGCCCGCCAGGCGCGCGGCCATGGCCGGGCTGGCCACCACCACCTGCTGCGAGTCGATCAAACGGCTGCCTTCCAGGCCGCGCCACGGGCCTTTGCCCTGGCGCACCGCTGCGTGGAAACCTTCGCGGAGCAAATCCATGGGCTGCTGCGAGGTGTGCAGCTCCACCGCAATACCGGGGTGCAAGGCCCGCCAATGCGCCATGCGCGGCATCAGCCAGTGCTGGGCAAACGAGGGCGATACGGTGATACGCAAACGCTGGTCGGTGCCGGTGGAGGCCACAGCGGCGGCGCGCATGCCCTCGTCGATCTGGGCCAGCGCGGGCTCCACCGCCTGCAGCAGCGCGGCCCCGGCGGCATTCAGCACCACCCGGCGGCCCCGCCGGTCGAACAGCAAAAAGCCCAGTTGCTCCTCCAGCAAACGTATCTGCTGGCTCACCGCGCTGTGCGTCAAATGCAGTTGCTCGCCCGCCGCCCGCAGGTTGGACAGCGTGGCCACGGCACGGAAGGTGGGCAGGGTTTGCAACGGAATGCGGGACATGCTGGTAAGTATACGCAACCAGTCTTGGCAGAAATGAGCGCTTTTCTCGCAGGCATTGGATGCATATGCTTACCAGACATTCTTGTAACGGCCTGCCATGACCTCCTCCACCCTTGCATTCAAACGGCCTCTGGCCTGGCGCACCGCCACCGCTCTGCTGGCCCGGCTGTGGCAGCGCTGCACCCGCCGCCGCACTATCGCTCCCGCACCCTTGGGCGAACTGGGCAGCCACCTGCTGCGCGACATCCAGGCCCCAGGCCGCGTGCACGGGCAGGCGCTGGAGCACAGCGAGCTGGCCCGGTATGACCGGCAACAAAAAACAAAGAAAATCAGCCTCTAGCGCCCTATCCATCAGCGCAAGCAGCTATCAAAACAGGAGTTTTTCCAGGACGCTAGTACACCGATGCCGGGTTGTCGTGCGCACCAAACACCCGCACGCAGTCGCGGCCATGGGACTTGGCGGCGTACATGGCGACATCGGCGTTGCGCAGCAGGGTGTCGGCATCCAGGCCCGCGCTGGGGTACAGGGCCACGCCGATAGACGCGCCCACCTGCAGGCGGTGCGACTCGATTTCCATGTCGCGGGCAATGTCGTCCAGCAAGCGGTAGGCCAGGCCCAGCGCCTGCTCGGTCTGGTCCACCCGGCATTGCAGCACGGCAAATTCGTCGCCGCCCATGCGGGCCACCACGTCGCCGTCGCGGGCCACGGTGCGCATGCGGTCGGCGATCAGCGCCAGCACCTTGTCGCCAATGGCGTGGCCGTACTGGTCGTTGATGGGTTTGAAGCGGTCGATGTCGATGAAATGCACCGCAAACCCGGTCGTGCCGGGCTCGGCGGCGCAGGCCAGGGCCAGGCTTTCCAGAAACACCTCGCGGTTGACCAGCGCGGTCAGGCCGTCGTGGCGGGCCACGTGGCGGATGCGGGCCTCGGCGTGGCGGCGCTCGGTGACATCGGTGTAGGTGCGCAGCACGCCGCCGCCCGCCATGGGGATGCTGTGGATTTCCACCACCCGGCCATCGCGCCGCGTGCGGTCGTAAAAATAGGGCCGGTCGAAGATGTCGCCGCTGCGCGCGGTGGCCAGCACCTCGTCGGGCACATGGACCAGCTCGCCAGCGGCCTGCTGGTAGTCGGCCAGCGCGTCCAGCGTGGGGCGGCTGTCGAGCAGGCTCTGCGGCAGGTTGAGCAGCTCGCGGGCGCGGCGGTTGCACACCACCACCACGCGCTCGGCGTTGACCATCATCACGCCCTGCTCCATGGTGGCCAGCGTGGCCTCTAGCAGGGCCGACTTTTCTTGCAGGATGGCCTCGCTCTCGCGGGCGCGGCGCTCGGCCTCCCGCAGTTGCTGCTGCTGGCCCTTGAGCACGGTGATGTCCACATGCGCCCAGAAGCCTTTGCCGTCGGGGCTGCGTTGGCCGATCACCCGGCTCCAGCGGGCACCAGGCAGCGGCAGCTCAAACGGCGAGCCGGTAAAGCGGGTGTGCTCCGACAGGGTCAACAGCCCCGCGTCGAACAGCCCCTGGTGCTGCGCCTCCTGGCCCTGCCAGGCGGTGCGGTAGACCCATTCCAGGTGCGCGCCCACGGCTGCGTCGCGGCTGGGCAGGCTGTACTGCTGCACAAAAGGGGCGTTGGCCCAGAGGATGCGGTCGTCGGCCCCGGTGACCACCACACCGTCGGCCACATGGTCGAACAGGGCCGCGCCGTCGATAGCGCTGGTGGCCAGAATGGTCGGGCCCTGGGGGTCGGTGGCCGAGGTGTGGGCCTGCCAGATGCGGATGCGGCCTACGCCGGGCACCGGCAGCGAGGCCACCCACAGCCGCACGCCCAGGTGCTCAAACGCATACGGGCGCTGCTGGGTGCGGTGGCGGGCGATGCCGCTGGCTATGTATTGGTTGATCTTGGGCAGTTCGTCCGCCGCCAGCCGCCCCTGGTAGAAGCGGCGCAGGTTGTCGCGGTAGGGTTCCCCGGCGTGGACGTGACCTGCGTGCTCAGGGAAAAACTTGAGGAAGCTGCGGTTCCACAGCAGGGTGTGGTCGGCATCGTCGAACACGCACAGGGCAATGCCCAGACTGTCCAGGGTGTCGGCCACCACGCGCAGCAACGGCAGGCCCTCACCCATGGTGGCTGCCGGGCTGGAATGGGGTCGCTAACTGCTGCATTACACGGATTTTCGGTAGCTTGAACGAAGAGTAACGGACTGGTTAGAACGGGTCGGTGCGCAGAGCCAAACCGCCCCCAAAATGTAGCCGAATCTGGCACCCGCGCGGCCCTGCACCACCCGGTAGAGGCACCAAATTTGTATGTATGTTTATACACAAAAAGTGTCTGCAGCGGCGGTAGCAAAAGCACTAGCAGCTATTCATTCAATAGCATCTGGGCGGCGTATTGGCACCACGCCAAGCTAGGGTTTACGGGTGGCGCGATGGGTTTTACTGTATATTAATACAGTTAATTCAGCACATCCCATGGACCTCAACCGCAAACTCGCCATCCTGGCCGATGCCGCCAAATACGATGCATCCTGCGCGTCCAGCGGCACGCAAAAACGCGACTCGGTGGGCGGGCGCGGCATCGGCTCCACCGAAGGCGCGGGCATTTGCCACAGCTACGCGCCCGATGGCCGCTGCATCTCGCTGCTGAAAATTTTGCTCACCAACTACTGCGTCTACGACTGCCTGTACTGCATCAACCGCGTCAGCAGCAATGTGGACCGGGCGCGCTTTCGCATCGACGAAGTGGTGCAGCTCACACTCGACTTTTACCGCCGCAACTGCATCGAGGGCCTGTTCCTCAGCTCCGGCATCATCCGCAGCCCCGACTACACCATGGAGCGCGTGGTCGAAGTGGCCCGCGTGCTGCGCGAGGAGCACGACTTCCGCGGCTACATCCACCTCAAAACCATCCCCGAAGCCAGCGAAGAGCTGCTGGCCCGCGCGGGCCGCTACGCCGACCGGCTGAGCATCAACGTCGAGCTGCCCACCAGTGAAAGCCTGTTGGTGCTGGCCCCCGAAAAAGACGGCCAGGCGATCCGCCGCTCGATGGCGCGCCTGCGCATCCACATCGACGATGCCAAGGCCGCCGCCACGCCGACAGTGGCCACCTCGCAGCCGCGCGTGGCCCCCAAGCGAGCCCGTGCACCGCGCTTTGCACCGGCAGGCCAAAGCACGCAGATGATCGTGGGCGCCGATGCCTCGGACGACCGCAGCATCCTGACCACCAGCGCCACGCTGTACGGCGCGTACCGGCTCAAGCGCGTGTACTACTCGGCCTTCAGCCCCATCCCGGATGCCGCGCGCGGCCTGCCGCTGAGTGCGCCGCCGCTGGTGCGCGAGCACCGGCTCTACCAGGCCGACTGGCTCATGCGCTTTTACGGCTTTGCGCACGACGAGATCGTGGGTGCCAGCGACGGCATGCTGGCACTCGACATCGACCCCAAGCTGGCCTGGGCCCTGGCCCACCGCGAGAGCTTTCCGGTCGACCTGAACCGCGCCCCGCGCGAAATGCTGCTGCGCGTGCCCGGCCTGGGTGTCACCTCGGTGAAGCGCCTGCTCGACACCCGCCGCATCCGCACGCTGCGCGTGGACGACTTGTCGCGCCTGAAGGTGCCGCTGAAGAACGTGCTGCCTTTCATCACCGTGCCGGGAGCCGCCCGCAACGGGCTGGACGATGCCAACCTGGCGGCGCGGCTGCGGCCCCAGCCCCGGCAGCTGTCGCTATTTGACCTGCCGGTGGGCCATGGCTGAAACGGCCCCGCAAGTGGTGCATCTGGCGGGCGAAGACGATGTGCCGGGCTTTCGGGCAGCGGCGCGGCGTCTGCTGGCCCAAGGCATCGCACCGGGCCGCATCAGCTGGCATGTGGCGGGCGCGGCCGAGGGGGATTTGTTTGCGACAGAAGAGACTGCAACCGATGTGGACGCAACAACGGGCACCGTACTAAAGCTGCCCGCGTTCTTCGTGTCACTGTGCAACCGCACCGCCCTGCATGCCGACCCGTCCCGCTTTGGCCTGCTGTACCGGCTGGCCTGGCGGCTGCTGCGCGAGCCCGGCTTGCGCCACGACCTGCTGGACCCCGACAGGATGCTGGCAGAGCAGATGGCCCGCGTGGTGCGGCGCGACATGCACAAGATGACCGCGTTTGTGCGTTTTCGGCCCCTGGCCGCGCCCACCGGCGACGGCTGGGGTGTCACCCACGTGGCCTGGTTCGAGCCCGGCCACCACATCGTGGAGGCCACTGCGCCCTTCTTTGCGCGGCGCTTTGCGCAAATGCCCTGGGCCATCCTCACACCCGAGCGCAGTGCGCGCTGGAACGGCCAGCAACTGGCCTTTGGCCCCGGTGCGCAGAAATCCGACGCGCCCCCGGCCGATGCCAACGAACGGCTGTGGCTCACCTACTACGAGAACATCTTCAACCCGGCGCGGCTCAAGCTGGCCATGATGCACAAGGAGATGCCGCGCCGCTACTGGAAGAACCTGCCCGAGGCGGTGCTGATCCAGCCGCTCACCGCCCTGTCGGCCCAGCGCAGCGGCCAGATGCTGGAGCAGGCGGCCACCGAACCCGCGCACCGCCGACCCGCTGCGTCCATCGCCCTGCGGCTGGACCAGCGCCCCGAGGTGGTGGAAGCCCCCGGCACGTTGGCCGCGCTGCGCCAGGCCACCGAACGCTGCCGCGCCTGCCCCATCGGCCAGCACGCCACCCAGGCCGTGCATGGCGAAGGCCCGCTGGGCGCACCGCTGATGCTGGTGGGCGAGCAACCCGGTGACCAGGAAGACCTGCGTGGCCGCCCCTTCGTCGGCCCTGCCGGCCAGCTGCTGGACCGGGCGCTGGCGCAGCTGGGCCTGCCACGGGAGGCGCTGTACCTGACCAACGCGGTAAAGCATTTCAAGTTCGAGCCGCGTGGTCAACGGCGCATCCACAAGACTGCCGCGCAGCAAGAGGCCGCCGCCTGCCTGGACTGGCTGGAGCACGAGATTGCCTTGGTGCGCCCTGGGGCCACCGTGGCGCTGGGCAGCACCGCCGCCCGCGCCCTGCTGGGCCGCCCGGTGGCCGTGGCCAGCGAACGCGGCCAGTGGCACCAGCGCGCCGACGGCCTGCGCGTACTGGTCACCCTGCACCCCGCCGCCCTGCTGCGCATGGACAGCCGCGACTTCGATGCCGCGTTTGCCCACTGGCTGGACGATCTGCGCCTGGCGGCAGACCCGCAATATTTATAAGGAATAGGCCGCCAGCGCTTATTCAATAAGCACGAGAAGCTATTAAATCAGTAGCATACAGCCCCACAGCCCGCGCGCTGCAGCCCCGCCCTCACGGCGCCAGCACGCGGATCTGCACCAGCTGCCGGGTGTCGGCCGCGGCTTCGCTGCTGTAGCTGCCGGGCGGGGTCTGCCCGCCCCCGGTGGCCGCCACCGTGACCCACTGGCCCAGGGGTGCGCTGACGCTGGTGGCCAGCTGGCTGCGGGCCTGGCTGGGGAGCTCAGCGGCTCCGCTGGGGGCCTGCACGCTGGAGGATTGCACGTCGATGTCGATCTTCACCGGCTGGCCACCGCCGGGCCAGCGCGGCTGCACGGCCATGCTCTGGCCCGCCTGCATCCACACCATGCCGTAACTGACACCGCTGCCGTCGCGGCCCGTGGCCACCGACTGCACAAAGCGGATCGGCACATTCTGGCCCATGGTGAGCACCGCCTTTTCGCCATTGCGCACCTGGATGCGCTGGGCGGCCAGCGGTGCGGCGCTGGGCTGGGTGCTGACGGTGTTGCCGTCCGGCTCGCGGACCTGGCGCAGCTCCACCACCAGGTTGCGCTGCGGCAGTTGGGCCAGGGCAGAAATTGACAGAGCCAGGGCGGCTCCGGCGAGAAGCGTGCGTGCGGTGGTAGGCATGCCGCCATTGTTCCACGCATGGCTTCATCCCCCAAACGAGGGATGCCAAATGCGCCACCTTGCGCTAACTTGGAGGCAGCAGACATCCGCGATGTGCGCGGCCACCCCAAGGAGCCCACCATGCCCACATTCTTAAGCGAACATTTCAGCCTGGAAGAGCTGGTTGCCAGCCAGGAAGCCACCCGCCGCCAGATCGACAACACGCCCTCGGCGGGCATTGTGGTCAACCTGCGTCGGCTCTGTACCGTGCTGGAAGAGGTGCGCGCCTTGCTGGGCGGTGTGCCACTGGTGATCAGCAGCGGCTACCGCAGCCCGGCGCTGAACCAGTCGATTGGCGGTGCAGGCAAAAGCATGCACATGCTGGGTTTGGCGGTGGACTTCACGGTGCCCAAATTTGGCACGGTACTGCAAACCGCCAAGGCCATTGCCGCATCGGGCATTGCCTACGACCAGACCATCTACGAGTACGGTACCTGGGTCCACCTGGGCCTGGCCGCCACCGGCACCGCGCCGCGCCGCCAGAACCTGTCGATCTTCAGTGGCACCGGCTATCTGGACGGCATCAAAGCCCGGCCCCGCAGCCAACAAGCTGCGCAAAGGGCACAGAGGCGGGGTGTTTCCAGCCCACTTCCCGACCTTATCCCCTGAACCGCTGCCTATATTGATTCCAAGGGCGGCGTACCCATCTACAGAGTACAAGGGGCACATATGCACACGCACACTGTCAACTTTACGAACGACCCAGGCAGCGATCTGCTGCTGGAGGTGGACTTCAAGTGGCTGATGGCCGGCCAGGGCTATGCCGTGGACCCCGACCGCCTGCTGCACGACCCCGCCTATGCCGACACCTGCCTGCAGTGCGCCCAGCACTCCAACTGCATTGCGCTGCAAGCCTGCGCTTTGAGCCTGCAGGCGGTGCTGGCACACACCGTCCACTAACCGGGGGTCTGCGCCGCCAAACGCAGGGCCAGCACACTCAGCGCATCGTAGGCCGCACCAGCGTCTGGATTCCAGGCCTTCACCGCCAGCGCCTGGCGGGCGATGGCCGCCGTGTCACCCCGGGCGGCCGGGCCGGTCAGGGCGGCAGCCGGGCCCAGGGTGGTGATGTTGTGCACCGCGTGGGCCAGCAGGCTGGCGCGCAAATCGGGAATCAGCTCGGCAGGCACACCGGCACTGCGCCACGCGTCTTCGGCCACGCTTTGCAGCACCGGCATGAAGTTGGTGGCAAACACGGCTGCCGCGTGGTAGAGCAATTTTTGCCCGGTGGCCACATCGAAACAGCGCGCGCCAATGGCGGTAAAAGCCGCCCGCAGCAGGCCGCAGGCGCGGCTGTGGCCCTCCAGCGCGCAGGCCGTGCCGGGGAACTGGGCCACGGCCGTCTCTACCGAGGCAAAGCTCAAGATGCAATGTGCGCTGGCCGTCTGCCAACCCAGGGTGACCAGCGGTGCCAGTTGCGTGCTGCCCAGCGCCCCGCTGCAATGGAAGGCCACGGTTTGCGCGCTCAACGCCGACGATGCCGCAAATGCGACCGCCAGCGCCTGCGCCACTGCGGGCAGCGCGGTATCGGGCACGGCCAGCATCCACACGTCTGCCGGGCGCATGGCCTGCAGGCTCTCCACCGGGTAGCCCGCGCCGATAGCGGCACAGGCGGCCTGGGCACTGGCCGGGCTGCTGGTCAGCACATCCTGCACCGCGAATGTGCCCTGCCGTTGCCACAGCCGCGCCAGTGTCTGCCCCACACGGCCAGCGCCTACCAGGTTGAGTGTTTTCAAAGGAGTGGCTTTCTGTAGTTGAACGGGCGCAAGCCATTTTGCCAAAGATACTGCCACAGGCTACACACTCTACTTTTGATAGCTACTCACGCTTAGCGCATAAGCACGAGTGCCTCGAAAGGCATAAAACGCAAAGCGGCGCGGGCGTGGGCCACTTACGGACGCGGATGGGCAGCGCTACGGGTAATTTCCTGGGCCAGCACCAAGCCTGGCTCCCATGCGGCGGCCATTTGTGCGTGCAGCGACTTGGGAATACGGGGATCGGTGCGGCTCTGGAACAGCACCTGCGCCATGCCCTGGGCGATGCGCTCGATCACTGCGCGGGGGTTCGCGACCCCGCAGACCCGACGACCAAAGTCCAGCAAGGCCGCAGGCGATGGATAGACCTTCGACGCCTTGGCACCTGCAAAAAGCCGCAGCGCCATGGTGTAGTCCTCCAGAGCCGGGCCACCGTCGTAGCGCTGGTACTTGTAGATGGAGGTGCTCACCACATCGAACATGGGAGCCAGGCGGACATCGTCGATGCCGCTGTACAGCACCCCGAAATTCTTGAGGTGGCCGTCGCCGTTGCGCACCATCACCATGAAGGCCACCTGCTCAAAAAAGCGCGCCAACTCCGTGTCGGGGAGGTTGATCAGCTTCAAGGCGGTCACGATCCGCTCGTAGCTGCCGTGGTACTTGCGGTCAGACAGCGTGTCGCGCACCCGTTGGCCCATCAGCGAAGCCGCATCTTCAAAACCCAGGCGCGTGCCATCGTGCGCAATATCGAACCGTTCGATCACCAGCAGCGAACCGTCTTTGGACAGGTCGAACGGGGCCACCGGGATACCGGCCTCGCGGGCCGCGCTCAAGCACATGAACTCGTTGGCCGACAGCCCCGGGTAGCGCTCCGCCGCCAGCTTGACGATCAGGGTCGGCACCGGCACCGTGGCCCGGTCTGGCACCATGATCTTGGGCTGGATACCGGAGATACCCGAACCGGTGGACAGGTAGGCATGCATCAGCTCCTGAAAGAGCGCAGGGCCGTTGCCGCTGGCCAACAGATCGGCCTTGTGGACCACCGCAGAGCTGGTGGGCGGCGGCACATCCGGCAGCCGGTAGCCCAGCCGCCCAATGCCGTTGTTGCCCATGAGTGCCAGCAGGTGCATGGGCGTGATGGTCTGCTTGGGAAAGAACTCGCGGATCTGCAGAAACAAATAGCCCTCGGGCAGGTTCATGTCCATGGCCGGGAACAGGGCACCGCCACCGTCGAAATGCAGCGTGCTCGGCGGCATGAGCAGCGACACGCCGGGCTGGTCGGGCTGGTCGCGGCGGTAGTCGAAGGTGAAGGTGGATGCGTGCGCCAGACGCCCGCTGTGCGCGCCGTTCACATCCACGTCGAGCAGGCGGATGCGTTCAGGCAGCATGGCCACCGTCCTCATCTTCCCCATCTTCGTCATCGTCTGCAAACCGTTGCTGCATTTCCTCCAGGGTCGGCATGCCCGCCTTTTGCAGGCCCAGGCACAGGCCCATGGCGCGCAGGATGCTGAAGAGCGAGGCGACAGTCACGTCCTCGCCGCGCTCCAGCTTGTGGAGCACGGTGCGGCTGCGCCCGGCCTTGCTGGCGACGGCCACCGCCGAAAGTTTGTGCTCTTCTCGGTACTGGGCGATGGCCTTGCCCAGGTCTGCAGGGAGTCGCAATTTGTCCATGATCATGGACATTATGGCGATACACACCAATTATGTCCATGATCATGAACACTTTAGATTCCTGCTGTAAGTACCCCAGCCTGCGCCCGGTTGTAGCGGTCCGCATTGCGCATGCGGGGACGATAGCCAACCCCGCAGGCCCGCCCCTGCGTACTTAGGCGATGGCGCTGTAAGCCCCCACGCCTTCCGGCCAGGGTGTCAGCACCTCGAAGCCGGTGTCGGTCACCGCCACCATGTGCTCCCACTGGGCCGAGAGCGAATGGTCCTTGGTCACCACGGTCCAGCCGTCGGGCAGCTCCTTGGTGTCGCGCTTGCCAGCGTTGATCATCGGCTCGATGGTGAAAATCATGCCCGCCTGCAGCCGCAGTCCGGTGCCGGGCCGGCCGTAATGCAGCACCTGCGGGGTGTCGTGGTAGATCTGCCCAATGCCGTGGCCGCAGTACTCGCGCACCACGCTGAAACGTTCGCGCTGCGCCACGGTCTGGATGGCGTAACCCACGTCGCCCAGGGTCGCGCCTGGCTTTACTTGCAGAATGCCCGCGCGCATCGCCTCGTAGGTGGTTTCGACCAGTCGCTTGGCCAGTGGGCTGGGCTCGCCCACAAAGTACATGCGGCTGCAGTCACCAAACCAGCCGTCCTTGATGATGGCCACGTCGATATTGATGATGTCGCCGCGCTTCAAAACCTTGGCCGACGGAATACCGTGGCAGATCACGTGGTTGACCGAGGTGCACACCGTCTTGGGGTAGCCGTGGTAGCCGATGTTGGCGGGCACGGCATCCAGCACGTCCACGATGTAGTCGTGGCAGATCTTGTCCAGCGCCTCGGTGGTGACGCCTGCAATAACGTGCGGGGTGATCATGTGCAGCACGCTGGCCGCCAGGTGCCCGGCGCGGCGGGCCATGGCGACTTCATCGGGTGTGCGGATAGTGACACTCTCGCCGTTCATGCCCGAACCCTTTTCGGCATTGCCAGCACCTGCGCCTCGGCCTGGATTTCATCCTGGATCAACAAGCGGCACAGCTCCCCGTACTTCAGCTCGGGGTGCAGCTCGCACATCATGCCGATGCGCAACCAGTGCTCGGCCTGCGCGTTGATAGAGCGGTTCAAGGCACCGCTGGCGATACGCACGTTGTCGTGCATCGGTTCTGAAATTTTGACGAGGCCCATGGCGGCAAGTATATATGAAACGACTATGTTTCATATACTCCAACCATGCAGTGTGCCGGTTGGCCCACACCCGGTCTCAGCGGCGCAGCCGCATGGACACCGAGAACCGTTCGGCTGGATGCACCGACACCGACACCTCGAACGCCACGCCCTCGGCATCCAGGTAGCGCCGCACAATCTTCAACGTAGACGCGCCCAGCTCCAGCGCCAGCGCTTGGGCCAGCGTGCGGTCGCTCAACGCAGAGGCGCGCACATCCTGCTGGATCTCCTCGATGCGCCGGTCAAAGCGTTCTTCGATCAATGCGCTGATGAGCGTACCGGGCGATGCCCGCACCACATCGGCGATCGCGTGGTACGCCGGGTCGATATAGACATCGGTCCAGCCAATCGGCAGGCGGCCCTGGTCTTCCACCATGCGCAGGCTGGAGATCCGCAGCCAGGCCGTGCCTTCGGCGCAGCCCAGTTCTTGCGCCAGGGGCCCGGTGGCGACCACCGGCTCGATGGATTGCACCACCCGTATGTGCGCGGTACCGAACTGGACCAGGTCATCCACCGATGCCAGCGATGGCCTGAAAGCCAGCTTGGGCTTGGCCGACTCCACCCGGGTGCCGACGTTTTTACGCCGCGACACCAGCCCCAGCTCCTGCAACTCGGTGAGCGCAGCCCGGACAGTGTGCCGACTGGTGCTGTAGTGCTTACACAGCTCCAGTTCGGTAGGCAGCAGCGCGCCTACCTGGAAATGCCCGGAAACGATGGCCTCGGTCAAGTGGCGGGCGATGTTGACGGCGTTGGCCTTCACAGCGGGCTCAAGCAATGTGTTCATGGCGCAAGGGTAAACCCTGTTTTTTATTATGTTCGAACATATTACGCTTCAATATGTTCGGACATATAGATGTATGTTCTGGTTTTTCAACTCTTCCAAAGGACGATTATGGCGACTCCCTCCCTCCCCATGGCCAGCACGGTTGTGGACTCCATCCTTTTCCGCGATGCCTTTGGCACGGCCAAGATGCGGGCCATCTTCTTCGACAGCGCACTGATCCAGCGCTACATCGACACCGAAATCGCACTGGCCCAAGCCGAAGCCCGCTGCGGTGTGATCCCTGCCGAGGCCGCCGAGGTGATTGCCCGCGAGTCAAAGATCGAGCGCATCGACTTTGACCACATGCGCGAAGAAACCGACATCGTCGGCTACCCCATCCTGCCGCTGGTGCACCAGCTGGTGGCGATGTGCGGCGAAGCGGGCCGCTACGTGCACTGGGGGGCCACCACCCAGGACATCATGGACACGGCGGTAGCCCTGCAGGTGCGCGATGCGCTCGACAGCGTGGATGCCGACATCCGCGAGCTGCGTGGAATATTGGCCGCACTGGCATTGAAGCACCGGGATACACCCATGGCCGGGCGCACCCATTTGCAGCAGGCGCTGCCGGTGACCTTTGGCTACAAGGTGGCGATCTGGCTGGCCATGTTCGACCGCCACCAGGAACGCCTGGCCCAATTGCGGCCCCGCGTGGCCGTGGTCGAGTTCGCCGGTGCAGCCGGTACGCTGGCTTCGTTGGGCGACAAAGGTTTTGAGGTGCAACACGCCATGGCCGAACTGCTGGGCCTGGGTGTGCCCGCCACCACCTGGCATGTGGCGCGCGATGGTTTTGCCGAAGCGGTGAATTTGCTGGCGCTGGTCACCGGCTCGCTGGGCAAGATCGCGCTGGACACCATGATCATGGCTTCGACCGAATTTGCCGAGGTCTACGAGCCTTTTGTCAAAGGGCGGGGGGCCAGCAGCACCATGCCGCAAAAGCGCAACCCGATCTCCAGCGAACTGATGCTGGCCGCCAGCAAGGCGGTGCGCCAGCATGCGGGCCTGATGGTCGATGCCATGGTGCAAGACTTCGAGCGCGCCACCGGCCCCTGGCATGCCGAGTGGATCGCCATACCCGAGAGCTTCATCCTCAGTGCCGGCGCCTTGCACCAGGCCAAGTTCATGCTGGGCGGGCTGGTGGTCGATACCGCACGCATGGCGCACAACCTGGGCATCACCAAGGGCTTGATCGTGGCCGAGGCCGTGATGATGGGCATGGCTCCGCACATCGGCCGCCAGCAGGCGCATGACGTGGTTTACGACGCCTGCCGCACGGTCAATGACAAGGGCGGCACGCTGGCCGAAGCGCTGGCCGCGCTGCCCGCCGTCACCGCGCACTTCGACCGCGCCACGATTGACCGACTGACCGACCCGGCCAACTACCTCGGACTGGCCCCGCAGATGGTGGACCGCGCACTCGCCCTGTCCGCCGCAGTGGGCACCGCGCCCTTATCCGCCTGATCCTTCCATCCCATCCACCATCCACCGGACAGAGAGACATGAAAACCTTCACCCGCTTTGCCGCGCGCGCCACCCTTGCCGCCACCCTGGCCACCGCCTCGCTGGCCTTTGCCCAGGCCTACCCCACCAAACCCATCACCTGGATCGTGCCCTTTGCTGCCGGTGGCCCCACCGACGCACTGGCGCGCCACATCGCCGACCGGGTGGCCCGCGAGCTGGGCCAGCCCATCATCATCGACAACGCCCCCGGCGCGGGCGGCACCGTCGGTACGGCCAAGGCCACACGCGCCACGCCCGACGGCTACACCATGCTGGTCGGCCACATGGGCTATATGGGTGCCGCCCCGGCGTTGTACAAAAAGCTGCCCTACGACCCGGTGAAGGACTTCGAGCCGGTGTTCCGCTTCCCCGACACCCCGCTGGTATTGATGGTGCGCAAGGAACACCCGGCCAAGGACATCCAGGGCCTGATCGACTACGGCAAAAAGAACCCCGACAAAATGTTTATCAGCAACGCCGGCGTGGGCTCCAGCTCGCACCTGATCGCAGCGCTGGTCGCCAGTTCAGCTGGTATCAAGGTCACGCTGGTGCCCTACAAAGGCGCAGGCCCGGCCCTGATCGACGTGATTGGCGGCCAGGTAGACGGCATGTTCGACCAGACCAATACCGCGCTGCCGCAAATCACCGAGGGCAAGGTGCGCGCGCTGGCCGTCACCTCCAAAGTGCGGCTGCCGCAGCTGAAAAATGTACCCACCCTGGCGGAAACGGCGCTGCCCGGCTTCGAAGCATCTACCTGGTACGGCATCTACGCCCCCAAAGGCACGCCCAAGGCCGCGCTAGACAAGGTGCAAGAGGCCTACCTCAAAGTGATGACCGACAAGACCTTCACCGGCAAGATGAGCGAGCAGGCCATCCAGCTACTGCCGCCCGAGCAATACACCGGCGCAGCCCTGGGCAAACACACCGAAGCCGAAGTGCTGCGCTGGCGCGTGGTGGCCGCCAAAACCAGTATTTCGCTGGACTGAAAACGCCTGCTACAGGGCCTGCAGGCGGTGGGTGGGCGCGGGTCAGCCTGTTCGATGCCCAGGTCCCGCCTGGGCAGCCGTGCGCGGCGTTAGGCATTCATGCCCCCACCGCAGCCGCTGCCCCGCAGCGCAGGCCTCAACCAGCCTCCCCAACCGGGTGCCGCGCGTCGCGGCTTTCTTGGCGCTGCACACCCAATGCAGCACCACCTTCTGGTAACCCGGAGGCGTGGCTGCAAAGAACTGCCAGGCCGCAGACTGGCGCTGAAAAGCCGCCAGCTCGTCGGCAGTCAGCGCGGCGGGCACGGCTTGCTCGTGGGAATACACGGCAGACCGGGCCTGCGTGCGGCGGGCTAGGGCCTGTGCGCCTGCTGCGGTCATACGCCCCTCGGCCTGGAGCTGCGCGCACTTGGCGATGTTGACGGCGCTCCAGATGGAAGTGGGCTTGCGGGGTGTGAAGCGGATGGAATACGCCGCGTCGTCGATGCGCCTGCGCACACCGTCGATCCAGCCAAAGCACAGCGCCTCGTCCACCGACTCCGACCACGTCATGCTGGGCGTGCCGCTGCCGACCTTGTGGTAGCCGACGAGCAGCTCGGTGGCGGTGCTGGCGTGGGCGGCCAGCCATTGGCGGAAGGCAGCGGGGGTGGGGAAAAAGGTCGTGGCCATGGGGGCACCATAACCGAGGCTGCGGTGCGTCCCAAGGCCGCTAGCCGGGCTGGCAGGCAAAAAGAGCAATAAAGGGGTGCTACAGTTTTTAGCACGTTTTCTCGGATCGAAAAATAGTGCTACCGCTTATAAAATAAGCGCTAGCTGCTCTTATTTTATAGGCATAGATCATGAGATTTATGCCGTTTGGACGGGCGGTAGCTGTAAGGCTCACGATTGCGCGCAGGCAAGCTGGTTGCCGGTTAGGCAGCGTAACCGCATGTGCGCCCGGCGGCTAGACCGGGTAGTTCTGCACTGATGGCTCAATGGTGATCCACTTGAGTTCGGTGAATTCGTCGATCACCGCGCGGCCATCGAACTTGCCATAGCCGCTGTTTTTGGTTCCACCGTAAGGAGCCTGGGCCTCGTTTTGCACGGTGGAGCCGTTGACGTGCACCGAGCCCGATTCGATGCGCATGGCCACGTCTAGCGCGCGGGTCACATCGCGGCCGAACACGGCTGCCGACAGTCCATAGTCGCTATCGTTGGCAACGGCAATCGCCTCTTCCACGCCTTTGACGCGTACCACGGTGGTGATGGGGCCGAAGGTTTCATCGCCATAGATGGTCATGCCGGGCTTGACATGGTCCACGATGGTGGCGGGCATGACGGCACCATGGGCCTTGCCACCACATGCCAGGACCGCGCCCTTGGCTAGGGCATCGTCGATCATGGCATTCAAGCGGGCGCCCGATTCGCTGGACACCATGGGGCCGATCACGCAGGCGGGGTTCACACGGGGGTCCCCCATGACCAGTTCCTTGGCGCGGGCCGCAAACTTGGCGACAAACTCGTCGGCAATGGCCTCGTCCACCACCAGGCGTTCGGTGGACATGCAAATCTGGCCCTGGTACAGGAAGGAGCCAAACACGGCAGCCTTCACGGCTTCGTCGATGTTGGCATCGTCCAGCACGACCTGGGGCGACTTGCCGCCCAGCTCCAGCAGGCAGCGTTTCAACTGGGTAGCGGCCTTTTGCGCAATGATGCGGCCGACACGGGTGGAACCGGTGAAGTTGATGCGGCGCACGGCCTTGTGCGCAATCAGTGCATCAATCACCTCCGGTGCGTCCTGGGGTGCGTTGGTCAGCACATTCAACACACCCGGTGGGAAGCCCGCTTCCACCAGCGCATCGGCCACCAGCGTGTGGGTCTTAGGGCTGGCCTCCGAAGCACGGAACACCACGGTATTGCCGCAGGCGATCGGGTAAGCAATGGCACGGGCGGCCAGTACTACAGGCCCATTCCAGGGCACGATGCTCAATACCACACCGACGGGCTGGCGCACGGTCATGGACAGTGTGCCGGGCTTATCGGTGGGAATGGTTTCGCCCTGGATTTGGGTCACCATGCCGGCGGCCTCGCGGAACAGGTTGGCGGCCAGGTACACGTTGAAACCGGCCCATAGCCCGGAGGCCCCCACTTCCGCGCCCATGGCTTCGATGAATTGCGGTGTCTTGGACTCCAGCACGTCGGCGGCCTTGAGCAGCAAGCGGCGGCGCTCGGACGGCGCGCTGTTGCGCCAGCCCAGGAAGGCGGTCTGAGCCGAGTTGACTGCGGCCAACGCATCTTCTACGCCACCGGCAGCGGCACGGGTCACCACTTCTCCGGTTTGGGGGTGGCTG
The DNA here is from genome assembly GCF_056521425.1 of Rhodoferax sp. LS1P39. NCBI lineage: Bacteria > Pseudomonadati > Pseudomonadota > Betaproteobacteria > Burkholderiales > Comamonadaceae > Rhodoferax > Rhodoferax sp. LS1P39. Next base: position 107,383 of record NZ_JBWMAV010000012.1, on the reverse strand, counting down.
CGGGTGAAGGTGGCACCTGACTTGGCGGCGACCGACTGGTTGTCAATAATGAGTTGGGATTCCATGGTGTGTTCCTTGGTTGAATGGTGTAAAAGTGTTCAGTTGATGTGTGCGGTTTCAGGCGCGCTCGGTCAGGATGTCGGCCATACGTTCGCCAATCAGGGCACAGGTAGCCATCGTGGCCACCCCGGCAATGCGCGGCATGATGGAGCTATCGGCAATGCGCAGGCCCTGCACACCGTTGACGCGCAGCTTGGAGTCCACCACGGCCTCGGCATCCTTGCCCATGCGGCAGGTGCCGGACTGGTGGAAATAGGTGGTGGCCCCATTGCGCACAAAGTCCTCCATGGCCTTGCCCGTCAATTTCTTGCCGGGTGCCACTTCGCGCTTGACGAAGTCCTGCATGGCGGTTGAATTGCCTATCTCGCGGCAGACTTCGATACCAAAGGCCAAGGCCTTGACATCATCCGGATGGCTCATGAAGCGGGCATCCACTACCGGGCGATCTGCCGGGTTGGCAGAGCCCAGGCGGATCTCGCCACGGCTCTTGGGTGCCACCAGGCCAGCGCATAACGCCCAGCTGGTGCCTGGCGGTGCGTATTCCTTGCCGACCACGTCGCTGGCATAAGGCAGCTCGATTTGCACCAGGTTGACGTCTGGCGATACTAGTGACGCTTGGCTCTTGAGAAAACCGGCTGCATTGGCCGCACTGTTGCGGTGTGGAATGTGCTCCTTGGGCTCCCAGATACAACCGCCGTGCAGGATATGGTCTTGGAAGTTGCGCCCCACTTCCTTGGCATTAACCAGGGTTTTGATCCCGTGCTTGCTTAACTTTGCCTCGTCGCCAATACCGCTGAGCATCAGCAGCTTAGGTGTGTTGATACCACCGGCACTGACGATCACCTCGGTGTTGGCACCGATGATTTTCGGCCCAGCTGCGGTGGCAATCTGAACGCCCGTGGCTTTGGTGCCGGAAAAGGTCAACCGGTCCACATGGGTGTTGACCATCACGGTGACATTGGGACGCGACAAAATCGGGTAAAGATACGAGCGGGCCATGCTCTGGCGACGGCCGTCGCGAATGATCTGGTTCATCAGCGCGAAGCCAATGCCGCCTTCTTCGCGCACGCCATTCTGGTCGGCAAACACCGGATAGCCCAGGGAGCGGCAAGCCTCCAGCATGGCAGGTGCTGCGGGGTGTGGGTTGTTGGCCGGTTGGCACCAGACGGGCCCGTTCTTGCCACGGTAGCGGGCATCCGGCGCACCTTGCCAGTTTTCCATGCGCCGGTAGATTTCGAGCCCGGACTCGTAGCCCCAGGCGGGGTCGCCGCTGGCCTCGGCCCAAAACTCCAGGTCGGCTTTGAAAGGGCGGGCCCAGATGGTTGCATTGATGCTGCTGCCGCCCCCTACTACTCGGCCCATGTGTTCAGGAATGGCGCGGTTGTTGGTGCTGGGTGTGGCCAGGGCTACATCCTTCCAGTCGCGCTCGGAGCCAAGGTTGGTGAACCAGACGGTCGGATCCATCACCGAGGGGGCAACATCCCAGTCGCCCGCCTCGATCATGAGAATCGAGGCATCCTTGCGGGTTGCCAACCGGCCCACCAGCGCGCAGGCGGCAGAGCCCGTTCCTACGACCACATAGTCATAGGATGCTTGCGGTTTGGCGCTGCGCTCATTCTGGTTGGCGCGAATGGCGTCCAGTTCGTCGGCCAAGGCGCTGAGTCCCACGGTAGAGAAACCGGCAGCAGTGGCTGCGCGCATAAAGCCGCGACGGCTCATGCGACCGGCAATCAGGGCACGTTCCAGGTGCTCCAGCAAGCCGTCCGAGGGTGCATTCGGGTTGGTTGAATGGGTATTCATAGTCATGCAAGTTGAATGGATAGTGGTTAAAAATGTTGTCTCCAGTGGCACTTGCCATGCGCACACACCGCGCCACTGAAGCCAACTTTAGAAACTTGCCAAAGATTCAAATACATCGGGATTTCCCTAGACGCGGTTTGTTCCATATAAGAACAACTGCAGCCCAAAAGGGAGTGAACACCGGGCCCGCAGGCCGTGTGCTGTAGCGGTTTACGCCGCCTGAATACGGCGGTAAATCAGTCCGCGGGACACCCGCAGTTTTTTAGCCGCTGCAGATACATTGCCACCACACTCCTTGAGCGTTCGGGCAATCAAATCCACATCGGCATCACGCAGGCTAGCTGGCTCCACTGGCTCTACCGGTGTGACCGAAGGCGGCAATAACGTGTCTTCCGGCGCGCTGACTGCGGGAAGCACAACATCTGTACCGGTGTACTCTGCCCGAGCGACTGGGGCAGAGTTTCCGACAGCAAACACTTGCGGGTGTCCGTCGCGCGCCTGTAGTTCGCAACGCACATGCACCTGCAGCCCATTGGGCAGCCGCAGCAAGGAATGGCGGGCCCCACGGACGGAGGCCAGTTGCGCAAAGCTGCTTTGCAAAATCTCGTCCACTTTGCTGTGCCCGGTCTGTTCGCCCTCTGGTCGCAACCCCAAGAGCCTGGAGGCAGCGGCGTTGTGCCAGACGATGCGTCCCAGCATGTCCACGCCCATCAGACCGGCCAAGGGGGTATCCAGCATGGCAGGGGAAATCTGGAAGCGCACGATCAGGTGTTCATTGGACTGCGACACCAGCAGACGGTTTTCGATCGAAGACGCGTAGAGTCCCACTACCGATGCCACATCAAAATTAAAGGCAATTCCTTCGCTAGAGATGTCCAGCACACCGGCCAGATTGCCATGGATGTCACGAATCGGTGCTGCCGCGCAATGCATGAATTTGACACTCTCGGAGAAGTGCTCTGCACCCTGTACACACGCCTGCTTGCCGGTCCGCGCCACGATACCGGGCGCAGTCGTGCCGACGGCCTCTTCTGCGAAGTTGACACCAATGCGATGAGCCACCGGCGTGATCTTTTCATGTACACGCCGGGAACAGGTAGCCCCGATCAGCACGCCGCTGGGGTCGGCCAACATGGCACCACAGTTCGTGGCCCCCAGCACTGCGTCCAGCTCGCTGGCTTCTGCCAGCCAGGCATCGCGCAGCAGGCGGTTCTTTTGCAGTGCCAGCTGCGACCTGCTGGCGGAGACCGGCTGAAACTCCAGCTGCGCGCGGGGGTCCTGCTTTTGCCGCAGACACCGGGCCCAGGACTGGAACACGGCATCGCTTACGATGCCCGAGGGCAACTCACCCTCTTCAAAATAGCGCTGACGCGCCAGTGCAATCCGGTCTGCCTGGGTGGAAAAGAAGAGGGATTGCATGGCCGATCCTTCAAGAAGAGGCTGATGCTAAGTCAATTACGAAGCGTCTGGTTGCGCCATGGGTGCCGCCTGCCGGAATGCCTCCAGGGCGCTACAGGTCGCATCCACTTCCATGATCAGTGGCCAACGCCCCAAATCCACCTTAAAGCGGCGTGCGCTCTCAATTTGCGGAATCAGGTACGCATCTGCCACGGTGGGTGCAGCGCCAAAGCTGTAGCCTGCACGCTGGGAATCTGCAGCCAGCAGGGCTTCATACGCATCAAAGCCATCGCTGATCCAGGTGCCACACCAGTGGTTGATGGCTGCGTCGTCTGCACCAAAACTGGTACGTAACGTGTCCAGAATACGCTTGTTGTTGACCGGGTGGATGTCGCAACCCACCACCGCCGCCAGCGCTCGCACGTGCGCCCTGTCGTTCAGGTCGGTGGGCAGCAGCGCAGGCGTGGGGTAGCGCTCTTCCAGCCACTCGATGATGGCCACGGACTGCGTTAACACCCGGTCAGCATCCACAAGCGCGGGCACCAGTCCCTGCGGATTAATGGCTTTGAAGGCCGCGCCTAGGTGTTCGTTCTTGCGTAAATCTACCGCCGCGTATTCATAGCCCAGGCCCTTGAGGTTAAGCGCAATGCGCAGACGGTGCGAGGTGCCGCTGCGAAAGAAGTTGTAGAGTTTCATGGTCATCAATCCAGAGAAATTTTGGCGCGTTTGACGATTTCACTGAACATGCGCGAATCGCGTTCCATGGCCTTGGTGAGTTCACCGGGAGCGCCGATGAAAGGTTCGAAGCCGAAGGTGGCCAGGCGTTCCTTGACCTCGGCGGTTGCCATCACCTTGCCCACGTCGGCATTCATCTTGTCGATGGCCGCCTTGGGGGTGCCGGTAGGGGCGAACAGGCCGACCCACGTCTTCACCTCGAACCCAGCCGGGCCGCCCGCCTCGCCAACCGTGGGAACATCGCCGTAGCCGGCCAGCCGTTTAGGTGCGGCGAGCGCCAGAAACTTCACCTTTTTCGCTTGGTACATCGGCCCGGCGGTCGCCGCCGTACCGAATGCCCACTTGATATCACCGGTCGCGACAGAGGTGTAGACGTTGCCCATGTCCTTGAATGGGACGTGCATCATCTTCGTGTCCGTCGCCGCTTCGAGCATGGCTGCTCCAACGTGCGCAACGCTTCCGATGCCCCATGAACCGTAGGTGATGTCGCCGGGCGCGGCCTTGGCCGCCTTGATCAGGTCGCCCACATCCTTCCACGGCGAATTGGCGGCCACAACGACGAAAAAGTTGGTGAAGTAGACCGGTGCAACCGGCTCGAAGTCCTTCACCGGGTCATAGGGCAGCTGCTTGAACAGGTGCGGTGCCAGGGCCATGTGCGTGTTGTCCACCTGCAGCACGGTATAGCCGTCTGGTGCGGCCCGTTTGGCGTCTGCAATCGCGATGAAACCATTGGCACCGGGCTTGTTGTCGATCACGAGTTGCTGGCCCCAGCTGCGCGACAACCTGTCGCTGAGGATGCGCATCACCGCGTCGGGGCCACTGCCGGGCGAGTACGGTGCCACCGACCGGACCGGCTTGGTGGGGAAGGTCTGCCCCATGGCGCTAGACAGGTACGTGGTGCCCATGAGGAAAGCGGCGCAAAGCGGAATGGCAGAACGAAAAATCGGTGTACGGACGGTGGTGTGCATGGCTGTGTCTCTCTTGAATTAATGGCCGAACCCGGCCGGTTGAAAGTTGGCTGGCTGGATGAATGGGGCCAGGTGCGCACCCCACCGTGACGCTGCCGCCACCATCGAACACCTGGAACCCAGCCCCTTGGGGTTGAGCGCAATGCGCAGGCGGTGCGAGGTTCCGCTGCGAAAGAAGTTGTAGGGTTTCATGGCGTTGTGTTGTTCGATGGGTTCATGGAGGGCGTCTCTTGGGGGCTGTTCACGATTGCATCGCACCCAACACGGCCAGGCTCATCGCTTTGATGCCGGTCTTCAGCGATGGCTCAGGCACGGGCGCGAAGTATGGCGAGTGGTTGATCGGTAACGGCTTGCCGCCCGGCTGGCGCGATGCCTCGACATCCTTGGGCTCGAGCACGCCAAGAAAGAAGAACATCGACGGCACGCCCGCGCTCACGAATTCGGCGAAGTCGTCGGTCGGGGTGGCCGGCGGCATGCGTTTGATCTTGGCTGGATCGAATGCCGCCTTGAAGATGGCCTCGGTGCGATTGACGATGGCCGCGTCGTTCACGACCGAGTCGACGCCCGGGATGATCTTGACATCTGGTTCGGGGGCCGCTGCCATCTGGGCCGTGGCCTTCGCCGTGCGCCGAATGCCGTCGTGCATCTTGTTGCGAACCACCTTGTCCAAGCTGCGGATCGTGCCACGCAGATCGACAGTTTCGGGGATGATGTTACCGACCGTCCCGCCCTGGATTGCGCCAACGGTAAAGACACCGAACTGGAACGGATCCTTCTCGCGGCTGATCACACCCTGGACGTCCACTACAAAGCGTGACGCCATCAGTACCGGGTCGATCGACTTATCGGGCGCGGAGCCATGCGCACCCCGACCGAAGAAGCGGGCTTCGAACGCATCGCTTCCAGTCAATACCGGCCCGGAGTTCAGGCCGATCTCGCCATAGGCCATAGGCCAGGCGTGCAGTGCGAACGCCATATCCGGCGTGCCAAACCGTGTGAAGAGGCCGTCCGCCAGCATCGGCTTGGCACCACTCAAGGTCTCTTCGGCGGGCTGCGCAATAAACATCAGCGTGCCCTTCCAGCGGTCCTTCAGCGCGACGAGTGTCTTCGCTGTACCGACCCAGGCGGCCATGTGCAGGTCGTGGCCGCAGGAGTGCGCAACAAACGACTCCTTGCCTGCGAATACCGTCTTGATGGTACTTGCGTACGGCAGGCCGGTCTTTTCTTCCATAGGTAATGCGTCGAGTTCAGTCCGGACCATGATCATCGGTCCTGCACCGTTGCGCAGCATCGCGACGACACCGGTCTTGCCAACGCCTTCGGTCACCTCGAAACCGATGCCACGCATCGCCGTTGCCAGCTTTTTGGCCGTGTTCACTTCCTGGAGCGCAAGCTCGGGATGGGCATGGATGGCCCTGTACATGGACTCGACGTCAGCATAGTTGGCGGCGATGAGCTTGTCGATATCTGGCGCGAAGCGGGTAGCGGTGTCGGACGTCTGTGCGCCTGCGAGCATGCATAGCGCCCCAAGTGCAACCGCGGCGAAACCGCGACGGACGGGGGCTCCGGCAACATGGCGAATGAAAATTGAGTTGGTCACGGGAGTAATCCTTTGTGTGGTGCCGGGTTGTGTCAGTTGCCGATCTGCATGCGATGGGCGTGCAGAGCTTCGAAGATGGGCGCATCGCTGAATCGGAACAAGTCCAGCGAAGCGTCCTCCGAAGCCTGGGCTGAAAAAGGCTGCCACGACGGCACCACGAACAAGTCACCGCGTGCAACCTCCCATGTGTGTTCACCGACGGAGACCGTGCCGCTGCCGTCAAACACCTGGTAGACCGACGAGCCCACTTCGCGTCGCAAAAGCGACTGGGCACCGGCACGCAGACGGTGCATCTCAGTGCGCATGGTGGGCAAGACGTCGCCCCCGGTGGTGGGATTCGTGAAGCGCACGGCAGCGTGCCCTGGACTCAAGGTTGCGACGCAAGCTTCGGTTTCGAGGGCCAGTTGGTCCGCCAAAGCCCGGTCGGTATCGACCCAGCGGTAGGCCAGCAGCGGTGTCGCTGGCAGGGCCGTCGTCGCTGAGGCAGGACGCAAGCCTGGATAGCCCCACAAGCGCTCGGACTGGGAGCGATCAGGCGTACCTCGTTCTGCCTGGCTAATTCTCTCGCGACCCACTTCGAAAAACTGGCTTTCGGTGTAATACGAAAACGGAATATCCAGGCCGTCGATCCAGGCCATCGGCTCGGTGGCGGCATTGTGGTGGGCATGCCAGTTCCAACCGGCTTGTGGCAGGAAGTCGCCGCGCGACATGCGCACAGCATCGCCATTGACCACCGTCCACACACCCTCGCCCTCCACCACGAAGCGGAAAGCATGCTGCGTGTGGCGGTGCTCCGGCGCATCTTCCCCCGGCATCAGGTACTGGATGGCGGCCCACAGCGTGGGCGTGGCGAAGGGCCTGCCGCCCAGGGCCGGGTTGGCCAGCGCGATGGCGCGGCGCTCACCGCCACGGCCCACGGGCACGATTTCGCCGGCCTGCGCGGCCAGGGCTTTCAGCCGATCCCAGCGCCACAGGTGCGGCACGGCCTTGGACTGCGGATGCCGGGGCATCAGGCCTCCGATCTCGGTCCACAGCGGCACGAGCAGCTCCTGCTCGAAGCCGCGGTAGAGCTGCTCCAACGCGGGCGTAGGGTCGGGTTGACCGTGGCCCGCAACGGCATGCAGCCGCACGGGGGAAGGCGTCAGGTCGGTGGTCATGGTGGGCTTGTCTCCTTGTTTTCAGCGATATGTCATTCGGCCGGGCCGACGTTCAGCACGATGCTGCCGACGCCTTCGATCTGGCCCTCGATGCGGTCGCCCGCCTGTACGGCGCTCACGCCTTCGGGGGTGCCGGTGAAGATCAGGTCGCCGGGCAGCAGGTGGTAGAACTTGGACAGGTCGGCGATCAGTTCAGGGATGTTCCAGATCAGCTTGGAGAGGTCCGACTTCTGCCGCACCTTGCCGTTGACCGACATCGACAGGTCGCCCTGGCTCAGCACGGTCTGCGGCAGGGGCACGATCTCGGAGACGATGGAGGACTCTTCCACGTCCTTGCCCAGGTCCCAGGGCCGACCCTTCTCACGGGCCACCAACTGCAAGTCGCGCCGGGTCATGTCCAGGCCGCAGGCATAGCCGTAGATGAGCTTGGGGGCATCGGCTTCGCTGACGCGAAAACCCGCAGCGCCGATGGCTAGCACCAGCTCCATTTCATGGTGGTAGTCCTGGGTGCCGGGTGGATAGGCCACTGTGGCACCGGACTCGACCAGGGTCGATGGTGCCTTGGTGAAGTAAAACGGCACCTCGACCGACTTGTCCACGGGGCGGCCCATTTCCACCGCGTGCGCGTGGTAGTTGCGGCCAACGAAGAACAGTCGGTTGATGGGCAGACGCTCGCTACGGCCGCGCACAGGCAGAGAGTAAACGGGCGGTGGGGTCCAGAGGTAGGTGGTCACGGTCATAGGATTTCCTTTCAGGGTGGGTGGGAGAAAAAAGTAGCTAGCGCATGCTGCGCGGGCAGGAGCCATTGCCGAATCGGTGCGTAATGCTGGGCGCTACGCCATGGCCGATTTACGGTGGTCGATCAGAAGCACGGCCAGCATGCCGATGGCACCAGGTACCGCGATAGCGAAAAAGTTCTGCTGCAGCGGAAGTTGCAATCCGACCAGTACACCGATCACGATCGGGGCCAGAATCGCACCGCTGCGGCCAATGCCCAGCGCAAAACCAAGGCCCGTGGAGCGTATCGCCATGGGGTAGAACTGGCCGGTGTAGGCGTTCGCGACTATTTGGGTTCCAATGGTTGAAGCACCCGCCAGCGCCACCACGATGAACAACAGTTCTTGCGGCATGGCAACGCCGAGCAGGCTGACCGAGACCGCCGCCAGGGCGTACATCGCAGCAAGAACATATTTGATGTGGAAGCGGTCTGCCAGCCAGCCTCCGCCGATGGCACCCGACATGGCACCCACATTCAGAACCAGGACAAAGGTCAGTGCGGAGCCCAGGCTATAACCAGCGCCAGCCATCAGTTTCGTCAGCCATGAGCTCAGCGCATAGACCATGAACAGGCACATGAAGAAGGCAATCCAGAACATCACGGTGCTGAAGCCACGGCCATCGGCGAACAACTGCCGCATCGGCGCACCCTGCGCCTTGTCTCGCGCCGGCACAGTGAGTTGGTCACTGGCCTGGGGCTTGTAGTTAGGCTCGATGCGGGCGGCAATGCGCTTGAGTTGCTCGTGCCGCCCCCTGGCAAGCAGGAAGGGCATGGACTCGGGGAGCCACTTGAGAATAGCGGGGATCAGCAGCACCGGCAGGGTGGCGGCGAAGAACACCGACTGCCAGCCGTAGCTCTCGATCAGGCCCTTTCCGAGCAGGGCGGCCACAATGCCGCCTACCGCGTAACCGCTGAACATCAGCGTGACCAGCGTGGCACGCATCCTTTTCGGCGAATACTCCGTCATGTGGGCCACCACATTGGGCATGACCCCCCCGATGCCAAGGCCTGCCAGGAAGCGCGACATACCAAAAAGGACTGGGTCATGGGTCAGTCCGGCCGCAGCGGTGAAAAGACTGAACAGGGTGATGCAGATGACGATGGCCCAACGCCTGCCGATACGGTCGGCAATCGTGCCCAGGAAAATCGCACCGAACATCATGCCGAACAGCGCTGAGCTCACCATGAAACCGGCCTGCGTCGGGTCTACGTTCAGGTCCTTCATGATGGAAGGCAGCGCAATGCCGACCACCGCCAGGTCGTAGCCATCAAAAATGATGATCAGGGCGCACCAGAACAGCACGAGCCCATGAAAGCGGTTGAAGCGGGCGTTGTCCGCAAGTTGGTGAACGTCGATTTGGCGCATGGGGTTTGTCTCATGGATTTTTTATGAATGGGGCCAGCGCTATCAGAGCTTGGACATGGGGGTGTTGGGGTCTGCCAGGCGCTCGGTATCCACCGGTTTTCGCTGCTCGATCAGCCGACGCGCAAATCGCAGGTCGCGTGCGGCGTTGGGTCCGATGGCGGCCTGGATCACATCGTCGGCAAGATAGAACAACACAAAGCTGCCGGACGCCGGATCGCCGCGCCGCACAACCCGGTGGGTAGGCATGGGCATGCCGTAGATCTGCAGGTTCATACCGTACTGGTCGGACCAGAACCAGGGCAGCGGCTGGTAGTCCACCGCAAGCCCCAAGGCTGAGCGTGCGGCAGCGATACCCTGCTCTTGGGCGTTCTGCCAGGATTCGAGTCGAAGCCGACGCCCGGCCCAGGGGTTGGCAGCCACAGCGACATCGCCTGCGGCCAAGATATCCGGATCGGAGCTCTGGCAGCGCGCATCGACCAGCACGCCCCCATCGCAATCCAACCCCGCCTCGCGCGCCAATTCGTCGTTCGGCACCAGGCCGATGCCCAGCACGATGGCATCACAAGCCAAATCGCTGCCATCAGACAGTTGGACGATCGAGCGACCATCGGCATTCTTCGCAAAACCACGGACACCCGCGCCAAGCAGCACCCGAGTGCCTTGCGCACCGTGCAGCGCCAAAAGGTGCTCTGATATCTCGGTCGGCACGGTTCTTTCGCACAAGCGACTCTGGGTTTCGACGACCACCACCTCGGCACCGCGCAAGCGTGCCGTGGCTGCGACCTCCAGGCCGATCCATCCCCCGCCGATCACCACCACGCTGTGCCCCGGCGACAAGACTGGCGACAAGGCCAGCGCGTCCTCAATGGTGCGCAAGGTATGCAGTTTCACTGACTCTGCGCCGGTAAGGGAAATCTGACGCGCCCGACCACCGGTGCACAGGATCAGCTTGTTGTAAGCCACCGACGTGCCGTCGGTCAGCATGACCTGCTTGCCTGCGCGATCGATACGACCAACCTGGGCGCCGGGCATCCAGTCGAGCGCCAGCGCATCAAAGGCCTCGGGCTTCATCAGCTGCGTGCTTTCGGGCAATGCCTCGCCGGACAAGACCGCCTTGGACAAAGGTGGCCGTTCGTGGGGTGGGTGTAACTCGTTGCCGATCAGGACTACCCGTCCGGCAAATCCCTCCTTGCGCAGTGTCTGGGCAGCCCAGCCACCCGCTTGCCCGGCACCCACGATCACAATGGTTGCATTCGGGTGCGCAGCGGCTGCAACCTCAGGTTGCTCAACAGCATTCATACGGGTCTCCTTGTGGTGTGGGCGGCGTGTCAGTCGAAGGCCAACCAGACGCGGCCAGCCTCGATCTTCACGGGATAGCTTCGCAACGCCGCGGTCACCGGGGCGCAGGTCGGCAGTCCCGAGCGCACGTCGAACTTGCCCTGGTGTAGCGGGCATTCGATCTCAAAGCCATCCAGGAAACCATCGCACAGCCGTGCGTGTCCATGGGTGCAAATGTTGTCGGTAGCGAAGACTTCGCCGTCCACGCCGTACAGCGCAATATCGCGGCCCGCAACAGCCAGGCCCATGACATCGTCCTGCGGCACCTCATCTTGGGCGGCTGCATCGATCCAATTTGTGGTCATATCGGCTCCTTAGATGGGGTAGATCAACGAGTTGGGAATCATCTCGCTGTCGTAAATGACCAGACGAGAGGCAAACTTCAGGCCCTGCGGCGTGGGGACCACCACATCCAGCGTGCGACCGACATTGAACACGGTCGATTCCTTGGACAGGCGGGTTCGGAACACCGCGTAGTTGGCTTCACAGTGGATGCGACCGTCTGCGTCCACCTGGCGCACGACCGGAGCACCCACTACATGGCGTTGGTAATAGGGGTCGTGAAACAGCGTCTCCCGGATGCCATAGACACGGTCCTTGAGCATTCCTTTGCTGTCGAAGGCCAGCGTCGACAACGGGAACCCGCGGTCGTAGTTTTCACGTGGCTGCAGTTTGTACACGCAGTCTTCAATGAAGAACTCGGGCCAGGCATCCCAGTCGGCCGCGTCCAAGGCCGAGGCGTACTGGCCGTACAGCTGGGTCAGTTCGAAGTAGTTCTGTAAGTCCATCATCATGCCTCCATCACTTTGCGCCAGTATTCGTACATGCCGCGGATCAGCGTCTCAGTGACCATGTGGTCCGCGTCGCCCACCTCACGCCCTCCCAACTCAACGAGCGTGCGGTGCGAGGGCTTGGTCTCGAAGCCTTCCTGCGACCATTCGATGACCTCACCGTCATCTGCCGACACAAACCCTGCCGGGCCGAACAGGTTGGCCTGGCGCAGGCGGCGCTGCGTCATCTCCTCGCTGTCGTCCTCGAAGCCAAAGTGCGTCCAAACGAAGTTGAAGGCACCATGGCCGTCGGGCTGGATATGGCGGGTAGACACGCTGTTGACCTGCTGTTGGAAGATGACGCTCGGGAAGACGGTCATCATCACGGCGGTCGGCCCACCCCACCATGGCTCTTGCACGATGTCCAGGAAGCGCGGATCGTTCAGCTCCATATTGGCCTTGAAGCTCGAAACCTGCGTCACATCGGCCGACTTACCGGCGGCACCCCGCGTGGACACCATGGCCGCATGGCGGTGCTGCGTATCCATCAGCAGCTGCGATTTGTTGTCAGCGCGCCAAAGCCCGAATGTGACGAACCAGGTATGCAGCAGCCCTGGGTGGTAAGGGTCCTTGATGTTCTCCTGCATCAGCTTCCAGTTGCCCGGTATGCGCTGGCGGTTATAGCCCAGGATCTTGAGCTTGCGGCCATCAAACAGCCGGTCGAAGTAGCCGGTGATCACCGGGCCGAGAAAGTCTTCCAACGGCTCCACGCCGTGGTCGAACGAGGCAAAAACCACGCCGCCGCGCGTGGCGACCTTGAGCTTGGTCAGGTTATGTTCAGAGGGCTTGAAGTCCGCCGGCATACCTCCGTTGACCTTGCCGTCCTGCTTGACACCACGGCGGAACGGCACACCCTGCAGGTCGCCCGACAGCGTGTAGTTCCACTGGTGGTAGGGGCAGGTCAGGCTCTCGCGGTTGCCATGCCGTTCGCGGCAGAAAGCCATACCGCGGTGTGCGCAGACGTTCTCGACCACATGGATAGAGCCATCTTTGTCACGCACCAGCAGTACCGAACGCTCACCTATGACGGTGCGCTTGAAGTCGCCCACATTCGGGACTTCGGCTTCCAGGCCGACGTAGCACCAGTGCTTGTTGTAGAACAGGCGATCCAGCTCCTTCTTGTACAAATCATCTTGGGTGTAGGCCCAAAACGGCACGCGGCTGTTTCCCTCTTCCGGCCACGTGGGGCTTTCGGGGAACACGGTATTGGTTTCACTCATTACTTGTCTCCTTTGGTTTCTTGGGTTTCAATAAATCTGGTGCGTGTCAAACACCGCTGGGATAGAAGGCTTCCCCATGGACATGGCCGGGCTCTATGCCCATGCGGGTCACGAGCAGGTTGAAGGCATCGACCATGGCAGGCGTACCGCACAGGTAAGCGCGCCAGCCAGCCAGCGCTCCTCCTAAGTCTTTTTTAATGGTGTCGGTGACCAGGCCCCTGCGCTGGCCAGCACCCGTGGCACCGGTGGCGACCACGATGTGGACTTTCACATTCGGGTGCGCGGCAGCCAAGTCTTGCAGGCGATCGGTGTCGTACACGTCCTTTGCGCTGCGTGCGCAAAAGTACAAATGAATGGGGTTTTGCATGCCGGCCGCCAAGGCACCACGCACGATGGACAGTACGGGAGCCAAGCCTGTTCCGCCCCCCACGCAGAGCATGGGGCCGGTATGCTTTTTTCGCAGGTAGGCGGTGCCCAGAGGGCCGCTGATGCGAAGCGCCGTCCCTACCTGCAGTTCATCAAAAATGAAAGTGGTGACCCGGCCATCCGGGACCCGGCGAATATGGAACTCCCATTCACCGTCACCATGCAATCCGGCCATAGAGTAGGGGCGAATATGTTCGGGCGTGAATTCAACCGTGGCATATTGCCCGGCGGTAAATTTAATCGGCTTGGCCAACTTGACCCGGATACGGCGGATGTCATGGGTGGGTGCCTCGATGGCGGTGACCATGCCCTTCACAATGCGTGCCGTGTGGACTACCACCTCGCCCGCCTCAGGCAATTCAATGGTGCAGTCAGCGGTCAGCACCGCCTGGCAGGCCAGCGCGTACTCACCCTTTCCCGAATGCGGTCTCCCTGCCTCCGGGCCACTATTACGCAACTGGCCTGACAGCACACGGCAGCGGCAGATCCCGCAACGGCCCGACATGCAGCTATAGGAAGCAGGCAACTTGTGAGACCTGAGCACGTCCAGCAAATTGCTTCCGCTATTTACGTTCAAACGCACGTTAAGAGGTTCTACGACGAGTTCCATGATTTGAAGGCAGATGCCTTTGTCTCCTGTTTGCAGCAATTTTGGAGACTTCCGTCATATAAGTCGATAACGCAAAACCAATAGGTAAAATCACCACTGTGAATAGTGGGGGTGCTCTATGGAACTGCGTGAAATTGACCTGAACCTGCTGCTGGTATTCAACCAGTTGCTGCTGGACCGCAGCGTATCCACCTCTGCCGAGAAACTGGGTTTGACGCAGCCCGCTGTCAGCAACGCCCTTAAGCGCCTGCGCGCGGTGCTGAAAGACGAACTATTTTTACGCACCTCCCGGGGCATGGAGCCCACGCCCTATGCCCTGCATCTGGCAGAACCCGTTATTTATGCGTTGAATGCGCTACAGACGGCGTTCACCACGCGCGACACGTTTGATCCGCTCACCAGTACCCGCAGCTTCCAACTGGCCATGACCGACATCGGCGAGATGTACTTCATGCCACCCCTGATGGTGGCTCTGTCCACATTGGCACCCCATGTGCAGGTCAGCACGGTGCGCCCCTACTCTGCCAACCTGAAGGAAGACATGGAGTCCGGCACCGTCGATCTGGCGCTGGGACTCTTGCCAAACCTGCAGGCTGGCTTCTTTCAGCGCCGACTGTTTCGCCACAAGTACGTGTGTGTGTTCCGCAAGGGCCACCCCTTGGCCAAATCACCGATGACGCTCCAGCAATTTTCGGAGTTGGACCATGTGGGCATCGTGGCAGCGAATACGGGGCACGGCGAAGTGGATAACCTGCTGGAGCGTGCTGGCATCAAACGCAAGTTGCGCTTGATGCTGCCGCATTTCATTGCAGTGGGACACGTGCTGCAGAGCACGGATCTCATCGCCACCCTGCCGGAACGATTGGCCGAACGTTGCGAGGCTCCGTTTGGTCTGGTCACCTCGCCGCACCCGGCGCGCCTGCCTGACATTGCCATCAATCTTTTTTGGCATGCCAAGTTCAACCGCGACCCGGCCAATATGTGGATCAGGCAGCTCTTTGTGGAACTTTTTGCAGATAACGAAGGTGAGAAATCGCGTCCGCTCGCGGCACGGGGGAAATCCGATTCCAGATGACCAATACCCACGACTGACAGCTGCTCATCCGCAGTTGCCGTTCGCCTTCAGTTGAATCTTCCCTTGGCGGCGTATGCCAACAGTGCATCCACCACGTACCGCACCCGTGGGCTGAGCTGGGCCCGCTTCGGCCACACCGCGTGGATATCCACACCGGCGCTCGCATACGTCTGCAGCACCGCCTTTAGCCGCCCTGCATCCAGATGCTCACGCACCATGGATATGGCGAACTGCCCGAGCCCGAGTCCGCTGACGGCGGCATCGACCATGGCCTCTCCGTCGGTCAGTTGGTGGGTGGCTGGCGGCGTGAAGCGTTTCTCGGTGCCATCCTCCTGAACCACCCATACCAGTGGGGGGCCCTTCAGGCTGCCAACAATGCAGCGGTGCTGGCGGACTTCCGCCAGGTTGGCGGGCTCGCCCATAGCGTGCAGGTAGGCAGGCGACGCGCAGATGACCCGGTCCTGCGTCGCCAAGTGTCTTGCCACCAGGTGGCTGGTATCCCTCAGGGTGCCGAAACGGATCGCGATATCGACATCGTCCTGCAGCAAATCGCTGGTGGCATCGGTAAAGGTCAGGCTCAGGCTCAGACCCGGGTGCGGCTGCGTGATGTCAACCAGCGCGGGCAGCAATACGCGCCGTCCAAACGCGACCGGCATGTCGATATGAATCCGGCCGCTGAGAACCTGGTTACTCGATGACAGCGCGGCCTGGGCCGCAGTGATTTCATCCAAGGCCGAAGTACAGGCCACGAGGTAGGCCTCGCCATCCGCGGTCAATCGCGTCAGACGCGTCGTTCGGTGAAACAACTTGGTGCCCAACGCCTGCTCCAACCGGGCAACGGTTTTCCCCACCGATGACTTGGTCAATCCCATTCGCTCCGCCGCCTGGGTGAAGTTGTCGGCGCGGGCGGCAGCAACAAAAACAGCCACTCCCCAAAAGGGATCTGTTCCGCTCGATGTATCCATAAATTCTACTTAGTTGATATTTTAATGATTCTTTGGATTCTATTTTCTACCATAACATCACGTCTGTGATCGTTGTGACAGTGGTTACATCGACGCTCCATCCCTATCCCTAAGGAGTTTCCATGCCCGTAGTTCGAGTTAGCTGGTTCGAAGGTAAAGACCATGACCAAAAGGCCAAAGTAGCCGCAGACATCACCGAAAGCATCGTGCGCAACACCGCCACCGATCCCGCCTACATCTACGTCATTTTCGAAGATGTCAAAGCGTCCGATTGGGCCGGGGCGGGCAAGCTTTTCGGCGAAGCGACCACAGGCTGATCCCGCCTGCCGCAGAGCGTCGCTAACATGCGCAAAACCCTCCGCGCCATCGGCGCTTCCATGGTCCTGGGGTTCCTCTCGAACCTCGTTGCGGCCGACCCGGCGATTGCGGTGCTGGGCCGTGATTTCACGTTCCCCACTGCCATGGAGGGCCTGCCCAACAAGCTCTCGGACTTCCCGGGTCTGCAGATCAACACATTCACCACCAACGACGGCGTGAAGCTTGCGTACTGGGAGGCAGGCCAGGGCCAGCCGCTGGTCTTTGTGCCCGGCTGGTCGGCAAACGGGGCGCAGTACATCAACGTCCTGTACCTGCTGGCGCAGCACTACCATGTCTATGTGCTGGACCCGCGCAACCAGGGCCTTTCGCAGAAGGTCGATTACGGCAACCGGATCGCACGCCATGCGATGGACCTGCGCCAATTTGGCGAGCACCTTGGCATCCAATCTGCGGCCTACGTCGGGCATTCGATGGGAGCCGCTATTTTGTGGAGTTACATCGATCTGTTTGGCACCTCGGCGATGCGCAAGGTGGCCTTTGTCGATGAGCCCATCAGCATTTACGCGCACTCGGACTGGCCGGAGCAAGAACGGCTGGACGCTGGCGGCACCACCACCTCGCCCGAGCGCATGGTGGCCGCATTCACCACGGGCGGCCCGGTGAACGCCCTCGTGACCGACCTGAAGGTGTTCCAGCGCGCGCAACTCACCGATTCACCCTACTACCGCAACTCGGAGGCCTTCGCCGCGGCATTCATCAAAAACGACCCGGCAGCACTGGCGCGGGTTCTGTTCAACCACACGGTCAACGACTGGCGCGATGTGGTACGTCGCAAGATCGACATTCCCACGGCCATCTTCTCCGGCGAGCAAAGCAACAACCTGCCCAGCCAGCGGTGGGCGCAGTCGGTGGTGCCCGGCGCAACGCTCTACTCCTACACCACCGAGGAGCAAGGCGACCACTTCCTGATGTTCAAGAACCCGCTGAAGTTCACACAAGACCTGCAGTCTTTCCTGGCCCGCTAAGCCGTATCCCTTTCCCTATCCAACACCAAAGTACGCAATGAACGTGTTCTCCAACCTCATCAAAAGCCGCACATCCGCAAACAACTACGATCCCGCCCGCAAGCTCACGGACGACGCGCTCGCCGAACTGGTCCACCTGGCCACCCACGCGCCTTCGGCTTTCAACTTTCAGAACTGGAAGTTTGTCGCGGTAAGAACCGACGCCGCCAAGGCAAGGCTGTTGCCACTCGCATTCAATCAACCGAAAGTCATGGAAGCCGCAGTCACGTTCATTGTGTGCGGCACCCTGGAGCCGCACCTTGGCTTGCCTGCAGCACTCCAGCCATCGCTCGACGCAGGCATTCTTGATGAAGCCACCGTCAAGGGCTGGGTAGGTGCGGCGAACAGCATGTACCAGGAGAACCCGGCGCTCCAGCGCGACGAGGCGGTCCGGTCGGGTGCCATGGCGGCCATGACCCTCATGCTTGCAGCGCAGAGCCAGGGACTGGTGTCTTGCCCCATGATCGGGTTCGACCAGGCAGGCGTGGCATCGGCGTTTGGTTTGCTTGCCACCGATGTACCCGTGATGCTGGTGACGATAGGTTATCCAGGGTCGGCGAACTGGCCGCAGAAGCCACGTAAAGCCGTAGCAGAAGTTCTTTCATTTGCATAAATTCTGAACGCCCCACAGTGCGCCCGCTGGGTGCACATCCGCTTCGCCTGACGATTCAAAAATCGGGGGGTGCGGGAAACGGGGAAATGGAGAAATGGTCGGCAGCAACCCATGCTTGCGTGCAACGAACCAGGGGAAAAATCTTGAGCGAACATGCCGTCACCGTGCTGATCAGCCGCAATGTGAAGCGCGGCTGCGAAGCCGACTTCGAACGCGCCACCAGAAACTTGATGCAGCTTGCCGCTGGCTTTGCGGGTTATCTCGGCGCTCAGTTGGTGCACCCGGGCGAAGACCCGGAAGTGGACGACGCGATGTACCACACCATTTTGGCGTTCGACCAACAAGCCCACCTGGATGCCTGGCACGACTCACCCGAGCGGATATCGGGCTTGGCTGCCGCTGCGCCTTACATCGAGGGCGAGCGGAGGTCCAAACCGCTGGCAGGTTTGGGTTTGTGGTTTCAAACTTCGCAGCCCAGCCCGCCACGCTGGAAGATTGCCGTGGTCACCTGGCTGGGCATTTGCCCCACGGTCTACCTGCTGTTCCTGCTGACCCGCAATTTAATGGGGTCTTGGTCGCTGCTGCCGCGTACGGTAGTCCTCACACTCGCCGTGGTGGTGTTGATGACATGGGTCGTTGCCCCTCAACTCACCAAGCTCTTCCGGCCGTGGCTGTTTGCGCACCGGTTAAAGCCTTAGCGCCCAGCCGTACAAATTGCTTCTCTTTTAATAGTAAAAAACAGGAGCTTCTCGCGCTCAATCTATAAGCGTGGGCAGCCATTTCGGCACCTGAAAAATGGCCTAAAAATCTGAAAGTGGCACGCCTTGCCCCTGCGGCCCCGCAACACCCTCCTCCACCAGCACGCAGCCCTTGCCGGTGCGGCGGCACTGGTCTTGTTCGCGCCAGTAGTGGCCGTGGCTGACGCAGCCGGTTTGGCAGATCACGCGGTCGGCGGCATCGGCGTGGGCTTGCAGATCTTCTGCGGCTTCGGGTTCCAGCTGCGCCAGGCTTTCGCGCAGCCAGGCCACCAGGGTGTCGCGCACGATGGCGCGGGCGCGCAGGCGCACGATCTGGGCTTGCAGCGCGGCAATTTGCTGCACGTGGTCGACTACCACCGCGCTCACGCGGGCCTGGGCGTTGGCGAGCATGCGCACCAGGGCGGCGTGTTCGCAGGCCACGTCGGACAGGGGCGGCTTGCGTTGGACGATGTGGATGCGGGCTTCCGAAATCAACATGGAAATACTCCTCTTCAAGCCATGAGTAATTGCAGGCTGCCGTCTGCGTCATGCACCGGGTGCACGTCTACCTGCCAGATGCGGCTGACGGTGTCGGCACTCAGCACCTGGGCGGGGGGGCCGTCGGCCTGGACCTGGCCGTCTTGCAGCAGCAGCACCTGGTCGGCGTAGCGCAGGGCCAGGTTCAGGTCGTGCAGCACGGCCACCACGCCCACGCCGTGCTCATGCGCCCAACGGCGGGCCAGGCGCAGCACGGCGTGCTGGTGGTGCACGTCGAGCGCGGCGGTGGGCTCGTCCAGCAGCAGCCAGCGGCTGTGGCCATCCGGCACGGGCTCCCAGATTTGCGCCAGCACGCGGGCCAGTTGGGCACGGGCGCGCTCGCCGCCGCTCAGGGTGTTGAGCACGCGGTGGGCCAGGGCCAGCACGCCGGTGGCCTGCATGGCGCGCTGCACGATGTCGGTCTCAGCGCTGCTGGGCTGCTGGCGGTGCGGGTAGCGGCCCAGTTCCACGACATCTTGCACGGTGTAGTCGAAGGCGATGGACATATCTTGCGGCAGCAGCGCGCGGCGGCGGGCCAGGGCCTGGGCGGGGTAGCTGTCCAGCCGCTGGTCCTGCAAAAACACCTGGCCCTGGCTGGCCTTGCGTTGGCCGCACAGCAGCGACAGCAGCGTGGACTTGCCCGCGCCGTTGGGCCCCAGGATGGCGGTGAACGCACCCGTGGCAAACCGCGCCGTGAGGGCGTGCAGCAAGGTGGCCCCGCCCACCACGCAGGACACCGCCTGCGCTTCCAAGTAGTAGGTCATACCCGTCCTTTGAACTGGCGCAACAGCACCAAGAAGAAAGGCACGCCAACCAGTGCGGTCAGCACGCCCAGCGGCAATTCAGCCGGTTGCACCGCCGTGCGGGCCACGCTATCGGCCAGCAGCACCAGGGCCGCGCCCAGCATGGCCGAGCCGGGCAGCACCACGCGGTGGTCCGGCCCAGCGACCAGGCGCACGCAGTGCGGGGCCAGCAGGCCGACGAAGCCGATCATCCCGGTGGTGGCGGTGACAGCGCCCACGGCCAGCGCGGTAACGCCAATGGCCAGGCGCTTGGTGCGCTCCACGTCCACCCCCAGCAGCACCGCCTGCGCCTCGCCCAATGCAATGGCATTCAGGGGCCTGGCGCAGGTAGCACTGGCGCAAGCAGCTATCAAAACAATAGTGCAGACCAAAATCACGGCGCTCCAGCGTGCGCCGCCCAGGCTGCCCAGCAGCCAGAACTGCAGGCTGCGCAACTGCTCGTCGCTGGCCAGAAAGCTCAAACCACCCAGCCCGGCCCCGGCCAGCGCGTTGATGGCCACACCAGCCAACAGCATCAGCCCCACGCGGGTGCCGCCATCCGACTGGGCCAGCATATAAATCAGCGCCGTGACCGACAGGCTGCCCGCAAAGGCGGTGGCCACCAGGGTCCAGCTGCCCAGGCTGCGCGGCAGATCGGGGAAGTAGCGGCTGCCCAGCACGATGGTGATGCCCGCCGCCAGCGCCGCGCCGCTGCTTACGCCAATCAAACCGGGGTCGGCCAACGGGTTGCGGAACAGGCCTTGCATCAGCGCGCCCGACAGGCCCAGCCCCGCGCCCGCCGCCAGCCCCAGGAACAGGCGCGGCAGGCGGATGTTGAGAAACACGAGCTGCTCGGGCGAGCCGTCCAGCCCACCACTCACCAGGGCCCACAGCGTCCTGCCGATGTCGGCCACGCTGATGCCATAAGCCCCGCGCGCACTGGCGTTGAGCAGGCTGAGCAGCACCAGGGCGCTGCCCAGCAGCAACACGTGCTGGCCCGACATGCGTCGGGTATGCAAGCTCATGCCTTGGTGATCCGTTGGTGCAAGGCCAGCACGGTGCCGGGCAGGCGCGGGCCAAAGCCCAGCAGCTCCAGCGCATCCAGGTGCACCAGGGCCTTGGTTTTGAAAGCCGGGGTCAGGGCCAGCTCGGGGCGGCTCCAGAACGTGGCCAGCCCGCCCTGGGCGTCTATGCCCTGGGTGGTGGTCAAAATCAGATCGGGGGCGGCGGCGGCCATGGCCTCTGCCGTCATGGGGCGGTAACCATTGAAGCCGGTCATAACGTTTTGCGCGCCCACCAACTGCAGCATGGCATGGGCGGCGGTTTTTTCGCCCGCCACCTGCACGGTGGCGCTGTGCGACAGGATGAACAGCACGCGCGGTTTGCGCCCTTTGAACAATGCCACCTGGTGCTGCACGCGCGCCCAGTCTGCATCCAGCGTGGCCTGCAAGACGCGGGCCTGGGCCTCGCGCCCGGCTCCGCGCCCCACGGCCTGCAACTTGCGGTGCACTTCAGCCCAGCTGTGGTCGGACGCTATCAGCTCCACCTTGACACCAGCGCTGCGCAACTGGTCCAGCACCACGGGCGGCCCGGCCTCGGTGGTGGCGATCACCGCGTCGGGTCGGAGCGCCAGCAGGCCCTCGGCCGACAGGCTGCGCTGGTAGCCCACCTTGGGCGTGCTTTGCGCCGCCAGCGGGTACAGGCTGGTGGTATCGGTGCCGACCAGTTGCGCCTCCGCGCCCAGGGCGTAGACGCATTCGGTGAGCGCGCCGCCCACCGTCACCAGGCGGGGGAGTTTTTGGGCGTGCGCCAGCACCGGGGCGGTTGCGGCCCAGGTCAGGACGGTGCGACGGCGGATGGTTGGAAATGCCATGGAGGGTTGGAAGGGGAAAGTCATTCGTTGGGCAAGCGGCCTACGGGCTGGAAGCCTGGGATGTTTTGCCCCACGCGCCAGCACACGCCGCTAGGGTCAAACAGTACAAAGTCGCGCATGCCCCAGGGCTGGTCTACCAGCGGGGTGGGCGCGCGCACGCCAAAGCGTGTGGGCAGGTCAAGCTGCTGCACGTGGTCAAACCAGGCCTGCACGTCCTCTACCTGCAGGTGCATCTGCAGGTTGTTGGCCAGGCCCGGATCAAAGAAGTCTTGCAGCAAAAAGGCGCTGCGGCCATGGTGGAAATAGCCCACGCCGCCGCCTTCGCTGGCCTGGGTAAAGCCCAGGTCGCGGTAGAACTGGCGCGACTGGGCGAAGTCGCGCGCGGGCACAAAGGCCTTGATCTCGACAGTGGCGAAGCGGCTCATGCAGGTACAGCCTCCAAGGTCGGCAACTGGGCTACCAGGTCTCGCCAGCTCTGCAGCTCGGGCTTACCCGGTTTGCGTGCGCCGAAGAACATCGCCATCAGCTCGCCGTGCTGGTCAAAGGCTTCGATGGAGGTGACCACGCCGTCGGCGGTAGGTTTCTCCACGCGCCAGACGTGGGCGATGGAATCCTCGCGCAGGTGCAGGTTGAAGGTGGGGTCGATGACGTTGAGCCATTGGACTCCGCGGATGTCCATGGGCTCGATGCGCTTGACTGGGCCGGTGTGGATCTGGATGCAGCCCCGGCTGCCCACAAACACCATGATGGGCACGCCATCGAACGCGGCAGTGTGCAGCAGGTCGCGCAGCGTGTGGCGGGCCATGGGCTGGGTGAAGCGGCCTTGCACCAGGCGCAGGCTTTGCTGGCGCTCGGCGCTGAACTTCTTCAACAGGCCGAAAAACTCGTGCGTGTCTTGCATGGCGGCCCAGGCTGCCTCCAGACCGGCCACGTCAATCTGCGCATCGGGCAACGGCGCGGCGGCAGGGGCGGCAGGAGTAAAGGTGGCAACACTTTGGGCAGCGGTGAACTGCGCCACCACGGCATCAAACGCGGCGCGGTCGGTAGCTTCGCGCTGGAATATCTTGTGCACAGCCAGGCCATGGGCATCGAAGAACTGCAGGCTCACCTGGGGACGGTTTTGCGGGTTGGCGGCCAGCTCGGTCACGGCAAACCCGGCATGCCATTGGCCAAAGAACAGGCGCAGGTCAATGTCTTCGCCCAGCGCCAAACCCATGGCACCGCTGGGGCCCATGGCCGACAGCTTGGTGTAGACACCGGTTTTCTCGTGCACGGTGCTGGCGTTGCGGGTCAGGCCCATCAGCGGGCCACAGGGCTCCAGGGCTTTGAGCAGATCGATCCACGGGCCTTGCAGGGCAATGGCTTTGGGCGGATAGGCATGGTCGCCGCAATGGGCGGCCACGGCGGCACCTTCGCTGCTGCCGATGGACTCTGCGGCTTCCTTGGCGCGCTTGCCGCTGGCGCGGGCGGCGGCAAAGGCAGCGCGCAGGTCTTCGGGGGTCAAAAATTCAGCATTCATTGGACGGTCTCAGGAGTGGTGTGCCACAGCGGGGTGGCAGCAGGCAGGTCGATGTGGGCGGTAGCGGCACGCTGGGGGTGGGTTTGCTGCAACCAGCGGGTGTGCAGGTTCCAGAGCAGGGTTTTGAAGTCGGGCGACAGCATGGGGTGCTCGGACAAATGGAGCAGGTTCTGCACGACTTTTTGCGCCATCAGGGTGCGGTGGTCGTCGCAGCAGCCTTGCACGTAGCCGGTCATCAGCGCCAGGGAACTGGCCAGCAGGGCTTCGGCGCAGGGCATGGCGTATTCCTCATCCGAGGTGGTGTGATCGGTGGGACGGGTCATGGTTTCCTCCTCCGGGTTAGAAGTCAGCGACTAGAGACACTTGCAGGCTGCGGCCAGGCTGGGTGAAGGCATCGATCACGGCGACCTGGGCGGCGGTGGCAGCGCGCACGTCGCTCCAGTTCCAGTACTTTTTATTGGTCAGGTTGGCCACGGTGGCGTTCAGGCGCATGTCTTTGCGGATGCGCCACTGGCCGCCCACATCCAGCGTGGTGGCTGCCGGGGAGACAAACAGCGCGGCGTTGGTATCGCCCAGCTTTTTGGCGGCGTGGTGGGCCAGGTCGAGGCGCAGGTCCCAGCCTGCGGTGGCGTACTGGATGCCGGCGCGGATCTTGGCGGGGTCGATGCTGTCCAGCGGCTTGCCGGTGTCACTGTCTTTGCCGCGGGCGTAGCCGTAGGTGAACGGGGTGGTGAGCTGCCCCCCGGCCACGCGGCCCCAATCCATATTGCCTTTGACCTCAAAGCCGCTGATGCGCGCATTGCCAATGTTGATGGACTGGAACACGGTAGGGCTGGCCGCCGTGCCCGCGCCGCCCACGCGTACCGAGTCTTCGATCAGGTCCTTGAACCGGCCGGTAAAGGCGGCAACGTCCAGCGTGAGGCTGTCCAGGCGGCCCCGGGCACCGATCTCAAAGTTCTGGCTTTTCTCAGGCTTGAGGTTGGGGTTGGGAATGGTTTTGTAGAACTGGGTGACGTTCTCGAAGAAGGCATTCACCTGGCCTGCGTTGGGGGCGCGGAAGCCCGATGCCAGGTTGCCAAACACGCTCCACTGCGGCGTGGCGCGGTACAACACGCCCAGCTTGGGGGACACGGCAGAGTCCGATGGCGACACCACGGTGCCTCCAAAACCGGCCTGGCTGGCATCTACCTTGTACTTGTCGAGCCGCAGGCCGGGGGTAATGCTCCAGTCGCCGGTGACGATCTCGTCCTGCGCGTACAACGCTGCACTGGTTTCCACCGTGTCGGGGAAGCGCTTGAGCGGAAAGGTTTCGCCCACTGGCGGGGTGATGCCGGTTTGCAGGGTTTTGACTTTGGTGCGTACGTAGTCCAGGCCGTAGGTGAGCTTGTGCGCGGTATCAGCGCCCACCCGTAGGGTTTTGTTGGCCTGCAGGCCGATCTGCCAGGTGTTTTCGTCGTAAGTGGTGTCGCGCGCCCGGTCGGCGGCGGTGTTGCGGTCTTCCGTGGCAGCCTCGCGCGAACCGGTGGCCTGGTAGCTGAGGACGGTTTGCAGGCTGTCGGCCCAGGCTGCGCCGAGTTGGTAGCGCGCGTCCCAGGTCAGGCGGTCGCGCTGCATGTCGGTGTTGGCGGTAGAGGCCAGCACCGAGGTGGACGCAGTGGCAGCAGGGGCCACGGCGGAGAGCAGGTTGTAGTCGGCCTTTTTGTCGACGTGCTCCAGAGTGAGCACGTGCTTTTGGCCGGCATTGGGGCGTACCATCAGCTTGCCCAGCAGCGAGAGGCCTTGGTTGGTCTCGGGGTTGGGCGTGGTGCGGGTGGTATTGGCCGCGTTGTTGCTGCCCATATTCTTCAGCCCGTCGGCGCGGCTAGCGTTGGCACCCAGCAGCCATTCCACGGTGTCGCTGGCGCGGCCTGCCAGGGTGGTGCCGATGGAGCGGCTGTTGTCGTCGCTGCCAGCCGATGCGGCCACGCGGCCCCCGAAGGTCTTGTCGCCGGTCAAGAAGTCGGACGGCTCATAGGTGATGAAGTTGACCAGCCCGGCCACGCCGTCCGACCCGTACAGCACCGATGCCGGGCCGCGCACCACTTCCACCCGCTTGATGAGGCCCATGTCAAAGTAGTCGCGGCCAAAGGCATTGGCGCTGAACACGTAGCTGCGCGGCATGCGGATGCCGTCCTCCAGCATCAGCACGCGGTTGCCTTCCAGCCCACGGATATTGAAGCCCGCATTGCCGTCGCGCCCGGTGTTGCCCGAGGCCATGCCAAAGCGGGCCGGGGCACGCTTGACGGTCACGTTGGGCAGGTCTTTGGCCAGGTCGCGGATGTCCTGGATGTGTTTGCTTTCCAGGTCTTTGGCACCGATCACGTCGATGCTCATGGGCAGCTCGTCAGGGTCTTGCGCGCTGCGCGAGCCGCTGACCACCACCTCGCGCAAGGTGGTGGCCGCTGCTACCTGCACCGACTGGGCTTGCGCCGAGAAAGCTGCGCCCATCGACAGACCCATCAGCCAGACGAGTTCGCGCAGAGCAAAAGGAGAAGAAACAGAAATGGAACGAAAAGAAGCTAAAGCCACAGTGGAACCTGACAACAGTTGAAAAAGGTCAACGGCTGGCTGGTGGCGGGCGCAGGCTGCTTATGAACGCTGCGCGGGCCGGAGTGGCTAGCTGGGAGAGGTTGAACTATATGCGAATAATTCTCATTTGTCAAAAAGCCAGGACAGCCACCAACTACTGAAACTATGGTGTAAATACAAATTAACTATGAAACAAGCTTATTTAATAGCCTATCATCCAGCGTGGTAGCCAATGCATACCGCATCCAGCCATCTACGTTTTTATAGGAATCCACCATGTCCCTGATCAATACCCAAGTCCAGCCTTTCAAGACCGAAGCCTTCCACAACGGCAAGTTCGTGACCGTGAGCGACGAGAGCCTGAAGGGCAAATGGTCTGTGCTGATCTTTATGCCGGCGGCTTTCACCTTCAACTGCCCCACCGAAATCGAAGACGCGGCTGACAACTACGCCGAATTCCAGAAGATGGGTGCCGAGGTCTACATCGTCACCACCGACACGCATTTCTCGCACAAGGTGTGGCACGAAACCTCGCCCGCTGTCGGCAAGGCCAAGTTCCCCCTGGTCGGCGACCCTACCCACACCCTGACCAACGCGTTTGGCGTGCACATCCCTGAAGAAGGCCTGGCACTGCGTGGCACCTTTGTGATCAACCCAGACGGCGTGATCAAGACAGCCGAAATCCACTCCAACGAAATCGCCCGCGACGTGAAAGAAACCGTGCGCAAGCTGCGCGCTGCCCAGTACACCGCCGCCCACCCCGGCCAGGTCTGCCCTGCCAAGTGGAACGAAGGCGCAGCCGTGCTGACCCCTTCGATCGACCTGGTTGGCAAGATCTAAATCTGCGTAACGAAACCCGCCGCTGGCTCACGAGGCTGGCGGCAGCATTGACCGAAAGAACACCATGTTGGACGACAACCTCAAAGCACAACTGAAGAGCTACCTGGAGCGGGTTACCAAGCCGTTCGAGATCACAGCATCGCTGGACGACAGCAAAGGCGCAGCGGACATGCGCGGCCTGCTCGAGGACATCATTGGGCTGTCCGACAAAATCACTTTGAAGACCGACGGCACGGACGCACGCAAGCCCTCCTTCAGCCTGAACCGTATCGGCAGTGACATGAGCCTGCGCTTTGCAGCCGTCCCCATGGGCCATGAATTCACCTCGTTGGTGCTGGCCCTGCTGTGGACCGGCGGCCACCCGCCCAAGGTAGAGCCCGGCGTGATAGAGAGCATCCAGGCACTGGACGGAGACTTCAACTTCGAGGTCTACATGTCCCTGAGCTGCCACAACTGCCCCGACGTGGTGCAGGCGCTGACGCTGATGTCGGTGTTCAACCCCAAAATCAAAACCGTCATCATCGACGGCGCGCTGTACCAGGACGAGGTCAATGCCCGTGAAGTGATGGCGGTGCCCAGCATCTACCTCAACGGCAGCCACTTCGGGTCGGGGCGCATGACGGTAGAAGAAATCGTGACCAAGCTCGACACCGGCGCAGGCGACAAAGACGCCGCCCGTCTGTCGGCCAAAGAAGCCTTTGACGTGCTGGTGGTCGGCGGTGGCCCCGCAGGCGCAGCCGCAGCCGTGTACGCCGCCCGCAAAGGCATCCGCACCGGCATTGCCGCCGAGCGCTTTGGTGGGCAGGTGAACGACACCATGGCCATCGAGAACTTCATCTCCGTGCTGGAAACCGACGGCCCCAAATTCGCCATGGGCCTGGACGCGCATGTGAAAGCCTACGGCGTGGACGTGATGAACCTGCAGCGCGGCGACAAGCTGATCCCGGCGGCTACGCCCGGCGGCTTGGTCGAGGTGCAACTGGCCAACGGCGGCTCGCTGAAGTCCAAAACCGTGATCGTGACCACCGGCGCGCGCTGGCGCAACGTCAACGTGCCCGGCGAGCAAGAGTACAAAAACAAGGGCGTGGCCTACTGCCCGCACTGCGACGGCCCCTTGTTCAAGGGCAAGCGCGTGGCGGTGATCGGCGGCGGCAACTCGGGTGTAGAGGCGGCCATCGACCTGGCCGGGTTGGTGGCGCATGTCACCCTGATCGAGTTTGGCGACGCGCTGCGGGCCGATGCCGTGCTGGTCAAAAAGCTGCACAGCCTGCCCAACGTCACCGTGCATGTGTCGGCGCAGACCACCGAGCTGACCGGCGACGGCAACAAGCTCAACGGCCTGACCTACACCGACCGCGTCAGCGGCCAAAGCCACCATGTGGAACTGGAAGGCTGCTTCGTGCAGATCGGCCTAGTGCCCAACACCGAATGGCTCAAGGGCACCATCGAGCTGAGCAAGCACGGCGAGATCATCGTCGACAACCGGGGCCAGACCTCGGTACCCGGTGTGTTCGCTGCAGGGGACGCGACCACCGTGCCGTTCAAGCAGATCATCATCGCCGCAGGCGACGGTGCCAAGGCCGCCCTGGGTGCGTTTGACCACCTGATCCGCAGCGCTGTTTAAACGCGTTGCGCCATCAGCTTTTGCAGGGTGCGTTGCAGCACCCGTGCATCGCTGCTGGCGCGGTGGCGTTGCTCGCCCAGTTCTTCCAACACCTGTTGCTTCACATCGTGCCAGCGCGCGGCCTCGTCTTCGCTGAGCAAAGAGCGCAGGTTGTCCAGCTTGAAGTACGGGCTCAGGTCCACCGCTTCAAACAGCGCACCAATCCAGGTGAAGTCGTTTGCCCAGCCGTCGGAATACACAGTCTGGCCTCGCAAATGGGTGTTGAGCAGGCGGGCCACATCCAGCGCCGATTTGCCTACGGTTTCGGTGAGCTCGCGGCTGATGTGGTGCAGCTTCTCGGCCTCGGGGTCCCAGTGCACCCACTCGGGTTCGGGCCGGATCAGGGTGCAAAACGTCTTGCCGTCCGGCAGGATGCAGCCCACTTCGATGGGGTAACTGCGCCGACCAAAGCCCGAGGCCTCGATATCGAGCACGGCTGGCATGGTAGTTGTTACAAGCATGTAACTACTTTACAGGGGTCGCGCGTTCGGTCAATGCTTTTCAACCCTTGCGAATGCCTATCACGCGTGTTCGCACTCAGACCAAAAAGATGGGGGTATCGCCTCTTGATTTTTGATTTAGCGGGCTGCGTCGCCGACAATGCCCAGTGACGCAATCCTGCGACCACCATTCCCAAAAAAGGACGGCCACCATGAAGGGCGACATCCAAGTCATCGCGCATCTGCAAGCGCAACTCAAAAACGAGCTCACCGCCATCAACCAGTACTTCCTGCACTACCGCATGTACAAGCACTGGGGCCTGGACAAGCTGGCGAAGAAAGAATACGAGGAGTCCATCGGCGAAATGAAGCACGCCGACAAGCTGATGGACCGCATCTTCATGCTGGACGGCCTGCCCAATTTGCAAGACATGGCCAAGATCCTGGTGGGTGAAGACGTGCCCGAATGCCTGGCCTGCGACCTGAAAGCCGAACAAGGCGCCCAAGCCACCATCAAGGACGGCATCGCCTACTGCGAAACCGTGCGCGACTACGTCTCCCGCGACCTGCTGCAAGGCATCCTGGACGACACCGAAGAGCACATCGACTTCCTGGAAACCCAGATTGACCTGCTGGGCAAGGTTGGCATCCAGAATTACCTGCAAAGCCAGATGGGCGAGCTCGCGTAAACCTCCGCTGCTCCTGCGCACAGCGACTGGGTCTTTGGCCCAGTCGCTATTTTTTTGGGAGCTGCTTATGGGGATTGGGCTGCGCTGTAAGCCAACTGGCGGTGGTGCTTGAGCGCCAGCAAGACCACTTCGGCCTCACCGTGCGCATACAACACTACAAACGGATCCACTACAAACTCACGCAGATGTGGCAAGCCGACCTGGCGTGCCAGTTGCACCACGGCCTCGGTGCGCATCTGGGCCTGGGCCGACTGGGCATGCAAAAACCGGGCGGGCCGCCCGCTGGTGGGGGCCCAACGCAGGACACGCGTCATCTCGCGCAGCCCGGCTTTGAGTTTGCGCGTGCGCTCAATGGCAGATGCCGCGTCCTGGGCCTTGAAAAAGGCACTGGCCTCGGCCAGATTGGCGGCAAAGTTGGGCGCAGCGCTGACTTGCGCGTTCACTGGAATCGACATGGATGGGCCCTTAATCGGCCAGCAGCGCATCCAATGCTGCAGCAGACAAGCGTTGCCCGGCCAAAACCTGTTGCAGGCCCATCTCGGCCTCGGTCAGCAAGGCCAGGTTGGCATGCTCAAGCTCCAGCGCGTGGTAATAGTCGAGCTTGCGAGCATCGATGAGGGCCACGTAACTGGCCCCGTTCTTGGTGAGCACTTTCTCCACATCCCCCTCCACCACCGCCTGCGCCAGCTCCGTCAGCCGGGCCCGCGCTTCGCTGATAGGCACGACATCGATAGCCCGTACGCCCATACGCACTCCTTAATGGTTTTGTTAATGGAAACGGTGCATTTTAGGTGGGTAACGGTGATGGTGCACGGCATGGCATCCCGCGCATTGACGGCTTTGCAGGCAACTTCATTTGCTATCTTTTTAGCAGCTTCTTACGCTTATTCCATCAGTACAGAGGGCTGATTTCCTCTACAAAGTTCTCACGCGCAAGCCGGTACAGGTGGTGCAGGCGCAGCGGGTGGCCTTCTGGGACCTGGGGGTGCTCGAAGGTACCGGAGGGCTGCATGCCCAAGCGCTCCATCACGGCGCGGGAGCGGGTGTTGGGCAGGGCCGTGAACGACACGATTTCCGCCAGGCCGAGGCGGTGGAATCCGAAATCCAGCGAAGCCTTGGCGGCCTCGGTGGCCAGGCCCTGGCCCCAGTAGGGCGTGGCCAAACGCCAACCGATTTCGACAGACGGAGAAAACGGCAACAACGCCGAGCACACGTGCAGGCCCACAAAGCCGATGAACTGCTGCGTCTCTTTCAACTCCGCAGCCCAGAAACCCCAGCCCCGCTCCTCGATCTGCGCCTGGCAGGTATCAACCATCTGGTCGCTCTCGGCACGGGTGCGTACGGCGGGGAAGAACTCCATGACGCGCGGGTCGGCATTCAGCGCGGCGAACGGGGCACGGTCTTGCGCCAGCCATTGGCGCAGCCGCAGGCGGGGTGTTTCCAGGGTGATGGGCTCAGTCATGGCGGCTTGGGTGATTTGCTACGTAAATAATAGCTGCTCACGCTCTACAGACAAGCGCAAGCAGCCTATTTCTTATAAATGGTGCACCGCCAGCGCCCCGCTCGGCAGCGCCGCCTGCCCCACCTGCACGAGATGCTGGTGGTGGGTGAACAGCAGCACCTGGCCTTGTTTCGCGAAGCGGGCCAGGGCCTGGAAGATGTGGGTGGCGCGGGTGTCGTCGCTGGTCATGAGTACGTCGTCCAGCACCAGGGGCATGTCGGAGCCATGGCCGCGTTGCAATTCCAGCGCGGCCAGGCGCAGGGCCAGGTAGAGCTGGTCAGCGGTGCCTTCGCTCATGGCCTCCACGCCGATCAGGCGGCCATCCTGGCCTTCGGCCTGCAGCACGGGGCGCTCGGCGGAAGTGTCCACCACCAGCTTGGGGTAACGGCCACCGGTAATAAGGCCGAAATACTCGGAGGCCAGCCGCACCATGGGGGCCTGGGCGCGTTCGCGAAAGCGCTTCAGGGCCTCTTGCAGCAGGCTGTCGGCCAGGCGCAGCTGCATCCAGGGCGGCACGGCGGCGCGCAGGCGGGCCACGGCGGATTCCATCTGCTCGCGCGCCTCGGCAGCGGCGGCGGAGGTGTCGATGGATTCCAGCGCCTGGCGGGCGGTGTGGACGGTGGCGCTGGCGCTGGCGATATCGGCCTCCAGTTGCGTGGCCTGGGCATCCAGCGCGCTGCGTTCGGCATCGATGTCCACCGCGTCGCGCCCGGCGAGTTCGGCGCGCAGATCGGCCAGCGGGCGGGCGGTGGCCTGGCGCAGTTGCGCGCCGAGATCGCGCGCTTTGTCGTGCAGGGCGCGCTGGGCGGCGGAGCGGTCTTCGGCTTCGGGCAATGCGGACGGGTCGTCCACCCCTGCTGCGGTGCACAGGGCTTGCAGACTGGCCTGGCTGGCGGTGATGCGCTGTTGGGCCGCCGTGTGCTGCTGTTGGGCAGCGACCAGGCGGCGTTCGACATCGGTGGCTTGCAGGGCGTGGGCCTGGGCGCGGGCCAGGCGGGCGCTGAGGCGATCGGCAAAGTCATCCACTTGCTGCAGGGGCTCGCCCAGCAAGGCTGCCAGCGCTTGAACTTGGGCCTGCACGTCGTCGGCGCGGGCCTGGTGCTGGGCGATGGCCTGGGTGCAGCGGGTCTGGGCGGCGTGGGCGGCTTCCAGCACGGCCAGTTCGGTGAGGCGGGCCTTGGTGGCGGCAGCGCTGCTGGTGGCGGGCAGGAACAGGCGGGTGGCCCAGGCGGTTTGCGCCGCTGCGGCGGTAGCCAAGGTGGTGCGGTGCTGGGTGATCTGGCGCTGCACCGTAGCGTGTTCGGCCCGCAGGGTCTCGCGCAGATGGGCCTCTGCGCGGGCCTGGGCAGCGGCATCCTGGGCGGCGCGCAGCCAGGCGCTGGCCTGCGGCAGCGATGGCGCGCCACTGGCGTACCCGGCGGCGTGCAGGGCCTGGGCGAGTGCCTCGGTGCGGGTGTGGACGGCCTGGGCGGCATCGGCCTGCTCACGCTGGAGCTGCTGCTGGCGCTCGCACAGCTCCACCGCCACGGCGCGCTGGGCCTGCCATTCGCGCAGGGCGGCGGGCGGGTGCGGGGGAAGGTTGGCGGCGGCCAGGATCTGCAGCCAGTCGGCCTGCTGCTGGGCGGCGTGGGCGCTGCCATCGGCTAGCTGCTGGGCGATGGCGTGGCGGCGGGTGTCGGCCTCGGCGATGCGCAGCGCGCATTCTGCGGCCTGGGCGGCGCGCTCGGCACCTTCGCGCAGCAGGTCGGCCTGGCGGTCGGCCTCGGTCTGGGTGGGCTCGAAGGCGGCCAGGGTGAAAGGTGCGTAGGCTTGCTTAACGTCTAGCCAGCGGGCATCACGCTGCTGGCGAGCGGCTTGCAGGCTCTGGGCGGTGACGACTTCGCCCACGGCGGCGAGTAGCTGCAGGCGGTGCTGCTGGGTGCTGAGCGCGCGCTGCAGCTCGGCATCTTCCTTGCGCAAGGCCTCGGCTTGCAGGGCTCCATCCGTCTGGGCTTTTTCGGCCTGCGCCATGTCGGCCAGCAGCAGCGGGCGGGCGGCTTGCAAAGTGACGAAGTTGGGCAGGCGCAGCTCGGCCACGGCGCGCTGGATGCGCTGGTCCAGGGCATCGATCTCGCGTTGCGCATCGGCTTGGCGCTGCGGTGCATCGCCCAGGGCCAGGGCGTGTTGCAAGGCGGACTCGACGGCGGCCAGCAAAGCCGGGGCAACCGGGCTGCGGTCTTGCGGGGTCTGTGCCAACTGCGTATCCAGCTGGGCCAATCGTTCTTGTTGCTGGGCCAGCGCCTGGGTGTGGCGGGCCACAGTGTCGAGCAGTTCGTCCAGCGCCACGCGGTCGGTGGGGCCGGGTGTGGCGGCCAGCACAGCGTCCAGGCCCGCATCGGAATGGATGCGGCGGGCCATGTCGGCCAGTGCGGCGGCGCCCTGCCCGGCTAGGGTCTGCAGTTGCACCTGCTCGCTGCGCTGCTGGCGGGCGAGTGCGCAGGCTTGGGTCACGCGCTCGATGGCGGCGGCGTGGGCGACCAGGGCGGGCTCCAGCACCAGGGTCTGCCGGGCCTGGGCGCAGGCAGTTTGCTCGGCCTGCGCGGCATCCAGCTGCTCGGTAGCGGTGAGCAAATTGTGCTGGGCGGCCTGGCGCTGCTCGCGCGCATCCGGGGGCAATAAATTCAGGGTTTTTTCGGCCTCTAGCGCTGATTGCATAAGCGTGAGCTGCTGCAATAAGGGTAGCACGGCGCGCAGCTCGGTCAGGGTGTGGCTGCGACGGCGCAGGGCCTTCAACTGGTCTTGCAGGGCTCTGTGCTGGTCGGTGGCGGTGTCCAGGGCGCGCTGGCGGTCTTTCCATTCGGCGGGGCGGGTCTGCGCGGCCTTGGACAGGGATTTGTATTCGTCGATCAGGCGCTTGGATTCGGGGATGACGGCCTGGGCGCTGGGCAGCAGGAATTTGCGGGCATCGTCTTGCAGACTGGCCTGCAGGGCCTTGATGCCTTGCAGCCCGGCGCTGGCTTCGAACAGGGCGGCACCGAGCTCGCCCTCGCCTTTGAGCAGATCTTCACCGCCTTTGCGCAGGCGGGCGTGGTCCAGACCAAAGCTGCGCTCGAAGGCGGCGCGGTCCATGCCGCCGGTGAGGGCCTGGGCGACGGCGGCGCTGACCGGCGTGGCCAGCGGCAGGCCGGTGGCGGGGTCGGCCTGGGTGAGCGGGTCTTTGGTCTTTTTGCGGCGGGCCACGGCCACCGGCTGGCCGCTGGCATCTTCCAGCACCGCCGTGAGCAGCAGCTTGGGGCCGTCGTGCACAAAGTTGTCGGCGCTGCGCGCCGGGATGCCAAAGCGCAGGTCGGCCATGGCGCGCAGGGCGGAGGACTTACCGGCTTCGTTGGGGCCGAAGAGCAGGTGGATGCGGGCCGCTGCATTGGGCGATGTGGCACTGAAATCCAGCAGCTTGTCGGTGAACGGGCCGAAGGCGGACAGGTAGAGTTTTTGGAGCTTCATGCCGCGCTCCCCAGGCGGGCCAGCAGGGTCGATTCGGCATCCATCAGCAGGGCTTTTAAGGTGTCGGGATCGGCCCAGTTACCTTCACCCTTGGCCTCGGCGGGCAGTTTGTGCAGCACGTCGCCACAGGCTTTGGCGGACCACGCAGCCAACGCGGCGGGGTCGGCGGCCAGCTCGTCCACCAGGCGCAGCAGCTCGGCCACGGCATCGTCGCCCTGGGCCAGGGCGGCGCGATCCACCGGTGAGCTGAGTTGGAGCTGCACCTGCTCGATCCACAGCTCGGCCCCAGCCACGTCTTGCGCGCTGGCGTGCACGGCGGCTTCCAGGGTGCCGGGTTGCTCGGCTTCGGTGGTGTGCAGCGCAGTGCGGCCGGTGAGGTGGACGCGCAGGGCGTGCAATCTGTCGCCCGCGCCCAGGGTGGCTTGCGTCAACGCGGCAGTGATGGCCTGGCTGGCCTGGGCCAGGTGGTCGATGCCATCCAGCGGCACACTGAGCTGGTGCCAGCGCACCACGTCCAGCGGCACAAACCGCGCCTCCATCTGCCCATTGGTCACGGTGACGAGTTCGCAGCCCTTGGGCCCAGTTTCATTGGCGTGGCGGCCCTGTAGGTTGCCGGGGAAGACGACGCGGGGCGATTCGCAGACCACCGCGCGGGTGTGCACATGGCCCAGTGCCCAATAGTCATAGCCCCTGGTTTTGAGCGTGGGGATGTCGGTGGGCGCGTAGGTGTCATGGCCGCTGGCCCCGGTGAGGCTGGTGTGCAGCAGGCCGATGTTGAACTGGCCGGGCACGGCACCCGGGTAGTGCGGCACCAGGTCTTCGGGCACCTCGCGCTGCGGGAAGCTCTGGCCGTGGATGGCCACCCCCAGGTCGGGCAGATGCACCGTCTCGGCGCTGCGGCTGGAGAACTTTTTGACGTTGTCGGGCAGCACCAGCTCGCGGGTGATGGTGCCCTGCGCGTCGTGGTTGCCCTGCACAAAAAAGACCTGGATGCCAGCGCGGCCCAGGCGCACCATTTGGGCGCGGAAGAACAGGCCGGTGTGGAAGTCGGGCCAGTCGCGGTCGTACAGGTCGCCTGCCAGCAGCACGAAGTGCACGCGCTCGGCCAGCGCCAGATCGACCAGGTTTTCTAGCGCGCGGCGGGTGGCGTTGCGCAGGCGCTCCACCGGCGCACCGGCATAGCGGCTCAGGCCACGCAGCGGGCTGTCGATGTGCAGGTCGGCGGCGTGGAGGAAGCGGAAAGTGCCGGGGGTGGCAGATGACGTGGCTACTACGTTATTCATAGCAGCTAGTGTAGGTGGTATGGGCGGCGGAGGCTGGTTTAACTTATAAATCAGCGGATGGGTGGGAGAGCCCCCACCCCGGCCCTCCCCCGGCGGGGGAGGGAGGCACACCCAGGGCTTATTCGCCCAGGTAGGCGGCGCGGACCTTGGGGTCGCTCAGCATTTGCTTGGCATCGCCGCTCATGGTGACGATGCCGGACTCCATCACGTAGCCACGGTCGGCAATGCCGAGTGCGCGGCTGGCGTTTTGCTCCACCAGCAGCACGGTCACGCCCTGGGCGTACACGTCTTTGACCACTTCAAAGATCTTGTCGACCATGATGGGCGACAGGCCCATGGACGGCTCGTCGAGCAGCAGCACCTTGGGGCGGCTCATCAGCGCGCGGCCCATGGCCAGCATTTGCTGCTCACCGCCCGACATGGTGCCGGCCAGCTGGTCCTTGCGTTCGCGCAGGCGCGGGAAGATGGTGAACATCTTTTCGATGTCTTCCAAAATCGCCGCCTTGTCTTCGCGGATGTACGCGCCCATTTGCAGGTTTTCGGTGATGGTCATGCGGGTGAACACGCCACGGCCTTCGGGCACCATGGCCAGGCCGTCTTTCACCAGATCCCACGCGCCCTTGCCCTTGATGCTCTTGCCCAGGTAGTGGATGTCACCCGCCACAAACGGCAGCGTGCCGGTGATGGCCTTCATGGTGGTGGTTTTGCCCGCACCGTTGGAGCCGATCAGGCTGACCAGTTCGCCTTCGCGGACTTCAAAGTCCACGCCCTTGACGGCCTGGATGCCGCCGTACGAGACCTTCAGGCCGCTGACCTTGAGCAGCACTTCGCCGGGTTGTTTCTTAAGGGTTGTCGCAGTATTGGCCATCTCAATGTCCTCCCGTGCCTAGGTAGGCCTCGATCACTTTTTCATTTTTCTGCACTTCGGCAGGGGTGCCTTCGGCAATTTGCTTGCCGTAGTCGAGGACGGTCAGGCGGTCGCACAGGCCCATCATCAGCTTCACATCGTGCTCGATGAGCAAAATGGTGCGATTGTCGTTGCGGATCTTGTTGATCAGCTCGCGCAACATGACTTTTTCGGTCATGTTCATACCGGCAGCGGGCTCGTCCAGCGCGATGAGCTGGGGGTCGGTGGCCAGGGCGCGGGCGATTTCCAGGCGGCGCTGGTCACCGTAGCTCAGGGTGCGGGCCTTGAAGTCGGCCAGTTGGCCAATGCCCACATAGTCCAGCAGTTCCTGGGCGCGTTTGGCAATCGCCAGCTCTTCGGCTTTGAAGCCCGAGGTACGGAAGATGGCGCCCAGCAGCCCGGTATGGGTGCGGATGTGGCGGCCCACCATGACGTTCTCGAGCGCGGTCATTTCGGCGAACAAACGGATGTTCTGGAAGGTGCGCGCAATGCCGGCCTTGGCCACTTCGTGGACGGCGGTGGGCGAATACGGCTTGCCCGCCAACTGGAAGCTGCCGCTGTCGGGCGTGTACAGGCCGGTGATCACGTTGAAGAACGTGGTTTTACCGGCACCGTTGGGGCCGATCAGGCCGTAGACCTGGCCGCGCTGGATGGTGATACCCACGTCGCTCAGGGCCTGCAGGCCGCCGAAACGCTTGGAAATGCCCGCAACTTGCAGGATCACTTCGGATTTTTTGCTGTCTGTCATGGGTGTTCCTTACTTGGCCTTGAGCGATTTACCGTGCTCGGGCGAGGGCCAGAGTCCGCGTGGGCGCATCAGCATGATGACGATCATGGCCACCGCAATCAGCAATTGGCGCAGGATGGCCGAGTCCAGGCGACCGCCGGTCATGGCCTGCAGCGGGCCCGCCAGATAGCGCAGCACTTCGGGCAGGGCCGACAGCAGCACAGCGCCCAAAATCACGCCGGGCAAGTGGCCAATACCACCCAACACCACCATGGCCACAATCATCACCGACTCCATCAGGCTGAAGGATTCGGGCGACACAAAGCCCTGGAACGCCGCAAACAGCGTGCCCGAGACACCGCCGAACGTGGCACCGGCGCCAAACGCCAGCAGTTTCATGTTGCGGGTGTTGATGCCCATGGCCTTGGCGGCGATTTCGTCTTCGCGGATGGCCATCCAGGCGCGGCCCACGCGGGACAGCTCCATGCGGTGGCAGATCACCACGCTGACCACCACCAGCACCAGGAACAGGTAGTAGTACAGGCTGACCGACGCGATCTCGAAGCTGCCGATGGTCAACGGGCGGCCCAGGTCGATGCCGAAGAACTTCAGCGAGTCGATCTGGTTCAGGCCCTTGGGGCCGTTGGTGATGTTGACGGGGTGGTCCAGGTTGTTCAAAAACACCCGGATGATTTCGCCGAACCCCAGGGTCACGATGGCCAGGTAGTCACCGCGCAGCTTGAGGGTGGGCGCGCCCAGCAGCATGCCGAAAAGCCCGGCCACCGCCGCCCCCACCGGCAGGATCAGCCACAGCGGCATGTGCAGCCCCTCGGGGAACATGGCGGCAATGGCGGGGAAGGCATCGGTCAGTTGGGGCGAAGCCATCAGGCCGTAGGTGTAGGCACCCACGGCAAAGAAGGCCACATAGCCCAAGTCGAGCAGGCCGGCAAAGCCCACCACGATGTTCAGGCCCAGGGCCAGCATCACGTAGATCAGCGCCATGTCGGCGATACGCACCCAGGCGTTGCCGAAGCTTTGCAGCACCAGCGGGAGGATCAGCGCCAGGACGGCACCGATGATGAGGTTGGTTCTATTCATTTTCATGGTGTTGCTCCCATTAAGCCCGGTCGGCCACACGTTCACCCAGCAGGCCCGAAGGACGCAGCGTGAGCACGATGATCAGCACGATGAAGGCAAAAATATCCGAGTAGTGGCTGCCCAGTACGCCGCCGGTCAGCTGGCCGATGTAGCCCGCGCCGATGGACTCGATCAGGCCCAGCAAGATGCCGCCGACCACCGCACCGCCCAGGTTGCCAATGCCGCCAAACACCGCTGCCGTAAAGGCCTTCAGGCCGGGCAGGAAGCCCATGGTGTGCTGCACCGTGCCGTAGTTGGAGGCGTACATCACACCGGCAATGGCAGCCAGCACCGCGCCGATGACGAAGGTGGCCGAAATCACCATGTCGGGCTTGACACCCATCAGAGCCGCCACGCGAGGGTTCTCGGCGGTAGCCCGCATCGCGCGGCCCAGCTTGGTGTAATTGACCAGCCACATCAGCACGGCCAGGGACACGGCGGTCAGGCCCAGGATCAGGATCTGCGTGGGGGTGATCACCGCGCCACCGATGTTGTACGGCACGGCGGGCAGCAGCGTGGGGTAGGGTTTGTAGTTGGGCTTCCAGATGATCATGGCCAGGGTCTGCAGCAGGATGGACATGCCGATGGCGGTGATCAGGGGGGCCAGTTTGGGGCTGTTGCGCAGCGGCCGGTAGGCGACTTTTTCAATCACGAAGTTCAGCGTGGCCGAGACGATGCAGGCAATCACCAGCGATATCAGCAGGATCAGCCAGCCGGGGGTGCCGGGCATGCCTTCCTGCATGAGGCCGATGATGGTCCAACTGGTCAGCGCGCCGACCATCAGCACCTCGCCGTGCGCAAAGTTGATCAGGTTAATGATGCCGTACACCATCGTGTAGCCCAGGGCTACCAAGGCATACATGCTGCCCAGCACCAGACCGTTGATGATCTGCTGTAGCAAGATATCCATAAATATTTCTCCGTGTGTGTTGTGCATCCACAGGCTGCCGGTGCCCACCATCCAGGATGGTGGGCGGCCTTGTGGGCCCCGCAACTTAACAAAAAACCCGCCAATTTCGATGGACTTGTGCAGCGCTCGCAGAGCGGGCCGGGGGCCTGGTTTGCGGGTGCCGCGCAAGTCGTGTCCAACTTGGTGCGGGTTCTGTGGCGGATTGTATCCAGCACGAAACGGGCCAAAACAAAGGGATTAGGGCGTGTTTACCCTCGAAACCGCAGGGATTAGCGCGTTTGCCAAAGTATTAGAGAATCTGATTATGCAAATGCATCAACGCGCCTAACTTATCGGACATACCGCTTGCAAAGTGGGTGAGTCCCCGCCTTGAAATCAGGAGGTTTTGCCTTCTGCCGCGTTCAGGCGCTTCAAGGTGCGCAGCTTCTCCGCGATGCGGATCTCCAGGCCGCGCTCTACGGGCCGGTAGAAGCTGGCCGCCGCCATGCCGTCGGGCAGGTACTGCTCGCCCGCGGCAAAGCCGCCCTCCTCGTCGTGCGCGTAGCGGTAGCCCTTGCCGTAGTCCAACTCTTTCATCAGCTTGGTGGGCGCATTGCGCAGGTGCATGGGCACCGGGCGGGTGCCGTCCTTCTTGATGAAAGCCTTCACCTCGTTAAAGGCCTTGTAGACCGCGTTGGATTTGGCCGCCACCGCCAGGTAGACCACGCATTCGGCCAGCGCCAGCTCGCCCTCGGGAGAGCCCAGGCGTTCGTACACGTCGGCGGCATCCAGCGCCAGGCGCAGCGCCCGGGGGTCGGCCAGGCCGATGTCTTCGCTGGCCATGCGCACCAGGCGGCGGGCCATGTAGCGCGGGTCGGCCCCGCCGTCTAGCATGCGCACAAACCAGTACAGCGCCGCGTCCGGGTCGGAGCCACGCACGGATTTGTGCAGCGCGCTGATGGTGTCATAGAACTGCTCGCCGCCCTTGTCGTAACGGCGCATACGCTCGCCCAGCACCTTGAGCAGCCAGACATCGCTGATCTCGGCCTGCTTCTCCTGCGTGGCGGCCACGGCCAGGGTCTCCAGCGTGTTCAGCAGCCGCCGGGCATCGCCGTCGGCATAGGCCACCAAGCGGTCTACCGCTATTTTTTCGATAGCTGGTACCGCTTGAATAGCCTGCGCGTGGGCCACTATTTGCTCTAAATCTGCAGAGGTGAGCGGCTGCAGCACGTACACCGCCGCACGCGACAACAGCGCCGAATTGACCTCGAACGACGGGTTCTCGGTGGTGGCCCCGACAAAGGTGAACAGCCCGCTTTCCACATGCGGCAAAAACGCGTCTTGCTGGCTCTTGTTGAAGCGGTGCACTTCGTCCACAAACACAATCGTGCGGCGACCCTGGGCCTGGGAGATCAGCGCCTGCTCCACCGCGTCGCGGATGTCCTTCACGCCGCCCAGCACCGCGCTGATGGTGATGAAGCGCGCGTCAAACGCATCGGCCATCAGCCGGGCGATGGTGGTTTTGCCGGTGCCCGGCGGCCCCCACAGGATGCAGCTGTGCGGCTGGCCCGACTCAAATGCGATACGCAGCGCCATGCCCTCGCCCAGCAGATGCTGCTGGCCGATGACTTCGCCCAGGTTTTTGGGACGCAAGCGCTCGGCCAAAGGGGCATCGGTAGACAAGGCAGTACGGGTCATGAAAGGGATTCTC
The DNA here is from genome assembly GCF_056521425.1 of Rhodoferax sp. LS1P39. NCBI lineage: Bacteria > Pseudomonadati > Pseudomonadota > Betaproteobacteria > Burkholderiales > Comamonadaceae > Rhodoferax > Rhodoferax sp. LS1P39. The sequence continues at coordinate 65,779 of NZ_JBWMAV010000012.1, read as the reverse complement.
CCATGCGGCCCTGCCGCGAAATGGGTGGGCGGTGGCTTATCCTCCCCGCACCATGCATTACGTCCCCGTCCCCGTTTCCCGCATCGAGATACTGCGCCCCCTGCCCATCAACATCTGGGATGCCAAAGGCAACCTGCTGCTGCGCAAAGGGCAAGCGATTGTGTCCGAGCACCACCGCGAACACCTGGAAGCCCACGGGGCCTGCGCCACCCAGCCCGACTACAAAGCCTGGGTCAGCAGCTACGACCGCCTGATCTACGCCCTGCTGCGCGACGGGGTCAGCATCCAGGAAATTGCCAAGGCCACCATGCCGCAAGATATTCTGGAGCTGGACTACACAGTGGGCGAAAACATCACCGGCGGCTGGACCGATGTGCAAGCCGTCTGGGGCACGGTGCTGCAAACCGGTGCCAGCGCCAAAAACCCGCTGGGTCGGCTCGACGGCGTGCAAAAGCGCGCCATGGAGCTGCTGGACAAAGACGCAGACGACAGCCTGTTTGGCCTGTTCCAGGCGCTGGCCGACAAAACCCTGGGTTACTGCGCCACCCACGCCCTGCTGTGTGCGGTGGTGTGCGAGCTGACGGCCCGCAAGCTGGGGCTGGACGACTGTGTGCGCCCCGTCCTGGTGCAGGCCGCCCTGACCATGAACATCGGCATGGCCAAACTGCAAGACACCCTGGCCACCCAGCCCACCCCGCCCGATGCCGAGCAAAAACAGCTGATCCAGGACCACCCGGCGCTGAGCGAGTCGATTCTGCGCGGCTTTGGCGTGGTCAATGAAGACCTGCTGGACATCGTAGGCTTGCACCACGACCGGGATGACACCAAAGGCCTGGAGCGCAACCGGGAATGCCGCCGCATCCTGCACCTGGCCGATGTGCTGATCGGCAAGATGGCGCATCGCTCCACCCGGCCCGGCCTGTCGGCGCTGGGCGCGGCCAAGTCCAATATCGTGGGCGTGCCGGACGAAGATGCCCGCGTCGGCAAGGCCATGACCACCGCCATCGGCTTCTACCCGCCAGGAACCTATGTGCTGCTGGCCAATGGCGAAAAAGCCGTCAGCGTCAAAAAAGGCGCGGCCGTCAACACCCCGCTGGTGGTCAGCGTGGCCAATGCCCAGGGCCTGCCCCTGGGCATTTACGTGCTGCGCGACACCCGCGAAAAGCCGTTTGCCATCCAGTCCCCGGTGGCCGCCGACAACGTCAGGATCAGCCACGAGCGGGTGCAGAAGGCGGTGATGAAGGTTATTCCAGCGGCTTAGCATACAACCGCTATGCATTGCATAGCTGCCAACGCTTATTCGGAAAGCGGTGGCAGGCTAAAAGACTTATTGTTTCACCACATCCGCGCCCGCTGGCGGCTTGAACTGGAAGCTGTCTGCCGCCAGTGCCGGATTCACCTCCACCTTGGCAAAGGTCATCACCGAGCGCTGGCCAAAGCTGTCCAGAATCTCCAGCGCGGCCAGCTCGGTGGTGTTGCCATCGGCTTTGAAGCCCACGCGCACGGTTTGCAACTGGCCGTCTTTGGCCTTGGGCGTGGCCAACACCCACTGCAGGCCGTCTTTGTCGGGCGCGGCCAGCAGGGTGAAATCGGCCTGCAAGGCCTGCAGATTGGGCGCAGCGGCAATCAGCGCGGCGGGGGTGGAGCCCAGCACCGCAGACTGTTTGCGCGAAGTGACTTGGTTCAGGTCCACGTCATACAGCCACAGGGTCTGGCCGTCGGCCACGATGCTTTGCTCGAACGGCTTTTTGTACAGAAACTTGAATTTGCTGGGCCGCTGGAATTCAAAGCTGCCGGTGGAGGTTTTGACGCGCGCCGCCTGCCCCTCCTTGGGTGGCGAGGTCACCACCTGGGTGAAATCGGCGCGGCCAGACTTCACCGTCTTGACGAAGTTTTCCAAGCTTTCCAGGCCGTCTGCGCTTGCCACACCGGCGCAAGCAGCTATAAAAAAAGTAGCAATCAGTTTTTTCATTCCACTCATTCTGCCCTTGCAGGCACTAGGATTTCACGTTGGCCGGCACCGCTCATGGCGCTGACCAAACCGGCTTTTTCCATGTCTTCCACCAGACGAGCGGCGCGGTTGTAGCCAATCTTCAAATGCCGCTGTACCAGGGAGATGCTGGCCTTGCGGTTTTTCAGCACCACTTCCACGGCCATGTCGTACATCGGGTCTTTTTCGCCGCTGCTCTCGCCACCTTCACCGCCCTCCCCGTCTTCGCCATCGACCGTGCCGCCTTCCAGCACGCCTTCGATGTAGTCGGGCTCGCCCTGGGTCTTCAAGTAACTTACAACGCGGTGGACCTCTTCGTCGCTGACAAAGGCACCGTGCACCCGCGTCGGCATGCCGCTGCCGGGCATGTAGAGCATGTCGCCCAGGCCCAGCAGGGCTTCGGCCCCCATCTGGTCCAGGATGGTGCGGCTGTCGATCTTGCTGCTGACCTTGAAGGAGATGCGGGTGGGGATATTGGCCTTGATCAGGCCGGTGATCACGTCCACGCTGGGGCGCTGGGTGGCCAGAATCAGGTGGATACCGGCGGCCCGGGCTTTTTGGGCCAGGCGGGCAATCAGCTCTTCGATCTTCTTGCCGACCACCATCATCAAGTCGGCCAGCTCGTCGATGACCACCACGATATGTGGCTCGCGCTTCAAGGGCTCGGGGCTGTCGGGCGTGAGGCTGAACGGGTTGTAGATGAACTCTTCGCGCGCCTTGGCTTCGTCGATCTTGGCGTTGTAGCCGGCCAGGTTGCGCACGCCCAGCTTGCTCAGCAGCTTGTAGCGGCGCTCCATCTCGGCCACGCACCAGGTCAGGCCGTGGGCCGCCTGGCGCATGTCGGTGACCACCGGGGCCAGCAGGTGCGGGATGCCTTCATAGACCGACATTTCCAGCATCTTGGGGTCGATCATCAGCAGCCGCACGTCGCGGGCTTCGGCCTTGTACAGCAGGCTCAAAATCATGGCGTTGATGCCCACCGACTTGCCCGAGCCGGTGGTACCGGCCACCAGCACGTGGGGCATCTTGGCCAGATCCACCACCACCGGGTTGCCGATGATGTCCTTGCCAAGGCCCATGGTCAGCAGCGACTTGGCCTCGTGGTAGACCTGCGAACCGAGAATTTCCGACAGGGTGATGGACTGGCGCTTGGCATTGGGCAGCTCCAGCGCCATGTAGTTTTTGCCCGGAATGGTTTCCACCACGCGGATGGACACCAGGCTCAAACTGCGCGCCAAATCCTTGGCCAAACCGACGATCTGTGAGCCTTTAACCCCCGTGGCAGGCTCAATTTCATACCGGGTAATCACCGGGCCAGGCGATGCCAGCACCACTTTGACCTCTACGCCAAAGTCTTTGAGCTTCTTCTCGATCATGCGGCTGGTCATCTCCAGCGTCTCGTGGGCCACGGTTTCCTGGTGCAGCTGCGGGCCGTCGAGCAGGTCCACCTGCGGCAGCTTGGTATCTGGCAACTCGCTGAACAGCGGCTTCTGGCGCTCTTTGATGACGCGGGCGCTCTTGGGTGGGTCGGCCAGGGTGGGCTCGATCATCACCGGCGTGGGGTGGTGGGCGGCAATTTCCACCCGCTCTTCACGCACCACGGCTTCGCGTTTTTTGGCGGCCACCTTGCCCACCGCCAGGTCTTCGGCCACCACACGCTTCTCGCGCCGCGTTTCGACCAGCGAATAGGCCCAGGCCCCCAGCCGCTCGGCCACATGGCTCCAGGAGAAGCGGAACACGGCCGACACGCCAATCACGCCCAGCGCAATCCACACCAGGCCGGACCCGGTAAAGCCCAGCCATTTCACGCCAAATGGCCCCACCACATAACCCAGCACCCCGCCCACATCGCCCGGCAGCAAGGGTGCCAGGCGGTACAGGCGCGACCATTCCAGCGCGCTGCTGGCACACAACAGCAAGACCAGCCCGAGCCAGAAACCCCAGGCAGAGCCTACAAAATGGCCGCTGGGCCGGGGTTTGTCGTCCGGGGCGTGGGCGCGCATCCAGTCGGCCAGACCGGCAAGCCAGGCCCTGGCACCGGCGGCCAGGCACCACCAGACCGAAAAGCCCAGGCTGAAGTAGCTCAGGTCGGCGATCCACGCGCCCAGGCGACCGGCCCAGTTGTGCACCAAAGCGCCCTGGCCCGAGGTAGACCAGGCGGCGTCCTGCAAAGAAAAACCCAACAGGGCCATGCACCAGAACACCAGAGCCAGCAGCCCCAGGATCAGGCCAATTTCGCGCGCGAAGCGGTTGATGCCGGTGCGCATCGGTGACACCACCGGTCCGGATGAATTGAGAGTGTTGAGGGAGTAAGTCATGGGCAGAAAGAGTCTGCGCCAAGCTTACCCCATGCACAGACCGATCAGGTCAGCGAGCCCAGCACCGAGCGGATGTGGGTGGATCCGTTGTCGTGGCCATGGATGTAGCCGCGCTCTTCCAGGTCTTTCATCACCCGGCTGACCATTTCGCGCGAGGCACCGACCATCTTGGCCACGTCCTGGCGTGAGATCTTGTCGCGGATCACCATCTGGCCATCGGCATTGGGCGTGGCGGCTTCCAGCAGCACGTGGGCCACGCGACCATACACGTCCATCAGGGCCAGGGACTCGATCTTCTGGTCGGCGCGGCGCAGGCGTTTGACCAGGCCAGACATCACCGCGCGTGCCATGGCGGTGTTGCTGTCCAGGCAGTGCTCAAACTCGGCGCGGCCCAGCACCAGGCAGTCGGTGGGCATCTCGGTTTGCACCGTGGCCGAATGGGGTTCGTTGTCGATCAGGCTCATTTCGCCCACGTAGTCGCCCACCTGCAGGGTTGCCAGGATGACTTCACGGCCCCGGCTGTCGGTGGTCAGCACCCGGGCCCGGCCACTGAGCACGATAAACAAGGCATTGGACTTGCGGCCCTGCTCGACAATGATCTCGGCCCGCTTGAAGCGTTGCTTGGTGACGGCCTTGGCCACTACGTCGGCTTGTTCAGCGGTCATGCTGGAGAACAGGGGCACGCGCAACAAGAGCTCTATGTTGGACAGCATCGACATGGTCATTTCCTTTTGCGTGAGAGCCCTGCAGACCGTGGGTTCTTACAATCTGGGGCAAAATTTCAAAACATGGCTTACGCAGCAACCGACGCCAACGGGCAAAACCTACTGGCCGGATTTTGTGCAATATTCAATAGGATTTACGCAGCGCCCCCTGTACCGCCCTTCGGGCATACAGGGAGAACTTGCGTAAGTCCTGTTTAAAAAGTATCGCGGCCCAGCGGATAGCATCCACTTGATATTTTGTAACAAGTAGCAAACTGTACACGCCCCTTTCTCTTTTTCACTACAGGTTTTTTATCCATGTCGAACAATAAACACGCCAAGGTACTGGTTTTAGGCTCCGGCCCTGCGGGCTACACCGCCGCCATCTACGCCGCCCGTGCCAACCTGAACCCGGTGCTGATCACCGGCATTGCGCAAGGCGGACAGCTGATGACCACCACCGAAGTCGACAACTGGCCTGCCGACGTGATGGGCGTGCAAGGCCCCGAGCTGATGCAGCGCTTCCAGGAGCACGCCGAGCGCTTCAAGACCGAAATCATCTTCGACCACATCCACACGGTGGATTTCAGCCAGCGCCCCTTCACCCTCACCGGCGACAGCGGCACCTACACCTGTGACGCACTCATCCTGGCCACCGGTGCCTCGGCGCAGTACCTGGGCCTGGAGTCGGAAACCGCCTTCATGGGCCGGGGCGTGTCGGGCTGCGCCACCTGCGACGGCTTTTTCTACCGCGAGCAAGATGTGTGCGTGGTGGGCGGCGGCAATACGGCGGTGGAAGAAGCCCTGTATTTGTCCAACATCGCCGCCAAGGTGACCCTGGTGCACCGCCGCGACACTTTCAAGGCCGAAGCCATCTTGGTGGACAAGCTGATGGAAAAAGTGGCGGCGGGCAAGATCGAGCTCAAGCTGTTCCACACCCTGCAAACCGTGCTGGGCGATGCCTCTGGCGTGACCGGCGTGCGCCTGCAAAGCACCAAGAGCGATGCCACGGTCGACGTGCCGCTCAAGGGTTGCTTCATCGCCATCGGCCACAAGCCCAACACCGACATCTTCGCGGGCCAACTGGAGATGAAAGACGGCTACATCATCACCCGCACCGGCCTGCAAGGCTTTGCCACCATGACCAGCGTGCCCGGCGTGTTTGCCGCCGGTGACGTGCAAGACCACATCTACCGCCAGGCCATCACCAGCGCAGGCACCGGCTGCATGGCCGCGCTGGACGCGCAACGCTTCCTGGAGCAAGGCGCGCACTGAGCCTGAATTTCAGGCATAAAAATAGCTGCCTGCGCTTATTAAATAAGCGTGAGCAGCTATTTTTTTAATAGCAAAAACTTCAGGGTGACTTTTTCGGGTTTAGCGTGATGCGCAGGCCAGCGGCTGTGACCTCGATGCTGCCAGGCTCATAGCCCCAGCCATCCACCACCGCCATGTCCTTGGCGCTGACCTGGTGCAGCCTAACGCCGTCCAGCACGCGCTCGGCCAACATGGGGCCCAGGCCTTGCACTACAGCCTGGTAGCGCTCGGGTACGCCGGTGAAGCTGAGCGAATTCACGTGCACATCGGCCATGCGCAGGGTCTGGTCGCTGGGCTCGAACTGCAGGGCGTAATCCATATCCAGCACGCCGGTAAAGACTGTGCGCGTCAGCCGCTCGGTGACCTGCACCTGGATGGCGGTGCCGAGCCGGTTCTGCGCAGGCAGTAAGCGTAACTGCGGCGCCTGGGCCTGCAGTTCAAACAGCGGGCCGACCCTGCCGGTGTAGGGGAAGCGGGCGGCCAGCAGGCTTTGCAGTTTCTCCTGGCTGACGACGGTGGTGCGCGGGCCGGGCGCGACACAGCCCGTGGACACAACCACCAAGGCAGCAACCAGCAGCCAAGCCCAAATTCTTTGCATCAAAATAAAGCTTCCTTGTGCATGCCACTGCGCCCCAGCTGGATACGCAGTTTGCGCAGCGCTTCGTTCTGGATCTGGCGCACCCGCTCGCGGGTGAGGCCCAGGCGGTCGCTCAGGGTGTCCAGGGTTTCGGGTTCGCGCTGGTGCAGGCCAAAGCGGCCATCCAGCACCTCGCGCTCGCGCCGGGTCAGGGTGGCAATCCAGCCTTCGATCAGGCGCTCGACCTCGTGGGTTTGGGTGGCGGCGGCGGGGTCGGGGGTATCTTCGTCGGCCAGGGTGTCGACCAGGGTCTGGCCATCTTCGCTGCGGTCCATCGTCGCATCCAGCGAGCGCGGGGACTCGGCCATGGCCAGCAGGTCGGCCACTTCGTGCGGGTCGCGGCCCATCAGTGCGGCGATGTCGTCCACCCCCACGCCTTCGGGGCGGGTGGCGGCAAAGGCCGGGTCTTGCTCCAGCGTGCGGCGGGCCCGCAGCACCTGCTGCAGCTCGCGCACCACATGCACCGGCAGGCGAATCACGCGGCCTTGCTGCATCACGGCGCGCTCCACGGCCTGGCGGATCCACCAGGTGGCGTAGGTCGAGAAGCGGAAACCGCGTTCGGGTTCGAACTTGTCGATGGAGTGCATCAGGCCCAGGTTGCCCTCTTCGATCAGGTCACCCATGGGTACGCCCCGGCCCAGGTAGAGCTTGGCGATGCTGACCACCAGGCGCAGGTTGTGCTCGATCATGGCCTGGCGGGCCGCGAAATCCCCGGCACGGGCCCGGGTGGCGGTGTCGAATTCTTCGGTGGGGGTGAACAGCTCGGTACGCCGCACATCGCGCAGGTACATGCTGAGGGTGTCGTGGCTATCGACCCCACTGGCCAGCCAGGGTGCCTGGCCTGCCGCAGCGGCACTGCCGCCTTCTTCGCCCAACGCGTCCTCGAGCACAGTTTGGCCGGGCACGTGGGGGGTTTTCATACGGTGTTACCGGTTGGGCAGATATTTGGCGGGATCGACAGGCTTGCCTTGGCGGCGAATCTCGAAGTGGAGTTTGACACGGTCGGCGTCGCTGCTGCCCATTTCGGCGATTTTCTGGCCCTTGCGCACCGACTGGTCTTCTTTGACCAGCAAGGTCTGGTTGTGGGCGTAGGCCGTCAGGTAGGTGTTGTTGTGCTTGAGGATCAGCAGGTTGCCGTAGCCGCGCAGGCCCGCACCGGCATAGACCACCCGGCCATCGGCGGCGGCCAGCACGGCATCGCCGGTTTTGCCGCCCAGGTCCAGGCCCTTGTTCTTGGCTTCGTCAAAACCGGCAATCAGCCCGCCGCTGGTAGGCCAGATGAAGGCCACATCGTCCTCGGCCGCAGCCGGGGCCACGGGGGTCGGGGTGACGGGCTTGGGGGCCGCACTGGCGGTGGCGCTGGCGGCGCTGGCCGGGCTGGAAGCCGCCGCCAACGGTGCAGGCACGGCCACCGGGGTGACGGTGCTGGAGGCCACCGGGCGGGTGGTCACGCCGTTCTCGGCGACCACGGCATTGGGTGACACCACGCGCAGCACCTGGCCCACTTCGATCACGTTGGGGTTGTCCAGCATGTTCCAGCGGGCGATGTCTTTCCAGCTTTGGCCGTTGTCCAGGCCGATACGGATCAGGGTGTCGCCTGGTTTGACGGTGTAATAGCCCGGTTTACCGGCATTTTCGGCACCGGGCAGGGGTTTGGCGGGCGCCGCATCGGGCGTGGCCGTGGTGGACTGCGAGCGGCTGGTGCCGCGGTCTTCCACCGGAGCCTTATGCACACTGGGGCCCGCGCAGCCACCCACCACCACCAAAGCCACCAAACCAACAATCTTCAACCAACCCTGACTGTGCAACGCGTGCATGTGAAACTTCCTAAAAACATGAAATAACCTGCCCGGCACGGCGTGCTCCGCGGCCCTCCGCGGCCCGTGCCTGCAGGTTATGCAATCCCTGATTTTAGAGGGACAAAATGCACCGCTTCGAGTAACTGCTGTTTCAGGCCCTGGGCGGTTTTGTCCACCACCACCAGCGCCTGCTTGCCACCGCTGGTGACCATGGGGGCCACCAGCCGCCCGCCCACCGCCAACTGGTCCAGCCAGGCCTGCGGAATCGCGTCGCCCCCGGCTGCGGCGATGATGCCCGCGTACGGCGCGCCCTTGGCGTAGCCCAGCATGCCGTCACCAAACAGCAGGTGCACATTGGGCAGGCGAAAGGGCCGCAGATTCGCCCGGGCCTTGTCGTGCAGGCCGCGCAGGCGCTCGATGCTGTAGACCTCGCGGGCCAGCACCGCCAGCACCGCCGCCTGGTAGCCGCAGCCGGTGCCGATCTCCAGCACCCGGCCCAGCTGCCCGGCCTTGCCCAGCGCCGAGTCCAGCAGCAATTCGCCCATGCGGGCCACCACATTGGGCTTGGAGATGGTCTGGCCCAGGCCGATGGGCAGGCTGGTGTCTTCGTAGGCCTGGTTGACCAGGGCGGTATCCACAAAGCGGTGCCGTTCCACCAAGCCCATGGCGCGCAGCACAGGGGCCGACGCAATGCCCATGGCCGACAGCTTGTGCACCATGCGGGCACGCACTGCGTCCGAGTCCATGCCATGGCCTGCTGTGGTTTTTATTTCTAAGCTTTTTAGGGGTTTAGCGCTTATTCCATCAGCACGAGAAGCTACTGATTTAGTAGCAACCGTCTTGGCCGACGGTGCACCGACGGAGAAATCCAGCCGGGCCGGAAACGGAGGCCGCTGCGCCATTCAGGCCACCGCCAGGCGGGATGCTGTTTGCGCCCAGTAGCCCAGGTTGTCGTGGTCGGTCAGATCCACCTTCAGCGGGGTCAGGGTGACGTGGCCTTGCAGGCTGGCATGGAAGTCGGTGCCCTCGGCATCGTCCTTGGCGGCTCCGGCGCTGCCGATCCAGTACATGGTGTCGCCGCGCGGGCTGTCCATGGTGATGACTTTCTCCGCCGAATGGCGGCGGCCCAGGCGGCACACCTTCATCGGCTTGAGCTGGTCCAGCGGTAAATTGGGAATATTTACATTCAACAGCCACGGCGGTGCGCCCTCCTGCTGCTGTTTGGTCAGGCGCAGCACCAGGTCGCGCGCGGTCTGGGCGGCGGCATCCAGATGGGCCCAGCCACCCTGGGTTTGCGAAAAGGCAATCGCCGGAATGCCGAACAGGTAGCCCTCCATGGCCGCGCCCACGGTGCCCGAGTAGATGGTGTCGTCGCCCATGTTGGCGCCGTTGTTGATGCCCGAGATCACCAGATCCGGCCGGTAGCCCAGCAGGCCGGTCAGGGCGATGTGCACGCAGTCGGCCGGGGTGCCGTTCACATACCGAAAACCGTTGGCGGCCTGGTGCACGTACAAAGGCGCGTACAGGGTGAGCGCGTTGGACTTGGCACTGTTGTTGTGCTCGGGTGCGACCACCTCGACCTCGGCCACGTCTTTCAGCGCTTCATACAGCGCCACAATGCCAGGAGCCTGGTAGCCGTCGTCGTTGGAAATCAGAATTTTCATAGAACATGCCAAAGTGTTACCGGATTGTAGGGGCCGGGTTACAGCGCCCGACACCCGATGTAACACTAGGCCTGTGTGGTGACCAGCCCCTGCTGGAGGGCAAATACCTCGGGCCGCAGCGGGCGGGCAAAGTGGTAGCCCTGGGCGTAGGTGCACTGCAGGTGGCGCAGGCGCTGGGCGATTTCTTCGGTTTCCACGCCCTCGGCCAGTACGCTCAGGCCCAGGCTCAGGGCCAGCGAAATAATGCCGCGCACGATGGCGGCGTTGTCAGGGTCGTCGATCAAATCGCGCACAAACGACTGGTCGATCTTGATCTTGTCGAACTTGATGCGGCGCAGGTAGGCAAAGCTGGAATAGCCGGTGCCAAAGTCGTCGATCGACAGCTTCACCCCCAGGGCCTGCAAGCGGCGCAACACGGCGGTCACGGCTTCGCCGTCGTGCAACAGCACACTTTCGGTCAGCTCCAACTCCAGCCGGTCAGGGGCGATGCCGGACATCTCCAGCGCGGTTTCCACCTGCTTGAGCACCACGCCGCGCTGGAACTGCCGAGCCGACAGGTTCACCGCCATGATCAGCTCGGGTTGGCCTGCATCGTGCCAGGCACGCAACTGCATGGCAGCGGTTTTCAGCACCCAGCCGCCCAGGGCTTCGATCAGGCCGCAATCTTCGGCGATCGGGATGAACAAGCCGGGCGGGATTGCGCCGCGTTCCGGGTGGTCCCAGCGGCACAGGGCCTCGGCCCCCACCACGCGCCCGCTGGGCAGATGGATCAGCGGCTGGTATTCCAGGCGCAAGGCGTTATTCTCGATCGCCAGTCGCAGGGCCGATTCCAGCCGCAGCCGCTCCAGCGCCGCCTCGTTCATGGTGGCATTGGCAAACTGGTAGGTGCCGCGTCCACCGCGCTTGGCTGCGTACAAGGCAGAGTCTGCGCGCCCAAACAAGGCATCGAACTGGCTGCCATCGGCCGGAAACATCGCAATGCCGGCGGAGATGGACACATTGACCGGCATATCGGCCAAAGTCATGGGTTGGCCCACCGCATCCATCAAGGCCGTCACCATGTGGGCCGCCTCGGCCGTGCCCTGCACATTGCGCAGCAAAATCAGGAACTCGTCGCCGCTCAAACGCCCCACCACCGAGCGCTCGTCGGCAAACTGGCTCAACCGCAAACCGACTTCGCGCAGCATCTGATCACCCGCCGCATGGCCCAGCGAATCGTTCAGGGTCTTGAAGTTGTCCACATCGATGACGATCATCGCCACCTGTTCGTGGGTGGTCTTAGCGTGCTTGAGCACCAGGGTGGACCGCAAAGCGACCTGGGCCCGGTTGGGCAGGCCGGTAATCACGTCCTGGCTGGACAAATAGGCAATTTTTTCTTCGGCCGCCTTGCGCGAGCTCAGGTCGGAAAAAGCCGCCACATAGTGCGTCACATCCCCGTGGGCGCGCCGGTGCAGAGCCGACAGGCTCAGCCATTGCGGATACACCTCGCCGTTTTTGCGGCGGTTCCATATCTCGCCGGTCCAGCGCCCTTCTTCGGCCAACACCTTCCACATCTGCTGGAAAAAAGCCGCATCGTGCTGCCCGGAGGCCAGCAGCTTGGGGTCGCTGCCCAAGACTTCGCCGGCCTGGTAGCCGGTAATTTCGGTGAACGCACCGTTCACCATGATGATGCGGTTGGACTCGTCGGTCACGATGATGCCGTCGGTGCTTTGCTCCAGCACCCGGCCCGCCAGCTCCAGCTTGGTGGCGGCGATACGCTGGTCGGTGATGTCGCGGCGCACCATCAACAGGTGCATGCGCTGGCCCCGCCGCCCGAAGGTGGGCACCCGCACCACATCCAGCCAGCGCAAGTTGCCCTGCCCGTCGTCGGCCACTTCCTGCATGTGCGAGGCCCGGCCCGACTGCCAGGTGGCCTCATCGGTCAGAGCGCCCTGGCGCAAGCCTTCACCCTGGGGATGGTCGCGGTCGGCAATTTCCAGATTGGTGTAGCCATAGGCTTCTTGCTCGGTCAAACCCAGCACGGCGCGCGCGGCGGGGTTGGTCAACAGCCATCGCCCTTCTCCGTCCTTGAGGTAGACCATGTCGGGCAAGTGCCGAAACACCGAGCCCAGCAATTTATCGCGGTCGCGCAGCAAGCGGTCCGACTCGGAGCGGGCCGTGACATCCAGACCAATGCACCACACGATATCGGGCTGGGACGCGTGGCGCAAACCGTCGATGCTGGACCAGGCGATACGCCGCTTGTCGCCCGACTTGGTGGTCAGCGTCCACTCCACATCCCGAAAACTGGCACCCAACTCCAGAAAATCGGCCAATTTTCGTGACAGGTAAGAGGGCTCCGGGTACAGCCACTGCAGGGCTTCAGGATGGTCCACCAGTTCATCGCTGGCGTAGCCCGAGACCGAGGCGCACTCGCGGTTCCAGTAGGTGATGGTGCGGCGGTCGCGCAAATCCATGGCACTGACCAGCACCGGCAAACCATCCAATACTGCCAGAATCTGCGGCGATACCGCATTGCCCACCAGCGCCGTCGTTCTGCCCACCAACAGCGCACGCGCATTCACCGCATCTTCCCCCAAGGGAGTATGGTCAGTACGAGAGCTGGGGCGCTTGGTTTCCACACGAGGTTCCTACGGGTTCAGCGAGGTCAAGGCAGGTACACATTTTCATAGCTGCATGCTGCCCATATTAGTACACACGCCCCCTTCTTTTGACAGCAGGGCGCTAAAGTGAAATACCGGACATGGCAAAGAAAAAGGGCGCTACCTGTCAGGTAGCGCCCTTGCAATAAAACCAACGTATCACTCAAACCAGCAAATAAATGGGGTGGCTGAAGGGGCTCGAACCCTCGACAACAGGAATCACAATCCTGGACTCTACCAACTGAGCTACAGCCACCGTAGCTTCATATTATAGCTTGAATTTTTGCAATTAAGACCTTAGCTCGCATCAATACCGGTTTTGGCAGCCGGTTTGGCCACGTTGATCTTGACCTTGAAGCGCTCTTTGAGCGTGTTGTAGTAAGCGCGGCTCTCGGCACCCGCCCAGCCCTGGCTGTATTGCGCACGGCCTTGCTTGAGCAAGGCTTCCACCGGTGCATCGCGCGGCACCAATTTGTTGATCTTGGCCACGGCATAGCCTTGCTCGCCCAGATCCGCCCCCACCCAGGCCGGCAAACTACTCAGATCGGCACGCAAGGCGGCATTGACCACTTGAACCGGCTGCTGCTGGGCATTTTCACGCGACAGTAACAGCGGGGCAGACAAAGCCGCAGCCGCCGGATTGGCTTTCCAGGCCGCGAGCTTTTCAAGGCCCTCCTTTTTGGCCAACTCGGTCGCGCGTGCGCTCACCACCCGCACCCGCACCTGGTCTTTGACTTCGGCAAAAGGCAGGGTGTGGGCAGCGGTGTACTGGGTAATGCGCCCAGCCACCAACTGGTTGGGCGCGGTTTCTACCGCTTCGGTGTTGCGCTTCTTCTCGATGGAATCGGATGAGAAAATCGCATTCAGGAACTTGGCATTGGCCAGAACATCGGTGGCACCGGGTGCCGGGGTACGGGACAGCGACGCAGTCTGGACATTCAGCTTGAGGCGATCCGCCACCGGCTTGAGGCTGTCGGCCTGCTCGTACACACCGTTGGTGAACGCGTCGGCGGCTTCGGCAAATTTGGCCGGGGCTTGCTGGTTCCTCAGATCAGCCTCGAGCTCGGGGCGCATCTCTTCAAAACTGCGCTGCTTGGGGGCACGGATGTCGGTCAACTGGATGATGTGGTAGCCAAAATCCGACTCTACGATGTCGCTGATGTCGCCTTTTTTCAAGGCAAACGCGGCATCTTCAAAAGGCTTGACCATGGCACCACGGCCAAAATAATCCAGGTCGCCGCCGTTGACGGCCGAGCCGGTGTCCTGCGAGTTCTTCTTGGCCACGTCGGCGAAGCTGGCCGGGCTCTTCTTGACCTGGGCCAGCAACTCTTCGGCTTTGGTGCGGGCCTTCTTGCGATCGTCGGCGGAGGCATCCTTGGGCGCATTGAGCAGAATATGGCTGGCACGGCGCTCTTCTTTGCTGGCCAGGCGGTCGGCATTCTCTTTGAAATAGGTCCGCAAATCCTGCTCGTTAGGTTGGATGCCCTTCTTCACGGCATCCAGGTCCAGCACGGCGTACTCGATGGTCGCCTGCTCCGGTGCCTGGAACAGGGCTGGGTGGTCTTTGTACCAGGCCTCCAGCTCGGCATCGGTCGGGTTGACCTTGGCCGCGAAATCGGTGGTCTTGAACAAGGCGACCTGCACTTCACGCTTTTCCAACAAGGCATTCAGCGCCACATCGGCTTCAGCACCCGCGCTGAACGCGGTTCCCGCCACGCCCGCTACCACCTGGCGCTGCGACAAATCAGTGCGCACCTGGGCTTCAAACATCGCCGGTGTCATGTTTTGCCCCGCCAGCAGCTGGGTGTAACGGGCCATATCGAGCGAGCCATCGGGGTTGCGCAGCGACGCGATGGTCGGGTCTTCTTGCAGGCTGCGGGCCAGGCGGCTGTCGCTGGTAACCAGGTGGAACTTGTCGGCTGCGGCGGCCAGCACGCGCTGCTGCACCAGGTTTTCCAGCGTGGCATAGCGCGCTTCGGGTGAGTCCAGCAGCTTGGGGTCGGTGCCTGGCTGGGCGGCCATGATGCGCTGCACTTCATTGCGGTGCGCATTGTCCCAATCGGTCTGCTTGATATCTTGACCGGCCACCTTGGCAACCGTTTCGCCGCCTTCATTGAAGCTCTTGAAGCTTTCTTGGCCACCCACCAGGATGAAAGCGGGAATGATCAGCAAGAACATCAAGCCCATCATGATCTTGGTGTGCTTGCGGACGAAATCAAACATGGCAGAACTCTTTTGAAAAACACGATGGGCGCGGTGCCCATGTTAAAAAACAAAAAAGGCGAACAATTTGTTCGCCTTTGCCGGGTGGGAGTGGTGGGTGCTGACGGGCTCGAACCGCCGACCTACGCCGTGTAAGGGCGCTGCTCTACCAACTGAGCTAAGCACCCCACCTGAAACACAAACCTCAGTTCAACGCATCTTTCAATGCTTTGCCTGGGCGAAATTTGGGGACCTTGGCGGCCTTGATTTTAATCGCATCGCCGGTGCGGGGATTGCGCCCGGCACGTGCTGCGCGCTTACCCACCGCGAAGGTGCCGAATCCTACCAGCGATACGGTACCGCCTTTTTTCAGCGTCGTTTTGACCGCACTGATGGTGGACTCCAAGGCACGTGTAGCCGCTGCTTTAGAGATATCAGCATGCTTTGCGATGTGTTCAATCAATTCCGTTTTGTTCACAAGGAGCCCCTCGCTCAAATTTATTCAGACCACGATATTCAAAAAATTTCACCCCGAGTTGCCGACTGCAGCGCGCAGAAAACAAGCCAGGGAAAAACGAAACTTTGCAGCAACCGCTGCTTCAACAATTAAAACCATGGACTTGCATGGTGTCAATCAGACAAACTGCTTTCAAGCGGCGCGGAGGCGGATTCTAGACCGTTTTTGGCCCGGTCCTTGAACCCCTGCGACACTTTTTAAAACACCTTGTTCAGCGCTCATTTCGTCCGTGCCCGGATTTCGGGCAGCGCCTTTTGCAGATAGTAAACCATTGACCAAATGGTCAGGACCGCCGAAATCCAGATCAGCCAAACACCCCATACATGCGTGTCCACCATGCCAAACAGAAGCCCGTCATACAACAAAAATGGAATCGCCACCATTTGCGACACGGTCTTGAGCTTGCCGATCATGTGCACGGCCACGCTCTTGGACGCACCAATCTGCGCCATCCATTCGCGCAGCGCCGAAATGGCAATTTCGCGGCCAATGATGATCAGCGCCACAAACACATCGGCGCGGCCCAGATGCACCAGCACCAACACACAGGCGCAAACCAAAAACTTGTCTGCCACCGGGTCCAAAAAAGCTCCAAAAGAGGATGTCTGGTTCAGCTTGCGGGCCAAATACCCGTCCAGCCAGTCGGTGGCGGCAAACACCACGAACATCACCGTGGCAATCAGATTACGGCTGGGCTCGCTGATCGGCAGGTAAAAAACACCAATGATCAAAGGGATCGCGACGATGCGCGTCCAGGTCATGATGGTAGGGATGGTCCAAAACATGGCTTGATTGTGTCATGCCGCCAGGGCAATGCCGTTAGCGCAGTGCTCGGTAGATTTCTTCGGCCAATTCACGCGAAATACCGTCAACTTTGGCGATATCGTCCACCCCCGCAGCGGCTACGCCCCGGATTCCGCCAAAACGCTGCAACAGGCTGGCACGCTTTTTGGGGCCGATGCCCGCAATATCTTCCAGCTTGCTGCCGCCCACGCGGACCTTGGCGCGCTGGGCCCGCATGCCGGTGATGGCGAAGCGGTGGGCTTCGTCGCGGATCTGGGCGACCAGCATCAGCGCTGCCGAATCACGGGCCAGCGTGGCTTTGGTGCGGCCATCGGCAAATACCAATTCTTCCAACCCGACCTTGCGGCCCTCGCCTTTTTCAACGCCCACGATCAGCCCCAGGTCCAGCCCCAGCGACTCGAACACAGCCTTGGCCATAGACACCTGGCCCTTGCCACCGTCCACCAGCACCAGGTCGGGCATACGCCCTGCCGGTGGCTCGGCAGGGGCTTCAGGCTGCACACCAAACTTGCTATAGCGCCGCGTCAGCACCTGGCGCATGGCGGCGTAATCGTCGCCCGGCGTGATGCCTTCGATCTTGTAGCGCCGGTATTCCGAGTTCTGCATCTTGTGCTGCTGGAACACCACGCAGGAGGCCTGGGTGGCCTCCCCGGCGGTGTGTGAAATATCGAAACACTCGATACGCAAAGTGTCCAGATCGTCCGGGGCCAGGTCCAGCGCGTCCACCAGGGCCCGGGTGCGGGCCTGTTGCGAGCCCTCTTCGGCCAGCAGACGGGCGAGTTGCAGGTCGGCATTTTTCTGCGCCATTTCCTGCCACACGCGGCGCTGCTCACGCGGGTTGTGCACCGCCGTCACCTTGACGCCGCTTTGCGAAGACAAAGCATCCAGCAAGGCCTTGCCCACCGGCGCACTGGTGATCAGGGCGGGCGGAATCGGGATCTCGATGTAGTGCTGGGCGATGAAGGCCTCCAGCACCTGCACCTCCACGGCCTGGGCGACCTCTTCACCCTCCACCTCCACACTGCCCATGAAAAAAGCATCTTCCACGTGGGTGGGAAAGTAGGCCCGGTCGCCCAGATGCCGCCCGCCGCGCACCATGGCCAGATTCACGCAGGCCCGCCCGCCCTGCACCTTCACGGCCAGGATGTCCACGTCCTTGTCGGACACGTTGTCCACCGACTGCTGGTGCAGCACCGTGGACAGGGCGCTCATCTGGTTGCGCAACTCGGCCGCCTGCTCGAATTCCAGCTGGTCGGCGTGGGCCATCATGCGGACCTCCAGCGCCTGCAAGACCTGCTGGGTCTCGCCGTCCAGAAACTTCTCGGCGTTCAGTACGTCTTGCGCATAGTCTTGCGGCGACACAAAATTGACGCAGGGGCCCGAGCAGCGTTTGATCTGGTACAGCAAACAGGGCCGGGTGCGGTTGTTGAACACCGTGTCTTCACAGGTGCGCAGGCGAAACACCTTTTGCAGCAACTGGATCGACTCCTTCACCGCCCAGGCGCTGGGAAACGGGCCAAAGTAGCGGTGCTTTTTCTCGACCGAACCCCGGTAGTACGCCACGCGCGGGAAGGTCACCGCGCTGGACTCGGCAGAGAACGCTGGCAAGGCAGTGATCTTCAGATACGGGTAGCTTTTGTCGTCGCGGAACAGGATGTTGTACTTGGGGTGCAACGTCTTGATGAGGTTGTTTTCCAGCAGCAAGGCCTCGGCCTCAGAGCGCACCACCGTGGTCTGCATGCGCGCAATCTTGCTGACCATGTGGCCGATGCGGGTGCCGCCGTGGTCGCGCTGGAAGTAGGTAGTGACGCGCTTCTTGAGGTTCTTGGCCTTGCCCACATACAGCACGGTGCCGTCGGCATCGAAGTAGCGGTACACGCCGGGCAAGGCAGGCAGGGCCGCGACTTCGCTCAGCAACTGGTCGGAATGGACGGGTACGGCAACAGGAGCCTCTGGTGGCTCAACAGGATTAATCTCGGACATAAGCCGTATTGTGGACAATCCGGGGATGCTCCCCCTGAAATACCTGTCGGCCTACCCGGCCCACGTCACCGCCCAGGTGCAGCAACTGCTGGCCGACGACCAACTGGGTGCACTGCTGCTCAAAAAATACCCGCGCGCCCACAGCGTGCGCACCGACAAAGCCCTGTTCGACTACGTGATGGACCTGAAAACCCAGCACATGCGCAACGCCGCGCAAATCAACAAGGTCGGCTTCGATGCCAAGCTGCACGTCTACCACCATGCGCTGGGTACCCACACCACCGTGTCGCGGGTGCAGGGCAACAAGCTCAAGGCCAAGCACGAAATCCGCATCGCCACCCTGTTCAAGGACGTGCCCGACCCGTTCTTGAAAATGATCGCCGTGCACGAGCTGGCGCACCTGAAGGAGCGCAACCACGACAAGCCCTTCTACCAACTCTGCACCTACATGGAGCCCGACTACCACCAGCTGGAATTCGACGTGCGGCTGTACCTGACGCACATCGACGTGGCGGGCAAGCTGGACTGGCCGAGCTGATGCGCTGGGACATCTTCTGCGAGGTGATCGACAACTTTGGCGACATCGGCGTGTGCTGGCGGCTCAGTGCCGATCTGGCGGCGCGTGGCGTGCAGGTACGGCTGTGGGTGGACGACCCCTCGGCCCTGGCCTGGATGGCGCCGCAAGGCTGTCCGGGCGTGGAGGTGCGGCGGTGGACGCGGCCTTTGGAGGTGGAAGACCTGCCCCCCAGCGATGTGTGGATCGAAGCCTTCGGCTGCACCATTGCTCCTGAATTCATAGCTTCTTGTGCCGATCATACCGGCGCAAACGGCCTAAAACCCTTGTGGATAAACCTGGAATACCTGTCGGCCGAAGCCTATGTGGAACGCTGCCACGCCCTGCCCTCGCTGGTGCGCGATGGTCCGGCGGCGGGTCGGCAAAAATGGTTTTTCTACCCCGGCTTTACCTCCCGCACCGGCGGCCTGCTGCGCGAGGCCGACCTGGCACAGCGGCAAGCCGCGTTCGATGCGCAGGCCTGGCTGAAGGCGCACGGCATACCACCGCTCCAGCCGGGCGAGCAGATCATCAGCCTGTTTTGCTACGAGCCGCCAGCCTTGGCCGCACTGCTCGAACAGTTCGCCAGCGCCCCCACGCCCACCCGCCTGCTGGTCACCGCAGGCCGGGCCACGCGCGCCGTGCAGGCTGCACTTTTAGATAAAAAATGGCTCCAGCGCTTATTCCATAAGCGTGAGAAGCTATCAATTTCATACCTCCCCACCCTGAGCCAGCGCGACTTCGACCACCTGCTGTGGGCCAGCGACTGCAACCTGGTGCGCGGCGAAGACTCGCTGGTGCGGGCCCTCTGGGCGGGCAAGCCCTTCGTCTGGCAGATCTACCCACAAGACGACGCAGCCCACCACGCCAAGCTCGAAGCCTTTCTGGACAGGGCCCAGGCCCCCGCCTCTTTACGGCAATTCCACCGGGTATGGAACGGGTTGCAAGCCAGCGCCCTGCCCGCTCTGGCGCTACCAGACTGGAGCCCGTGGGCCCTGGATTTGCGCACCCAGCTGGTGCAGCAGCCCGACCTCGTCACCCAGCTCCTCCAATTCCGCCCCGAAACCGGCTAAAATCCAGGGCTTTGCCCAAATGGGCAGCTATCGGCAAACGCGAATACTTGCCCTACCCGCCGCAGACATCTTCTTTGAGAAGCATTGAGCGGCCCTCACTCCAGAGAATGCTATGAAAATCGCCCAAGATATCCGTGCTGGCAACGTCATCATGCACGGCAAAGACCCGATGGTCGTTCTGAAAACCGAATACAGCCGCGGTGGCCGCAACTCCGCCACCGTGCGCATGAAGCTCAAGAGCCTGATCGCCAACTTCAACACCGAACAAGTGTTCAAGGCCGACGACAAGCTCGACCAGATCATTCTGGACAAGAAGGATTGCACCTACTCCTACTTCGCTGAACCCATGTACATCTGCATGGACACCGAATACAACCAGTACGAAGTCGAAGCCGAAAACATGGGCGACGCACTGAACTACCTGGAAGACGGCATGGAACTGGAAGTCGTGTTCTACGACGGCAAGGCCATCTCGGTCGAACTGCCCACCAGCGTGCAGCGCGAAATCACCTGGACCGAGCCCGCCGTCAAGGGCGACACGTCCGGCAAGGTGCTCAAGCCCGCAAAGATTGCCACCGGCTTCGAGTTCGGCGTGCCAATTTTTGTTGCCCAAGGCGACAAGGTCGAAATCGACACCCGCACCGGCGAATACCGTAAACGGGTCTGATCACGGCTACCCAGCAAAAGGCTCCTTCGGGAGCCTTTTTTATTGCGGCAAGAATATCCCCCACCATGATCCCCACCAAAACCGTCGCGCACTTCATCCCAAAAGCCATCACACCGACGGCGGAGCAACTGGCGATACAGATCAGCCCGGCGCGGGTGGCCATGGTGGAGGCCAACGCGGGGGCCGCCAAGACCACGGTGCTGGCCTTGCGCATGGCCGAGGCCTGGACGCGGGGTACGCGGGCCGAGCAGATATTTGCGCTCACCTACACCGACGCGGCCTGCACGGCCCTGCGCGGTGCGCTGAAGAAAATCGGCGTGCCCGCAGCCGTGGCGCAGCAGATGCGCATCCAGACTTTCGAGGCCTTCAGCACCCAGGTGCTGGCCGAGCTCGAAGGCGGCAAGGTGCCGGTCTTTTCGGAAGCCGAACAGTTCAGCCCGGTGATCTGGGAGGCGGTGCAGCAGGTGGCCGACCACCCGGATGACCGCTGGCGCTCCGAGCTCTTGATGCCCACCCTGGGCGACCACGGCATGACGGACAGCTTCTTGCAGCAAGGCGAGATCCTCAAAGGCACGCTGCGCGACGTGCTGCAGCGCGATGAGCAGGCCGTGTCGCCCGACTACGCCGACAGCATTGGCACCGAATACACGCAACTCAAAATTTACCTGGCGTTCGAGCGCATCCGCTGCGCCAACCCCGAAAAGCCCGCCTTCCGCGGGCCGCAGGATGCCACCTACGACCTGGCCTGCCTGCTGCACGGCGGCGAATCGGTGCGGCACACGTCCGCCTGGCCGCAGGCCGTCAAGGTGCTGGTGGTCGATGAAATGCACGACATGAACCAGGCCATGTTCACCCTGCTGCAGGCGCTGCTGGCCAGCAACCGCTGCTTTTTCTGCGGCGTGGGCGACATCGACCAGGTGATCCACAAAGCCACCGGTGCCGACGCGCAGTTCATGCGCTCCGCGCTGGAGGAGCACAGCACGCACGCCGTGCAGCGCTACCCGCTGACCCACAGCTTCCGTTTCAGCCCGTCCATCGCCAATCTGGCCGGCAAGATTGCCGCTAAACCCTATGCCTCCCTGGCCCCGCACACCAGCACGGTGGCGCTGCAGCACTACAGCGACAATGCCGACTGCGCCCGCCAGGTGGTGGCCGCCGCCCAGCAGTGGAAAGCCCAGCCCAAGGCCAAGATGGACGCGTTCGCCGTGCTGCTGCGCCACCCGCACCAGTCAGTACAGATCGAAAACGCCTTGATCGCCGCAGGCATGCCCTACAGCACCCAGGGTTTCGACAGCTATGTGCAGCGCCCCGAGGTGCTGCTGCTGCGCGGCCTGCTGGCGGTGGCCACCGACGACCTGGCCAGCATTACAGCCGAGCAGACGCGCAAGAACATCCTGCGCGCCCTGGTGTTTTTTGCCGAATCGCGCATCCAGGTAGAGGGCCGCGAGCACGAATCCCAGCAGGAGCTGCTGGACGACGCGGTGCGCGCCGTGGCCGTGGCGCCGACGTTCTTGAAATCGTTCTTTGACAACCAGGTACTGCGCAATGCCACGCCCGCCACCCGCCAGCGGCTGCAGGCGGCGATTGACACCATCCGCAGCCATACGGGGCCTGGCCTGCTGGCAGCCGTGCTGGCGGCCCTGCACGCGCCATCCTTGGTGCGCAACGTGCTCACCTCCACTCGCCGCCGCCTGGAGGCCGAGTCCAACCTGGCCTGGCTGGCCCAGGCGGCCGAGGGCTTTGCCAGCCCGGCAGCGTTCTTCCAGCACCTCAACACCATCGAACAGAAGCAGCACACCAGCGCCAAGGACAAAGCCGCCAGCCTGCTGATCGCCAGCATCACCAGCGTCAAGGGCCTGGAGTTTGATGCGGTGCTGTTGCCCTACCTGGCGCAGGGCGAGTTCCCCGACCCGCATGGCGACGCGGACGAAGAGCTGAACACGCTGTACGTGGGCACCACCCGTGCGCGGCGCGCGCTCACCCTGCTCAGCCACCAGGACCGGCCCGGCCCGTTTGCCGCCCTGGCGCATCCGCAAAAGTAGGGATGCGCACGGCGGCCATTCGGACTAGGCTGGGGCCACCTTAGCTAGCGGAGTTGCCATGCGCCTGGCCAGTTTCAACGTCGAAAACATGTTCGACCGCGCCATGGCGCTCAACGGCAGCGACTGGACCGAAGGCAAACCCACGCTGGAGGCCCACAAGGAACTCAACACCTTGTTTGCCAAGCCCCGCTACAGCACGGCCGACAAGCAGCGCATGCTCACGCTGCTGGCCGCACACGGCCTGCTCAAATCCGATGAAGGCCCCATGCTGCTGCTGCGCAAGATCCGGGGCGACTTCATCCTGCGCCCTCGGGTGGGCGATGCCAGCATCGTGGCCACGGGGCGCAAAAGCTGGATTGGCTGGGTCGAGCTGAAGACCGAGCCGGTCAACGAAGTCGCCACCCAGAACACCGCCCGGGTGCTGCACGCCGTGGCCGCCGACCTGCAGGTGGTCATCGAGGCCGAAAACCGCACCACCTTGCGTCTGTTCAACCAGCAGGTGCTGCCCGAGGTGGCGGGCAAGCCGTTTGAGCACGTGATGCTGGTCGATGGCAACGACGAGCGCGGCATCGACGTGGGGCTGCTCACCCGCGCCAAGTACCCCATCGTGTCGATCCGCTCGCATGTGGACGATACGGATGCCAAGGGCCTGATTTTCAGCCGCGACTGCGCCGAATACGAGATCGCCCTGCCCCAGGGAAAGCGCCTGTGGCTGCTGGCCAACCACTTCAAGAGCAAGGGTTTCGGCAACCAGGCCGACAACAACGCCAAGCGCAAACGCCAGGCCCAGCGGGTGCGCGCACTGGTCGATGCCCACCTGCTGGCGGGCGACACGCTGGTGGCCGTGGTGGGTGACCTGAACGAAATCCCCGGCAACGCCCCACTCGACCCGCTGCTGCGCCAGGGCTCGGTGCTGCAAGACATCAGCAGCCACCCGCTGTACGCCAGTGGCGGGCGGGCGGGCACGCACGGCAACTGCACGGCGGCGGCCAAGCTGGACTATATTTTGTTGTCACCCGATCTGTTCGCCCTGGTCCGCGCTGCCGGGGTGGAGCGCCGGGGCATGTGGGGCGGCAAAAACGGCACGCTGTGGCCGCACTTTGCCGAAGTCCGCAGCGCCGATGAGGCTGCTTCGGACCACGCTGCACTATGGGTTGATCTAGACCTTTGACGGATGGCGCAGACGAAAAAAAGGCTACCCGGGGGTAGCCTTTTTCATCTGCAGTGTTGCAATCAACGCTTGTTCAACAGCACCTTCAGCACGGTCTGCATTCGGCGGGCATTGCCTGCGTCGAAGTTGCTGGCCAGCACCTTGGCGGCATCTTGCGCCCAGGTTTGGGCGGGCGCGGGGTCGTTGCGCTTGGTCAGCAGTTGCAGTTGCAGCATGCGGCGGGCGCTGATGTGCTCGGCGGGCGTGGGCGCTTCGGCGGCCATTTCCAGGCGCAGCAGGGCTTCGGCCGTGGTCTTTTCATCGGCCTTGGGGGCCGCAGTGATGCTTTGCGACCAGGCGGTGCGGGTGGCGGCGTTGACGCTGCTGCCCAGGGCCTGGGCGGTAGGCAACTGCTCCACATCGCGCTTTTCCCAGGCGCCCAGCAGGTCGGTCAAGACCTCACCGTGGGCTTGGGCGGCCAGCTTCTTCAGGGCATGCTGGGCGTTTTCCAGGGCATCGCGCTGGGCGCGGAAAGCCGCATCGCCCAGGCGGGGGCCACGGTCTTCGAACGCGGGGCGGTCACCAAAGCGACCGCCGTCACGGGATGGACGGTCACCGCGCTCGCTGCGGATGGGCTCGAACTTGTTGTCTCCCGGGCGTGGTGCACCGCGTGGGCCGTCCTTGCGGTCACCAAACTTGCCACCACGGCCTGCGGCAGCAGCAGGCTCGGCCTTCTTCATGCCAGGGCGGTCGTCGCCGCGCATGGCCACCACCGGCTTGCGCACGGGCTTGGGCGGCTCGACCGGAGCGGCTTCGGCAACGGGTTCTGCATCTGCTACAGATTCAGTAGCTTCTTGCGCCGATTCGGTGGGCGCTGGGGCCTGATTTTCTTCAGAAACCTCAGCTACCGGCGCAGCAGCCTGGGCTTCTGCTTGCACCGCAGATTCGGCCACGGCTTCGGCCTTCTCGGCCTGCACTGCGGCCTGGGCCAGGGCCTGGCCGCGCAACGCGGCTTCCAGACCGGCCACGGCGCTGCGGATCTTTTGGGCATCGCCGGTGGCGTTGGCGGCATCCAGGGCCTTGGCGGCATCCAGCACCATGCGGTCGCGGTCGCTCAGGGCGCTGGCAGATTTCTCGCGCTCTTCGGTCTTGCGGTTAAAGGCATCGTCCAGCGGCTTGCGGAACGCGTCCCACAGCTTTTGCTCGAACTTGCGGTCCATGGGCACGCCCTGGGCTTCGGCCTGCCAGCGCTGCTGCAGGGCCTTGACGGCATCGATGCGCAGCACCGGGGCAGCGCCCAGCACCTTGGCTTCTTCGATCATGGCGTGGCGGCGGTCCACGCTGGCTTTTTGCAGATTCTCCAGCGGCGCGGCGGCCAGGCCAATGGCCTCTTTCCACAGCGGCTGCATTTCTGCAAAGGCTTTTTCGCCCAGGTGACCGGCATCGCGCCAGCGGTCGCCAAACTGGTGCAGGATGCGGGAGAAGCCCTTCCAGTCACCGTCTTTGGCCGTCACGTTCTCGGCGGCCCAGGCCTTGACTTCTTCGATCAGGGCCAGGCGCTGGGCCTTGTGTGCCACGGCATCGGTCTTGACCTTGTCCAGCCAGGCTTCCACAACCTTGTAGGCTTCGTTGCAGGCTTCGTCGAAGCGCTTCCACAGTGCGTGGTTGGGCACGCCGCCTTGGTCGGTTTGCTTCCACTGCTCGCGCATCTGGCGCAGCGTGTCCTGCATCTTGCGGCCGCCCAGGGCGTGGCCTTCGGGGCGCTTGAGCAGGCCTTCGGCCTTGATCAACAGTTCTTCGCGCAGTTGGTCGGCGCGCCAGCGCTGCCAGCCTTCCAGCTCACCGGCGGCGGCCAGGGCGGCCTGGGCGGCGTTGCCCAGTTTGTCGTCGACCAGGCGGTTGTGTTCTTTCAGCGCATTGCGCAGGGCGGCGGCAGCACCGGCGCTGGCCTTGCCATGGCCTTCGGCCACTTCTTGCTCGACCTTGGTGAGTGCGGCTTGCACGGCCTGGTTGGCGGCATCGCGCAGGGCCGGGTCTACCGGGGCCTTGGGCGCACGGGCGGGTTTGTCAGATTTGGCGGCTTCCAGCGGGATGCCACGGGCCACGCGGACCTCGTCGGCCCACACGTTCACCGGGGGCAGGGGTGCAGCCGCATCGGCATCGGCGGCCACGGCCAGGGCCAAGGCGCTCTGGAAGGCTTCCCACACCACCAGCAATTGGCCGCGCGAGGCGTCCAGCATGGTGGGGTATTTGCCGTCTACGCTGCTCCAGTTGCTGTCGGCGGCCAGGGCGGTGGCCTGGTCTTGCCAATGTTGCACGTCGTTACGCAGCACGTCCAGGGCGGTCTGGGCATCGCGCCAGGGCTTGGTGGACAGCACTTCGATGCGCTGGGCCAGCAGCACGGCGGCTTCGCGCTGGACTTGCACGCGGTGCTGCAGGTCTTCGATGCCTTTGACGCGGTCGGCCAGTTGCACGCGCAGGCCGGCCAGCGGCTCTTTGCTCAGCGGCGCACCGGCTTTGGCGGCATCGCGCTGCCAGGCCATGGCATCGGCCATGTTCAGGCGCGGCAATTCCAGCAGCGCGGTGGCCTTGCGGGCCCATTCGGCGGCGATGAGTTCGGCACCCTTGGTGCGCTTGAGTTCGTCGAGCTTTTCGCGCAGGGGCTTGGCGGCACCGCGGTCGCGCCCGTTCAGCTCCTGGAACACCTCGTGCATTTGCTCGTAGCCGGGGTTGGTGAGCAGCCAGTCGCGGATGCGCTGGGCGCGCTCGCCCGCCGTGTGGGCCGAGAAAGCGCCGCCGGTCAGGGCGTCGAGCGGATGCGGTTCGTTGGATTTGGTGGTCACAGCAGGCTTTTCAGACACAGGGGCAGGCACGGTTTTGGGATTGGAGAAACCAAACATGGATGAACTTATTCTTGGAGGTTGGCCAGCGAAAACCAGCTTACAAGCCGGTAACCGCTAAGGGTAAATAAACGAGTGGCCCATGGGCCACAAGCGCCCTGCGGCCACGGGGGCCGCGTTCGGGCAAGACGGCTATTTTCGCCGCTTTTCAGGTGGAGTTGTAAATCAGGCGGATTGGCATCACGGCATGGCCAGTTGCAGGTCGGCCTGGGGCTTGAAACCCGTGCCTTCGTCCACGGTTTTGGACGCGCCCAGAAACAGCCGGTCCAGCGGCAATTGCTTGGCCGCCAGGTAGTCGCGCACCGCCACGCCGCGCTGGATGGCGAGCTGGCGGATGGCGTCTTCGTCGGCGGGCATGTTGGCCAGCAGCAGCTGCTCCATCTCGGGGACCGGCAGGTCTTTGACCAGGCCCAGGGCGTTGCGCGGCTTGGGGAAGTTGGCGCGCTTGTAAATGGCCTTGAGCAGGGCCGGGTATTCCGCGTCTTGCACGGTGGTGGCCAGCGCATCGGGGGCGCTGCCATCGCCGTCTTCCGTGGGAGCCGCCTTGCCTTGCACCACGGTGTTGCGGCGCTTTTCAGACTCGACGCGGCGCTGCAGCTTTTCGCGCTGCAGCGCGTCGCGCTCGGCGTTCATGCTGGCGCTGCCCACCACGGTGAGCTTCAGGGCGGGCCGGTCGGTCAGGGCCTTGGCGACCTTGTCCAGGCCTTCGCGGGCCTCGGGGCCCAGGGCGGCACTGCCCAGCGGGAAGTTCACCGTGCCCAGCGCATCTGCCCCGCCGCCAAAGGCGTTGGCCAGCAGGCTGAACGGCGCGGTAATGGCCTTGGTGATCAGGTTGCCCAGGATTTTGAAGATCACCGGGCCGATGCGGAACTGCGGGTCGTTCAGCGAGCCCGACAGCGGCAGGTCCAGGTTGATCACGCCATTGCTGTCGGCCAGCAGGGCTACGGCCAGCTTGACCGGCAGGCTGGCCGGCGCGCCGGGTACCTGTTCGCCAAAGGTGAGCTGGTTCAGGATGATGCTGTTGCTGGCGGTGAGCTGGCCGTTGGGCAGCACCACGTAGTGCACGTCGATGCTGAGCTTGCCGCGCTCGATGCCGTGGCCCACGTAGAACACGCTGTACGGCGACAGGCTGGGCAACTCCAGGTCGGAGACCTTGCTCTTGATGTCCAGCGCCAACGGCTTGGCCAGCGGGTTGAGCTGGCCCAAAATCTCCAGCACCGCCGAGTCGCCCACGCGGCCCCGCAGCTCTAGGTCGGCCATTTGCACCGCACCGGCCACGGGCACCGACGCAAACGCGCCCAGCCGCCCGGTCAGGGCGCTGAGGTTGGCGCTGTAGTTGGGCTTGATGAAGTAGTCGGTAAACAGCACCCGGCCATTGACTAGGCTGATGCCGCCAAAGCGCACCACCGCGCCGCCGGGCTCGGCTTTTGTATCTTTTGGGGCGCTAGCGCTTATGGCTGGGGCGGTAGCAGCTACTTTTTTGGTAGCAGCAGCGTCTGCAGGGCTGGGTTTGACCAGGTCTTGCAGGTTCAGGCGGCCATTTTCATTGAGCACCAGGCGGGCGTAGAAGTCGCTGAGGGCGGTCTCCTTCACGTCCACGGTGGTGGGGCTGGTGGGCGACAGGGATACATCCAGCCCGCGCAGGTTCAGCAGCTTCCAGCGCAGCAGGGCCTGCTCGCTGGAGGCATCGGCCACCGCCGCTGCCGTGGCCGCAGCCCCCAGCGGTGCCGAGCTGGCGGCGGCAGGCGCAGCGGCCTGCATGGCGACCATGCCCACCCCGTTGTTGGCGCGGAAGTCTTCCAGCGTGCCGTCGCCCTTGAGCTTCAGCACCGGGCCGGCCGGGCTGGCGGTATAGGCCACCTGGCCTTTGAAGCTGGTGTCGGCCCGCACGATGTCCACGTTGAGCGACGCGCCGAAATACGGCTCCAGGGCGTGCAGCGGCAGGTGCAGCAGATCGACCTGGCCCACAGCGGCCAGCGGCTGCAGGGCCAGCGTGCCCTTGTAGACCAGCCGCCCCGGCTCGGTGTTGCGGGTGTTTTCCGCGCCGATGCGGGCGCTGACGCTCAAAGGCGAGGCCTTGGCGTTGCCGGGCACCAGGTCTTTCATCTGCACGCTGAGGGCGCTGATGTCCAGGGCGGCAGGCTGGTAGGTGGACTGGTCGAGGAAGGACATGACACCGCCTTCCAGCGCCAGGTCGGCGATGCTGACGGCCCAGGGCTTACCGGGTTTGGCATCCGCAGGGGCTGCCGCCGGGGTTTTCAGCCACTGCTCAAACATCCATTTGCCTTCCGTATTGCGCTCCACCTTGGTACGCGGCTCGGTGAGCAGCAGCTTGCCGATCTGCACCCGCTGCCCGGGCACATCGACCACCGCCTGGTTGACTTGCAACTGGCGCAGGCTGAACAGGCTGGTGGCGGCCACTTTCCCCTTGGCCGGAACTTCGCCCAACGCCAGCCGGTCCAGCGTGAGCTGCTTGGCGGTGACCTGCAGCGGCCCCGAGGCCTGCCAGTGCACCTGCAGGTCAGCCCCCAGCTGGCCACTGAGCCGGGGCTCCAGGGTGTTGGCCAGGTAGGGCGCGGCGAGGGCCAGCGGCAGGCCGCCCAGGGTGGCATCCACCTTGGCCTCCTGGTCGGTGGCGGTGCCGGTGAGCTTGAGTTCGGCAGGCGTGCTGCCGGCGCCACCGCCCTCCACCTGCGCCGAGGCGTTGAACGCCAGCGGCTGGGCAAACGGCCAGGTGATGGCCGATGCCTCCACCGCCAGGCCGCGCAGGGCCACCTCGGCCGTGGGGCGGGTGCTGGCATCCGACCAGCGCAGCGTGCCATCTTGCAGGGCCAGCTTGGCGACGCTGACCTTCCAGCCTGCGTCGTCTTTGGTGTCTTTTGTGCCGCCAGCGCTTGCTGCATGGGCGGGAGCAGCTACTTTTTTTATAGTATTTTCAGTTTTTGCAGGCGAGGTGAGCTGCAGCTGGCCCGCAGCATTGCGGCGCAGATCGGCCACCGGGGCGCTGAGGGTGATCTCGCTGATCTTCACGCTTTGCTCCAGCGGGCGCAGTTCATCCAATCCCACCTTGAGCGTGTCCAGCGCCAGCCATTTTGCGCCCTGGGGGTTGGCAATTTGGAGCTGGTTGGCCTGCACCGTGCCGCTGACCACCACCGACATCTTGGGGGTTTGCTCAAACGCCAGTTGCAGGTCGCCACTGAGCACCGCGCCTTGCACCTGCACCGGCAGAGTGGTGGGCAGGTAGGCCAGGTAGGGGGCCAGGTCGAGCTGGTCGAGCCGGATGCGCGCGTGGGTTTTGCGGCTGGGGTCAAACGGGATGGACTGGGCGGCCGAATCAAAGCTGCTGCCGTTGAGCTTGAAGGCCAGGTGCGGCTCGGTCTGGATGGTCCGCTGCGAATCCAGGTTGCTCAGGAACGGCAGGGTCAGGTCCAGATCGCGCAGGGTGTGGGTGGTGCTGCGGGTCTGGTCGGTCAGGTCCACAGCGCCGCCTTTGAGGGCGATGTTATAGACGGCAAAGCTGGGCGGCGCGCCCGCGGGTTTGTCGGACGGCGTATTGAGCTTGGCCAGCACGTCGTCGAAGTCGTAGTGTCCATCGCCCAGGTAGGTGGCGCTTATGGTCGGCTGGTCCATGGAAATAGCGTCCACCACCGGTGCCAGCCGCCGCAGCGACTGCCACAGCGCGGCATCGAGCAGGATGCGTTTTATGTGGACTTGCGGTTTACCGCCAGAGGCACCGGCGATGGACAAGTCGTCCAGCGTCAGCAACAGCGTCCAGGGGTGAAAATCGGCGCGGCCCAGGGTGACGGTGCGGCCCAGCGCGTCGCTACCGAACTTTTCCACCCCGTACTTCACCCCGGCAGGTACGGCCAGCCAGGTCACTGCCCACAGGCCCAGCAGCCCCGCCACGCTCCACGCCGCACGGCGCAACCACTTGTTTTGAAAAAATGTCATAGCGCCCATTTTGCCGCCAGACCGTGGGGGCTCTGCAAGCGAATGTGCACTTACCCATGCTGTAAAACTTAGCGATCACCCCACCAATAGAACCACGCATCGCAATAGCACCCCTTCCAGGGATACCGTGGAACTGGCTCCGCCAGGCCGCTGGTATCGCCCCCTGCAAGGGGGTTGGAGAAAGATGCGAAGCACTGAAGCCTGGGGGTGTGCCAAAACTAAAAGCCCGGCAACCGATTTGCATTGGTTGCCGGGCTTGACGGCGAACTTGCGGTTCATGCCGTCGGGGCTGCAAGGGAGAGATTGATGTCCCCCGTTGCGTTGGACGCAAGAGATTGCGTCCATTAAGGACCGGGGCTGCTGCACACCACCATCGCAAAATGTCAGGTGGCGTTGGCTCCTACCGGTTAGCACCTGTTTGCACAGGCAGTGACAATTTAATCCAAGCCAGGCAGGAATACAAATCTGCTTTTCAATCCATAGTCGGGCCGCGATTGAACCAATGGGCTTGACAACATCCGCACCAAAGATCAATTGATTGCCGCCCAAAACGCGAAAAAGGCCGCAAAAGCGGCCTTTTTTATAGCACTTTCAGCGCCAGATCAGTACGTACCCAGGGCCGATGGAAGGCCCGCCTTGAAGGTGTAGATGGTGATCGGGGCGGACTTCAGGTTGCCCTTGTCGTCAAAGGCGAAGGTGCCCGACATGCCCTTGTACGAGGTCTTGTAGATCTCGGCACCGACCTTGACCGGGTCCACAGTACCGGCTTTCTGGATCGACTGGCCGACAAACATGGTCTGGTCGTAGAACGAAGGCGCGTAGGCATCGGGGTCGATGTTGAAGCGCTTCTTGTACTTGGCCTTGAAGGCCGGACCTTCGCTCGTCTTGTCCAGCACCGCGCCGCCTTGGGCGCAGAAGGCGGTGTCGGTAGCGGCTTCACCGGCCAGCTTGCCCAGCTCAGCGGTACAGATCGCATCGCCACCCAGCAGCTTGGCGTTGATACCCAGCGACTTCATCTGGCGCAGCATAGGGCCGGCCTGGGGCGCGTAGCCACCCAGCAAAATCACGTCGGGGTTCTTGCCCTTCAGGCTGGTCAGGATGGCAGAGAAGTCGGTGGCTTTGTCGGTGGTGAACTCATTGCCCACGATGTTCAGGCCCAGCTTCTTGGCTTCCTTGCTGAACTCGTCTGCCAGGCCCTGGCCGTAGGCGGTGCGGTCGTCGATGACGGCCACGTTCTTGACCTTCATGATGTTGGCCGCGTAGAAAGCCAGGCGCGCGCCGATTTCGTTGTCGCCCGCCATGATGCGGAACAGGTTCTTGTAGCCGCCCATGGTGACCTTGGGGTTGCTGCCCACGGTGGACAGCACCACATTGCCTTGGCTGTACACGCGCGACGCGGGGATGGCCACGCCGGAGCAGTACGGGCCCATCACGAACTTCACATTGCCGTCCACCAGCTTCTGGGCCACGCTCACACCGGCTTTGGGGTCGCACTGGTCGTCTTCCGATTCCAGCTCGAACTTCAGGGTCTTGCCACCCACCACGATTTTCTTGGCATTCAGGTCTTCCACGGCCAGGCGCACGCCGTTTTCATTGTCTTTGCCAATGAAGGCATTGGGGCCCGACAGGGGGCCGGTTACGCCGATTTTGACGGTCTGTTCCTGGGCATAAGCACCCCCTGCGAAGGCCATGGTGGCGGCGCATGCGAGGGCGATTTTTGTAAATGTGGATGGCATTGACGGTGTCCTAAAGTGGAAGTTGTGGAACAAGGAATTTGTCACGGACGCACTGTAGTGCGGGAACCGCTCCAACGGGGGAAATGTGTTTCTATATGTAGAGAATATGAACTACTAGAAGCAAAACTTATATGTTCAGGACTTACGCAAGTTCCCCCTGTAAGCCCGAAGGGCGATACAGGGGCGCTGCGTAAGTCCTAATGTTTACTCTCCTTTCAAAGGTATAGCAGCAAGCGTGCCAATGCGCGCAGGTGCCAGGGGGTTGCGGGGCACGGGCTGCTCCCAGCCGTGCAGAAACTGCATCGCCGTGCCGCAGATGCGGCCCTGGCAGGCACCCATGCCGCAGCGGGTGTGCAGCTTGGCATCGGTCCAGCCCGCGCAGGCCTGTACGGCGGCGTAGGCGACGTCTTCGCAGCGGCACACCAGGGTATCGGCCTGGGGAAGTTGTTTTAATTTCGGATGCAAGGCAAAGCTGCGTGCCAACTGCTGGGCAAAGGCCTGCCAGCGGCTGCGCTCGGGCCACAGGGTTTGGGCTGCAGTTTTATCGCCCACAGCGGCCAAGCCTGCGATGCGTCCTTGCACCAGGGCGCGCTCGCTGCCGCCCACGCCGGTGCACTCGCCCGCCGCGTAAATATGCGGCTGGCTAGTGGCCTGCCAATCGTCTACCGCCAGCCCGGTGGGCGTGTGGCTACAGCCCAGCAGTTGGCCCAGTTGGGTGTTGGGCACCAGGCCAAAGCCGCAGGCCAGGCGGTCGCAGGCGATCTCGACCCGGCGGCTGCCCTGCTGCAATTGCACCGACTGCACCCTGCCCTGCCCTTGCACTGCGATGACATGGCTGGAAGTGCGGTACTGCGGGTGCAACAACGTCAGTGCCTGCAGGGCTTTGCCTGGCGACCCAGCCAGCCGGGCGGCAAAGCCCACGATGGATGACAAACCCGCCTGCTCGGCAACACGCACTACTTTGGCACCGGCCTTGCGCGCCGAGGCCGCAGCAGCCAGTAGCAAGGGGCCGCTGCCCGCCACCACGATGCGTTCACCCGCCACGGGCAAGCCGGATTTGATCAGCGCCTGCAGGCCGCCCGCGCCGGTCACGCCTGGCAGCGTCCAGCCGGGGAAAGGCAGCAGCAACTCGCGGGCGCCGGTGCACAGGATGAGTTTTTTCCAGTCGATGGTCAAGCCACGCTCGGCATCTTCCAGCAGCAAAGTGTGCGGAGCCGGGGCGGAGATGACGCGCGCGCCGCTGTAGATGCGCACGTTGGCACAGGCCGACAGTTGCTCGCGCATGCGCTGTGCGGCCACCGGCACCTGGGCGCTGGGGCCGTCGCGCCAGATCTGGCCGCCGGGCGCGGGGTTGTCGTCGATGATGGCTATCGACGCGCCGCTGGGCGCTGCCGCCAAGGCCGCCGCCATGCCTGCGGGACCCGCGCCGATGATGAGGATGTCGCACTGCGTCACGGGGTCATCTCCACCCGCATGCCTGCGCTGCAGGTCGTCTGGCAGGCCAGGCGGCGCACGCCGTTGATGCTCACCCGGCATTCCTGGCAAATGCCCATGCCGCACAGCGGAGCGCGGGCTTTGCCACTGACCGATGTGCGGGCAACACCATCGCCCGCAATGGCCAGCGCGGCAGCGACCGAACAGCCTGCGGGGACGGACACGGGCTGGCCGTTGATGTGCAGATTCACGCGCATGCGGCCTCCGCAAAGCGTTGCAGGCCGTAGGGCGCAGCATCCAGGGGCGGCGTGCCGCCGGTCATCAGGGCGGCTAGCACATGGGCGGTGCCCAAAGCCGTGGTCACACCCAGGCCCTCGTGCCCCACGGCCAGCCACAGGCCGTCGCGGTCCGGGTGCGCACCCAGGATGGGCAAGCTGTCGGGCGTGGCGGCGCGCAGGCCGCACCAGCTGCGGATGGCGTTGAGGTCGGCCAGGCCGGGCATGTAGGCCAGGGCGCGTTGCAGCATGGCTTGCAACATCTCGGCCTCTACCGTGGTGTCCATCGTGTCGAACTGGCGGCTCGACCCCAGCAGCAACTGCCCGGTGGGGCGCGGCTGCAGATTAAAAGCCACCGACGGCCCCACGCTGTGGTGCGCGCTGGTCACATAGCCCAGCTCCACCAGTTGGTGGTGCACCGTGCCGGGGTAGCGGTCGGTGATGAGGAGATGGCCCTTTTTGGGGCGGATGGGCAAACCGGGGCACAGTGTGGTGGCGTGGATGCCGTTGGCCAGCAGGATCTGCGGGGCCTGGCGCGTGCTGCCGTCGGCTAGGTGCACTGTTTTACCATCGATTTCGGCCACTTGCGCCCATTCCACCTGCACGAGGTGCTCGTATTTTGATAGTAACCAGCGGGCGGCGTTGGGCGCATAGACGATGCCGTCGCCCGGCACCTTGAGCGCGCCCGCCAGGCCGGGGCGCAAGGCGGGTTCGGCCTGGGCGAGCGCAACCTCATCCAGCAGTTCGCAGGCGATGCCATGGTCGTGCAGGCGCTGGCGCTTGTCTTCGGCCGCCGCCATTTCCTCGGCATCTGCCGCCACCCACAGCGTGCCGCAGCCGCTGAAGGCGCAATCTGCCGGCATCTGCGGGGCCAGGGCGCGCCACTGGGCTACGGAATACTGGCTCAGCGCCAGCTCGGCCGGGTTGTCGTCC
This sequence comes from Rhodoferax sp. LS1P39, assembly GCF_056521425.1. Lineage (NCBI taxonomy): Bacteria > Pseudomonadati > Pseudomonadota > Betaproteobacteria > Burkholderiales > Comamonadaceae > Rhodoferax > Rhodoferax sp. LS1P39. The sequence continues at coordinate 30,491 of NZ_JBWMAV010000012.1, read as the reverse complement.
ATCACCACCAGGTGGCCCATGCCCGCGCCGGTGGCACCGCCGCGCCGGTCATCCAGCACCAGCACGCGCTGGCCTGCCTGTGCCAACGCATGGGCACAGGCCGCGCCGACGATGCCTGCGCCGATGACGATCACATCGGGATTCATGCCAGAGAAATTCCCCAGGCAAAAGGGTCGTCTTCGGCAATCAGCAAGGTCGATTCGGCGCACACATGGGCGCGGCCCCGGATGGTGGGGATCACTTGGCCGCCGTTCACCGTGTACGAAGCCTCGAAGCGGCTGCCGATCACGCTGGCCTGCTGCCATACCGCGCCGGGAGCCAGCTTGCCATCTGCCGCCAAACAGGCGATCTTGGCGCTGGTGCCGGTGCCGCAAGGCGAGCGGTCGTAAGCCATGCCGGGGCACAGCACGTAGTTGCGGCTGTCGGCACCCTGGTCGTCCGGGCCGAACAGTTCGATGTGGTCAATTTCTGCGCCATCGGCCCCGGTAATGCCCTGCGCCCCCAGCGCCGCACTCAGCGCACAGGCGTAGGTGGTGAGTGCCGCCAACTGGTCGCTGGCTACGCGCAGGCCGTGGTCGTTCACCAGAAAGAACCAGTTGCCGCCCCAGGCGATGTCGCCATGCGCCACACCGTAACCCGGCACGTCCACCGCGACCTGCGTGGCAAAACGGTAAGCGGGCACGTTGCGCACGCTGACAGAGCCGTCGGTGTGCAAGGTGGCCTCTACCGTGCCCACCGGGGTTTCGATCTTGTGCACGCCCGGCGCTATGCGGCCCATGTGCGCCAGGCTGACCACCAGGCCGATGGTGCCGTGGCCGCACATGCCTAAGTAGCCGGTGTTGTTGAAGAAGATGACCCCGGCTGCTGCATCTGCCGCCACCGGCTCGCACAGCAGCGCGCCCACGATCACGTCGTTGCCGCGCGGCTCCAGCACGGTAGCGGCCCGCCATTGGTCGTGCTGCGCGGCCAGCACGGCCCGGCGCTCGGCCATGCTGCCCGAGCCCAGGTCGGGGAAACCGCCCACCACCAGCCGCGTAGGTTCGCCGCCGGTGTGGGAATCGATGATCTGGATGCGTTGCATGTTTAGACGATGGATTGGTATTTGGTAGGGCGGGTAGCCAAAGCCTTGGCCACCACGCCTTCAATATAAGCGCGCTCTTCGCCGATCAGCGGCAGGCGCGGGCGGCGCATGTGCTCGCTGCCTACGCCCACCAGCAGGTCGATCAGTTTCAGGTTTTGCACCAGCTTGGTGGACACGTCCAGGTGCAGCATGGGGGTCATCCACTGGTAGAGCTTGAGCGCTTCGGCCCACTCACCCGCCTGCATCAGGTCGTACAAGGCCACGGTTTCGCGCGGGAAGGCGCAGCCCACACCGGCCAGCAGGCCGTCGCAGCCCAGGGCCAGGCCCTCGAAAGCCAGGTCGTCCACGCCCAGGAACAGCTGGTAGCGCGTGCCCAGCAGGTTGCGCAGGTCGGTGATGCGGCGGATGTTGTCGGTGCTTTCCTTGATGGCCACAATCCACTCGCAGTCGGCCAACTCTTGCATGTGCTCGGGTTTCAAATCGACACGGTAGGCCACCGGGTTGTTGTAGACCATGATGGGTTTTTGCGCGGCATTGGCCATGGTGCGCACGTTGAGCATGGCTTCGCGCGCATCGGCCACGTAGATGACGGACGGCATGACCATGTAACCGTCTACGCCCAGCTTGTTGGCACCGGCTATATAGCGCAGGGCCTCGCGGGTGCTGGTTTCGGACACATTGGCCAACACCGGGATGCGGCCCTTGGCGGCCTTCAGCGCAATGTCGGCGACCTGCAGCTTTTCTTCCAGCGTCAGCGTGCTGGCCTCGCCCAGCGAGCCGCAGGTAACCAGGCCGTGGATGCCGTTGGCGATCTGGAACTCGATGTGCTTGGCCGTGCCTTCGGCGTCGATGCTTTCGTCGGCGTGGAACTTGGTGGTGATGGCGGGGAAGATGCCTTTCCAGCGGGGGAGCGTCATGGTGTGTTTCCTAAGTTATTTGGGTTGGTGGCGCAATCTTAATATATTAGCAACATATCTAAAATATTTTTTTACGATTACCATCGGCCTGTACACAACCTAGCCCCCATGTCCAAGACTCCGCCCTCCCCCGCGCCCAAGCGCCGCGCCGCCGACCTGGCCTACGACGCGATCGAGACGCTGATCTCCACCCTGAAGCTGGCCCCCGGCAGCCCGGTGGTCGAGAGCGATTTGGTCGAGCTGACGCAACTGGGCCGCACCCCCGTGCGCGAGGCGCTGCTGCGCATGGTGTCGATCGGGCTGATCGTGCAGCAGCCCCGGCGCGGCCTGCTGGTGTCCAACATCGACCTGGCCGACCACCTGGATGTCGTGCAGACGCGCCGCGTGCTCGAATGCCTGATAGCGGCCTGCTCCGCCCGCCGGGCCACCGCCTTGCAGCGCAAGGACATCGTGCGCTGTGCCGAGAAGATGGTGCAGGCGGCGCAGCGCGGTAATCTGGCCGATTACATGGCCGCCGACCTGGCGCTGGACCAGGTGAACCACCAGGCCAGCCACAACCATTCCGCCGTCAAGGCCGTGGTGCCGCTGATCGTGCAGTGCCGCCGCTTTTGGGTGGCCTACCAGCACGCCGGCGACATCATGGAAGCCGCGCAGGCCCACCTGGAGCTGGCCCAGGGCATCGCCACCGGCGACGAGGCCGCCGCAGTGGGCGGGGCCACGCGGCTGATGGATTACCTGCAGGGGTTTGCGCGGCGGGTGATTGATAACTAAGAGAATTGCTCTTATTTTTAGTATCAAAAATAGGAGCTTCTTGCGCTGATTGAATAAGCGCTGGGTGCCAATCCAATGCCTGAAAAACGGCCTTATTTTTCTAAATCACCATCCCCACCAAATCCCCCCGCCAGCGCCTGCCGCAGGTAGTTCACAAACGCCGTCACCGCGCGCGGCACATGGGCGGTGTAGGGGCGGATGGCGTAGAGCTGGTCGGCATAGCCGCCCACCAGTTGCCAGTCGGGCAGCACGGGCACCAGCTTGCTGCCGCGCACACTGGCGGGCAGGCTGAAATCCGGCAGCAGCGCAATCCCCAGCCCGGCCACGGCGGCATCGCGCAGGGCTTCGCTGTTGTTGGCCGATAGCACGCCGGACACCGGCACCGTCACCCGCTCCACATTCGATCCCGTGCCCTGCGCAAAGGTCCAGGCGGGCGTGTCCTGCGCGCGCGGGTAGTGCAGGCAGCTATGGGTGCGCAGATCTTCGGGGCGCAGCGGCGTGCCGCGTTTGCGCAAATACGTCCGGCTGGCCACCAGCAGCGAGCGGGTGGTGCACAGCGTCCAGGCCACGTGGGTGTCGGGCGGCGCGGCGGTGTGGCGGATGGCCAGATCGAAGCCCTCGGTGGCCAGACTGGACAGGCGGTCGGACAGCTCCAGTTCCAGCCGCACATCCGGGTATTCGCGCAAAAAGTCGGCCAGCCGGGGCACCAGTTGCTGGCGCGCAAACGCCACCGGGGCGGTGACGCGCAAAAGGCCCTGGGGCGCGTCGGCCAGGTCGCGCACCTGGGCGAAGCTTTGGGCGATCTGCTCGAACGATGCCCGGGTGTCGTCCACCAGGCGCTGGCCCGCCTCGGTGAGGCGCACGCTGCGGGTGGTGCGGCGCACCAGCGGCACGCCCGCCATGCGCTCCAGATCGGCCATGCGCTGACTCATCGCCGCCTTGCTCACGCCCAGCCGGGCGGCTGCCGCGGTGTAACTGCCCTGCTGGGCGAGGACCGTCAACCAATGGAGATGGCTCCAGAGTTCGTTGATTTTCTGCTCGTTCATGCCCTTATTCTCACCCTATTGTTCACCATTCTGAACAATCAATTCAAAGTTTCGGGCTTGTGACCCGGGGGTGGCGTGCCTACACTGCAGCCTCACTCCACCACAACGAGACACCTCCATGACCGCTGCTACCGACTCCACCGAAATCGCCCAGTACCTGCACGGCGAGCGCACCACCGGCCACGGCACCCGCACCCAGCCCGTCTACAACCCGGCCACCGGCAAGGTCAGCCGCAATGTGCGCCTGGGCAACCAGCAAGACGTGGATGCCGCCGTGGCATCGGCCCTGGCCGCCTTCCCCAAGTGGGCCGACACCCCGCCCATCCGCCGTGCCCGCGTGCTGTTCAAGTTTCTGGAGCTGCTGAACCTGCACAAGGACGAGCTGGCCCACATGATCACCGCCGAGCATGGCAAGGTGTTCACCGATGCGCAGGGCGAAGTGGCGCGCGGCATCGACATCGTGGAATTCTCCTGCGGCATTCCGCAGTTGCTCAAGGGCGACTTCACCGACCAGGTGAGCACCGGCATCGACAACTGGACGCTGCGCCAGCCCCTGGGCGTGGTGGCCGGTATCACGCCGTTCAACTTCCCCGTGATGGTGCCGATGTGGATGTTCCCGGTGGCGATTGCCGCAGGCAACACCTTTGTGCTCAAGCCCAGCCCCATCGACCCCAGCGCCAGCCTGTTCATGGCCGATCTGCTCAAGCAGGCCGGTTTGCCGGATGGCGTGTTCAACGTGGTCCAGGGCGACAAGGAAGCCGTGGACGCGCTGCTGGTGCACCCCGACGTGAAGGCCGTGAGCTTCGTCGGCTCCACGCCCATCGCCAACTACATCTATGAAACCGGTGCCCACCACGGCAAGCGCGTGCAGGCCCTGGGCGGCGCGAAGAACCACATGGTGGTGATGCCCGATGCCGACATCGACCAGGTGGTGGACGCACTGATCGGCGCAGGTTACGGCTCGGCAGGCGAGCGCTGCATGGCGATCTCGGTGGCCGTGCTGGTGGGCGATGTGGCCGACAAGGTCATCCCCAAGCTGCTGGCCCGCACCAAGACGCTGAAGGTTTTGAACGGCACGAATCTGGCCGCTGAAATGGGCCCCATCGTCACCCCCGCCGCCCATGCCCGCATCACCGGCTACATCGAGCAAGGCGTGAAAGAAGGCGCGCAGTTGATGGCCGATGGCCGCGGATTTGACGGCGCACAAGCTGGCGACGGCTGTGGCGAAGGCTTCTGGCTGGGCGGCACGCTGTTCGACCACGTCACCCCCGACATGCGCATCTACAAGGAAGAAATCTTCGGCCCAGTGCTGGCCTGCGTGCGCGTGCCCGACCTGGCCACCTCGATCCAGCTGATCAACGACCACGAATTCGGCAACGGCGTGGCCTGCTTCACCCGCGACGGCAACGTGGCCCGCGAATTCAGCCGCCGCATCCAGGTCGGCATGGTCGGCATCAACGTGCCGATCCCCGTGCCCATGGCCTGGCACGGCTTCGGCGGCTGGAAAAAGAGCCTGTTTGGCGACATGCACGCCTACGGCGAAGAGGGCGTGCGTTTCTACACCAAGCAAAAGTCCATCATGCAGCGCTGGCCCGAGAGCATCGCCAAGGGGGCTGAGTTTGTGATGCCTACGGCGAAGTAAGCACACATTGAGGGGAATGGGCGGCTTTGGTCGCCCATTTGCGTTTCTGGGCCAAGGGCCGGCAAGCTAAGGCTTCACCTTGGCACCACGGTGAAACGCGGCCGAGCCCCCGCTTCAGCCCAAACCCGCCCCGCTCCCCACCCAGTTCTCCACCTCCAACCCAGGATAGTCTTTGAAATCCGCCTCGTTGTTGGTCACCACGATGAGGCCCAGGCTGATGGCGTGGGCGGCTATGAGGCGGTCCATGGCATCGCGGCGGCGGTCGCGCACGGCGGCGGCCAGCACGCCATAGCTTTCGGCAGCGTTGGGTTCAAAAGCGAGTACTGGCACGCGCTGGACCAGGCGCTGGAGGGCTGCGGCGGCGAGTTCCCGGTCGGGGGCAGTGCAGCGCTCCACGCCATGGCACAGCTCGGCGTAGGTGACCACCGACATCACCACGTTGCCTAACGGCTGCGACTGGAAGCGCCGCAGCACCTCGGGCGGACGGGCCGCAATCAGGTAGATGCAGATATTGGTGTCGAGGAGGTAGCGCATGGATCAGTCTGGCTTTTTGTCACCAGCCATCCGGCCAAAGCCGCTCCAGTCGCGTTCGGCTTGCTCATGGAATTCCCGCCCCTCGGCCATGAAGCTCTTGGGAAATGCCGCCAGGATGTCGCCCAGGTCCCCGATGGTTTCCTGCGCGACCAGCCGCAGCACCAGGGTGTTGCCCACGCGCTCCACCTCTACGTCTTGCGCGCCATCGACAAAACCCAGCTCTTTGGGGATGCGCACGGCCAGCGAATTGCCGCTTTTGAACACGCGTGTCAGCATGGGATTTCCTCCTGTAAAACCGAAGTATATACAGGATATACAAACCCTACACCACCCCACCCGCCCGCAGCGCCGCAATCGCCGCCGCATCCAAGCCCAGCCCCGCCAACACCTCGTCCGTGTGCTCCCCCAAGCCCGGCGGCGGGCGGTGCAGCACCGGCGGCGTGGCGGTCAGGCGCAAGGGGCTGGCTACGCTTACTATGCTTTCAATAGCTGCTTGCGCTTGTCCTATGGGCGCTAGAGGCTGATTTACCTTCAAACCTCGGGCCTGCACCTGGGCATCGGCAAAGGCCTGGTCCATGGTGTTGATGGGGCCGCAGGGCACGGCTTTGTCCTCCAGCAAGCTGATCCACTGCGCGGTGCTGCGCGTGCGGGTGACGGCCTCCAGCGCGTTCGTCAACTCGGCGCGGTGCTGCACCCGCAGGGTGTTGGTGGCATAGCGCGGGTCAGTGGCCCATTCGGGGTGCTCGGCGGCGGCGCAGAAGCGGGCGAACTGGCCGTCGTTGCCGATGGCCAGCAGCATGGCGCCGTCTGCCGTGGGCAGGTCTTGGTAGGGCACCAGGCTGGGGTGGGTGTTACCCAGGCGCTGGGGCACTTTGCCGGTGTTCAGGAATCCGGCGGCCTGGTTGGCCAGCATGGCCATGCCCACGTCGAGCAAGGCCATGTCGATGTGCTGGCCCAGGCCGGTGCGGCGGCGCGACTCGATGGCGGCCAGGATGGCGCTACAGGCGTAGACCCCGGTAAACAGGTCGATCACGGCCACGCCCACCCGCTGCGGCCCTGCGTCTGCCGTGCCGGTGATGGACATCAGGCCGCTCATGGCCTGCACCATCAGGTCGTAGCCCGCGCGCTCGGCGTACGGCCCGGTCTGGCCAAAGCCGGTAACCGAGCAATAAATCAAGCGCGGGTTGATGGCCTGCAGGCTGGCGTAGTCCAGCCCGTAGTGCGCCAGGCCGCCGACCTTGAAGTTCTCTACCAGCACATCGCTGGTCGCCGCCATCTGGCGGATCAGTGCCTGGCCTTCGGCCTGGGCCATGTCGATGGTGGTGGAGCGCTTGTTGCGGTTGCAGGCGGTGAAATAGGTGGCCTGGTCGGTGTCATTGCCGTCCGCGTCTTGCAGGAACGGCGGGCCCCAGTGGCGGGTGTCGTCGCCCACCACCGGGCGCTCGACCTTGACCACGTCGGCCCCCAGGTCGGCCAGCATTTGGGTACACCACGGCCCAGCCAGCACGCGGGACAGGTCCAGCACCTTGAGATGCGATAGCGCGGAAGCGGATTTTTCGAGAGCCATGGTGGTCAGATGCCTTTGGTTTCATTCAAGAACGCCGCGGAACCGGCTCTGCCGGGCCGCCAGCGTTGCCCCCTGCAAGGGGGTTGGCGTTTACACGCAGTGAAAAAGCCTGGGGGTGTTCCTAAAACGCCGCAATGCCGGTCTGGGCGCGGCCCAAAATCAGCGCGTGGATGTCGTGCGTGCCCTCGTAGGTGTTGACCACCTCCAGGTTCACCAAGTGGCGCGCCACGCCAAACTCGTCAGAGATGCCGTTGCCGCCCATCATGTCGCGCGCCAGCCGGGCGATGTCCAGCGACTTGCCGCAGGAGTTGCGCTTGAGCAGCGAGGTCAGCTCCACCGAGGCCGTGCCCTCGTCCTTCATGCGGCCCAGGCGCAGGCAGCCTTGCAGGCCCAGGGCGATGTCGGTCTGCATGTCGGCCAGCTTTTTCTGGATGAGCTGGTTGGCGGCCAGCGGGCGGCCAAACTGCTTGCGGTCCAGCGTGTACTGGCGGGCGCGGAACCAGCAGTCTTCGGCCGCCCCCAGCGCGCCCCAGGCGATGCCGTAGCGGGCGCTGTTGAGGCAGGTGAACGGGCCTTTCAGACCCTGCACCTCCGGGAAGGCGTTGTCTTCGGGGCAGAACACGCCGTCCATCACGATCTCGCCGGTGATGCTGGCGCGCAGGCCCACCTTGCCGTGGATGGCGGGGGCGCTCAGGCCGGCCATGCCTTTTTCCAGGATGAAGCCGCGGATGGGGCCGACGTTGCCCGCCGCGTCCACCTCTTTGGCCCAGACCACGAACACGTCGGCGATCGGGCTGTTGGAAATCCACATCTTGGAGCCGCGCAGCTGGTAGCCGCCCGCCACCTTGTGGGCGCGGGTGGCCATGGAGCCGGGGTCGGAGCCGTGGTCGGGCTCGGTCAGGCCGAAACAGCCAATCCACGCGCCGGTGGCCAGTTGGGGCAGGTATTTTTGCCGCTGGGCTTCGGTGCCGAATTCAAAAATCGGCACCATCACCAGCGAGCTTTGCACGCTCATCATCGAGCGGTAGCCCGAGTCCACGCGCTCCACTTCGCGGGCGATCAGGCCGTAGGCCACGTAGTTCAGGCCGGGGCCGCCGTACTGCTCGGGGATGGTGGGGCCCAGCAGGCCCAGCTCGCCCATCTCGCGGAAGATGGCCGGGTCGGTGCTCTCGGTGCGGAAAGCCTGCAGCACGCGGGGCAGCAGCCGGTCTTGGCAGTAGGCCGCCGATGCGTCACGCACCATGCGTTCGTCATCGCTGAGTTGCTGGTCGAGCAAGAACGGGTCTTGCCATTGGAATGCGGCGTGGGCCATGGGGTGTCTCCTGGGGAATAGCCGCCATGGTAGTGCCCGCCGGGGCGCGGGGGCAAACGATTTGTTTGCAACCAGTTATGCATTTTCAAGATACTTTAAATTCTCAAGGTTTAGAAAATTTCAGGCGCTACCGCTTATTTAATCAGCGCTAGCAGCTATGGATAAATCAGACATCCAGAGGCTTATTGTGTATATTTCTCACACTATGCGCCGCAAAATCCCCTCCCTCCAGGCCCTGGCCTGCCTCGATGCCGCCGCCCGCCACGAAAGCTATACCCGGGCCGCCCAGGAGCTGGCGCTGAGCCAGGGGGCGGTGTCGCGCCAGATCACCGCGCTGGAGGCCTTTGTGGGCGTGCCGCTGTTTCGCCGCACCCGCTATGGCGTGGCGCTCACCCCCCAGGGGGCCGAGTACGCGCAGCAGGTGGCCGTGCGTCTCAGCGGCCTGGAGCAGGACACGCTGGATGCCATGTCGCACCAGGGCAGCGGCGGCACGCTGCACCTGGCCTCGGTGCCCACCTTTGCCACCCGCTGGCTGATCCCGCGTCTGCCCGCCTGGACCGCCCTGCACCCCGACACCACGGTGCACCTCGAAACCCGCACCCGCCCCTTCCTATTTGCCGACACGCCGTTTGATGCCGCCCTGTACAGCAGCACGGCCGAGCAGGTGGCCCAGTGGGCAGGCACTCGCGCGGTGCGCCTGCTGGGCGAGGACATGGTGCCGGTGTGCAGCCCGGCACTTTTGAAAGGCGCAACCGCCTTCACCGCAGAAGCCATCGCCGAACTCCCCCTGCTGCAGCAAAGCACCCGCCCCGACGGCTGGCGCGAATGGTTCGATGCCATGGGCGTGCCCGCCCCCCTGGCCCGGCGCGGCCCGCGCTACGAGCTGTTCTCCATGACCGCTGCCGCCGCCACCTGCGGCCTGGGCCTGGGCCTGGTGCCGCGCCTGCTGGTCGAAGCCGAACTGGCACGCGGCGAGCTGGTGCTGGCCTGCGCGCAGCCGCTGCCGACTGGCGGGGCGCATGACCGGGCCTATTACTGTGTGCTGCCGGAGCGTACGGAGAACCGGGTGTTGGTGGAGGCGTTTGTGGGGTGGATGCAGCAGGCGGTGGGCTAGTCCGCCAACGCAAACGCGGCGGCCATGCGCTCTTGCTCGCGGGCCGCAATACCCAGCTGCGCCGCCACCTTGGGCCACTGCCGCACCACCGCCTGGCTGCGGGCGATGGTGGCCTGGGCCGTTTTCGCATCCACACGAAAGTACGGGGCCACGGAACGGACCAGGTCGAGGTCCAGCGCGTTGTCGGCTTCGCTGATGTTGAGCTTCAGGCCGTGGGATGCGGGCACGGGGTTCATGTCGTACGCTTCGGACAAGCGCCAACCCTTGCCGGGCACCAGGATGAAGCCGTGGTTGCGCAGATGGTCGTCGCTGTTGGACACCAGCACATTGAACACGATGCGCGACCACAACTCTTGCAGATCGGTATCGGTGTGCGCGCCATGGTCGATCAGCACGCGGGCCAGTTCCAGATAGCCCACGCCAGTCGATGCATCCTCGCCGTCCTGGTGGCCGGTGAGCGTCATCGCGGACGCAAAGTGCAGCCGCCGACCGGCGAGCGTGCGGTCGAAGCGCTGCACCAAAAACGTATGGTGCGGGTTGGCGAAGCGGCGCGCCAGGCTGTCGGGCACGCGCAGCCCACAGCCGCGCGCCAGGGTGTGCACCACCATCTCCCAGGCACCTACGTCGTGCCCGTCGCGCACACTGGGAAATTTGGCGATCCACAGGTGCCCGTCCGGATCGACCACACTGGCTTTGGGCCGTGCACCGCCAAGCGAACCACCGGGCGCAATCAACATGCGCAGCCAGTCGTCGCCTGCGGCGGCGGTGTTGTCTTCGTCGCGCTCTAGCGCCAGGCTGGCGGCCTCCAACTCGCGCAATTGGATGAACGGAGGTGCTGCCACACCGTGCCGGTTATCCAGAAAGTCCCCTGCGTCGCCAGGCCGAAACCGCAGCGCGCCCACGCGGAAGGCATCGTGCACCCCCAGAAGGTAGTCGGATGCGTGCAGCCGCACCGCCTTGCCCACCCGCCCTGCCCGCTGCTCGCGCTCCAGGCGGCGGCGCATCAGCAGGCGGCCCCAGCGGTCGGGGCTGGCATCGGCAAAAACGCCGAAGGTTTCATGGCCCTGGGGTGGATGCTGCCGGCCCGTGAACAGGCCCAGCCGGGGATCGAGCTGCAGGTTGCGCACGGCGGGGTGGGCCAGTGCTAGCGCGTCGTATGCGAACTCAAAAATCTCCCGGCCTGCGCCGCGCTGGGCATGCAGCACACCCAAACGCAGCGGCGCGGGTAGGCCGTCCCAGTCGGCATAGACAGCGATGGCGGCCATGGCTTAACGCGCCTTGTGGGGTTTCTGGGGCACGGGTTCTGGACTCTGAATCAAGCCCGCCAGCGCTTCGGAGTCGCTAAAACCGCCCTGCTCTCGCCAGCTTTTGCCGCCGCTGACCTCCTGCTGCGGCACGGTATCAGCGGCGGGCATGCGTCGTACGGTGGGCTCGGCAGGTGGTGCCTTCCTGCGGGTCAAACGCGCATCCTGCAACTCCCGCCCCTGGGGGTCTGGTGCGCCCAACAGGCCCAGGTCGCTCTCGATACCGAGGACTTGCATCACGGCCAGGTAGGCCCCCATCGTCACGCCCGAGCCGCCGCGCTCCAGGCTGCGCAGGGTCATAGGCGACATCCCCGCGCGCTCTGCTACCTGCTTGGCAGACAGCCGCCGCCGCTGCCGCGCAAGGCGCAACCGGTCGCCGAATTGGCACAGCAGTGCGTCGGTGGACGGAAGCAAAGGGGCAGTTTTTTTGGCCATAGTGCCGTTATTTTATGTTTTTATACTTTAAATAGCTAAATTATTAGCACTTGTAGTTAACCTATACAGTCAATATTTTAGCTTTTTTCATCAAAAAAAAGAGAAATATTAGCACCTTGAAGCGCGTTACTTTCCAATGGAAAGCGCTGATCGCCACACCCAGGCCGATGGCCCAAACCCCACCGTCGCCGATAATCGGCCCCCACCCGCACCACTTCGCCCCTCTTCGCCCCCCTGGAACCACGATCTTGAGCGCCAAAGCCCTTCCCCCGTCCACCGCTCTGCCTAACGACGCGCCCGCTGCCGCCCACACGCCCATGATGGCCCAGTACCTGGCCATCAAGGCCGAGCACCCCGACACGCTGGTTTTCTACCGCATGGGCGACTTCTACGAGCTGTTTTTCAGCGATGCCGAAAAGGCCACCGCCCTGCTCGACATCACCCTGACCAAGCGCGGTCACACGGCGGGCGTGCCGATTCCCATGTGCGGGGTGCCCTTCCATGCGCTGGAGGGCTACCTGGCCAAGCTGATCAAGCTGGGCGAGTCGGTGGCGATTTGCGAACAGGTGGGCGAGGTCACGGGCAAGGGGCCGGTGGAGCGCAAGGTGGTGCGGGTGGTGACGCCCGGCACGCTCACCGATGCCGAGCTGCTCTCCGACAAGACCGAATCCGTGCTGCTGGCCATCCACCAGGGGCCGCGCAATACCTGCGGTCTGGCCTGGCTGAGCGTGACGCGGGCCGAAATCCACCTGGCCGAGTGCCCCAGCGACGAGCTGGAAGCCTGGGTCACCCGCATCGCCCCCAGCGAGCTGCTGCACAGTGCCGATGCCAGCACCAGCCTGGAGCAGCGCATCCAGGCCCTGAAGCGCGCCACCGCGCCCGGCGTGGCCTTGTCCACCACCGCCCGCCCGGCCTGGCAGTTCGATGCCGCCCTGGGCCAGCGCAAGCTGCTGGAGCAACTGCACGCCGCCACCCTGGCCGCCTGGCAGGCCGACGACCTGCCCCAGGCCCACGCAGCAGCAGCCGCCCTGCTGACCTTTGCCGAGCACACCCAGGGCCGCGCCCTGTCGCACGTGCAAACCATCCGCGTGCAAAAAGGCGATGCCAGCATCCACCTGCCGCTCTCCACCCGGCGCAACCTGGAGCTGACCCAAACCCTGCGCGGCGAGGACAAGCCCACCCTGTTCTCCCTGCTCGATACCTGCAGCACCAGCATGGGCAGCCGCGCCCTGAAGCGCTGGCTGCTGGAACCCCAGCGCGACCGCAGCGAAGCGACTCTGCGCCTGCAGGCCATCGCCACCCTGCGCGAGGGTGGCCACGGCCAGCGCCTGCGCGAGCAGCTCAAGGGCAGCGGCGACGTGGAACGCATCAGCGCCCGCATCGCGCTGCGCCAAGTGCGCCCGCGCGAACTGGTGGCCTTGCAGTACACGCTACAAAAAGCAGAGCTGCTCATGCCCTTCATACCAGCACAAGCGGCACTTTTGACCCAGATTTCTGCGGCACTGCAGCCCCCCGTTGGCTGTGCCGCCCTGCTGCAAAGCGCCATCCTGGACGAGCCCGCCGCCCTGGTGCGCGACGGCGGCGTGATCAACCGCGGCTTCGATGCCGAGCTGGACGAGCTACGCGACATCCAGACCAACTGCGACGCGTTCTTGCTCGACCTGGAAACCCGCGAAAAAGCCCGCACCGGTATTGCCAACCTGCGGGTGCAGTTCAACAAGGTGCACGGCTTCTACATCGAAGTCACCCAGGGCCAGATCGACAAGGTGCCCGCCGACTACCGCCGCCGCCAGACCCTGAAGAATGCCGAGCGCTTCATCACCCCCGAGCTCAAAGCATTTGAAGACAAGGCCCTGAGCGCCCAGGAGCGCGCGCTGGCCCGCGAGAAATGGCTGTTCGAGCAGGTGCTGGATGCCCTGCAGGCCTTTGTGCCGCGTTTGAGCCAACTGGCCTACGCCCTGGCCGCACTGGACGTGCTGTGCACCCTGGCCGAGAGATCGCTCACGCTGAACTGGTGCGCCCCGGTGTTTGTGAAAGAGCCCTGCATCGCCATCCAGGGCGGCCGCCACCCGGTGGTGGAAGCCCGCCTGGCCGAGACCAGCAACGCCAGCTTCATCGCCAACCACACCGCCCTGGGCCACCGCCAGCGCATGCAGATCATCACCGGCCCCAACATGGGCGGTAAATCGACCTATATGCGCCAAGTGGCCACCATCGTGCTGCTGGCCAGCATGGGCAGTTATGTGCCCGCCACCGCTTGCCGCCTGGGGCCTATCGATGCCATCCACACCCGCATCGGCGCAGCGGACGACCTGGCCAATGCGCAATCCACCTTCATGGTGGAGATGACAGAAGCCGCGCAGATTCTGCACAGCGCCACCGCCCACAGCCTGGTGCTGATGGACGAGATTGGTCGCGGTACCTCCACCTTCGACGGCCTGGCGCTGGCCAGTGGCATTGCGGCGCACCTGCACGACAAAACCCAGGCCTTCTGCCTGTTTGCCACCCACTATTTCGAACTCACCGAATTCCCGGCCCAACACCATGGTGCCGTCAACATGCACGTGAGCGCGGCAGAGTCGGGCCGCGACATCGTGTTTCTGCACGAGCTGCAGCCCGGCCCGGCCAGCCGCAGCTACGGCATCCAGGTAGCCCGCCTAGCCGGCATGCCCGCCGCGGTGCTCAACCACGCCCGCCACACCCTGGCCGCCCTGGAAGAGCACGCCCTGGGCCACCAGGCGCAGGTGGATTTGTTTGCGCCGCCGCCCCAGAAACCTGACGACGGACCCAGCCCTTTAGAATCAGCGCTAGCCGCCATCCAGCCGGATGCCCTGTCTCCACGCGAAGCGCTGGAGGCCTTGTACAGCCTGAAGAAACTCAGCCTGGGCGCATCGGCCTAACCCCATTTCAGCTTCTTACCCATACCACCATGACCTACTGCGTCGCCATCAAACTCAATGCCGGGCTGGTTTTCCTGTCCGATTCGCGTACCAACGCCGGGCTGGACCAGATCAGCACCTTCCGCAAGATGATCGTCTACGAGAAGCCGCAAGACCGATTCATGGTGCTGTTGTCGGCGGGCAACCTGAGCATTTCTCAGTCGATCCGCGAGATCCTGCAGGTGGAGCAGGTCAAGGAAACCGAGGACAGCGACCCCATCACCATCTGGAACGCCAAAAGCATGTTCGACGCGGCCCGCGTGCTGGGCTCCGCCGTGCGCCACGTGTATGACCGCGATGCGGCCTCGCTGCGCCAGGCCGGCGTGGAATTCAATGTGTCGATGATCTTTGGCGGCCAGATTGCCGGTGAAGGCATGCGCCTGTTCCAGGTGTATTCGGCCGGTAACTTCATCGAAGCCACGCCCGAAACCCCGTACTTCCAGGTGGGCGAATCCAAGTACGGCAAGCCCGTGCTGGACCGCGTGATCACCCCCACCACCCCGCTGGACGAGGCCGCCAAGTGCGCGCTGGTGTCCATGGACTCCACCCTCAAATCCAACCTGTCCGTCGGCCTGCCGCTGGACCTGGTGGTGTACGAGGCCGACAGCTTCCAGACCGACAAGGTGGTCTGCATCGACGAGAACAACCCTTACATGAAGATGCTGCACGGCAGCTGGGGCAAAAAGCTGCGCGAGGTGTTCGACAGCATCGAAGACCCGATGTGGAAAGGCGAGCAGACCGATATCCCGCTGATGGTCGAGTCGGCCCGGGGCAAGCCACTGCGCAAGATCACCACGCCGCAAGAACGTTTGATTTAAGGCGGCGCGCGTGGGCGACTCTCTGTGGCGGGCAAAAGTCACAGAATGCAGGCCATGCCGCCCATCGTCTTCGCCCACGCCAACAGCTTCCCCACCGCCACCTACAGCGTCCTGCTGGCCAGCCTGCGCACCCGCGGCTTTGCGGTAGAGGCCCTCGACCAGCTCGGGCACGACCCGCAGTACCCCGTCACCAACAACTGGCCGCACCTGGTGCAACAGCTGGCCGACTTTGCGCGTGGCGCGGTGGCGCGCCAGGGTGCTCCGGCGTTTCTGGTCGGGCATTCGCTGGGCGGCTTCCTGAGCCTGATGGTGGCTGCCCGGCACCCGGAGCTGGCGCGTGGCGTGCTGCTGCTGGATGCGCCCATCGTCGGCGGCTGGCGCGCCACTACGCTGGGGGCCTTCAAGCGGGCCAAGATGGTTGAAGTGGTGTCGCCCGGCAAGATCAGCCGAACCCGCCGCCAGCACTGGGCCGACCAGGACGCAGCCCTGGCCCACTTCCAAGGCAAAAAGGCCTTTGCCCGCTGGGAGCCCCAGGTGCTGCAGGACTACATCCGTTTTGGTACCCGCGACGAGGACGGCCAGCGGGTATTGGGCTTCGACCGCGCGGTGGAAACCGCCATCTACAACAGCTTCCCCGACAACCTCGAAGGCCTGCTGCGCCGCCGCCCCTTGAAATGCCCGGTGGCCTTCATCGGCGGCACGCATTCGGCCGAGATGCGCCAGATCGGCATGGGCCTGACCACCAAAATCACCAAGGGCCGCACCATGATGCTGGACGGCAGCCACCTGTTCCCGATGGAAAAGCCGCTGGCCACGGCGGCGGCGATCGAGGCGGCGCTACGCAATATGGCGGGCTGACAGGGACATTGCGGGCCGCCACTTATGAGCCGTCGGCGCATTTTTGCACTTCGGTATGCCCGCTGGTGGTTACGGCCCCACCGCCGCCAGGCGCAGCATCCGGCTTTATGTCCTTGGTGACAAAACCCAGGTCTTTATCCCGCTGCAACAGGTAGGGACGGTAAAACTGGTTGGCCGACAACGCATCGGTGCCAACATTGACGTTCAGCGTAGACATCACATGGTCAATGCTTTCAAGCCCTCCCACCAAACTGCAGGCCCCGTGGTAGACCACCGTATCAGCAATCGCCCGTTCAATGGTGTAGTCGGCCTCCTCCCGCTTGCGGGCGCATTGCAAGGCATCGGCAATAACCCGGCGCTTCTGGACGATGCCTTTGGTGATCACATGGGCAGCCATGTCGGCGTAATAGTCCTGGTTGTGTTCGGCCCGCACACCACTGGAAACCCCGGACAGCGCCGCCCAGTTGCCCGCCGCCCGCGCCCCGGAGGCCACGCTGCCTGCAGCGCCGGCCAGCACGGATGTCAGACCATAGAAAAAATTGGCGTTCGACTGTTTGCGCTTGAGCACGGTTTTGTACTCCTCGCAGAGGTCGTTGGACACCATGATGAGGCGGTCCTGGATGCGGTTGCGCAGGTACTTGATGTCCTCCTTGGACAGCATTTCTGCGTCCTTGGGCTTCTTGCGCAAATCCGCCAACGCCCGGTCAAACCGGTCGGGAAAGTCCTTGTCCGCCACAAGCTCTGGCGCGGATGCCCCGTTACTGACCAAGGTAATTAAATCTACTTTTTCGATGGGCTGGGTGACCAAGCCCCCCGGACCAAACTTGGATACCGTGCTGTCACGCATGCTCGCGCACCCGGTGAGCAAGCCCAACCCCAGCACGCAGCCTGTAAGCAAAGCGGTTTTCATGGCAACTCCTGGTTGAAATTGAATAGGACACACCACACCGCCACAGCGGGTGCAGTCCAATTTCAATCCAATCCCTGCATTGCCACATCCCCTAAATGAAGGAGTGGACGTTCAACTCCGCGCCAGCAACGGCCCCAGATCCGCCAAACCCGCAATAAACGTCACCTGCTCGGCCACGTCCACCGCCAGACCCTCTTGCGGGTGCAGGCTGAACACCTGCATGCCCGCCGCCAGCCCCGCCAGCAGGCCGGGCAGGCTGTCTTCCACCACCGCGCAGTGGGCCGGTGCCACTCCCAGGGCCTGGGCGGCATGCAGGAACAAGCCGGGGTCGGGCTTGAAATGGCCGACCTCGTAGGCACAAAAAATGCGTTCACCCAGCAGAGGACGCAAGCCCGTCAGGCCCAGGGTCAGCTCGACTTTTTCGCGCGGGCCGTTGGTGGCGACGCAAAACGGGACTTGCAGGCTTTGCAGCAGTGCCAGTGCGCCCGGCAGCGGCTGCAGGCCCTGGCGAAAGCGGACTTCAGACTGCTGGCGCACCTGGGCCGTCAGGGCGGCTTCAAAGCCCGGTGCCTGGGCGGGCAACTGGGCCGTGATCCAGCCAATGCAATCGGCCATGCGCGCACCCCGAAACCGCTGGTGCGCTTCGTCGCGGGTGACCTGCACGCCGTGGGCGACGGCCAGCGCGTGCAACACGTCCATGCCCGGCTCTTCGCTGTCGACCAGCGTGCCATCGGCATCAAAAATGACGGCGTGGATGGGCATGGTTAGTCCGCCCACACCACCATGCCGCTCCAGGCGGTGGCCAGCACCACGATGCCGAAGGCAATGCGGTACCAGGCGAAGGGCACGAAATTGTGGGTGGAGATGTAGCGCAGCAGCCAGCGCACGCACAGCCAGGCGCTGAGGAACGAGAACAGCAAACCCACGGCGAACATGGGCGCGTCGGCCATCGACAGCAGCGCGCGCTCCTTGTACAGGCTGTAGGCCCCAGCCCCCACCAGCGTGGGGATGGCCAAAAAAAACGAAAAATCGGTGGCGGCTGTGCGCGACAGGCCCATCAGCATGCCGCCGATGATGGTGGAGCCGCTGCGGCTGGTGCCGGGAACCATGGCAAAGCACTGCACCAGGCCGACCTTGAGCGCGTCCAGCGTGGTCATGTCGTCCACGTTGTGCACGCGGGTGGCCGAGGGTGCGCGGTTTTCGGCCCACAAAATGATGAAACCGCCGATGATGAAGGTGCTGGCCACCACCACCGGGGTGAACAGGTGCTCCTTGATGACCTTGCCAAACAGCAGGCCCAGCACCACGGCGGGCAGAAAGCCGATCAGCACGTTCAGCGCCAGGCGGCGGGCGTTGGGCTGGGTGGGCAGGGCCAGCACGGTGTCGCGGATTTTTTGCCAGTACACCATCACCACCGCCAGGATGGCCCCGGTCTGGATGGCGATGTCAAAGACCTTGCCTTTGGCATCGTCCATGCCGAGCAGCGCGCCCGCCAGAATCAAATGCCCGGTGCTGGACACCGGCAAGAACTCGGTCAGCCCCTCGACGATGCCCATGATGGCGGCCTTGATCAGCAAAATGGTATCCACACGCACTCCCAAAAATTAGATGGCGCGATTATCACTGGGTGGCCCACCGCCTTCGTAAAGCACGGACCGCACTGTCCACGCTTGTCAACACCGGCAAACCCGTAGCCGCCACGCAGGCCACCCTGGCCCGGGCCATGCTGAACTGGGCCAGGGCGATACGGTCGCAGCCCCGGGCTTGCAGCACCCGGGCCTGCGCGGCCACCAGCGCGTCATGTCGGGCACCGTCGCCCTGGTTCAAGGCCTCCAGCGCGCCCTCGGCCAACGCCAGCTCCAGCCGCTGGCCAGGCGGAAATTCGGCGGGCATGGACTGCAGCGTCGGCCCAAAGCTGGCGATCAGGCCCAGCGTACCGCCCGCTCCTCCAGTTTCTGATGCCTCGGCCACCATCGCCTCGTTGGGTTTGAGCACCGGCATCTGCGGATGCGCCCGAGCCACCGCCTCGATGCAGGGCCCGAAGGCCGAGCAGGTGAACAAAATCCCGTCGGCCCCGGTGTCCACCGCGTACTGCGCCAGCCGGGCAAAGCGCTGGTGCATGGCGGCATCCAGCCCCTGGCCGCTGCGCGCCAGGTCAGCCGACAGGCTGTCGTCGAGCAGATTCATCAACCGCGCCTCGGGCCACAGCTCGGCAAAGGCCTGGTTGATGGGGGAGACCGAATGGGCCAGGGCGTGGATAAGCGCGATGCGCATGCTCAGATGCCTTTGGAGGACGGGTTGGCAAACGCGTCGCGCGTCTCGGCGTTCAGCGGGTAGTTGATGTTGGCGTTCTTGGGCGGAATCGGCGACATGAACCACTTGGCGTAGAGCTTTTCCATCTCGCCCGACTTCATCATGCCTCCCACCACGCGGTCTACCAGCGCTTTGAGCTGCGGGTCGTCCTTGCGGTACATGAGCGACTGGTTTTCGGTGCGCAGCGACTCGCCCACGATGGCAAAGTCTTTCGGGTTCTTGGCATTGGCGATCTGCCCGGCCAGCAGGATATCGTCCAGCACAAAGGCAGCGGCGCGGCCCGTGTCCAGCATCAAGAACGACTCGGAATGGTCTTTGGCACCGATGTTGGTGATGTCCAGGTTCTTGGCCCTGTCGGCCTCTTTGAGCAGGCGAAACGAGGTGGTGCCCGCCGTGGTTACCACCGTCTTGCCCTGCAGGTCGGTAATGCTCTTGATGCCTGCGTCGGTCTTCACCGCCATGCGCACGTTGTAGCGAAAGATGTCGGGCGAAAACGCCACCTGCTTTTGCCGCTCCACCAGATTGGTGGTGCTGCCGCATTCGATGTCCACCGTGCCATTGGCCACCAGCGGGATGCGGTTGCTGGATGTCACCGGCTGCCAGCGGACCTCCAGGTTCTGCAGTTTGGCCTCGGCCTTGATCGCGTCCACGATCCTCATGCAGATATCGATGCTGTAACCCAAAGGCTTGGCGCCACCATCCACATACGAGAAGCCGAACGAGGCCTCGCGGTGGCCCAGGGTAATGGCCCCCGTGTCTTTGACCTTCTTGATCGTGTCGGTGGCCTCCTGGGCCAGGGCGGGCAGGCCAGTGCAGAGCAGCAGGACGGCAGAAATCAGGCGTGAGGGGACGCAATGTGGCATGAAAACTCCTAAGTGGGAAGAACGGTTAACGGGGAAGACTGGCCACCGCCGCATCGATGGCGGTGGCTAAAGTGCTGGCGATCTCGGCCAGATCGGCATGCGTGGCGATGAAGGGCGGCGCCAGCAGCACGTGGTCGCCCGCCTGGCCGTCCACCGTGCCGCCCATGGGGTAGCACAGCAGGCCGCGCGCCATGGCCTCCTTTTTGATGCGGGCATGCAGCTTGTGGCGGGGGTCGAACGGGGTCTTGCGGGCCCGGTCGGCCACCAGCTCGATGCCCCAGAAGAAGCCCCGGCCACGGATGTCGCCCACCCAGGGACTTTGGCCCATGTTTTTATGCAGCAGCGCTGATAGCACGGGCGCATCGCGCTGCACTTTGTGTAGCAAACCATCGCGCTGGATCACCTGCTGCACCGCCAGCGCCGCCGCGCAGGCGACCGGGTGGCCCAGGTAGGTGTGGCCGTGCTGGAAAAAGCCGCTGCCCTGCCCCATGGCCTGGGTGATCTTGCGCTGCACCAGCACCGCACCGATAGGCTGGTAGCCACCGCCCAGGCCCTTGGCGATGGTGAGCAAATCCGGCACCACACCCTCTTGCTCGCAGGCGTAGAGGGTGCCGGTGCGGCCCATGCCGCACATCACCTCGTCCAGGATCAGCAGCACGCCGTATTTGTCGCATACGGCGCGCACGGCCTGGAAATAGCCGGGCACGGGGGGCAGCACCCCGGCGGTGGCACCACCCACGGTTTCGGCCACAAAGGCGATCACCGTGTCCGGCCCCTGGGCCAGGATGGCGGCTTCCAGCTCGGCCGCCAGGCGCAGGCCGTAGGCGGCGGGAGTTTCGCCCTCGGCCATCTCGCGGTACGGGTAACAGGGCGCGACGTGGGTGGCGGGCACCAGCAGCGGTGCAAACGGCGCGCGCCGCCAGGCGTTGCCGCCCACGGCCAGCGCGCCCAGGGTGTTGCCGTGGTAGCTCTGGCGGCGGGCGATGAAGTGGCTGCGCCGGGGCTGGCCGATCTCCACAAAGTACTGCCGCGCCATCTTCAGCGCCGACTCCACCGCCTCCGAGCCGCCGCTGACCAGGTACACCTGGTCCATGCCCTCGGGCGCGTGCTGCACCAGGTGGTCGGCCAGTTCCTCGGCCACCTGGCTGGTGAAAAAGCTGGTGTGGGCGTAGGCCAACTGGTCGATCTGCGCGTGCATGGCCGCCAACACGTCGGGGTGGCCGTGGCCCAGGCAGGACACCGCTGCGCCACCCGATGCATCGAGGTATTTGCGCCCCGCCGCGTCGCGGATGTGCATGCCCTGGGCCGATACGGCGACGGGCGGGGTGTGGTGGAGATGGCGGTGGAAAACATGGGTCATGGCAAATGGCTCGGATGTTGCAGTTACGCAGAATTTGGAACAAATATACCAAAATTAAAATTTAATGCAACATATGATCCATAAAATAATGCACGTAACATCTGTTCCATGAACGCCAGCGACCTGGTCCGAGACCGCTTCCCCTCCCTCAGCCCCGGCCTGCAGCGCGCAGGCAAGTACGCGCTGGACCACCCAAACGAAATCGTCACCGTGTCGATGCGCAGCATTGCCGTGCGGGCCGAGGTGCCTCCGGCCACGCTGGTGCGCTTTGCGCAGACGCTGGGTTTTGCGGGCTGGCCGCAGCTCAAGGAGGCGTTTGCGCTGGAGCTGGGCCTGGCGCCCGAGCAGTACGGCCAGCGCGCCCAAAGCCTGATCGCGCGCGGCAGCCAATCGGGAGGAGATACGGCGCTACTGGACGAGCTGTTTGCGGTACAGGCGCAGAACCTGCAATTCACCAAAAACCACAACGGCGAAGCCCTGGGCCGGGCCGCTGCGCTGTTGGTGGGCGCACCGCAGCTGCATGTGGCGGGCTTTCGGGCCAGCTATGCGCTGGCTTTCCATCTGGCCTACGGGCTGCGGCTGTTCCGCCCGTCCGTGCAGTTGCTGGACGGCCATGCGGGCGGGCTGGAGATGCAGTTACGCGCCCTGCAGCCGGTGCATACCGTGCTGGTGGTGGGTTTTGCGCCCTACTCGCGCGAGGCCGAGGTGGTGGCGCAGGCGGCCCGCCAGCGCGGCTGCAAGCTGGTGGCCATCACCGACAGCACGGCTTCGCCGCTGTCGCTGCTGGCGGATGAGACGCTGCTGTTCTCGGTGCACAGCCCGTCGTTTTTTCCGTCCACCGCTGCCGGTATGGCCCTGGTGGAGGCGCTGCTGGAGCTGGTGGTGACCCAGTCGGGCAGCGCGGTGGTAGAGCGCATCGAGGCGGCAGAAAACCAGCTTTTCACCTCTGGTGCCTACCTGCAAAAACCCCCAACGCGGTCCATTTGAAATTTGAGCAAAAACAGCTGCCAGCGCTTATTTAACAGGCACGAGCAGCTCCTTATTCCATAGCAAACACTCAGGGGCAGTTGCTGGATGGTGCCAGCCACTGGCGCAAGCGTGCGTTGTAGGCCACGTCGAACCGGCCATAGGCGTTGGTGCCCGACGGGTTGCTGCAACTGGAGCTGCCGCCGTACAACTGGCCCACCAGGTAACGGCTACCGCCGATGGTGGTAAACAGCGGGGCACCGCTGCTGCCCTCTTCGGTGGAGCCACGGGTGAACAGGGTGTTGACGAAATTGCTGTTGGCCTGGTTGGAGGTGGTGCAACTGAAGTCCAGCGAGGTCGGGGTGAGCGGCGTGCAGCGCAGGAACGAGTTGATCACGCCGGTACTGATGGACTGCCAGCTGCCCTGCGGAAAGTGCAGGCTGGCGGCGGCATCGCCCAGCACCGGGGGGGCCACCGACCAGCCCGCAAACACCGCCCCGGTGGGTGGCGTGTCGGCCAGGCGCATGAAAGCGGTGTCGGTGCTGGTGCTGTTGTAGAGCAAGGTGGCACCGCCGATGCGGGTGGTGGCGTTGGTGTCGCCCACCGCGCCGCCGCAGCTGCTGGCGCGGTAGAACCACCAGGTTTCCAGCGTCGAAGCCGCCACCTGGGTTGAAATGCAGTGGTTGGCCCCCAGAAAATACGGCGTGCCGCTGCCGGTGGCATCGTTGAGCAGCGTGCCGGTACACAGGTAGGAAAAGCCGTTTTCGACAAAGCTCATGCGGGCCACGGCGTTGCTCTCAGAAGCGTAGCTGGGTTCGCAAGCCGTATCGATCTCGCAACTGCCGACCGCCGCCTTGGCCGTACCGCCCGCCTTGGCATCCACCAGGGGGCTGCTGAACAGGTGCGACACGCTGGGAATGGCGATTTCCACACTGGCGGTAGGCACCTGCGCGGGCAGCTCGATCTCCAGCGTGGCCTCGGTGCCGTCCACCACCGGGGCCCAATAGGTGCGCGCGGCATCGCTGGTGTCGCCCGCCGCACGGTTGCGCGCCAGGGTGGCCAGCACGTCCTGCGCGGGAATGGTGTAGGCAGTGCCCGCGCCTTGGGCGTAAACCCGCAGCGTGGCCGAAGCCGGCAGGCTCTTCACCAGCACGCCCAGGCGCACACCCACGGCCAGGCCGGAATGGATGCTGATGGCCGCCACCTTGCCACCCGCCGCCGTGGCCTGCCATTGCAACAAGGCGCTGGTAGCGGCCAGCGTGCCGGTGGCTGCCACATCGCGCGGCAAGCCGATCTGCTGGGGCACGCCCTTCTGCGCCAGCAGGGGTTTGACCGCCGCCACCTTGGCCTGGGCAACATCGCCCAGGGCGATGGCGCGGGCCAGCACCGTCTGCGCCGCGCGCGGCTGCAGAGCCGAAGCCGCCGTGCCCGCCGTCTGGCGCAGCGAAGCGGCCTGGGCCGGCGTGTCCACCACGGCAGACTTGGCCGTCACGGTGCTGACCGCCGGACAGACCGCGGCACCACCGCCGCCGCCACTGTCCCCACCACCGCTGCCACCGCCGCAACCGGCCACCACCCCCGCCGCTGCCAGCAGGCCCAGCCTGTTCCATGTGCGTCCCATAGCTATCTCCTTGAATTGAAATCGACTGTAATCGCCAGGCACACCGCAAAGCGGTATCACGCGTACCGCAATGCCGTAATAGGCTGTAACTGCGATGCCCGCCGCGCCGGGTAAAAACCAAAAAACACGCCCACCGCCGCCGAAAACCCCACGGCCAGCGCAATCGATGCCAGCGTCATACTCACTTGCCAGCCCGCCCACTGGCCTACCGCCCAGGTGGCCAGCGCCCCCAGCAGCACGCCTGCCGCGCCCCCCAGCAGGCTCAAAGTAACGGCCTCGACCAGAAACTGCGCCAGGATATCGCGCCCCCGCGCGCCCACCGCCATGCGCAGGCCGATTTCGCGGGTGCGTTCGGTCACGCTGACCAGCATGATGTTCATGATGCCAATGCCGCCAATCAGCAGGCTGATGCCCGCCACCGCGGCCAGCAGCAGGGTCATGGTGCGGCTGGACTGCTCTTGCGCCTCCAGAATCTCGCTCAGGTTGCGCAGGGTGAAGGTGTCGTCGGCGCTGGCCTCGACCTTGAAGCGCTGGCGCAGCAGCTCGCGAATGTTTTCCTCGGCCACCTGCATGCTCTGGCCTTCACGCACCTTCACATTGATGGCCCAGACCCGCTTCACATTGCCCGGCGAGCCGCCCTGCAGCCGGTTGCGGAAGGTGGAGATGGGCAGCACCAACACGTCGTCCTGGTCCTGGCCCATGGAGTTTTGCCCCTTGCGGGCCAGCACGCCAACGATTTTCACCGGCACGGTGCGCACCCGCACCGTCTGGTCGATGGGGTCGGCATCGCCAAACAGCTCTTGCGCCACGGTGCTGCCGATCAGCGCCACCTTGGCCGAGCCCTGCAGCTCGGCTTCTTCAAACGCCCGGCCCGCCACCAGCGGCCATTCGCGGGCTTCCAGGTAGTCGTTGTTGGTGCCAAAGATGGTGGTGCTCCAGTTGGCGTTGTTGGCCACAACCTGGGCGGTGGTGCGCGAGGACGGCGCGGCCACCTGCACCTCGGGCACCTCGACCTGGATGGCGGTGGCATCTTCTTCGGTGAGGCGGCTGCGGGTCTGCGCGCCCTGGCGCACGCCCGCCGCCGTAGCCCCACCGGGCAGCACCAGCATGATGTTGGAGCCCAGGCCCTTCATCTGCTCCTGCACCCTGTCGGTGGCACCGCGCCCCACTGCCACCATGGTGATGACCGCCGCCACGCCGATGATGATGCCCAGCATGGTCAGCAGGCTGCGCAGCGCGTTCGATGCCAGCGCCCCCCAGGCACTGCGCAGCGCGGCGATACCGTTCATGCGCGCATGGCTCTTGCTTTCCCCCCTCCCCTCCCGGGGGAGGGCCGGGGTGGGGGCCGTCCCCGAATCCTCCACAATTTGCCCATCTTTAAACACGATCTTGCGCCGCGCCCAGGCCGCAATATCTGCCTCGTGCGTCACCAGCACCACGGTGATGCCCTGGGCGTTCAGGTCGGCCAGCAACTGCATCACCTCCTCGGAGGTCTGGCTGTCCAGCGCGCCGGTGGGCTCATCCGCCAGGATGAGCTGCGGCTGGTTCACCAGGGCACGCGCAATCGCCACCCGCTGCTGCTGCCCGCCCGACAGCTCGGCAGGCGTGTGGTCCATACGGTCGCCCAAACCCACGCGCTGCAAGGCGGCGCTGGCACGGGCCCGGCGCTGCTCTGCCGCCACCCCGGCATAGACCAGGGGCAGCTCCACGTTCTCCAGCGCACTGGCGCGCGGCAGCAGGTTGAACTGCTGGAACACAAAACCGATGCGCCGGTTGCGCACCTGGGCCAGGGCATCGGCATCCAGGCCTTGCACCGCCTCGCCCGCCAGGGTGTAGCGGCCGCTGCTGGGCGTGTCCAGGCAACCCAGGATGTTCATCAGCGTGGACTTGCCCGAGCCCGAGGTGCCCATGATGGCCACGAACTCACCGTCGGCAATCTCCAGCGACACACCGCGCAGGGCGTGCACCACATCGCCGCCCATGGCGTAGCTTTTACCCAGCGCCTGGGCGTTCACTACGGGCATCAAAGTTTCCCCCTGCGCACCCGACGCACCTTTTTCACCGCCAGGCAGCGCAGCAGCGAGCCCCAGGCCGAGCCGGTCCACAGCAGGCGCGAAGGCGTGGGGGCCTGGGCGTACAGGGTATGCACGTCCGGTGGCAAAGACTCCGGCAGGCGCAGGCGCAGCCATTGCCAGACCATTTCATACTGCACACCGCGCTGGGCATAGCGCCACAGGCGGCGCAGGTAGGTGCGGTAGTCCTGCAGCCGCAAGGGGCTGAGCGAGCGGAACGCAAACCCGGCCTCCGGCGCAAACACCACGTAGTCGCTGCCCTCCACCGCCATGGCAATGGGCTGCAGGTCGCGGCCTGCCCACAGCGACACCAGCCAGTCCTCGCCGATCAGGCCTTGCGGCAGGCGGATGCCGCGCTGGCGCAGGGTCTGCACAAAGCTGCCCCGCAGCGCGTACAGCCCGCCCGCCAGCGTGCCCTGGCTCAGCATGCGCTGGCTCCAGCCCTCGCGGTCGCGACCGGTGGTGGGCAAGCCGCCCACGGCATGGGCCTCAGGCACCTGCTCCAACCGCTGGGCCAGCGCCCGCAGGGCACCGGGGGCGACCTGCACGTCGCCATCTACAAATACATGCAGGGTTGGCGTGGTGGCGATGGCATGCACGTAGGTGTTCCAGGCGTTGGCCTTGTCGGCCAGCGCAATCTCAACCACCCTCAGGTGGGGCCGTGCCGCGGCCAGATCGCGCACCACCTGCGCGGTACCGTCCTGGCAGCCATTGGCCAGCACCACCACCTCCACCGCCATGCCCTGGGTGGCGGCCTCGATGCTGCGCAAGGTGGCGGCGATGCGCGGGGCCTCGTTATGGGCAAACACCGCGATGGAGCATTGAACCTTAGACATCAGAACGGCAGCTTGGGGGCGCTGGCGCGGGGTGCCCCGGCCAATGGGTTGCCGGTGACCACCGCCGTACCGTCCTTCAAGCTTGCATCAGGGCTGAGCAGCTCGGTGCTGCTGCCGTCGGTGATGCCCAGGCAGACAGGGGTGGCCACGGGTTGGCCCACCGCATCCAGCAGGTAGATCCGGCCACGCCGTGCGGCATTGGAGGAAATAGTGCCGCTAGCGCAATTAACACCGGCGGGAGCAGCTACGATATTTGTAGCATCTGCAATGCGCATGCGCAAGGCGGCGTTGGGCACCTTGAGCACGTCCTGGCGGGTGTCGGTGACGATACGCACATTGGCCGTCATGCCCGGCAGCAGGCGGCCATCGGCATTGGCAAAACGCACCACCGCCACGTAGGTGACCACATTGGCCACGTTCAGCGCGGCCTTGCGTACCTGGCGCACCTCGCCCTCGAAGGTCTGGCCGGGGAAGGCATCCACCGTGAAGTTGGCTTTTTGCCCCAGCTGGATGCGGCCCACGTCGCTCTCGTCGATGCTGGCATCCACCTGCATGTCGCGCAGGTTTTGCGCAATCACAAACAGCTCGGGCGACTGCAAACTGGCCGCCACCGTCTGGCCACGTTCGATGGCCCGCTTGATGACGATGCCGTTGACTGGCGAGGTGATGCGGGTGCGGCCCAGGTCGATGCGGGCCTGGCCCAGCACCGCCTCGCGCTGCGCCACGTTGGCCTGCACGGTCTTGGTTTGCGCCTCGGTCACGCTGAGCTGCGCCTGCGCCAGCTTGAGCAGTTCGCCGCTGGTATTGACCAGGGCGCGGATGCGGTCCACCTCGCTTTGGGCGATGAACTGTTTCTCAGCCAGGTCGCGCTTGCGCTCGAAATCGCGCTGGGCCTCGGCCAAGTCGACCTGGGCTTTGGAGATGGCCGCGCGGCTAGCCGCCACGTTGGCCTGGGCGGTGAGCACAGCGGCGCGGGCCGCGTCCACATCGGCCTGGGCCGAGCGCACGCGGTACTCGAAGGTTTCCGGGTCCAGCATGGCGATGAGCTGCCCGGCCTTGACCTCGTCATTGAAGTCGGCGTACAGCTCCTTGATTTGGCCCGACACCTGGGTGCCCACCGACACCTGGGTCACCGGGTTCACCGCCCCGCTGGCCGCCACCGTGGCCAGCAGCGGGCCACGCACCAGCGTGCCGGTGCGGTACACAGGCGGGTCTGCCGCCCGGTTGTGGGCCCACCACCACACGCCCAAGCCCAGCCCACCCACGGCCACCACTCCCCACATCCATCGCTTCATTTTTCGCATGGGGGCGATTGTAGGAACGGGCGGTTACAGAATGCCCTGTGGGGTTACCCGTTTGCCCAGTTCAGGGCCGCCGAAACGACACCGGCTGTTTCGCCCAGTACGCCGATGCCAGCAGGTCCAGCCGCACCACCCCGCCCGAGGACGGCGCGTGCACAAACCGGCCCTCGCCCACGTAGATGCCCGCATGGGTGGCGGTGCCGCGCGGGGCGAACACCACCAGGTCGCCGGTGCGCACGGCATCCAGCGGCACGGCCTGGCCCCAGTTCACCAGGGAGGCCACGGTGCGCGGAGCGGCCAGGCCCGCCTGGGTCTGGTACACAAAGCCGATCAGGCCGCTGCAGTCAAAGCCCGACGCGGGCGTGTTGCCACCAAAGCGGTAGGGCGTGCCGACCAGGCTGATGGCACGCAGGGTGACATCGTTGGCTTCGTCCACCGACAGCCGGGACGGCCCCAGGGGCGCTGTCACGGATGGGCGAGACGGCGGCGCAGTGGAGCAGCCTGCCAGGGCAAGCAGTACAACAAGCAAGGCGGCAGTGAAAGGGCGCAGGATAGGCATTCTGTCAACGTGGTCAAGCCTCGGCGAGGACCGATTTGAACCGGTCCAGGGCCTTGGCAGCGGCATCGAAATCGAAATTTTGCAGGTCGGCCAGCAAGGGAGCCATGGCGGGGTGCCAGGGTGTGCCCGCCAGCAGTGTGGCACAGCGCTCTGCCTCGTCCAACGCCTGGGCATCGCTGTCTTGCACCAGTTGCTCCAGTTCGGCCAGCAAGGGGGGCACATCGGGCGGCACGACAGTACGGGTTGCAGCAGCGGCAGTGGGTGCCATCTGCGCCGTGTGTGCTGTCTGTTCCCAGCCATCTATACCCGCCACCACCGCACACAAGCAGGCATCCACCGCGTCACACAACAACTGCATTTCTGCCGCCGGGACCCGCGGCGCGGCGCACGCCAGCTCCAGGCTGTGGGCCGTCTGCTGCAAGTCCTGCGCGCCGATATTGCCCGCCAATCCCTTCAGGGTGTGGACATGGCGCACCAGGGCCTCCTGCTGGGCCGGGCTGGTCAGGTCAGCGCGCAAGCGGTCGAACTGGGCGCTGAAGTCGCGCTGCGTGGCGGCAAACCGCAGCAGCAGGCGGGCGTACAGATCGGCCTTGCCACCGGCCACGCGCAACCCGGCGGCCCAGTCCAGGCCGGGCACGCGGTCCAGGCCCTGGAACCTTTGCGTGGGATCGGCGGCCCCGGGAAGCACGCGTGGCGGCGCGACCGCGGCCCTGGCTGGGCTCTTAGGTGTCACCCAGCGGGCGATGGTGGCGAACATCGCGGCCACATCCAGCGGTTTGCCGATGTGGTCGTTCATGCCCACGGCCAACACCTTCTCGCGGTCGCCACTCATGGCGTTGGCGGTCATGGCGATGATGGGCAGCTGGGCCCAACGCGGGTCCTGGCGCAGCAGACGGGTGGCGGTAAAGCCGTCCATCACCGGCATCTGACAGTCCATCAACACCAGGTCGAATGCGGCGTTGCCGACACGGTCTACCGCTTCCTGACCGTTGTTGGCCACCTCCACCACCATGCCTACACCGGTGAGCAGGTCCAGCGCCAGTTCCTGGTTGACTTCATTGTCTTCCACCAGCAGCACCCGCACGCCCACCAGACCCTGCGCCGGGTCGCTGGCCGGGCCCGGCGCGGCCAGCGCGCGGCTGGGTGCCTGCGAGGGAGTGGTGTTGATGGTGAAGTAAAACGTGCTGCCCTCCCCGGCGGTGCTGTGCACCCCAATGCTGCCGCCCATCAAATGGACCAGGGTTTTGCAGATGGTCAGCCCCAGCCCGGTGCCGCCAAAGCGCCGCGAGGTGGACGAGTCGGCCTGGGTAAAGGCGTTGAACAGCTTGCCTTGCTGCTCGGGCGTGAGGCCG
>NZ_JBWMAV010000011.1:0-174917 GCF_056521425.1 Rhodoferax sp. LS1P39 | reverse complement strand
CTTTAACCGTCGATTTGACTTGGCGGCTATGCTGCCGCGTTTGCTGCGCGCCGCCTGTCTCACCCAGCCGCAGCCTTTGAAGTTTCTTCGTTGGTCTGAGGCAGGTAGCTAATCAGGCAAAACTGATTAAATTTATAGTGGTGAATTTTTAATAATAAACACTATTGTCACTTTGACGATTGTGTGTGAAACTGCGGTTCCAGCCACACACAAAGAGACAAAAAATGGACACCGCAACCCTTGATCCCCAGCCTCAGACTGCCACCGACCCGGTCGCCTTGGCCCGCCATCTGGCCCCGCTGTTGGCGGCCCACGCCGAGCAGGCCGAGCGCGACAACCGGGCCAGCGAAGCGGCGATGGCGGCCATCCGCGAAGCAGGTTTGTTCCAGATGATGTTTCCCCGGCGGGCGGGCGGGGTAGGGCGCAAGCTCATCACCCACGTAGAAACCGTGGCGGCTTTGGCCCAGGGCTGCGCGGGCACGGCCTGGGCGTTTGGCCTGTTGTCGGGTGTGACGGCATCGGTGGCGTCCATGCAGCCGCAGGTGATCGAGCAGGTCTTCCGCACCGGCAACGAACTGTTTTGCAGTGTGGCGGGCCCCACCGGCACGGCGCAGGAAACCGAGGCCGGCTACCGGGTGAGCGGCAGCTGGGGCTATGCCTCGGGCTGCCTGCATGCCGATTGGGCCCTGAACGGCGTGCGGATTCTGGACGCCGACGGCCAAGTGGTGGATGCCGGTTTTGCCATCCTGCCCCTGCGTGGCGATGCGGTGAGCATCCGCGACACCTGGAACATGGCGGGCCTGTCGGCCTCTGGCAGCAACACCGTGGTGGCCGACCAGGCGCTGGTGCCTAAGGAACTGGTACTGCGTTTCTCGCAAATGCGCCGGGGCAGCGCCAGTGCGTCGTCGGCAAACCTGGAGCCGCGCGACCGCTGGCCGATGGAGCCCTTGTTTCCCCTGGGTGTGCTGTCGCCCATGCTGGGCGCGGCCACGGCCCTGCTGGATGCCGTGCGTGCGGGTTTGTCGGCCCGCCCGGTGATCGGCTGGAAATACCCGGTGCAGGCGGATTCGCAGGCTTTTGTGGGCCAACTGGGCGAGGCGGCGCTGGAGATCGATTCGGCCTGGCTGCATGTACGCCGTGCGGTGGCGCAGATCGACGAAACCGCCCAAACCCGTTTGCTGACCGGCTTTGAGAAGGCCCGCATCCAGGCCGATTGCGGCTATGCCATGCGCCAGTTACGGCGTGCGGGCGAACGCCTGATGGATGTCGCCGGGCCGGGCGCTTTTGCCGCCAGCAGCCCCTTGCAGCGGCATTGGCGCGACCTGAGCCTGGGTTCGCGGCACACGGCGCTGAACACCATTTTGTCCAACGAACTCTATGGCCGCGCCCTGGTGGGGCAGGACTCCAACCTGAACCTGTTGGCGCGCATAGACGCCGCCTGATTGCCATGTCCACATCACTCTCAACTTCTACCGATGCAGCAGCGCAGCCGCCTGTGGATGCCTCCGCCGACTTCCGCTCCCGCGTGGGTGCCGAAAAGCGGGGCCGCATGCGCGAGCGCCTGCTGGCCGCCACCTTCGATGCCTACGCCGGTAGCGCCCCCGGCACCCGCCCGGTGATCGACGACGTGGTCCGCGTGGCCGGTGTGTCGCGTGGCACCTTCTACAAATACTTCGAGTCGCTGGATGAAATCCTGCCCGAACTGGGCCAGCGTATGGCCGAGGAAATGGTCGCCACTTACAGCCAATTGTTCGGCAGTGTGGCCGATGTAGCGGTCCGTGCCGCCGGTGGCCCTTTGCTCACGCTGAGCCGGGCCGCGATGGAACCAGCCCGGGTGGCGTTTACCTCCAAGGTGGATTTTGTGGCGTACTTTGACCGTGACGACCTGCACGGCATGGCCGTAACCGCCTGCCTGCAGGAGGCCCGTGCAGCGGGGCTGATGACTTTTGACTCGCTGGATGCCGCGCTGGACTTCACCATCGGCGCCACCCAGGCCGGTGCGCAGCGCATCGTGCATGCGCCCAGGCTAGACCCGGCGTATGCGCAGCAACTCACGGCCATGGTGCTACACGGCCTGGGCATGCCCCTAGCCGACGCGCAGCAGGCGGTCGCGACAGCCTGGCAGGTGCTGATGGCGCACAGTGCAGAGCTACCCTGGTGGAAGCCCGCCAAGCTGCTGGCCGCCCAGGAGGCAGTATGAGCGCGGTCGATCCCCGGTTGCTGCGGCGTGCCTTTGGCAGCTTTGCCACGGGCGTGACCATCGTCACCACCACCGATGCCGACGGCCAGCCGGTAGGGCTGACGGCCAACTCGTTTACCTCGGTTTCGCTGGACCCGCCGCTGGTGCTGTTTTGCCTGGACAAACGCTCGTCCAACCTGGAGAACTTCCAAAGCGCAGCCGTCTTCGGCATCAACGTACTGGGCTGCGACCAGCAGGATGTGTCCACCCGCTTTGTGCAGCACGGTGAAGACCGTTTCAAGGGCCTGGACTGGGCGCTGCGCGAGCCCGGCGTGCCGGTGATCGACGGTGCCACCGCCACCTTTGAATGCGAAACCTACACCACGCTGGACGCGGGCGACCACCTGGTGTTTGTGGGGCGGGTCAAGCGCTTCGATTTTGAGCCGCAGCGCGATCCGCTGTTGTACTTCCAGGGCCGCTACCGGCATATCGCGCAAGCGCCAGTGTGAACGCTTCATCTATGTACAAAGGTGCTTTGGCGATAGTGGCCGCAGCCTGTTTTTCCACCCCCAAACCTATGATGGAAATTGACAAAACAACCTACGAGAACGGGCGTGGATATGAAGAATGCAGCCGATTACGGTGAAGCGGGCGAGGCCAAATTGCGGGCTTTTGTGGAGCAAGCCACCGGTGGCGAAATCAAGAGCATGGTGCGCCAGGTGCGCTGGCGGCCCGCCTGGTTTGTGGATGTGGAGCGCGACGGCGTGCTGCAGCACCTGCACCTGCGCGGCGACCGCGAGGGCGATGTGGCTATCTTCCCCGAGCTGAGCCGCGAGTCGGATGTGATCAGTGTGCTGGAAGAACACGGCATTGCCGTGCCGCGCATCTATGGTTTCTGCGAAGACCCGCCGTGCATTCTGATGGATGCGATTCCGGGCAGCCGCAATATGGCCGAGGCCGCCAGCGACGCCGAGCGCAGCGCCATCGCCCGCCAGTACATGGCCGAGGTGGCCAAGATGCACAAGGTGCCGGTGGCACCGTTTGTGGCCAAGGGCCTGCATTTGCCGCAAGGGGCCGAGGCGATTGCCCTGGTGGGGCTGGATGCCTACATGCCGCTGTACCTGCGCACCAAGAGCCGACCCGAGCCGATGCTGGAGTTTGTGATTGGCTGGATCCGGCGCAACGTGCCCAAGCACCGCAACCAGGCGGCCTTCATCCAGTTCGATTCAGGGCAGTTCCATTTCAAGGATGGCCAGCTCACCGCCCTGTACGACTTTGAGTTCAGCATGATTGGCGACCCCATGGTCGACATTGCCACCATGCGCATGCGTAACTCCATCGAGCCGCTGGGCGACGACCTGCGCGTACTGTGCCGCCACTACGAAGAGTTTTCGGGCGAGAAGATCGACCACAAGGTAGTCGATTTCCACACCCTGCTGTTCGCCACGCTGGGAGCCATGCAGTTCACCGGCACTGTGGGCGTGCCGCAGCCGGGCGACGCGCATTCGGTGTACATGGAGTTTGACCTGGCCCTGCGCCAGGTGATCTTGCTCTCCCAAGCGTCTCTGATGGGCGAAACCATCACGCCGGAGCCTGCGCCCACACCGCGCCTCGGCGATAACGCGGCTACCCTGGCCAAGCTGGCCGACACGGTAGCCCGCATCGACACCACGGTGCCGCTGGAGGTGTCGCGCAGGGACTCGGCCGCGCAGATCATCGAGTGGCTGGTGCGGGGCGATGCCATGGGCGAGGAAATGAAGCAGCGCGATCTGGCTGACGTGTCCGCGCTGCTGGGGCAAAAGTTTACCGAATGGCCGCTGGCCGAAGCCGCGCTGGAAGCCTATGTGCTGCGCGCCGGGCCCGAGGACGATGCTCAACTGTTCAAGCTGTTTGCCGCCATCGAAGGGCGCAAGCTGCTGCTGTACGGCCCCACCCGTATCGGGCATTCGGCCACCCACGTGGTGCTCACCCCGACGCATTGATTTTTGTAAGTGACCAAGGAAAAAGATGAAAGCAGCCATTATTTTTGAACGTGGAGCCCCGCCGGTGGTGGGCCAGTTCCGCGAACCCGAGCCGCGTGAAGGCGCTGTGCTGATCGACGTGGACACCGCAGGACTGGGCGGCTGGGACGTGCTGGGTGCGTACCGCCTGGGCGTGGAATACCCCTGCGTGATCCGTGGCGAGGGCGTAGGCCGCAACCCGGACGGGCAGCGGGTGTACTTTGGCGAGCGCTCGGTGCTGCCCTTTGGCGCCTGGGCCGAACGCACTTTGGTGCCTGCCGAAGAAGTCTGGGCCGTGCCCGACAACGTGGACGACAAAACCGCCATCAGCATGGGCATTGCAGCTACCGGGGCCATCGTGCCGCTGGAGCAGGCCAAGATCCAGAAGGGCGAAAACGTGTTGGTGCTGGGTGCCACCGGCACGCTGGGCCAGATCGCCCTGCAACTGGCCCGCCACCTGGGTGCCGGGTGCGTGGTGGCCGCCGCCCGCTCTGAAGAAGCCTTGCAGTCGCTGAAAGCGCGGGGCATTGCCGACGAGGTGGTGCGCATGGGCGGCAGCGACGACGTGGCCGCGCTCAAGGACGCATCGAATGGCGGCTTTGACGTGGTGCTGGACCTGGTGTGCGGCCAGCCGCTGCTGACCTCGCTGAAAGCCACGCGTTGGGGTGCCCGCATCATGACCATCGGCACCGGTGCCGGTCGGCAGATCCAGCTGGACATGGGCGACCTGCTGTTTCGCACGCTGTCCACCATCGGCACCGGCCAGCGCCCGCCTGCCGACCGCCGTGCCATCTGGGAGCGCCTGCTGGTGATTGCCCGCGAGCAGAAGATCATCGTCGACTATGTGGACTTTGCCTTCGACCAGGCTGCCGAGGCCTGGGCTGCCCAGGTGAGCGGCCCGCACGCCAAGGTTACGGCGCGCATCCGCTAAACCGATAAACCGTTGGCTCCAGGAGCCAACGGTTCAACTCTTGGCCGGATAGCGCCCCAGGGTCAGCAGCAGCAGCGGCCCGACCACGCAGCACGCGGCGCACACCACCAGCATCGCCGCATATCCGCCCGTACTGCGCAGCAAGCCTGCAAACACAAACGGAGCCACGGTGGAGCCCAGCGTCACCACACACAGGTGCAGGCCAAACAGCCGACCGTAGTCGCGCAGGCCAAAGTAGCGCGACACCAGGTAGGCGGCAATATCGAATTCCGCCCCCGAACCCACACCCACCAGCGCCGTGGCCACCAACAACAGGGCCACGGGGGTGCTGGCATCGGCTGCGAGGAACAGCAGGCAGCCCACCGCTGGCAAGGCCAGCGCAATCGCGGCCACACCCGGAGCCCACAGGCGGTCGATCAACGTGCCCACCCCGATGCGGCCCACGATCAACGCCACGCCAAAGACACCGAACACGCCACCGGCTTCGGCTGCCGTTAGCCCGATGTCGCGCAGCAGCGGCACGGTATTGGTGGCCATGCCGTAGATGGCAGACACCACCAGCCCCAGGCCGATATTGCAGACCCAGAAGCGGCGGTCCCGCAGGGCTTGCGCAAACGGCATGCCGGTGCTGGCAGCCGCAGCCAAAGGCGTGGGCAGACCCGTAGCCACCGTGCGCGCAGGCAAGCGCCGCCAGGCCATCGACAACCACAGCAGCAAGGGCAGGGCCGCCAGCGTGAGGTAGCCCGCCTGCCAGCCCCAGCGCGCCATGGCCCAGGCCATGGCGGACGGCAGCAAGGCGGCAGTAAAGCCGGTGCCGCACAGCACGATGGACAGAGCCAATCCCCGGTGTTTTTGGAAGTGCAGGGCGACGATGTGCGTCCAGGTCACCGGCGTGGTGCCCAGGCCGATGAAGGGCAACACAAAGTAGCCCAGGTACATCCAGCCAATGGAGCCCTGCATTTGCGTCAGCGAGGCAAACGCCAGAACCACGGCCAGCATGGACACGCCGGAGACGAAGCGCATGCCAAAGCGCTGGTTCAGCCAGCCGACCAGGTTCACCGAAATCGCCCCGCCTGCGGCCAGAAAGCTCACCGCAATCTGCAGGTCGGCACGGCTCCAGTGCAGGGCCTGCTCCAGCGGCACCACCAGGGTGCCCAGGCTGTAGATCAGCAGTGCGCTGACGCTGGTGGCCACACCCACCATGGCCAGCAGCAGAGTGGGCCAGCCGGTGCGGAATTCACCCGCCGGGGCAGCCGTCATTTGGCGAGGAAGCGTTTGACCCGGTTGGCCGCGATACGCCCGGGCAGGCCGTTCACACCACCGCCGGGGTGGATGCCCGCGCCGCCCAGGTAAAAGCCTGCCACCGGCAACGTCTCTACGCCTGCGCCGTAGGCCGGGCGCATCAGGCCCGAGCGCAGGGTGGAGGTGTCCACATGCACTACGCAGCCGTTGTGCACGTTCAGGCGCTTGGCCAGGTCGGGCGAGGCTTCGACGCGGCGGCCAATTTCAAATTCTTTCAGTCCATGCATGTAGTCGCTGGCCTGGTCGATCACCTGCTGGCCCACGCTGTCGCGGATGGCATCCCAGCCTTCGCGCGGGTTCACCGGCATGGCCACGGGATACAGGTAGGCGACATCCTGGCCGGGAGGCGCCTGGGTGGGATCGACCCCGCTGGGCGCGGTGATCCACATATAGGGCAGTTTGGGTACTTCGCCATGGGCGGAGGTGCTGAAGTTCTCCAGCACCGCCTCGACCGTGCCGATCAGCATCACGCATTTGCGCAGGTCCAGGCCGTCGGTGCGCATGGCGGCGTGGCGCGGGAAGGACACCTGGCCGTTCAGCGCCATGTCCACCTTCAGGGGCGAGGCCCCGTGGGCATTGGCCGGGGCCAGGGCCACACGGGTCATCAGACGGTGTTCGATGGCACCGGCGGTGACCATTTCGAACGCCATCTTGGGGTGGATGGTGGCCACTACGGCCTTGGCTTCGACCATGCGGCCATCGCGCAGCTTCACGCCCTGGGCCTTGCCGTTTTTTGCCACGATCTCGTCCACCGGGGCCGACAGCAGAATCTCGCCGCCCAGCTCTTTCAGGCGCGCGGCCATGGCGTTGGTGAGTTGCTGCATGCCGCCCACCACCCGGCCTACGCCGAAGCGGTGCAAAAAGCCCAGCAGAATGAAGTAGATGCCGGTGCCGTCGCTGGTGATGGGGCCGGCGGCACCCACCAGGCAGCACATGGCCGAGATGGTCACCGGGTGCTCGAAGCGCTCCATGGTGGCCTGGTAGACCGAGCCGGTCATCAGCGCCATGATCTCGGGCTTGAGCTTCTTGTTGCGCAGCACGGCCCGCAAGGCCTCGAACTTAGCACCGAAGTTGAAGTGCGCGGGATCCACCCGCATCATGGGAATCGCCATGTCCATGAAAGCGTCCAGCACCTTCATCAGGTCCAGAAAGGCCTCGGCATCCTTGGCCGAGAAGCGGCGGATTTCGGCAGCGGTTTTTTGCCGGTCGCGCCAGAACACCAGCGAGTTGCCATCGGGGTGCAGATACACATAGCCCGGGGTCATTTCCACCTGGCGGAAGCCATGCGCCTCCAGGCCCAGCTCCAGCGGCATCATGGGGTGCACGCGCAGCGACATCAGATCGAGTGCGCAGGTGTGCACCACGTGCTGGGGCGCAGCCGGGATCACATGGCCCGAGGTGGCCATGCCGCCGACTTTGTCCAGCGCTTCGATCACCACGACTTTTTTGCCCGCCAGGGCCAGGTAGCAGGCTGCAGAAAGGCCGTTGTGGCCGCCACCGACGATGGCTACGTCGTATTCAGAATGTGTCATGTGTGTCCTTGTTATCTCTTTCGTGTCCATCGGGTTCGGCAGCCGTTCCCGCAACCGAATAGTTGAACATATGTTGCTTATGTGTGTAATTTAACTTGTTGTACCCCTGGTGAAACGAAGCTGCCCGCAAACCGCGGGAAAACACCGATGGATGGAGCGTGCCGGCCCGGGGGTTTGCGTTTGGGCGATAGCAAAGCGCCGTTCGGCAAGGTCTGCCAGGCTTGCCCAGGGGCCTGGGCGCACAGAAGATGCAGCATCTTTTCAACACCGAGCATTTACACACTATGTCTACCCCCACTGCATCTGACTCCGCATTCCTCGAACGCTATGGCCCCTGGGCGCTGGTGGCGGGAGCCTCGGAGGGCACCGGTGCCGAGTTTTCGCTGCAATTGGCCGCCAAGGGGCTGAACGTGATTTTGGTGGCCCGCCGCCCGGACAAGCTGGAGGAACTGGCTGCCCAGATCCGCAGCACCCATGGCGTGGAGGTGGTGACCTGCCCGCTGGATTTGTCGGCAACGGACGCGGCCAGCACGCTGCAGACGCTGGCGGCGGGCCGCGACCTGGGGCTGGTGGTGTTCAACGCAGGCGGCGACAGCGTGGGCGGCAAGTTCCTGGACAGCAGCTACCAGGCCTGGCGCACCCTGACCCAGCGCAATATCGACTTTCTGACCGAGGCCTGCCACGGCTTTGCCACCCGGTTTGTGCAGCGGGGCCGGGGCGGGCTGGTGCTGGTGGGTTCGGAGGCGGCTTTGGGCGGCTGCGGGCGGCTGGCGTTGTACACGGCCACCAAGGCCTTTGCCATGAACTTTGGCGAAAGCCTGTGGAAAGAGCTGAAGCCCCATGGCGTGGACGTGGTCAACCTGCTGATCGGTGCCACCGACACCCCCAAGCTGCGCACCGTGTTTGCCAAGTTCAAGCTCTCGCCCGATGCCGTGGCGCTGACCTCGTCGCAGGAGGTCGCCCGCATCGGCCTGGCCAGCGTGGGCCAGGGCCCGACCCTGGTGCTCAGCGCCGCCGAAGATTCAGACAACCCGATGGTTTCTGCCACGCTGCGGCGTGAGCGGGTGGAGACACAGAGCAGCTTTTTGAACAACTTTTACGGTCCTGCCTGACCCGCAGGGGCACGGGGCAAAGGTACGAGGGATAACCAGTATTTGAACAGAACTGTATTTAGTGTCTCATATGGGGCTGCTGTGCACCCCAAGGAGACACTACTATGCAAACGGCCGAACTCAAGCCGCTGATGAACACATTGGCACCCATCAAGGTGATTGGCGCGCACCTCAAGGAAGCCTCTTACGAGGTGTCGGTGCAAGAAATTTACTGGGCCGAGCCCGGCGCGATCAACGTGCTGTCGGGCAAGCACTGCCTGATCGAATTGGCCGAAGCCCCCGCACTGGGCCGGGCCCGCTACACCGTGCAAACCGCCTGCGGGCAAGAGCGCCCGGTGGGCATGCTCAACTTCATGCCGCCCGAGTCCGAGCGCGCTATCCGCTGGAACGAAGGCCGCCGCCACGCGGTGGTCTGCGTGCTGGACCCCAAGCAACTGGGGTTGCTGGGCTCGGTGGACTGGCACTGGGGCAATGTCGATCAAATCAGCACCCTGGACGTGCAAAACGACAAGCTACGCACCGCCATGCAGTGGCTGGCCGAAGAAACCGCATCGCCTTCGTTTGCCAGCGGGCTGCACATCAGCTGCATCCTGACCATGATGGCCATCGAGCTGCACCGCCACTGCGCGGGCGGCAAGGAAGCCGAATCTGCCGCCCCGCATGGCCACCTGAGCACCCGCCAACTGGGCCTTCTCAAGGAACTGGTGGAAAGCTCGAACGACCCCAGCGGCCTGTCGCTGGCCGACATGTCTGCCGCCTGCCACCTGCCCGCGCGCGAGCTGTCCACCATGTTCAAACGCACCACCGGCCAGACCCTGCGCAGCTACGTGGCCGCCACCCACATCGCCCGCGCCAAGCTGCTGCTGGACGATGGCGACCTGCTGATCAAGCAAGTGGCCTACGGCAGCGGTTTTCGCAGTGCGGCGGCGTTTGGCGATGCGTTTCGACGCGCCACCGGTTTGACCCCATTGCAGTACCGGCAGAGTCTGGGTGTGTTGGGTATGGATGCGTCGCCCACCCGGCACTGAGCGACTGCTGTGCATAAATTGCACTTATAAACTGCAGTCTGCATAGAATTTGATAGCTTGTTGCGCTTATTCAATAAGCGCTAGCTGCCAATAATC
The DNA here is from genome assembly GCF_056521425.1 of Rhodoferax sp. LS1P39. Lineage (NCBI taxonomy): Bacteria > Pseudomonadati > Pseudomonadota > Betaproteobacteria > Burkholderiales > Comamonadaceae > Rhodoferax > Rhodoferax sp. LS1P39. Next base: position 164,737 of record NZ_JBWMAV010000011.1, on the reverse strand, counting down.
TTTGCAAAAGAGTTGGTCTATATATTCTATAAATGCACAATGGTTTAGCTGTGTGCCGACTCCAGCGGCGGCTGGCGGCCCAGGGTGAGCAGCAGCAGGGGGCCTACCACGCAGCAGCCCACGCAGTAGGCCAGCATCGCGCCGTAGCCGCCGGTCATTTTGTACATGGCGGCAAACATCAGCGGGGCCAGCATGCTGCCACCAGTGATCAGGCCCAGGTGGATGCCAAACAGGCGGCCATAGTCCTTCAGCCCAAAGTAGCGCGCAATCAGGTAGGCCGACAGGTCGAACTCGGCCCCCGCGCCAATGCCCACCAGGGCCACGGCGGCGGTCAGCACGATGGCCGAGGAGTTGGCATCCGCCGTCCACAGCAGCAGGCAGCCGATGCTGGGCATCAGCAGCGCCACGGCGGCCACACCGGGGGCCCACAGACGGTCGATCAGCCAACCCGCCAGCAAGCGGCCCGAAATCAGGGCAATACCAAAGCTGCCAAACACGCTGCTGGCCTGGGTGGCGGTGAGGCCGATGTCGCGCAGCAGCGGCACGGTGTTGGTGACCATGCCGACCACGGCCGACACCACCAGCGTCAGCGACACGTTCAGCACCCAGAACTTGCGTGAGCGCACGGTGAGCTTGAAGCTGGCGTTGTCCACGACCGGCTTGGCGGTCCCGGCTGCCGGTGTCGCCTTGGCAGCGTTCGGGCTGGGCACCAGAAAGCGCCAGGCCAGCGGCAGTGCCAACAAGGTGGGCAGCAGGCCCATCAGCCAGAAGCCCGCGCGCCAGTCCCAGCGGGCCATGGCCCAGGTCAGCGCGGTGGGCAAAATGGCCGCGGTGATGCCCGAGCCGCACAAGACCACGGCCAGGGCCAGCCCGCGCTTGCGGTCAAACCAGGCGCTGACCAGCTGGGTCCAGGTCACAAAAGTGATCCCGGCCCCCACTATCGGTACCAAAAAGTAGCCCAGGTACAGCCAGCCAATGGAGCCGTTGACCAGGGTCAGTCCGAAAAAGGAAAACGGCAGCGCCACCAGCGACACCAGCGTCACGCGCCGTATGCCCCAGCGCAGGTTCAGCCAGCCCGCCAACTGGCTGGCCACCACCACGCCGCCCGACATGCAGCTGATGGCAATTTGCAGATCGCCCCGGTTCCAGCCAAAAGCCTGCTGCAGCGGCAGCACCAGGGTGCCAAAGCTGTACAGCAGAGTTACGCTGACAGTGGTGGCGGCACCGGCCAGGGCCAGCAGCACGATGCGCCAGCCGCGTTGGAATTCACCCAGCGGGGTGGAGGCACTTGCCGCGATGGACGCGGAGGGGGCGGTAGATAGCATGGGTTCAGGCGCCTTGGTCTGCAAGGTCGATCAGGTCGGCCATGGCCGGGTTGTGGGCCAGCATGCCGCCATCGGCAATATAGGTTTGCCCGTTGATGTAGCGGGCTTCGCTGGATGCCAGAAAGCACACCAGCGCGGCCAGGTCTTCGGGCTCGCCGATCTCGGGTGTCAGCAGATGGCGCTGCATCACCTTGATCACGTTTGGCACCGCCGCCAGCGAACCGGCGGACAGCACCAGGCCGGGGGCCACCGCGTTGCAGCGTATGCCCTGGCGGCCATGGTGGGTGGCGATCTGGCGGGTCAGGCCAATGATGGCGGCCTTGGACACGGTGTAGGCCATGCGCGTGATGTCGCCCGAGAAAGCGCCAGTGGACGCGGTGTTGATGATGGCACCGCTGCCCTGCGCAACCATGGTGGGCAGTGCGTACTTGCAGCCCGCCAGGTAGCCGCGCAGGTTCACACCCATCACGTTGTCCCAGGTCTCGAAGCTGATGTCGATGGCGTTGGTGTCCTGCGCGTGCAGGGCCGGGGAGGTGAGGGCGGCGTTGTTGTGCAGCACGTCCAGGCGGCCAAAGCGTTTGACCGTGCCCAGCACCAGCCGTTCGATCGAAGTGACATCGGCGGCATCAAACTGCTGCGCGATGGCGTTCGGGCCCAGTGCATCGGCCAGCGAGGCCGCCCGGTCGCCGTTCACATCGGCCACCACCACGGTGGCACCTTCGGCCACCAGCCGTCGGCAGGTGGCTTCGCCAATGCCGGAGGCACCGCCGGTGACGATGGCGACCTGGCCCTTGAAGCGGTCCAGGTGCGGGCCGGGGCGGGCGGGTGGTGTGCCAGAGTTCAGGGGGGCCGCCATATCAGAGCTCGGTACCCAGCACATTGCGCGCGGTGCCGTTGCGACGGTCGGTTTCGCCCCAGGCAAACCAGCGGTCGGGCACGCGGGTGTCACCCACCCGGCGCCAGCGGCCTTCCTGCTGCGAGGTGGGTGGAAATCCACCCAGGAAGTCCACCATTTCACCTTTGGGGTCGGGCAGGAATTCCCATTCCTCGTGGCCTTCGATGGTGATGCGGGCGGTGTCAACAAAGTAGCTGCCCTCCTTGTGCTTCACTTTGGCTTCGATGTCGGTGGTGGTGCGGACTTCGCCTTTTTCGTTGGTCAGAAAAGCGAAACCGAGGTTCTCGTGGCCCACCAGGAAGGTGCCTGCGTCAATGCTGCCATCGGCATAGACATTGGCAAAGGCGCACCACACCACGTGCTTTTTGTTGTTCACGATCAGGCATTTTTTGGAGTGCACCGCACCGCCTTCGGCCATGTAGGACTGTTCCACCGCCATGATGCCCTTGACCTTGCGGCCTTCGCAGGTGCCGCTCACGTCATACAGCTGCGAGATGTAGAAAGTGCCCCAGTCCACGCCGGGCAGCAGCCACTGCATACCGGGGCCGATGATGCGGCCCTGCACATCCAGCAAGCCTTCTTCCACCCAGTGCATGTGCTCGCCAGACGCATCCAGCTTCCAGGCGTTGCCGGGTTCATCGGGCAGGCTGGTCCATTTGGCGGTGTCGCCTTCCAGGGCGCGGGTGGGCATCAGCGTCTGGGCCTGTGCAGCCATGCGGGGCTTGTCCATGCGCAGGGTTTTGCCATCCACGCGGGTGGTCTGGTAGACAAACTTGGTGGCGTTGGGCGTGCCGGTGGGCGAGTTGACCGAGCGCACCATGGAGTACATGGCCCCTTCGTCATCGCGCAGGCAGCCAAACGGCATGGTTTTGCTCAGGTGCAGGCCGTAGAAACCGCGCAGGTCGTACATGGCAGCACCGTTGCTGCGGTAGGGGGCAACCAGCATCTGGAAGGCAAAGTCGCCACGCTCGGGAATGCGGGGGTAGGTTTTCATCGGTGTCTTTCTAGAAACAGGAGAGCAGCGCTGGGGCGCAGTGGTGTTCTGCCGATGATCGTGGCTTCTGCGGGTTTGCGGGCCGTGGGCTATCTCGCCGAAATGGCGCACCGTGTCGATGAGTTACAGCCGGGTTTTTACGGCTTGCCTTCGCCTCAGAATTGAAACACTATTGCGAATATTGTCTAATCATGAATGAAGCTTGCCACTCTGCCAACCCCCGGCTCGCCAGCGACCTGGACGTGACGCACGTGCGCGCTATCTCGGCGCGGCGGGTAGACCCGGCTTTTGAGGTGCGGGTGCAGGATGTGCACTGGGCCGCCAGCGGCCAGTCCACGGTACAGACCGGCGATCGCTGCACCTTTGAGCTGTTGCTGCGCGATGGGTCTGACCACCACGAGACCCAGTACACCGTCAGCGGTGCCCACGGCGCGCGCAACCCGGTGGGACGGCTCAATTTTCTGGCCCCCGAGCACACGCTGGACCTGCATTGGTCGCCCGGGCATTCCCGCTCCATCTTGTGCATGTTCGACCCCATCCGCCTGGGCCTGCTGGACCGGCAATTTGGCGACTGGGACGACGTGGACCCGGTGGCGGCGCTGGATATCCGCAATGACCGGCTGGAGACCACGATGGGCTGGCTGCTGGACGAGCTGCAGAACCCGTCATTTGCCAGCGAGTTGCAGATTACCTCCATGCTCACGCTGCTGGCTTTGGAGGCACAGCGGCATTTTGGTGCCCAACCGCCCGACCGGGCCACCGCTGCCAGCAAGCTCAGCCCGCGCCAGGTGTCTGCCGTGAAAGAGCGGATAGAACTGGCCGTGCCTGAGGGCGTGCCTCTGCAGGCGCTGGCCGCCGCCTGCGGCTTGTCGAGCCGGGAGCTGCCGGTGATGTTCAAGAACACCGTGGGCATCACCCTGCGCAGCTTTGTGGCGGCGTCGCACATTGCCAAAGCCAAGTTGCTGCTGTCGGACCCGCACCTGCTGGTCAAGCAGGTCGCAGGGCGCAGCGGCTTCGAGAGCGCCTCGGCCTTTACCGCAGCCTTTCGCAAGGCCACCGGCATGCGACCGCAGCAGTACCGCGAAGCCTGCGGCGTGCGGTTGCAGAGCGCCTTAGACGCTGAATGAGCCGCGCAGTTCCTCCAGGGTCATGCCATGCTGTGCGGCCACGGCCGACGGGTCCAGGTACTCGCGCCACACGGTAATCTGCCCGGCAGCGTTCAGCTCAAACACCGCCACCAGCGGGATGGACACCCAGCGGCCTTTGCTGAAAGACCAGTCCACCCGCTCGGTAAACACGGTGTTGCCACTGGCGGCAACGGTTTTCATGTCGTGGCGCTGTTCGACCACCCGCTTTTGCATGTGCACCAGTTCGGCCTTGATCGCCGCCCGGCCCTGGATGGGTGCAATCGACGGCACGATGATCTGGTAGGTGGCATCCTCGGCCAGTGGGGCCAGCGCGGCATCCAGGTCGCGCGGCCAGGTCTCGCGAAAGGCGCTGATAAAGTTGCGGACGATGTCTTCATTGGTCATGGTTTTTTTCCGGTTGGGTTGGATGGGGCGGTCCAAATGCCGCGCTGGCGGCCGCGGTATCGAAGTACTCGCGGCCACTGGCGATGTGTCCATCGCGCACGATGAAAAGGTAGTGGTAGGTGTTGGCGTAAACGAGTCCGGGGCGTTCAAAGTGGCCTTCGGCTTCCACCGCCACACGCTCGCCCTCGGCGGTGATGCCGGTGACGGTGATGCGGCGGGTGGAAAAGGCCGCCATGGTGCGGGCCAGGGCGGAGAGCAGCGCCGCACGGCTGCGTTCTCCCCAGCCAGCCACCCACCAATGGAAGTCGGGGGCGAGGAGGGCTTCCAGGGCCGCTCCATCGCCGTCTTCAATGGCCCGCAGGAAGGCGCTAGCCACCTGCTTATGGGCATCTTCCAAGGCGGCCATGCGCTCAGCGCACGCTCTCGCGCACCATGGTCGCGTCGGCACCCATGTCACGCTCTGGCAAAGCCGGTGTCACCACCTTGTAGCCACCCACGCTGACATCGGCTACGGTGAGGTAAATGCTCTTGCTGAAGTCGTAGATGATGCTGGAGCCCGCGTAGACGAAGCCTGCGTCGTAGAAGGGTACGTTCAGGTTGAACATCGCCCGGTACAGGGTGCCTTCATGGTCAAACGCATCGAACATGCCTGCGCCGTAGCCGTCTTCATCGATGTAGTACACCCGCTTGGAGTAGGCGTGGCGCTGGCCGGGCTTGAGCGTGGCCTCGACCACCCAGACGCGGTGCAGTTCCCAGCGCTCGCAGGACGGGTCTACATGCTTGGCCATCAGCTTGGCCTCGTGCTTGCAGCCGAAGTAGTACTTGAAGCTGTTGTAGGGCAGGAGCATTTCCTTTTTGCCCACCAGCTTGAAGTCGAACCGGTCCATCTTGCCGGAGAACATCCACAGTTCGTCAAATAGGGTGGCACCGCCCAGCGAGGCCACCGGGGTGTCGTAGGCGAATTCGGGCGCCAGGCGTACCCGGCGCTGGCCGGGGGTGTAGCTCCAGGCGCGGCGGGGTTTGGTGTCCATGTCCAGATAGTCCACGATACCGCTGCCTACCCCCGCCAGGCGCGAGGGTGCGCGCGTGATCGAATAGGTGCGCATCAGCATTTGCGGGTCACGGTCGGCCTGGTCGAGCTGGTAGTAAGGTTTTTCCTGCATGGCGTACTGCTCGGAGGTCATGGTGACGCGGCCTCCCGAGTCCACCAGCCAAGCACGTTGCGAGGGCGCTACCAGTACGCCTTCACCCTGCCAGCGCAGCAGCATGTTCCACATCACCTCATAGCCCGTTTTGGGAATCGGGTAGGGCAGGCCGCCTCGGCAACTGGCATCCACAGCGAAATAGTCTTTCACCGGTTTGCAGGCGGTGGCGTTGCGCTCGGTGGCCTTGAGCACTTTGTCGGGATACACCTCGGTGCGGTGGGTGGGGAAAACATCGATGTAGTAGGTGGCCGGGTTCTTTTTCAGCAGGAACTTCTGGCCTTCGGTCAGCTTGTCGGCGTACTGGTCCAGGTTTTTGGCAGTGACGCGGTACAGCGGCTTTTCATCGCGCAGCGGGTCGGTGTAGATGCCGCTGCCGGGCTGGTAGTCGGCGGGGGCCTTGATCTGCTGGCCGGTGTACTCGGGAATGCTGCCGTCTTTGTTGCCCGCCTTGATGGCACCAAAGCGCGTCAGGCTGGTGCCCAGTTGCTGGGCTTCTTCTGCGGGAACCGCCGCAAAGGCGGAACTGAGCAGGCCGGTCAGCAGGGCTGCGGCGAAATAGGAATATTGCATTGCATTGTCTCCAGTGGATGGGGTGTTGGACCGGGTTTTAGAAACCGGTTTTGTAGGTAAAGGCCAGCCAGCCACGGTCGGTATTGCCCACGCCGCCGTTGCCGCCCAGCAGCGCTGTACCGGCTGCGTTGTATTTGGGCCGGGCGAAGCTGTCGGCATAGCGCAGGGTGAATTCATGGCGCTGGCCATAGGTCAGCTTGGCACCTATGGCCCAGGTCGCCGCCCCTTGGCTGCCACCGCCTGCGCTGGCGGCATTGCCCTTGATGCCGTAGTTAAGCGACATTGGCAGGTCCAGATCCCAGGAGGGGGCGACTTGCAGCCATTGCGGCGTGAAGTTCACCGCCAGCGCCGCGTAGTGGCGGCTGGAGCAACCGTCGTCCTTGGTGCCGGATCCCACCACACCCGGTGTTTCCACCGCCCGGCAGGCACCGTAGCCCACGCCTTTGAACAGCTCGGGGTGTGCGGTGACCTGCAGCAACTGGCTGTAGGCCACTTCAGCGGCCAGGCTGGCGGTGTCGAAGAGGCTGGTTTTGGGAAACAGCATGACGCCGTTGACGATGGCATGCAGGGTGTCGCCGCGCGGGCCTTCGTTGTCCACGGCGCTGATGCCCGTGGCATTGAGTGCGCCGTTCTTGCGGGTAGACAGCTCGGTGCCTACACTGACCGACCCCATCACGCGTGCCACGCTGACACCGATCAGAGACACATCCTTGGGGTAGGCCAGGCGGAATGCACTTTGCGCGCCCAGGGTCTGCGGGGACAGCCAAGGCTGGTAGTCGTCAAAGCGCCGGTAGTACAGGCCGATGGTGGATTCGATAGCCTCGGCGTTGTACTTGGCGGTAATGCCCCAGTTGCCGGATTGCTTGGGTTTGACCGACGGCTGCCGCGCGAACGCCAGGCCATTGGCGGCGACCGGCAACTTGTCTGGCCCCTCAAACAGCATGTCGGCGGGCGCAAAGTAAGTGCCGCCATAGGGCAGGCGAGTGTTCTTCCATTCGTAGAAATACTGGGCGGCAACGGTCAGGTTGTCGGTCAGCTGGGCGCGGCCGGAGATCTGGCCCAGTGGTAAAAACACCTCCTTGGTCTCGATGCCCGGACTGGTGGAGGCCTTTACGCCGTCTGCCGGTGCCTGGGAATAGGAAATGGCATGCGCGCCGATCAGCAGGCCCTCGCCCCAGTAGTTGGTATGGCGGCCCACTTTGACGTTGATGGGCGTGTCGCCGATACGAAAGTTGCTCCAGACGAACGCGTCCAGTATTTCACCCGACGGCCCACGTACATAGCGCTTGACGCTGTTGTTGTACTGGTTGCCGTTGTAGCTGGAGGAAAAGCCGGGCACGGTGGTGCGCACACTGGTGTCGTGGTAGGCCTGGTCGTTCCAGGCGGCAGCACTGACCCGGGCACCGAATTGCTTCTTATAGGTGAGGTCGAACTCACCCAGCAAATCCAACCGGTTGGTGACGATATCGCCACGACCGAACTTGCCGTCGGACTCGTCGTAGGTGGAATTGTTCAGGATGCGGGAGTCTTGCTTGTCGGTGCGTACACCCAGGTTGTAGCGGACGGTGGTGTCGGCGCGCAGGCTGAGATCGGGATTGCCGGTGTCGATCTCGATGGCAGGGGCACCGCCGGACCAGGCCAGCAGGGCTACAGAGATCGCGGTCAAGGCTGGCGAGCGGCCAGAACAAACGCGAAAAGGGGTATGCATGGAAATGTCTCCTTGTTGTAGTTCTTAAAGAGGCCTGCGCTGCGGTGGCACAGGCTATTTGCCGTGTTGTCTGGCTTAGATGGAGGCCGCGTGGAAGTAGCGGATTTGCACGTCGTCACCGTCAAACTTGTAGAGCTCGATGCTGGGCCGTGGGGGTGTGCCTGCGCCGACGCTGGTGTTGTGGTGGTAGCAGGCCGCCTCATTGCCGGTCACCATGACTTCTTTCACATCGATATGCACCTTGCCTGCAAAGCGCTGCCACATGTCTTCCAGCGCGGCCCAGCCTTCCAGCACGGGAATGCCCACGTATTCAATGCTCATCTTGCCGGGCACCATGGCGTGGTACAGGGCAAACATCTCTTCCTTTTGGCCGGCGTTCCACATCTCCACCTGCTGGTGCAGGAAAGAGCGAATCTCTTGGGGCGTACGTGTCTTCATCATCCATCCTTGTGTAAGTAATGCACCGCAGCGGCGGGTGCTGGATGATTGTTGCGGCGCACAGCCGCGTCTGGCGCACAAGCGCTATCGCTGAAATGCCGAAAGCATTTCCGAGTTAACAAGCCGCACAGGGCTGTACTCCAAAGCTAGTGAACCGCATTTGGGCGATGCCTTGAAACCCACCTCCGAAGGCAGTGCTGCCTAGACTGGTAGCTCTCTTTTTATACCGAGACCGGCATGACCACCACGACCCCAGATTCCACCGTCCACCGCCGTACCTGCCCGCTGTGCGAGGGTATGTGCGGCCTCAAAGTCACCGTGGAGGATGCGAAAGTTATCAGCATCCGACCTGACCACGACAACGCCTTCAGCAAAGGCCACATCTGCCCCAAAGGGACGACCCTGGGGTCTTTGCACCACGATCCGGACCGCGTGCGCCAGCCCATGGTGCGCGATGGCGACACCTGGCGAGAAACCACCTGGGAAGGCGCGTTTGCGCGCATCGAAGAACTGGTAGCCGGTGTGCGTGCGCGCCACGGCCAAGAGGCTTTTGCCTTCTACAGCGGCAATATGAGCAAGGGCGGTTTCGACGGTAGCCGCTACACCGCGTTGCTGGTGCGCCAGGGGCGGTTTGCACAGCGCTATTCGTCTAGCAGCGTGGACCAGTTGCCCAAGAATGTGACCAACTTCCTGATGTACGGCGACATGTGGAAGATGCCGATTCCCGACGTGGACCGCACCGATCTGTTTGTCATCTTTGGTGGCAATCCTGCGGCATCCAAGGGCAGTATTTTTTCGCATCCAGATGCCATGGGCGCCATCAAGGCCCTGCGGGCACGCGGCGGCAGGGTGATTGTGGTGGACCCGGTTCGCACCGGTACCGCGCAGGTGGCCGACCAGTGGGTGTCGATTCGCCCCGGCGGCGATGCGGCCTTGCTGCTGGCCATCGTGCATGTGCTGTTTGCCGAAGGCCGGGTACGGCTGAAGCATCTGGAGGGCCGGGTGAACGGCCTGGAAACCTTGCGCGCGGCAGCACAGGACTATGCACCTGAGCGAGCGTCGGCATTTTGCGGCGTACCTGCAGAGGTGATCGTGCAGCTGGCCCGCGAGATTTCCGATGCGCCCCGCGCTGCCGTGTATGGGCGTATCGGCACCTGTACCCAGGAATTCGGCACGCTGGCCTCGTGGCTGGTGGATGTGGTGGGGGCCTTGACGGGCAATCTGGATGCCGTGGGCGGCACGCTGTGGAGCACGCAGGTCGCACCGCACCTGGCTTTAAACCCTGCTTTGCCTTCCGATACGCCGCTATACGGCAAGCCTATCCGTGTGCGGGGCGTGCCGGGGGTTTTGGGCCAGTACCCGGCCTCTTGCCTGGCCGAGGAAATCGACACCCCCGGGCCGGGGCAGATCCGCAGCCTGGTCACCATGGGTTGCAACCCCGTGTTGTCGGCACCCGGCTCGGCGCGGCTGGATGCCGCCTTGCCCCAACTGGAGTGCATGGTCAGCATCGACCTGTACCGCAACGAGACCACCCGCCATGCGCATGTGATTCTGCCCGCGCTGACACCGCTGGAGCAGCCGCACTGGGACGTATGGGCCTGGCCGTTTTCATTGACCACCGGCGGCCACTATTCGCCCACTCTGTTTGAGCCGGTAGACCGCCCGCCAGAGTGGCGTGTGCTGGCGCGCCTGGGAGCCATCATGGGCGGCAATCCGCAGGCCGATCTGGATGCATTGGATGATGCGTACTTTGCAGGCATGTGCGACCTGAAAGGCATTTCCCACGACTTGGCCTTCAGCACCTTGCCGGAGCGTGGCGGAGCCCGCATTCTGGATTTGTGCATACGCACCGGGCCGTTTGGCGACCGGTTTGGCGAGAACCCCGATGGCATGAACTTGCAGACCTTCATTGATGCGCCCGACGGCATCATGCTGGGTGCTGCCGGGCCGCAGGGCGATGCAGGCGTGACAACCCCATCGGGCCGCATCGAGCTGGCACCATTGCATGTGCTGGCCGATCTACCCCGGCTGGAGCGGGCCATGGCCTTGCCACCCCCTGGTTTGGTGCTGGTGAGCCGCCGCCATCTGCGCTCCATGAATTCGTGGATGCACAACGTGGACACCTTGGTACGCGGAAAAGATCGCTGCACCTTGCACCTGCACACGCAAGACGCGCACACGCTGGGAATTGCTGCGGGGGATACCGTGGAGGTGCGCAGCGAGAGCGGGTCGGTGCAGGTGGCGGTGGAGATCACTGACGACATCCGCCCCGGCGTGGTATCGCTGCCGCACGGCTGGGGCCATGGTGCCCAGGGCACCCAAACGCAGGTGGCGGCCCAGCACGCGGGCATCAACATCAACCTGCTGAGTCCGGGGCCTTTTGTGGATGCTGCCTCGGGTAATGCGGTGCTGAACGGCATTCCGGTGCAGATCCTGCGGATCGGCGATGCTTCCAGCGCTTTATCGACATCGTTGACCGCGCTTGCCTGATATTGCCCCGCTTAGAGTGGGTGGGATGAACGCTAACCCCGCCGACTCTGTTCACGAAGCCAAATCTTTTTGCCGTATGTGCATTGCGGCCTGCGGGGTGGTGCTGACCATTGAGCAAGGCCGCATCACCGGTATCCGGGGGGACCGCGAGCACCCTATCAGCAAGGGCTACGCGTGTTTCAAGGGCCTGCAGGCAGTAGATGCGCACCACGGTGCGGCCCGCCAGTTGCATACTTTGCAGCGCACCGAGGGCGGCAGCTTCCAGCGCGTGGGCACAGAACAGGCCCTGGATGCCATTGCGCAGCGGCTGGCGGCCATCGTGGCGCGCGATGGGCCGAACGCGGTGGCGCTGTTTCGCGGCACGGCGGGATTTCATACGTCCACGGCGTTTCGCATGCACGGGGAGTTTTTGCGTGCGCTGGGTTCCACCTCGTTGTACACCACGCTGACCATCGACCAGTCTGCAAAATACATAGCAGCGGGTCGGCTTGGAACCTGGCACGCAGGCCAAATCCATATCGACGATGTCGAAGTGCTGCTGGTGTTCGGCTGCAATCCCCTGGTGTCCCATTCTGCCGGTGGCATGCTGGTCAGCGACCCGGTCAAACGGCTCAAATTGGCACGCGCCCGGGGCATGAAGCTGATCGTCGTAGACCCGCGCGAGAGCGAAACCGCACGCCATGCCGACATCTTTTTGCAGCCCATTCCCGGCACCGACCCGATTGTGGCTGCCGGTCTGTTGCGTCAGATCCTGGGCAATGGGCTGCACGATGCCAATTTTTGTGCAGAGCATGTGCAGGACCTGGATGCGTTACGCCGCACGGTGGAGCCGTTCACGCCAGAAGTGGTGGCCCAGCGAGCTGGCATTGGCGCAGAGGACTTGCGGGCTGCGGCGGTGCTGTTTGCACAGCCTTCACGGCGCGGCGCGGTAATTACCGGCACGGGCACCAATATGGCACCGCACTCCAATCTGGCGGAGCACCTCATCCAGTGCCTGGACGTGGTGTGCGGGCACTTCAAGCGGGCCGGAGAGCGCATGCCCCATTTCGATCCCTTGCAGCCGCCCGTCCACTGGTATGCCGATGTGGTACCACCCACACGGCCCTGGGATGCTTTGCCTGCCAGCCGTATCCGTGGCGTAGGGCATTTGTATGGCGAGAAACTCACGGCTACGCTGGCCGACGAAATACTCACACCGGGGCCGGGCCAGATCAAGGCGCTGGTGATCGACGGTGCCAACATCGCCAATTCGGTGCCGGACAAAGCCCGCATGCTGCAGGCCTTGCGCTCGCTGGAGCTGTTGGTGGTGATAGACCCGCACATCACCCCCACGGCCGAGCAAGCGCATTACGTTTTCTCGCCCAAGTTGCAGTACGAGCGCGACGACCTGCCGCTGACGCTGGGGCGGCCACTGTATGCCGATGCCTGGACGCAGTACGCGCCCGCCGCCATTGCGCCGCCTCCTGGCAGCGACGTGGTGGACGACTGGTACGTGTTTTTTGCGCTAGCACGGCGGATGGGTTTGCCCCTGCAGTACGGCGGGCAAGCCATGGCGATGGACCGCGTACCGACTTCCGAGGAACTGCTGTCTTTGGGCTTGCACCGGGCTACGGTGACACTGGCCGAGATGCAGCACAGTGCCGATGGCATCTGGGACCGGCGCAGCGAACCCAACCCGGTTTTGCCCGCACGCCCTGGGGCAGGGCGCTTTGCGGTGGCCCCACAGGATGTGGTGGACGAACTCCATGCCATTGCGGCGGAGCCACCGGCTGAAGCGCTGGAGGGCAACGCATTCCATCTGATTTCCCGCCGCATGCGGGATGTGAACGGCTCGCTGGGCATGCACACCGCCAGCATCCGCCAGCGCAACCCCTACAACCCGCTGCACATGCATGGCGATGACCTGGCACGCTTGCAGCTCACCTCTGGGCAGCGGGTGTACATCCGTGCGCAGCATGGCGCCATTGTGGGCATTGTCAAACCCGACAACACCTTGCGCCGCGGCGTGGTCTCCATGAGCCACAACTGGGGCCGCGCCGACAACGACCCCGCCAGCTTTGAGGCGCATGGCGCATCGACCAACCTGTTGATCTCGGCTGACCGCGCGTACGAAGCTATTAACGCCATGCCGCATATGTCGGCGATTCCCGTTTCGATTGAAGCTTATAAAGAGAGGACCTAGAACTATGGACAGACTGAAAGACAAGGTGGCCTGCATTACCGGTGCAGGCAGTGGGATTGGGCGGGCCACCGCCCTGCGCTTTGCCAGCGAAGGCGCGTGCGTACTGGTGAGCGACCTGCGCGGGGAGGCCGCCGACGGCGTGGTGCAAGAAATAGTAGCCGCTGGCGGCCAGGCGCTGGCCATGGCGGTGGACGTTGGGCAAGAAGACCAGTTGGCAGCCATGGTGGAACGCACGGTGTCGCATTTCGGCCGCATCGACATCCTCTACAACAACGCCGTCAATACCTCTGGCAAGGGCAAGGCCGACAAGGACTTTCTGGCCTTTGACAGCGCACGCTTCTTCGATGTGGTGCGCGTCAACGTGCTGGGTGGTGTGCTGGCCAGCCGCATGGCGATTCCCCACATGCTGCGCCAGGGCGGTGGCTCGATTCTGTTCACTTCGTCCACCAGCTCGCTGGGTGGCGATGTGGCGCAGTTCAGCTACGGTGGCTCCAAGGCCATGGTGAACTGGTACGTACAGACGATTGCCGCCACCTTTGGCAAGCAGGGCATACGCTGCAATGCCATTTTGCCGGGCGTGATCCAGACGCCCGCCCAGCAGGCCTGGGCCAACCCGGCCATGGATGCCGCGTTTTTGGAGCTGCACAACGTGCCCCGCCTGGGTACGCCAGACGACATTGCGTCGCTGGCGCTGTTCCTGGCATCCGACGAGTCCGCCTATATCAACGGCACGCTGATGCGTTCGGACGGCGGCATGAGCTGCACCGTGCCGTACGTGCAAGTGGTTCGCAATTTACTCACAACAGGAGCTTGAAAAATGGGACAAAAGCAGGAAGCTATCGTGCGGGAATTTTTGGCGGCATGGGGAGACGGCGAACGCGTGACCGATGTGGACAAGATTACCTCCATGTTCGCCCCCAATGGCCACTGGGCGCTGTATATACCGGGCGGGCCGGTCATTACCGGGCGCGATGCCATCCGTACCGAGATCCACCGGCAACTGGGCTATGTGTCGTTTCCCAGTTGCGGCATCGTCAAGATGCTGTCCACCGATACCTTGGTAGCCACTGAGCGCTTGGACCACTTCATCCGCAATGGCAAAACCGTGGACCACGCCCTGATGGCCATGTTCGAGCTGGATGCCGATGGGCTCATTACGTCCTGGCGCGAATATTTCGATACCTACGACCTGTCGCGCCAAACCGGTGCCGATCCCGCCCGGCTGTCGGGCCTGGAGGGCCAGCCAGGCTCCCACTGAACGATATTTCGGCGGCCATTCGGTCCGCTTTCTGCACCGGCCCCTCTCTGAACATGTTTTTGCAGGGGCCGCCGCTGCCACTTTACAACCCCGTTCTGCCGGTAAATGTTGCTTTTAAAGCAGCCTAAGTAGAAACGAGAGTAACAACTTTTTATTTTTAATACAGAATTCAATTCGCTTTACAGAATTTGTAGGGCAAAAAGAAGCAAGAATTTGATGTCGGACGGCAAGGAGCAAACTCAGCTCCATGCCTGGTAGACCGGTAACCCACCACCAGGACGGAGATAAGACGATGACCAGGAAAAAAGCCAGCGCGCAAGCGCAATTTCGCCAAGGCGCGCTGTTTGCCGCAGTGGCCGCTGTCTGCAGTTCTGGGGCCATGGCCTTCGAGGTGGACTCTGGCAACCCCGATGTCACTATCCGTTGGGATAACACGGTGCGCTACAACCTCGGCACGCGCATGGAAGCCCAGGACTCGCGCATCCTCAACTCGGTTTCCTACGACGAGTCCGATGCCAAGTTCGCAAAGCATGACATCGTGACCAACCGGCTTGACCTGCTGAGCGAAGTGGACGTCAACTACAAGAGCTTGTTTGGTGCCCGCTTGAGCGGATCGGCCTGGTACGACAAAGCCTATGACAACCACAGTGTGACAAGCCCGGCCGCCGGTGGTGTCATTCCTACCAGCTACTTCAACAACCAGTACAACAATACGGTTTCACGCTATGTGAACGGACCATCCGCCGAGTTTCTCGATGCGTTTGTCTGGAGTAATTTCAACCTGGGCGTGGTGCCGGTGAATGTCAAGCTGGGTCGCCACTCCATCGTCTGGGGCGAGGGCTTGCTGCTGGGCGCACATGCGGTTTCTTACTCGCAGGCACCCGTGGATGGCCAAAAAGCCGTTAGCAGCCCTGGCATCGAAACCAAGGAAGTGTTCTTGCCTGTCAACCAGTTGTCGTTCAAGGCGCAGGTCACCAGCGACATCACCATTGCCGGCCAGTACGCACTGGATTGGAAACCTCTGCGTGCGCCCAACGGCGGCACTTACCTGATGGGCGCCGACACCGCACCCAATGTGGACCGTTTGGGCGTGGCTCCTGGCACGGCGTTCAACAAGGCCAGGCCGATGGAGCCGTCCAAGCGTGGCAACTGGGGTCTGAGCGCTCGGATGAATGTGGAGCAGATCAACTCGACCTTTGGCGTGTACTACCGCCAGTTCAACGACTATGCCCCCGAGACCGGCATCCAGTTCAATGCCCCTGGACAGTTTCGCTTTGTATACCCGCAAGATGTCAAGCTGCTGGGCGTGAGCTTTGCCCGCGCCATCGGCCCGGTGAGCTTTGGCTCTGAGCTGTCGTACCGCCAGAACGGACACCTCAACTCCAAAGCCTCATTTTCCAACTACGCCGGCATGAACCAGCAAGACACCGGCGCACGCGGCGACACGCTGCATGCGGTGGTGAACGGTGTTTATCTGCTGCCCAAGACCCCCATGTGGGATACCGGCAGCCTGGTGGCTGAACTGGCTTACAGCAGGCTGCACAAGGTGACGGCCAACGAAGCCCTGTACCGCGGCGAAGGCAACCTGGTTCGTGACCCGAGCGGCGCGCTGGCTTGCACCAAGGTGGGGGCTGCCGCCAATACCCCGGGTGACAAGTCCGACTACTGCTCAACCCGCGATTTCCTGCAGATGGCGGTCAATTTCACGCCACAGTATTTGGGCATCCTCCCATCCTGGGATCTGGACCTGCCCATGACCGTCAACTACGGCATCAAAGGTGTCGCGCCTTCCGGCAGCGGCGGTGCAGAGGGCGTGCTGGGCTGGTCGGTAGGGGCAAAAATGACTTACCAGAGCAAACACGAATTCTCGCTGCGCTACTCGGACAGCCGTGCGCCAAGCAAGTACAACGCAGCTGGAACCCAGCTGGCTGGTGGCGGTGCCGCTGGCAGCGCCATTGGCGCAACAGACCGCGGCTGGCTTGTCTTCACCTACAAGACCTCGTTCTAAAAACCCCACATAACAGAGACTCACCATGACACTGAAAACAACACTCTGTGCAACGGCACTCGTCGCCTTGGCAGCCCCTGCGTTCGCAGCGGTCTCTGCCGAAGAGGCCAAGAAGCTCGGCACCACACTGACGGAGTTCGGCGGCATCAAAGCAGGTAATGCGGACGGATCGATCCCGGCCTATACCGGCGGTGCAACCGCGCCTGCAGACTTCAAGCCCGGTAGCGGCGCGTGGGCCGACCCGTACAAGGCCGACAAGCCCTTGTTCCGTATTGACTCCAAGAACATGCAGCAATACGCCAGCAAGCTCAGCGAAGGGCAGATGCAGGTGATGAAGCTAAACCCCACCTACTATCTGGACATTTATCCCAGCCGCCGCTCTGCGTCGTACCCCGACAAAGTGCTCAAAGCCACCGTACGCAACGCGACCACCTGCAACCTGACCAAGGATGGTCTGGCAGTGGATACGGCCTGCCGTGGCGGTTTGCCATTCCCCATTCCTAAAAATGGCCAGGAAGTGATGTGGAACCAGTCCCTGCGCTACCAGGGTGACACCGCCATCACCACCAGTTCCTCGCGTTCCTGGGTGATCGACTCTGCGGGTAAGCCCACCATGACCGCACAGCAGCAAACCCTGACCGACGGCGTGTGGTACCAGACCGATCTGGACGACCGCGATCCGACCATGGCCTGGCGCGTGTATTCCGTGACCCAGGCTCCCGCCCGCAAGGCCGGTGAAGCCACGGGCCTGGTGGATTACGTGGATCCGGTGGACAAGCCACGCCGTGCCTGGAGCTACACCCCCGGACAGCGCCGCGTGAAGCAGTCGCCTGAGTTCGCCTATGACACACCGGTGGCCAGCATGGGCGGCGTGACCTTGTTCGACGAGTTGTTTGTGTTCTCGGGCAAGATGGACCGCTTCGACTTCAAGCTGACCGGCATGAAGGAGATGTACCTGCCCTACAACTCGTACAAGAACGTGTTCGAGTGCCCGGCCCCCGAAATGGCCTTGCTGCCCAAGTTTGCCAATCCGGCCTGCGAGCGCTGGGAACTGCACCGCGTGTGGGTGATTGAAGCCACCCTGAAAGCCGGTATGCGCCATGCCTACTCCAAGCGCATCTACTACTTTGACGAAGACATGACCGGCGCTGCCAACTACGACGCTTATGACCAGAATGGCGCGCTGTACCGCACCATGTTCAACGGCATGATCAACCTGTATGACAAGAAATTGCCATGGGCTGTGCGCCAGGTCATCTATGACTTCAACAAGGGCCAATACGCCTACACCAATGACGTGACGGTCGGCGGCTACCAGATTCCCGCCAAGGCAAAAACCGAGCGCGAGTTGAATCCTGAAGCAATCGTGGCGCGCGAGACAGCACGGTGACCCGGTCCTCCGTCACCAAGAACCCTGTGGCGATGCGGTCCCGCGCGCTGCTGGCCAGCCTGCTGTTGGCAGGTGTGGCCATCACGTTCGGAGCCGTGTCGGCGGTCCAGCGGCTCGGCCTGCCCGATCTGCTGGATACGCCGACGCAGCCCTCAGCGTTTGCGCTCAAGGGCATCGTCAGCGGTGTTGCCCGCCATGGCGACCACCTGATTGCCGTGGGTCCGCGGGGCTTGATTCTGGTGTCGGTGGATGGTGCCGCCACCTGGAAGCAGGTGGCCACCCCTTCCAGTACCGACCTGGTTTCGGTCAAGTTCACGGACGCGACCAACGCCTGGGCGGTGGGGCACGATGCCGTGGCATTGCGCACCAGCGATGGCGGTGCCACCTGGCAAAAAGTATTGGATGGCCGCTCGGTGCTGGCGCTGTTGCGTGAAACCTATGCCTCCCGCGCCAAGGCGGGCGACGAGACAGCGGTGGCCATGTCTGCCGAGGTAGAGCGTTCGGTCGCCCAGTCCGCCACACCCGACGCGCTGCCTTCGCCGTTTCTGGATGTGTGGTTTGCCAACGCCAACGAAGGCTACCTGGTCGGAGCTTTCGGCCTGATTTTGCGCACCACCGACGGTGGCAAGCAGTGGAAACCCTGGATCGAGCGACTCGACAACGAGCGCCGCTTCCACCTGTATGCGGTCACTGGCGACGAGACACAACGCTATATCGCAGGTGAGCAGGGCCTCCTGCTCCGCCTGGACACCACCGCCAACCGGTTTGTGAAAGTTGAAACCCCTTACACCGGCACCTATTTTGGCCTGGATGTGCAAGGCCAGCGCCTGGTGGCTTTTGGGCTGCGTGGCAATGCCTACGCCCAAACCGAGCCCAGCGCAGCCTGGACCAAGATTGAAACCGGTGTAGATGACAACCTGGTGGCCGCAGTCTCCATGCCCGACAAGCAACTGATGCTGGTGTCGCAGGCAGGGCATGTGCTGGCTGTGTCGGCAGACCTGCGTACCAGTACGGCTGTCAAAACATCGGTCGCTGGTGAAGTGTTGGGCGCGGTGTCGAATGGCGCGCGCGGTATTTTGTTGGCCCAAATGGGAGGTGTGAAGTCGGTAAACATTGAAGCAAATACCCCTCTTGCGCCCATCGCACCTGCAGATGCCACTATGAAAGATATAGCAAAATGAGCGGCCACATCGGTAACCCCGCCATGCCGGTGATCAAGGACCTGCGCGATTTCGATCGCCGGTCCGGAAACCTGCTGGAACGTTTTATTTTCAACAACCGTGTGCCCATGCTGCTGTTGTGCCTGATCGCTACGGTGGTTCTGGGCTACTTTGCCTCGCGCCTGCAAGTCAACGCCAGCTTTGAGCGGATGATTCCATCGTCCAGCCCCTACATCCGCAACTACCTGGACAACAAGGCAGAGCTGCCAGGCCTGGGTAACACCATCCGTATCGTTGTCGAAAACAAGACCGGCGACATCTACGACAAAGACTACCTGGAGACCTTGCGCAAGCTCAACGATGCCTTGTACCTGATCCCCGGTGTAGACCGCTCCTGGATGAAGTCGCTGTGGATGCCCATCGTGCGCTGGCGCCAGGTTACGGAGGAGGGCATCATGGGCGGGCCTGTGATGCCGTCCGACTACAGCGGTACACCCGCGTCCATCGACAAGCTGCGCGGCAACATCTCCAAGGCCGGCATTGTGGGCAGCCTGGTGGCCAACGATCTCAAGTCCACCATGATTGTCACGCCGCTGCTGGAAATCAATCCGCAGACCGGCCAGCCACTCAATTACGGTGAATTCTCCAAAGCCCTGGAGGAAAAGATCCGCTCCTTCGAGAGCGACAAAGTCGGGGTGCATATTGTCGGCTTCGGCAAGATCGTGGGCGACCTGATCGCGGGCATGCACAAGGTCATGCTGTTCTTCGGCGTGTCGGTGGCGGTAGCGGCTGTATTTGTGTACTTCTATACCCGCTGCTTGCGCAGCACCATCCTGTTGGTCACGGTTGCAGTGGCGGGTGTGGTGTGGCTACTGGGGCTGATGCACCTGCTGGGCTACGAGCTCGACCCGTATTCCATCCTGGTTCCGTTCCTGATTTTCGCCATAGGCTTGTCGCACGGTGCGCAGAAGATGAACGGCATCTTGCAAGATGTCGGGCGCGGCACGCACAAGTACATTGCGGCCCGCTATACCTTCCGGCGCTTGTTCATGGCGGGTTTGACGGCGCTGCTGACCAATATTGTGGGTTTTGCCGTGCTGATCATCATCGATATTCCGGTGATACGCGACCTGGCCATCACCACCAGCATCGGTGTCACCGTGTTGATCTTTACCAAGCTGGTGCTCATCCCTGTCACCCTGTCGTACATCGGCGTGGACCCTGCGGCGGCGCGGCGCGCTTTGGTGGAAGACCGCGATACCGAGCAGGGCCACGGCCTGCTGGCACGTATCTGGAACGGCCTGGACCTGCTCACGGAACGCAAGGGCGCGATTGCCGCCATTTCGGTGGCCGCAGTGCTCACGCTGGTCAGCGTGTGGGTGATGCGCGACCTGCGCATTGGCGACCTGGACCCTGGCGCGCCTGAGCTGCGTGCAGAGTCGCGTTACAACCGCGACAACGCCTACATCACGCAGCACTACGGTTTGTCGAGCGACCAGTTCGTGGTCATCATGAAAACCGATGAAGACGGCTGCCGCTACTACGACTCGCTGCAGTTGATGGACCAGTTGGCGCTGGCCTTGCGCCAGACCCCGGGCGTGCAGGCCACCAACTCGATGGCCGACATGACACGCTTCATCACCGCAGGCTTGTCAGAAGGCAGCGGCAAGTGGCTCACCATCAGCCGCGACCAGGCAATTACCAATGCGGCGGTATCGGCAGCGATGATTTCATCGCCCGACATCACCAACCAGAAGTGCTCGGTGTCGCCCCTGATTGCCTACCTCAGCGACCACAAGGCCGACACGCTCTCCAGCGTGCTCAAAGTCAGCGAAGACTTTGCCAACCGCTACAACTCGCCCGAAGGCGCAGAGCGGCCCACACGTTTCTTGCTGGCTGCAGGCAGTGCGGGCATTGAGGCCGCCACCAATATCGAAGTGGAGCGCGGTGTCATCAAGATGTACCTGGCGGTGTATGGCGCAACAGCCTTGCTGTGTTTGCTGACCTTCCGCAGCCTGCGCGCCACCATCGTGGCCATGATTCCCCTCATCATCACCACCATTTTGTGCAAGGCCTTGATGGTGTGGCTGGGCATTGGCCTGAAAGTCGCCACACTGCCGGTGATTGCCGTGGGTGTGGGCGTGGGGGTGGATTACGCGCTGTACCTGCTGAGTGTGCAACTGGCCATGCAGCAGCGCGGCGCATCGCTGACCGAAGCGTATCGGCGCTCACTGGACTTCACCGGCCGCGTGGTGGCATTGGTGGGGCTGACGATGGCTGCGGGTGTGATCACCTGGGCCTGGTCGCCCATCAAGTTCCAGGCCGACATGGGCATTTTGCTGAGCTTCATGTTCCTGTGGAACATGGTCGGTGCCCTGGTACTGATCCCGGCGCTGTCGTACTTTTTGCTGAATCCCAAAGCCAAGCCTGCGGCTGCCGCGCTGTAAGCCGCACCGCAACCAAGCCATAAACCTTATTTGAATGACTGGAGAAATCAATTGTTTGATTTGCTATTAAGTGCCGACATGATGGTGTCCGATCCGGACGGCATGACCGAACTGCTGGTGTCCAAGCTGGGCATCCATAGCCACCCCCGCTGGCGCCAGGCCTTTGAAGACCATCCCTATATTGCGCACTTCTTGCGGGTGCACAAGTCTCTGGCGATTTCACCGACCCGGGTAGAGCCCCAGTGGCACCTCGACAAGCCCAACCACGGCGACCCGATGTTCCACGACTTTTTGGAGAGCCTGAAGACCTACCAGGGCGAGCACCGCCCGATGCTCACGCACTCCATCGTGCTGACCCTGCCCAGTGACCGGTTTTCGGCCCTGGTGGACAAGCTGGTGCGCCGCAAGCTGCGCTTTCGATTGGCCCAGCGCACGCCCGACATGCCTTTTGACCGCCTGTGGCTGGGTGTGACACCGGAAGACCCACGCTACGAGCCCTCTGTAGACGGTGGCCTGTGCATCGAGGTGATGTGCAACGAGCCTTTGCAGCTGCCTGCCGATACCTTCTCGGTTCCCGCCCCCCAGGTACCCAACCCCGAGCCGGGCCAGATGATCCGTGTTTCGGCGCGTGGTTATATCGTGCGGGATCTGGACGAAACCTTGCGCCGCGTGTCTGCCCATCTGGACTGGGAACCCAGTGGCCCGGTGCAGGCCCTGGCGCAAGAAGGCTACCGCAAGGCCACGATGAAGTTTGGCCTGGCCAACAGTGCGTCGCTGGAAGTGATTGAAGCCACCCGCTGGAACAGCGATGCTGGCATCTACCTGCATTCCTGGGGCCCTGGCCCGTACTACATCCGCATCGCGGTGCATGGTTTGGCGGCCAAGGCCGAAGACCTGCGCTCACGCGGCACCCGCTTCACCTGGATCGAGTCCTCCGAAGCCGTTGGTGGCAAGTCCTTGATCCGTATTGACCCCACCGAAGTGCGTGGCCAGTTGTTTGAGTTTCACGAGCTCTAAATTCCATGGAAACCATGACCATGAAAACAGCAGTAGCCTCTTTCGCGGTGGACTGTGCGGAGCCGGCGGTGCGTGTGGAGCGCGAAGGGGCCATCGGTTGGGTCATCCTGAACCGCCCCCGGCAAATCAACGCCATCAACGACGACATCCGCACCGGTGTGCCCAAAGCACTGGCCGAGCTGGATGCCGACCCCGCCATTTGCGTGATCGTGATCCGGGGCGAGGGCGAGCGCGGCTTCTGCGCCGGGGCCGACATCAAGGAACGCCGGGGTGAAGAAACCTCGCTCCAGGTGCGCCGCCGCATGGAAAAAGCGCGCTGGATTGAAGCGCTGGACAGTATCGAGAAGCCGGTGATTGCTGCGCTCCATGGCTTTTGCATGGGTGGCGGTGTAGAGCTGGCACTGGCTTGCGATATCCGTTTCGCATCGCCGGAAGCGGTGTTTTCGCTGCCCGAAACCGGCTTGGGCCTGATTCCTGGTGGCGGTGGCACCCAGCGGCTGCCGCGTTTGATCGGCGCAGGCCGTGCCATGGACATTTTGCTTACCGGTGAACGCATGACTGCCCAGGAGGCGTTGGCTATCGGTCTGCTAAGTCGCATTTCCAGCACCGGTGAGGCTTTGGTGGATGAGGTGCGGGCGCTGGCATTGCGTATTGCCGCCAAGCCACCGATGGCCACCCTATTCGTCAAGCAGGCGGCCCGGGCTGCCAGCAAAGTGGACCTGAAAAGCGGCCTGGACCTGGAGCTGGAGCTGTTTTCGCTGCTGGTGCCCATGCGCGATGTCAAAGAAGCTGCCCTCGCATTTGGCGAGAAGCGGGCTCCCCAGTTTGTGGGGCTCTGAGATGGCCCAAGAAATGAATCCCCACAAGCTGGCAGGCAAGGTCGCCATCGTCACCGGTGCAGGCAACGGCCTGGGTGCCGAATGCGCCAAGGTTTTGGCCGCCCAGGGTGCCAAAGTGGCCGTGACCGACATCCACCTGGCTGCCGCCCAAGCGGTGGTTGCCGCGATTGAGCAGCTAGGTGGCCAGGCCATGGCGGTGAAGACCGATGTGGCCTCGGAAGACGATGTAAAAGCCATGGCCGCGGCAGTGGCCGGGCGCTGGGGCCGCATCGACATTCTGCTCAACAACGCTGCTGCGCTCGACACCAAAACCCGCCACGCCGACCGCGATGTCTGCAACGTCGACATCGAGGCCTGGGACCGGTCGATGAACGTGAATGCACGCGGGGCCATGCTGTGCTGCAAGCACGTCATTCCGCACATGCTCCAAACCGGTGGCGGCTCCATCATCCACAACTCTTCGGGTTTTGGCGTGATGGGCGATGCCTCGCTCACGGCCTATGCATGCTCCAAAGCCGCGCTGCTATCGCTGAGCCGCATGGTGGCTGCGCAGTATGGCAAGCAGGGCATACGGTCCAACGCCATCGTGATCGGCTTTGTGCTGAACGACCATGCGCAAAAAGAAGTGCCCGAAGAGATCAAGCAGATCTTGCTCGACCAGCACCTGACCCCGGCCCTGGGCAGCCCACGCCAGATCGCCGATGTGGTGTCTTTCTTGGCCAGCGACGAATCGTCTTTTGTCACGGGGCACACGATGGTGGCCGACGGCGGCTTCACCAGCCACGCGCCATCTTTGGTCCCCATGCGCCAGTTCTTTGAACGCATGGGCAACAACAAACTCTGAGACCTTTATGAGCATTCCCTTGCATTCCATCGTTGTGCGCGACTACGTGCACATGCTGAAAAACATACAGCTGTGGCTGGACAAAGCCCAGGCATTTGCCACGGCCAAGCCGTTTGACAGCGCCAACTATCTGCCCATGCGCCTGGCACCCGACATGCTGCCCTTCACCACCCAGGTGATGGTGGCTTGTGAAGTAGCCAAGATGGGTGTTTCTCGCCTTACCGGCAGCGAGGCCCCCAAGTTGGAGCAGCAGGATGCCAACTTGCAGGACTTGCGCCAGCGGCTGGAGCACACCATTGGCTATCTGGAGTCTTTTACCCCTGAGCAGGTCGATGCCAACCCGCCCGCGGAGGTCGTGGTGCCCCAGCGCGGCAAACCCGCTCTGACCTTTGACGCGCCTGGGTTTGTGCTGCGTTGGTCGCAGCCCAATTTCTTCTTCCATGCCACCACCATCTACGCCTTGTTGCGCCAGGCGGGTGTGGATGTGGGCAAGGCCGACTTCCTGGGCATCCACTGAAGTTAACAAGCAGACATAGAAAAGGGCCTTTCGGCCCTTTTTTTATGCAACAGCGGGAATGGATGCCTCGTAAGCCTTGAGGTTGAAGTCCGGCTCGGATGCCTGCTCCGGGGTCAACGGCAACTTGCGGGCCAGAATTTTGCGGGCTGCCATATGGTCGGCAGGGCGGTTGCAAGACTCTACCGCCACCAAACGGCCCTGGTTGAAGCACAGCACACTGAGCTGGCGGCTCTCGGGCGTGCCCAGCATCACATTGTGGTCGTGGCCATCCGACAAACCGGCGATTTGCAGCTTTAAATCGCCCTGGTCGGTCCAGAACCAGGGCAGTGCGGCATAGGCCACTGGTTTGCCCATCAGCCGTGCGGCCACGTTGCGGGCCTGGTCCACCGCGTTTTGCACCGATTCCAGGCGGATGGGGCTGGCCGTGTGCGGGCTGGGGAAGCTCACCACATCGCCAATGGCCGAGATCGCCTGGTCGCTGGTCAGCAGGTGCGCATCGACGCGGATGCCGTTGTGCACCGCCAGGCCTGCCTGCGCGGCCAGTTCGGCGTTAGGCACCACGCCAATGCCATAGACCACCAGATCGGTCGCAATGTGCTGGCCGCTGCCGGTTGTTACGCCCGTCACCTTGCCGTCGGTGCCAGTGATCTGCGAGATGGTCTGCCCGTAGTCCATCTTCACGCCCCAGCCCAGGTGGGCTTCGTTGAACAGTTGCGACATGTGGGTGGACAGCGCGCGGGCCATGGGGCGGGTGCCCATTTCCACTACGTGCACCGTCACGCCTTTGGCGGCGGCCACGGCGGCAAATTCCAGGCCGATGAACCCTGCGCCTATCACCACCACATGTTTGGCCGTGCCCACCCGCGGAGCCAGTGCCTCGGCATCGGCCAGGGTGCGGATGCCAAACACGCCGTCCAGATCGGCACCGGGGATGGGCGGCACACGGTTGCGCGCGCCGGTGGCCATCACCAGGTGGTCGTAGGCAAGGTGTTCGCCGTTGGCCAGCGTGATCGTTTGGGCGGCGCGGTCGATCTGCGTCACGCTGCTGTGGATGCGGGTGACGGTTTGCTGGTCAAACCACTCTGGTGGCCGAAAGCGCAGCGCGGGTGCACCTACCTTGCCCAGTAGATAGGCTTTGGACAGTGGCGGGCGCTGGTAGGGCACACCGGCCTCGTCGCCCACCAGGGTGATGCTGCCGGTAAAGCCTTCTTGGCGCAGCGACGCAGCGGTCTGGTAACCCGCTTGGCCCGCCCCGATGATGACGACATGGTTCAGTGGCATGGTTGTTCTTTGGTGAGGTTCAGAAGTGAAAATTGGGGGTAGCGCCCCAGCGGCAGCAGCAACAGCGGCGCAATCAAAAAGATAAAACCGCAGATCGTCAGCATGGCGGTGTAGCTACCGGTGGCCGTGTAGAGCTGGCCAAACATCCACGGCGACAGGGCCGATGCCACCGTGATCAGGCTGGCATGCACACCAAACAAGCGGCCATAGGCGCGCATGCCAAAGTAGCGCGAAATCAGGTAGGCGGCGATGTCGAATTCGGCCCCGGTGCCAATGCCGACCAGCACGGTGCCCAGCATCAGCAAACCGGTCTGCTCCACGCTGCTGCCAGACAGCAGCAGGCAACCCAGCGCAGGCATGGTCAGCGCCACAGCAGCCACACCCGGTGCCCACAGGCGGTCAATCAGATAGCCCACCAGTACCCGGCCACCAATCAAAGACAAGCCAAAGCCCGCAAAAATCTGGCTGGCTTCGGCGGCGCTCAAGCCTTTGTCGCGCAGCAACGGCACGGTATTGCTGACCATGGCCACCATGGCACCGACGAAAACCGCCAGCGCGATATTCAGCGTCCAGAATCGGCCCGAACCCATGGCTTCCTTGAATTCCATGCCCGCGACTTCCGGGACCGGCGTGGCCGCCGCTGCAAGCGTGGCGGCTTTTCTGCTCTGCGGCGTTTCCATCCAGCGCAGCGCCAGGGGTAACACAAACACCAGCGGCAGCAAAGCCAGCAGAACAAAAGCCGCCTGCCAGTTCCAACGCTCCACAGCCCAGGTGACGGCACCGGGGATAAAGGTGGCAGAAAGCCCCGTGCCCGACAGCATCAGCGCCAAGGCCAAGCCCCGGTTGCGCTCGTACCAAAGGTTGACCAAATGCGTCCAGGTGATGTGCATCGTGCCCGCACCGGCAATCGGCAGCAGGGCAAACATGGCGTACAGCCACCAGATCGACTGGCCGAGCTGCGTCATCATGGCAAACACCAGCGCCAGTGACAGCAAGGACACCACCGTCACGCGGCGCATGCCGTAGCGGTGGTTCAGCCAGCCTGCCAGTTGGGCGGCGATTACCGCACCGCCAAACAGAAAGCTCACGGCAGTTTGCAAGTCGCCACGGCTCCAGCCAAACTCGGTTTGCAGCGGGATCACCAGCGCGCCAAATGCGTAGAGCATGGACGCATTGGCCGCCACCCCCAGGCCCAGCATGGCCAGCACGACCACCCGCCAACTGCGGCGAAACTCGGTCAGGTCAATCCCCATGGAGGGCGAGGTGTGGGGTGCAGACATCGGCAACTTCCTTGGTGGAATGTGCGTAGGCAAGCGATGTTGCAGGATGCGATGACCATCCGCTTACCCATGCAAATAATTCCACATGTAGAAAATAATTCTACATACAGATTAATTGCAAGCCATCAGTAGTTGCCCTAGGCTGCGCAGAGGTGACCTACTCCTTCACCATCAGCACGCTGCTCCCCAGAGGCCCGCCGCCGGTGGCGGCAATCGCTACCTGGTGCGGTGCCACTTGGCGCGCGCCACCGCGCCCCCACAGCTGGGTGCAGGCCTCGTGGATGTAGCCCAGGCCGTGGGTGCGCCCGCCAGACAGTTGCCCGCCATTGGTATTGATCGGCAACTGGCCGTCGCGCGCAATGCGCTGGCCACCTTCGACAAAGCGGCCACTTTCGCCGCGAGGGCACAGGCCCAGGCCTTCCATCCACAGCATGGGCAGGATGGAGAACCCGTCGTAGAGCTGGGCGCAGCCCACATCCTTGGGTTTGAGGTCGGTGCGCGACCACATCATGCGGCCCACGTCAAAACAGGCCATCTCCGTCAGCGATATCTGGTCCCACGACCAGGGCTGGTGCAACGCCGAACCAATGGCCTCGATGCGGATGGGCGGGTTGGGGCTGTCACGCGCGGCATCCACCCGCGACAAGATGATGGCGGTGGAGCCGTCGCAGTGCACGTCGCAGTCAAACATGCGCAAGGGGCTGGAGATCATGCGCGAGGCCATGTAGTCGTCCATGGACATGGGCGCGCGCATCACCGCCTTGGGGTTCAGCATGGCGTTGGCGCGGCAGGTCATGGCGATCTGGGCCAGTTGCTCGGGCGTGGTGCCGTAGTCGTGGAAGTGGCGCTGCGCGTACAGCGCCATCAGGTTGATGCCCGACATCACGTTGAACGGCGTGTACCACTGCCAAAAGTAGCTGCTGTCGCGGCCCACGGTTTTGTTGGTCAGGGCGCTGGCCGATTTGTTTTTCAGCCGGCCACTGGCCTCGGTGATGGTGCGAAACACCAGCACGTGCTTGCACATGCCCGACGCAATCGCCATGGCACCGTTGATCAGCCCCGCCAGGGGCCCTGGGCCCTCGTAGCCCGCACCGTACCAGTTCACCTTCAGGCCCAGCACGCTCATCAGCGCGTTCGGGCCGACCGGCGAGAAAGAGTTGCCGTTGTCGTTGTCGCCGGGCCAGCAGGCAATGCCGTCGATGTCGCTGCGCTGCAGGCCCGCATCGGCAATCGCTTCCAGCGCGGCATCCACGCTCAGCCGCATGGCCGACAGCTTGGACGGGCGGCCCACCTCGGACTGGCCGATCCCGGTGATGGCCACATTCTTTTCAAACAGGCGCTCGTTCATGCCACATCCTTTGCGTTGTCGCGTTCAAACAGCGGTATCCACACATCTTCAATCTGCTCAAAAGTCACCCGCACCGGCATGCCGATCGCCACGTCGTCCACCGAGCCGCCCACGATGTTGCTCACAAAGCGCAGCCCGGCCTGTTCGGCCAGCTCCACGATGGCCACCACATAGGGCACGGGCAGGCCGGGAACCCAGGCCTGGTGGTTCACGGTAAAGCTCACCACCGTGCCTTTGCCCGACACGGGCCGGGGCCCCACCTCGAACGACAAACACTGCGGGCACAGCAGGGCAGGGGGGTGGAAGTAGCGCTGGCAGCCGCTGCAAAAGCAGATGTTCAGTTGGCCGTGTTCCCCGCCTTGCCAGAACGGTGCCGTCTCTTGTGTCAGTAGGGGAAGCTTTCGCGTCATGGGCTGCAATCTGTAAAAACTAGGCGTTTATCGGGTGAATGTTGCCGGGTGGTTTAGTTTAATATATGAACAGAATCATTGAAAGTGTATTAAATTAGAAGATTCGCAGAGCTTCTGGCCACCGCCAGGGCAGTTCCCACACGCAATGGAGACCGACCATGTCGCAAAAATCATCCCTTCCCCTCAGAGTCATTGTTACCGGCGGCCTGGGCGTGCTGGGCCGCAGCGTGGGGGCCGAACTGGCTGCGCGCGGTGCCCGTGTAGCCCTGGTGGACCGGGCGGCGCACGCGGAGGTTGCGGGTGCTGAGCTGGTCGTCGGCAGCGTTGACTTGGGCGAACCCGCCAGTGCGGCAGCGGCTTTTGCGCAAGTTGCACAGGCACTGGGCGGTATCGATGCCATTGTCAACGTGGCGGGCGGCTTCCAATGGGAAACCCTGGAAGGCGGCAGCATAGACACCTGGGACCGCATGTACACCATGAACCTGCGCACGGCGGTCATCGCCTGCCGCGAAGTGCTGCCCTATCTGCTACGTCAGCCCAGCGGGCGCATCGTCAACGTGGGTGCGCTGGCCTCCCAGAAAGCCGGTGCGGGCATGGGCGCCTACGCGGCCTCCAAAGCCGGTGTGGCCCGCCTGACCGAGTCGCTGGCCGAAGAGCTTAAAGACCGGGGCATCAACGTCAACGCGGTGCTGCCCAGCATTCTGGACACCCCCGCCAACCGCGCCGACATGCCCGATGCCGATGTGGCCCGCTGGGTGTCGACCCAGTCGCTCAGCGGCGTCATTGCGTTCTTGCTGTCCGAAGATGCCAATGCCGTCACCGGCGCCTGCCTGCCCGTGGCCGGGAGGGTGTGATGGCCCAGAGCACCCCGCCCGTGATGGCCTGGCGCGACAGCTATTTGCTCGGCCTGCCCGCCATGGACAGCACCCACCGTGAATTCGTGGACTGCGTCGCCGCCCTGCAATCCGCCGCCGACGCCGATCTGCTGGCGCGCCTGGCCGACTTCGAGCAGCACGCCGTGCGCCATTTTGATGAAGAGCAGCAGTGGATGGACAGCAGCAACTTTCCTGCCGCCCAGTGCCACGCCGACGAACATGCCGCCGTGCTGGCCTCGGTGCGCGAGGTGGATGCCCTGCTGCGCCAAGGCACGCCCACCCAGGTCGCCCGCGATCTGGCCCAGGCGCTGGCCGACTGGTTTCCAGGCCATGCCGACTACATGGATGCATCCCTGTCGCAGTGGATGAACAAGCGCAGCCACGGCGGCACGCCGGTGGTTCTGCGCCGTGGTGCCACCCAGCCCGACACGCCTTTTTCAATTTCCTCGTCTATTTCCTCGAAAGCCCACCCATGAGACTCGTTACGTTCCAAGGCAGCGACGGCATCCAGCGCGCCGGTGCCCTGTTTGAGGCTGACCAGGCCATTCTGGATTTGCGCCATGCTAGCCAGGTGGTACGCGGCGGCGACGGCCTGGCCTTGTTGGGCAGTGTGCAAACCCTGATCGAAGGCGGCGACGATGCCCTGGCCGAGGCCAAAGCCCTGCTGGCCCGCGCCCCCGCCGAGGCCGTGCGTGCCCGCAGTGCCGTCAAGCTGCTAGCTCCTATTCAGCCACCCATCCAGATGCGTGACTGTTCGTGCTTTGAATTGCACCTGCGCCAAAGCTTTGCCGCTGCCCGCAAGACCCGCGCCCTGCGCTCGCCCGACCCCGAGGCCGCGCTCAAAGCCATGAACACCCGCGCCGACGACCGCGTGGTCGACATCTTCAACCGCCAGCCCATCTACTACAAGTGCAACCGCTTTGCCACCATCGGCGTGGACGACGACGTGGTCTGGCCCAGCTACAGCGAAGCGCTGGACTTTGAGCTGGAATTTGGCTGCTACATCGGCAAGCGCAGCAAAGACGTGTCGCGCGACCAGGCCCGTGCCAGCATTTACGGCTACACCATCTTCAACGACATCAGCGCCCGCGACATGCAGGCCATCGAGATGGGCGGCATGCTCGGCCCCGCCAAGGGCAAAGACTTTGACACCGCCAACGTGATGGGCCCCTGCCTGGTCACTGTGGATGAAATCGAAGACCCCTACAACCTGACCATGATCGCCCGCATCAACGGTGAAGAGTGGGGCCGTGGCAACACCAAAGACATGCGCTGGCAGTTCGAAGACGTGATCGCCCACATATCCCGTTCTGAAACCCTGTACCCCGGCGAATTCCTGGGCTCGGGCACCGTGGGCAACGGTTGCGGCCTGGAGCAGATGCGCTTTCTCAAGCCCAACGACGTGGTGGAGCTGGAAGTCGAAGGCATCGGCATATTGCGCAGCCGCATCGTACGGCCTGATACCTCCACCATTACTATGTAATTTATAGCATCTCGTGCTTATGGAATAAGCGCTATCTGCCAATTTAATGCTTAATATTCTTGCAAGAAGTCTGGTGAAGTTACCAGCGCTGCGGGCAGCGGCCACCGTGTTGGCCGTGGCGTTGGGCTGCGCCGCCAGCGCCCAAACTTATCCCACCAAGGCCATCACCTTCGTCGTGCCGTTCACCGCAGGCGCAGGCCCCGACGTGTTTGTGCGCGCTATCGCCCGTGCCATTGCCCAGGAAACCGGTGTCCCTACCGTGGTGGAGAACAAGCCCGGCGCGGGCTCGGTGCTGGCCGCGCAGACGGTGGCCCGCGCGGCTGCCGACGGCCACACGGTTCTTGTCACGGGCAATGTGGCTTTCACCGGCAACCCCTATGTTTTCAAGAAGTTGCCCTACGACCCGGTGGCCGATTTCACCCCTGTGACCACCTTGGCCAAAGGACCGATGTACCTCTACGTCAACGCCCAAAAGCTGCCCGTCCATACCGTGGACGAGCTGCTGCGGTTGCTGCGCAAAGACCCGAATAAATACACCTTCGGCTACACCAGCATCACCGGCCGCCTGCCCGCCGAGGTGCTGCAACAAACCCAAGGGGTCCGGCTGCTGGCCGTGCCCTACCGCAGTGGTGCGGCGGCCACCCCGGACCTGGTGAGTGGCCAGATCGACATGATGTTCACCGACTATGCCGCCTGGACCCATGTGGCCTCGGGCCGCCTGCGCGCCATCGGGGTTACCGATCTGCAGCGCAGTGCGTTTGCGCCCGCCTTGCCCACTTTTGAAGAGGCCGGTGTCAAGGGCATGGACATCGGGTTCTGGCTGGCCGCCTACCTGCCTGCCCGCGCCCCGGCTGCGGTGGTGGCCCAACTGCACCGCCTGCTGACCCAGGCCGTCAAGGCCCCCGATGTGAAAGCCTCTTACCAGGCCTGGGGCACCTCCGAGTACCTGCTGCCCCTGGGCGGGTTGGCGAAATTCCAGGCCCAGGAAAGCGCCGCCTGGGGCCGCATCATCCACGCGGCTGGTATCCAGCCAGAGTAAGGGAAGCTTCCAGTGCCAACTTCCATCGCTGTACCCGGCATCCTCCACGGCCTGCGGGTGATCGATCTAGCTGCGGGTTTGGCGGGCAGTGCTGCGGCGCTGTACCTGTCTGAAGCGGGTGCCGAAGTGTTGAAAGTGATACGGCCAGGCCATGGCGACAGCGAAGTCCTGCTGCGGGTGCTCAACCGGGGCAAACAGCGCGTGGCCCTG
The DNA here is from genome assembly GCF_056521425.1 of Rhodoferax sp. LS1P39. Lineage (NCBI taxonomy): Bacteria > Pseudomonadati > Pseudomonadota > Betaproteobacteria > Burkholderiales > Comamonadaceae > Rhodoferax > Rhodoferax sp. LS1P39. Next base: position 131,992 of record NZ_JBWMAV010000011.1, on the reverse strand, counting down.
GACCTGCAAATCCCCGCAGATTTGGCCGCCCTGCTGGCTACCGCCGACGTGCTGGTGCACGACCTCACGCCCTCGCAAGCCGCCGCATTGGCGCTGGACGACGCTGCCCTCAAGGTCCGCTACCCGGCGCTCACCATCGCCTCCATCGGCGGCTGGCCGCGCCGCCATGCCCGGGCCGATGCGCCGGTGCACGAAACCCTGGTGCTGGCGCGCCTGGGCCTGCTGGACGAGCAGCCCGGCCACCGGCCCGGCCCGGTGTTTATCCGCATGCCATTTGCCAGTTGGATCGCCAGTTGGCTCTGCGCCGTGGGTGTGATGGCCCGGCTGATCGCCCGCGACCGCGATGGTGGCCGCGGCGGGGTCGCCCATACCAGCCTGGCCCAGGCCGGGCTGGTGGCCATGACCATGCACTGGGCGCGTGCCGAGCGGCCCAGCCCCGCGTTTGCCAAGGGCCTGGACAAAACCACCCCCATTCCGCTGCACCAGTGCGCCGATGGCCGCTGGGTGCATGTGCACTATTCACCGGATGCCGCACCGTGGATGGCGCAGGGCCTGCAGGCCATGGGCACCGCCGAAGTCGCCCGTGCCAACGCGCTCTGGCCGCCCAGCCATGTGGCCCCGAACTTCGGGGCCAACAAGGCCATCATGGCCACCCGCCCCGCACAAGACTGGGTCGAACATTTCTGGGCCCACGATGTGTCGGCGCAGATCGCCGCGCCTTTTGGCGAAATCTACGGTGATGCACAGGCGAAATTGAATGGCTACGTGGTGCCGGTAGAAGACGTACTGCTGGGCCGCACCCTGCAACCCGGCCCCGCCTATGTGGTGGACCCGCCCGCCCGTGTGCGCGGTTCCGTGCCAGACGGCGCGACTTGGGCGGGCACTGCACCGGTTACCCCGACGGTTATCGCAGCGGCTTCGAACTTGGCTCCGTTGCAAGGCCTGAAAGTTTTGGACCTGGGTGCCTACCTGGCCGGGCCGTTTGCCTGCATGGTGCTGGCCGACCTGGGCGCCGATGTCATCAAGGTGGAGCCGCCTGCGGGCGATGCCATGCGCAGGCTGGAACGCGTATTCGCTGGTACCCAGCGCGGCAAGCGCGGCCTGGCCTTGAAGCTGGGCACACCCGCAGCCCAGCCCGTGCTGGAAGCCCTGGTGGCCTGGGCCGACGTGGTGCACCACAACGTGCGCATGCCAGCGGCCCGCAAGCTGGGCATTGCGCCCGAGCAGCTCTGTGCGCTCAAACCATCACTGGTGTGTGCCCATGTCAGCTCCTACGGTGCCACCGGGCCCCGCGCCGACTGGCCGGGCTTCGACCAGTTGATGCAGGCCTCGTGCGGCTGGGAGGGGGAGAGTGGTGGCGCGGGCAACCCGCCCATGTGGCTGCGCTTTGGCGTGGGCGATTACCTGGCCGGGCTGTCGTCGGTATTTGCCTTGCTGCTGGCGGTGTACCAGCGCCACCGCACCGGAAAAGGCCAGGCCGTAGCCTCGTCCCTGCTGGGTGCGATGCTGCTGACCGCAAGCGAAACCGTGGTGCTGCCCGACGGCAGCCTGAGCCCGATGGCGCACCTGGATGCCGACCAGCTCGGCGTGTCGCCTACCCACAGTCTGTACCGCGTGGCGGACGGCTGGATTGCCGTGGCCGCAGTTACCCCGGCAGAAATCACCGCCTTCACCGAATTAACCGGCCCCGACCCCGTGGCCTTCCTCGGCGCTCAGGACATCGCTGCCGCGCTGGCCGCGTTGTCGGCGGCGGGCGTACCCAGCGAACCCGCGTTGCAGAACCAAGCCGAGGCCTTCCTCGACAGTGCCGAACACGCCGCCAGCGGCCTGCACACCCACTACCGGCATGCCCAGTACGGTGCGCTGCAACAGGTGGGCGCGCTGTGGGATTTTGACGATCTGCCGCTGGTGCTGCACCGCGCACCTCCCGCCTTGGGCGAACACAGCCGCGAAGTGCTGGCCATGCTGGGGTTTTCCGCATCGGCGGTGGACGCGCTGGCGGCGCAGGGCATCACCAAACTTTGAACACACACAGGGACACACACGCAATGGATGCATTGGATTTTTCCGGCAAGACGGTTCTGGTGGTGGGCGGCTCCAGCGGCATTGGCAACGGCATCGCCCGCGCTTTTCTGGCCCAGGGCGCGGTGGTGCATGTCTGGGGCACCCGGGCCAGCGCAGCCGACTACGCCGATGAGCCCGGCTCCCAACTGGACGGTCTGCACTACGCGCAAGTCGATGTGTCGGATGCCCGCCAGATCGAGCTATGCGCCTTGCCTTTTGAGCGCCTGGACGTGCTGGTACAGGCCCAGGGCATCGTGCTCTACGACAAACAAGAGTTCAAGGCCGCAGGCTTCAAGAAGGTGCTGGACGTCAACCTGACCAGCCTGATGGTCTGTGCCGATAAGTGCTTCGAGGCCTTGAAGGCAGCGCAGGGCAGCATGGTCATCGTCAGCTCGGCGGCGGCTTTCCATTCCACCCGAGGGAACCCGGCCTACAACGCCTCCAAAACCGGGGCTTTCGGCCTGACCCGCACGCTGGGCGAGGCCTGGGCGCGCGACGGCATCCGGGTCAACGGCATTGCGCCCGGCCTGGTCGATACCAAACTGACCCGTATCACCACCGCCCACCCCAAGCGCCTGGAGGGTGCCCTGCGCAACATCCCGCTGGGGCGGCTGGGCACGCCCGAGGACATGGCCGGTGTGGCGCTGTTCCTGGCGTCACCGTTGTCGGCTTACATGCTGGGCCAGACCTTGCTGGTCGACGGCGGCATGTTGCTGGCTTGAAGAAGGAACAACACCATGTCTTGGGACTTTGAAACCGACCCCGCATTCCAGCTGGAGCTGGACTGGATTGCCCAATTTGTGCAAGAAGAAGTGGAGCCGCTGGAATACGTGCTGGGCAGCCCGTGGAACATCCACGACCCGCTGTTTACCCTGCTGGTCAAGCCTTTGCAGCAGCAGGTCAAGGACCGCAAGCTCTGGGCCTGCCATCTAGGCCCCGAACTGGGCGGGCCGGGCTATGGCCAGGTGAAGCTGGCGCTGATCAACGAGATTTTGGGCCGCGCGCTGTTTGCGCCCATCGTGTTTGGCTGCCAGGCACCCGACTCTGGCAATGCCGAAATTCTGGCGCACTACGGCACCCCGGCGCAGAAGCAGCGCTACCTCACCCCGCTGCTGGCGGGCGACATCGTGTCGTGCTTTGCCATGACCGAACCCCAAGGCGGGGCCGACCCCAAGGTGCTCACCACCAAGGCGGTGCAAGACGGCGGCGACTGGGTCATCAGCGGGCAGAAATGGTTTGCCTCGAACGCGCGCTACGCCGACTTTTTCATTGTCATGGCGATTACCGACCCTGCGGTGTCGGTCTACAAGGGCATGTCGATGTTCATCGTGCCCGCAGGCACGCCGGGGCTGGAGATCATCCGCAACGTCGGCATGGCCGATGAGCCTGCCGCCACCCATGCCTATCTGCAGTTGGACCAGGTGCGCGTGCCCGCCGACCACATGCTGGGCGCGTCGGGCGAAGCCTTTTCCGTGGCGCAGGTGCGGCTGGGCGGTGGCCGTGTGCACCACGCCATGCGCACCCTGGGCTTGGCGCAAAAAGCGTTTGATGCCCTGTGCCAGCGGGCCCTATCGCGCACCACCCAGGGTGGCCTGCTGGCCGACAAGCAAATGGTGCAGGAAAAAATTGCCGACTCCTGGGTCGAGCTGGAGCAGTTCCGCCTGCTGGTCATGCGCACCGCCTGGCGTATCGACAAATACCAGGACTACCAAAAAGTGCGTAAAGACATTGCCGCCGTCAAAGCCGCCATGCCCAAGGTGCTGCACGACATCGCCGCGCGTGCGCTGCACATCCATGGCTCGATCGGTGCCTCGTCTGAAATGCCGTTTGCGGGCATGGTGTCGCGTGCCTTCCAGATGGGGCTGGCCGACGGCCCTACCGAGGTGCACAAGATCACCGTGGCCAAGCAGCACCTGCACGAATACACCGCCTGCGAAGAGCTGTTCCCGGCCTACCACCGGCCTACCGCCGCCGCATTGGCGCAGCAGAAGTACCAAGCCCAGTTGCAGGCGGTGGCCGAATGACCAATCTGGCATGGCAGGTCGCCGTGGATCTGGACCGATTGACCGCATGGATGGACGCGCAGTCTTTGGAGACGGGTGGCCGCATTACCGATGCGGTGCCTCTGGTGGGCGGCACGCAAAACATCTTGCTGCGCTTCCAGCGCGGTGCGCAGGTGTATGTGCTGCGCCGCTCTGCGCTCCATGCCAAGCCGGAAGTGTGGGCCACCATTGCCCGCGAGGCACGGGTGCTAGGTGCGCTGGCGAACACGCCCGTGCCGCACCCCCGGCTGCTGGCCACCTGCCTGGACGAGAAAGTGCTGGGCGCGCCGTTTTACCTGATGTCGCAAGTGGATGGCTTCAACGCCTCTGCCAAGCCGCTGCCCGCACTGCACGCCAACACCCCCGCCGTGCAGCGCCGCATGGGCTTTGCGATGGTCGATGTGCTGCTGCAACTGGGTGCTGTAGACCCGCAGGCGGTGGGCTTGGGCGGTTTCGGCAAGCCCGTGGGATTTTTGGAGCGCCAGGTGGCGCGCTGGCAAAAGCAGTTGCACAGTTATCAGGGGCTGGCGGGCTGGCCGGGGCCGTCGTCCCTGCCCGGCGTGGCCGAGGTGGCCACCTGGCTAGAGGCCAACCGCCCAGAGCCGTCCCCCACCGGCATTCTGCACGGCGACTTTCACCTGGCCAACGTGATGTTTCGCCCCGACGCGGGCGAGATTGCCGCTGTGATCGACTGGGAGCTGGCCACCGTGGGCGACCCGCTGCTGGACCTGGGCTGGCTGCTGGCCACCTGGCCCGATGCCAGCGGGCAGGGCGCGGGCACCATCCGCGTCACCCCCTGGCGCAACTTTCCCATGGCCGACGAACTACTGGCCTATTACGCCGCTCGCAGCAGCCGCGACCTGTCGGCGATGGACTGGTACGTGGTGCTGGCGCGCTTCAAGCTGGGCATCTTGCTGGAAGGCAGCTACGCCCGCTCGTGCGCAGGCCAGTCGCCCCCCGAACTGGGCCGCCAGCACCATGCCTCGGCGCTGCGGCTTTTCAGCCAGGCCAAGACCCTGATTGCCCAGCTTGCCTGAGGGCAGGGCGGCACTTTCCCATGGATTTACAAGGAGATACGGATGGACATCCAAGCTAAGCGGATCATCGTGACCGGTTCGGCCAGCGGCATCGGGGCCAGCGCCGTCAAGGCATTTGTGGCCGCAGGTGCCCAGGTGGTGGGGCTGGATGTGGCCGATGCCGCCGGCCACAGCCTGGCCCAGGCGGCCACCCAGGCCGGGCCGGGCCAGGCGCACTACCTGCACTGCGATGTCAGCGACCGCCAGCAGGTTGAAGCGGTGTTTGCCGCCGCCGTGGACTTGCTGGGTGGGCTGGACGCACTGGTGAACATTGCCGGTGTGGAACGCAAGGCGCCCGCCGAAAGCATCTCCCAGGAGGACTGGGACCTGATGTTCAACGTCAACGCCCGCGGCACACTGAACACCAACCAGGCCGCTTTCACCCACCTGCGGGAGCGCGGAGGCCGCATCATCAATTTCGCCTCGGCCGCCGGGGTGATGGGCGTGCCGGGCCTGGCGCACTACTCGGCCTCCAAGGCGGCGGTACTGGGCTGGACGCGCACCGCCGCCAAGGAATGGGGCAAGTACGGCATTACCGTCAACGCCGTGGCCCCGGCGATGTGGACCCCCATGTACGAGAGCTTTCGCGCCCGCCTGGACGAGGCCCAGCTCAAGGCCCACGACGACATGATGGCCGGGCTGATCCCCCTGGGCGGCTGCCTGGGCGACCCCGACCACGACATGGCCCCGGTGCTGGTCTTTCTGGTCAGCGACGGTGCCCACTTCATCACCGGCCAGACGCTCGCCGTCGATGGCGGTTTGATGATCCCCTGATACCCCCCCCAAAAAAAACTCTGAGGAGACCCCCATGCTGATTGACGTACACGCCCACCTGTTCACCCCCGGCATGATGCGCCGCGACCCGTTCTGGGGGCCTTTCATGAAACCCCAGGGCTTGACTGTCGGCCACTTTTCGCTGGGCACCATGCAGCCCTCCAAGGCCAAAACCGACGAAGAGGCCGAGGCCAACCTGATGGTCCGCATGACCCACAGCGCCCGCCGTGCGCTGATGGCCGAGCGCGGGGTCGACAAGCTGGTGCTGTCCACCCCGTCGCACGCCTTCATGTACTGGGCGGGCGAGTTTGGCGACACCTACGCCCGCATCTGCAACGATGAACTGTCGGCCTTCTGCGCCCAGGACCCGGAGCATTTCGCTTTTTGGGCCCACGCCAACCTGGCCAACCCGGTAGAGGCCGCGCGCGAGATCGAGCGTGCCGTGACCCAGCTGGGGGCCAAGGGTGTGTGCGTAGGCGGGGCCAATTTCAACGGCCTGGAAGCCCACAGCGAAGCGCTGTACCCGGTGTGGGAAAAGATCACCCAGCTCGACGTGCCCATCATGGTGCACGGCTTCAACCAGTCGATTTACTGGGGAGAGAAGCACACCGACGACAAGTTTGAAACCACCTCTATCGTGGGCGACTGTGTGGATGAAACCCTGTTCTTCTGGTATTTGATCAACGGCGGCGTGCTCGACACCTTTCCCACGCTCAAGACCTACATCACCCATGCGGGGGGTATGGCCGTGTTCCAGCTGGGCCGTCTGAACGACCTGAACCGCGTGATGGCCCCCGATTCGCGCAACCAAAAGCCGCTGATCGACTATCTGCCAAATTTCTATTTCGACCTGGATGTGCACGCCCCCGGCCTGCGCCGCGGCGTGGCCGAGGTGGTGGGGGTGGACAACCTGCTCTACGGCACCAACTTTGGCGGTGCCTACGACCATGGCGACCTGAGCGCGGGGCTGGGCCTGTCGGATGCCGACCGCGAGAAGATCCGCAGCACCAATGCCATCAAGCTGTTGCGTCTGGACGTGCACCAGCCGGTAGCGGTATGAGCCCTGGCATCTGGTGGGCCGCCGCGCTCTCCGAATCCGTCAACGGCAGCAAGCCGCTGGCCGTGGTGTGCAATGCTGAAGCTATGGTGCTTTTTCGCAACGCGGCGGGAGTAGTGTGTGCGTTGGAAGACCGTTGCCCACACCGCCGGGTCCCGTTGTCGCTGGGCACCGTAACCCCCCGCGGCCTGCAGTGCGGCTACCACGGCTGGACCTTTGATGGCAGCAGCGGGGCCTGCCACACCATTCCCAACCTGCGAGCCGACGAGCGCGTGCCACCCCGCTACGCGGCCCGCGCCTACCCGGTGGCCGAAGCGCAGGGCTTTGTGCATGTCTGGCTGGGGGAGGGCGTGCCCAGCCCCGTGCTGCCCAGCCCCGCCTACCAGCCGCAGGGCCTGGAATTCACCGGCAGCACCACCGTCAACATGGCCCACCACGAGTACCTGCGCGCCATGCTGGACGGCCCCGACTGCCTGTTGGCGTTTGACAGTGTGCGCATGACCGACTTCTTTCTGGGCGACCCGCGCCAGGAGGGCGACTGGCTGGTGCTGGACCGCGGCGCGGTGTGGCAAAACCGCCGCCTGCCGTCCAACTTCGTGGTCGATTACCCGCTGATCGTGCGCACCGCCGTGGCCCTGCGCGGCGGTGCCATCCGCGTAGATCTGCTGGACCCGGACGAAGCTGCGATTGCCACCGTGTGGATTGGCGCCAGCGCCAACCTGCGCGGCACCACCAGCCTGTGCTGGCGAGGCTGCGCCATTCCACGGTCAATAGCGGGTGCACCCTGGCGCTGGCGCAGCGCGCGAATGCTGCACAAACCCTGTTTCGAGGTGTTCGGCGCGGTAGACGGCGCGGCCATTGCCGCCCTGCTGGTAGCGCCGTCGCGCGATCTGGACCTTGCCCTTGCCAACCTGCAAACCCTGGAGGTGCTCCATGCACACCTTAGCTTCGCCTGAAATGGCCCCGGCTACCAAACCCCGCCGCAGCGACTGGACCCCGGTCAACTACGACCTGCGCGATACCTGGTTTCCGGTGTCACACAGCCGCGACGTGACCGAGCGACCCATCCGCCGCATCATCCACGCCCAAGCCTACTTTTTGTGGCGCGACAACGGGCGGCCGTGTGCGGCAGAATTCCGCCCCGACCAGTTAGCCGCCCGAAAGCATCAGGTCAGCGCCTTCACCGGTGGCTCAGGTCTCTACCCGGTGGTGGAACGCTATGGCTACATCTGGGCCTGGTACGGCAACCCCGACAACGCAGATGTGGCCCTGCTGCCGCATATTCCGTTCTTGCCGCTGGACGGCAGCCTGCCGGGCTATACCCAGCGCACCGTGCGCTTTGACGCAACATCAGCCCTGTCGGTCGAGAACCTGATCGACCTCACCCATGCCGACTTTTTGCACGCCAATACCATTGGCGACGGCATATCGGATAGCGACGAGGTGGCGGTGGAGTGGACCTCCGAGACCATCACCCGTACCCGCACAGTGACGCAGAAGTCGGTGGCCCCCATCATGCGCTGGGTGGGCGGCGTGCGGGCCAGGTTCCAGGACTTCCGCGCCGTGCTGCACGTGCATTTGCGCAGCAATGTCTGCGTGTCGTATCCGCGCTTTCGACCTGGGTACGACGTGCCTAACCTGCAGCCGTTCTTGCCGGTAGGACGGCACCGCTCGCGTGGCGATGTGACCTTCAACACCACGGCCGCCCCCGCACCGTTTCGCTATGTGATGCCGCGCATTGCCTTCATCATCCAGCCGCAAGACAACTCGGTGGTGCGGCCGCAAAACCCCTGCTACTTTGAGCCGGGCGACCGACCCGACCTGCATTCGCGCTTCGACACGCCCGGCACCCGCTACCGTTTTCAAATGGAGCAGCTGGCCGCCCGCCAGCGCAAAAACGACTTCGCTTATGGCGGCGATGCCGACCCGGGCCGGGATATCACTACGCTACTCGGTATGGACGGTTAGCTCCGCAGCGCCGTTAGTTGCGGCGTGGTGGGCAGGTGCGCGAAATAGCCGCCGTCCACCGACCAGGTTTGCCCGGTCACCCAGCTGGCGCGGTCCGAGGCCAGAAAGCTCACCGCTTCGGCAATGTCTTGCGGCAGGCCGAGACGGCCCGACAGCTTGTGCGCGGTGATCACCTCGCGCAGCGGCTCGGGCAGCGCTTTTTGCATGGCGGGCGTAACGACGGAGCCCACCAACAACGCATTGCAGCGCACGCCCTGCGCGCCGTACTGGGTGGCCACGTAGCGGGTGAGGGTGTTGATAGCGCCTTTGGACACCGCGTAGGCGGTTTGCACCATATCGCCCGCCAGCGAGGTGCCAGAGCTGATGTTGACAATCGAGCCGCCGCCGCTGGCGATCAGTGCGGGCAGGGCGTATTTGCACATCAGCATGGTGCCACGCACATTGGTGGCCATCATGCTGTCCCACAGGGCCGATTCCATGCTCAGCACATCGCGGTCTTCGCGCAGGCCTTTCATGGCGGCGTTGTTGTCCAGAATGTCCAGCCGTCCAAAGGTCTGCGCAGTAAAGGCCATCAGCGCCTGGATGCTGGCCTCATCGCCGATATCCACCGTGTGCGCTACCACCTGCAGCCCTTCGCCGCGCAGAGTTTCGGCCACGTGCTCGGCCTGGGCCTTTGGCAGATCGGCAATCACCACCCGCGCGCCGCAACCGGCCAGCTTGCGGGCGGTTGCGGTTCCGATGGCACCGGCACCGCCGCTGATGATGGCGACTTTTCCCTGGAGGTCTTCTGAGGCTTGGGGCATGGTTTTTTCCGTTCAAGGGCAAAAGCGATTTACGAGGAGATGGGAGCCGTCGGCAAAGTCAGGTCGTGGTGCGCCTCGATCTGCACCGTGATGCGGTGCGTGAGCCACAGCACCACCAGACTGGTGGCAGCCGAGGCCAGCAGGGCCGTGGATACCGACGAATGGGTCGCCACCTGGCCCCAAAGTGCCGCCCCGGCGGCGCTGCCGCCCATGATGGCCATTTGGTAGATGGCCATGCCCCGGGCGCGCAGGCTGTTGGGCAAGACCAGTTGGGCCGACATGGTGATGGTGTTGACCACACTCAGCCACACGCCGCCCGACACCGCCAGCGCGATGCCAATCAGCCAGAAAGACGAGGTCAGCGCCACCGTGGCGGTGGCAGCCGCATACAGCACCACGCCGATTGCCACGATGCGGTCCGGCTTGGCGGCGTTGCTGATGTGCGGCATGGTCAGCCCGGTCACAATCGCGCCGATTCCCATGGAGGCCAGCAGCATGGTGTAGGTAGTTGCGTCGGCGTGCAAGGCCTTGGCGACCAGGGGCAGCAGCGCAATCAGGCCAATGGAGTGCACAAAAAACACAAAAATGCGCAATAAGATTTTCTGCATGGGCTTGGATTCGCGTACAAAAATCAGCCCACCGCGCATGGTGGCAAAGAAACCCTGGCCCCGGGTGGCGGCTTCTTCAGTCTGCGGACCGCACTTCAAAATCAACACGCAAGACACCAGCGAGAGTGCGGCATTCAGGGTAAACACCGCGCCCATGCCCATCGACGCGATCACCACCCCGGCCAGCAAAGGCCCGGCGATGCGCGACACATTGATGGCCAAAGCGTTCAGGGTCAGCGCCGAAATCAACTGCTCGCGCGGCACCAGCGTGGGCATGATGGCGGCAAACACCGGAAAGCGTATGGCCAGCCCGATGCCGTTGGCAAAGCACAGAAACAGCAGCCAATGGGCGGTCATCCAGCCGCCCGCGGCCAGTACGGCCAGGGCGATGGACACCAGCGCAATCCAGAACTGGGCAAACGCATACAGCCGCTTGCGGTTCACCAGATCGGCCAGCGCGCCGCTGGGCAGGCCCAGCAAGAACAGCGGCAGGCTGGCCGATGCCTGCACCAGGGCCACCATCATCGGCCCCTCGGTCAGCTCGGCCATCAGCCAGGCCGCGCTCACATCGTTCATCCACATCGTCATATTGCCCGCCAGCCAGGCGAGCCACAGCATGCGGAAGATGGGATTGCGCAGCGGCAGCGCCAGGGGCGACGAGGGCATGTTGGTCATTAAAATATACAAATTCTTAATAAGTGTTTATTTTAAGTGCCAATAGGCTAAGTGTGCTTGGGGTAAGCGCTACACGGTGCGCTGGCAGAAGGGTATGTTTGCTCCTTTTTTTGATACTAAAAATGAGAGCTTGTTGCGCTTGTTAAATAAGCGCTATCCGCTCATTTAATACCTAAAAAATGGCCTGAATTTTCAAAATTGCTGTTGTGAATTCGGGATCGGTTGGCATCGTTTGCAAAATGCCGCTGTCTACATTGCACTTTTACCGTGAAGGGCCTAGGGGCAATACCTGATGTACACAAACTTGAAAAGTGTTTATATTGGCGAACCTACAAAGGAGATCCACATGCTGACACAGACCAGTCCCACTCTGGCCGATGGCACCAAGGTTGCCGACCTGGTGAACGTAAAAACCCGCGAAGTGCAGATGCGAGCGCTGTCGGACCCCGAACTCTACGAGCTGGAGATGGAGCGCATCTTCGGCAAAACCTGGGTTTTGCTGGGCCACGACTCAGAAATCCCCGCCTCGGGCGACTTCATGGTGCGCGACCTGGGCTCAGACTCGGTCATCGTCTCGCGCGACAAGGCGGGCGAAGTCCATGTGCTGCTCAACGTGTGCTCACACCGCGGCATGCGCGTGTCCACGCTGGATGCGGGCAACACCCAGATCCACACCTGCATCTACCACGGCTGGGCTTTCCGCCCGAACGGTGCCTTTCTGGGCGCGCCGGTCGAAAAAGAGTGCATGCACGGCAAGATCATGACCAAGGACGAGCTGGGCTTGAAGAAAGCCCGCGTCACGCTGTACGGCGGCCTGATTTTTGCCACCTGGAACATCGATGGCCCATCGTTCGACGAGTTCCTGGGCGATGCCAAGTGGTATTACGACATCCTTTTCAAGCGCACCGACAAAGGCATGGAGGTGCTTGGCCCACCGCAGCGCTTTACTGTGCGGGCCAACTGGAAGGCTGCGGGCGAGCAATCGGCGGCCGACGGCTACCACACTCTCACGCTGCACCGCTGGCTAGGCGAAGTCGGCAACTACTCGAAGAAGGGCGACGGGGAGGGCGGTGGTGGCGACCTGAGCCCGGAAATGTACGGCGTGGAAATCAGCTCGCCGCACGGCCATGCGCTGCGCTGTATCGACCTGGGCCGCAAGATCCGCCGCATGACGGGCCTGGACCCGGATGTCCTGAGTGTCGATGAAAAGCTCAATGCGCTACCGCCCGCTGGTATGACCAAAGACATGGTTGAGCAGCTCAAGCGCAATCTCAGCCCTGAACAGCTGCAAGTGCAGACCTCGATGCCGCCGCAGGTAGGGGGCATGTTCCCCAACGTGCTGTTCGGTTTTGTCTACATCCCCCAGGCCGACGGCACCGTGGTGGGCTCCATGACCTTGCACGCCTACGTGCCCAAGGGACCAGACCGGCTTGAATTCGTCAACTGGATCTTTGCCGAAAAAGACGCACCGCCCGCGCTGCGCGAAAAGATGCTGAAGCAGACCGTGCAGTTGTTTGGCACCTCCGGCATGGTCGAGCAGGACGACTCTGACACCTGGCCGCATATGACCCTGGCCGCCAAGGGTGCCATGGGCAAGAAATCAACGCTCAAGTACCAGGCGGTATACGAAAAAGGCGCGCCCGCAGGTTGGCCCGGCCCCGGCATCGTCAACGAGGGCTTCACCAAAGACGACACGCAGTGGCACTGGTGGCTGCATTGGCGCGAACTGATGTCCGCCCCTGTCTGACCCCAACGCTACAACTTAGGAGACACCATGAGTGCAGTACAAGAACAGGCTCCAGTGGCCACTGAAGTCCCCACGCAACGCGTACCCATAGGCTCGCCCGTCTACAACCAGATTCTGGAATTCCTGTACGACGAAGCCTGCATGCTCGACGAGATCCGGCTGAAAGACTGGGTGGCCACCCTGGCCGAAGACCTGGTCTACACCGCGCCGCTGCGCCAGACCCGGCCCCTGGCCAACCAGGCCGCCAGCATCATCCGCACGGTACAGCATTACCACGACGATTACCGCTCGATCATGGGCCGCGCCATGCGGCTCACCGGCACCAAGAGTGCCTGGGCCGAAGACCCACCGTCGCGTACGCGCCGCATGGTCACCAACGTGCTGGTGCGCACCGGCGCAGCCCCGGATGAGTACCAAGTGCAAAGCAATCTGCTGATCACCCGCAGCCGCTTCAACTTCGACGAGTTCGACCTGATCAGCGGCGTGCGCCAGGACGTGCTGCGCGTCAGCGGCAATAGCTTCAAGTTGGCCCGCCGCGAAATCCTGCTGGACCAGGCTGTGCTGGGCACGCCGAACCTGGCGATCTTCTTGTAGGTTCAAACTTGGCAGAAATAAAGAGCGCTCCCGATGGGAGCGTTTTTTTGGATGGGACGGGGTGGGACGGGCGCTGGGTACCAGAGCAGTGGTTTTCTGCACCACTCTACTATCTAGGCAAGTTAACATAATATACATCGTATAAAGTAATAATAGCTCTGTAACCGCCAAGTTTCCGGCCTCATTTCCCTTGCCCGCGCAAGGTGTGTCGCGAACAAAATGCTCGTGAATGCTATCTAAAAAATAGCTGCTTGTGCTTTGATCACGAGCACAGGAGGCAGTTTTTATATGTTTTTCGGACGAATGCTGGGTGGTGGTGTCTGTAACTTGGGATTGCACTTGTGTCAGATGTCCCTATATCCCATTGTCTAACGGGATGTCCGCTACGGCCCGTGGGCTGCGCTATAGGCCTTATAGTCGGGCTAAAACTACAAATTGACACACTCAGAGTCGCAATGAGCCTGCCCCCACGATGACGACCCAGTCTTCCCGAAGCCGTCCTGGCGCTGTCCATGCATGGGTGGTGGCGGGCCTGGTTTTTGTGGTCACCGCCTGTGGGGCGGCGCTATTGGTGTGGAACATGGAACAACGCCGTCTGCAAAGCGAGCGTGCCCGAGTGGACAGTATCGTGGCGGACCGGGCCCACGCAATCCAAAGCATGGTGGAGCGGGCGCTGTCCAGCACCTACGCGCTGTCGGCCATGGTGCACCAGGCGGGAGGGCAATTCTCGAATTTCGAAGGTGTTGCCAGCGAAATGCTGCCTCTGTATCCCGGGGTGACTACCTTGGGCCTGTCGCCGGGCGGCATCGTCCGCCAGGTGGTGCCGCTGGCCGGTAACGAGGCCAGCATAGGCTTCAACCAGCTCAAGGACCCGGTCCAGGGCAAGGAGGCCAACCGCGCCGTGGAAACCGGTAAGCTGACGTTGGCGGGGCCGCTGAACCTGGTGCAGGGCGGTCTGGGCGTGGTGGGCCGTTTGCCCGTGTATCTACCGAATTTTCCGCAAGCAGATGCCAGCCCCTTGGCCGCGAATTTCTGGGGCTTTGTGTATGTGGTGATTCGGCTGCCGGAGGCACTGGCGAGCAGCGGTGTGGCGCAACTGACGGACCAGGGAGTCGCTTATGAGCTGTGGCGCCTACAGCCTGACAGCCAGCGGCGGCAAACCATCGCTATGTCGGGCACCCAGCCACTGGACAACACCGTGGACCGGGAGGTACTGGTGCCCAACGGGCGCTGGGTGCTGAGTGCCGCGCCCATCCAGGGCTGGGGCGATCCGGCCGGGTTGGCGTTCAAGGCGGCCTTGGGTCTGCTCTTCAGCACCCTGTTGGGCTGGGCGGCCCATCTGCTGATGCAGCTCAAGCGCCAGGAACAGAATCTGGAAGCCCAGGTTGCCGAGCGCACCTACGAAATCTCATCCACCCAAAACAAGCTGCAGGCTACGCTGGATGCCATACCTGACCTGATGTTCGAGCTTGGCCTGGATGGCACGGTGTACGACTGCCGCAGGCCCCCTGCCCTGCTGCTGGACATTCGGCCCGAACACTACCTGGGGCGCAAAGCCGCAGAGTTGCTGCCCCCGGATGCCGCCCGCACGGTGGAAGCTGCCTTGACAGAGGCGCAACAGACGGGACGATCGGAAGGCGGCCAGGTCGAGCTGCCGTTTGTCCAGGGGCTGCAGTGGTTTGAAATTTCGGTGGCCCGCAAAACCCCTTTGGACCGGCCCGACCAGGATGACCCGCGTTTCATTCTGCTGGCCCGCAACATCACACAGCGGGTGCAGACGGATCTGGACCTGCGCATCGCCGCCACGGCGTTCAACGCTCAGAGCGGCATGGCGGTGACCGACGCGCAGCGCCGCATCCTGCGCTGTAATTCAGCATTTACCCAGATCACGGGTTACGCCGAGGCCGACGTGCAGGGGCAAAGTCTGAACATTCTCAACTCGGGCCGCCATCCACGCGAGTTTTACCAGGCCATGTGGGACAGCGTGGACGGCACCGGCACCTGGCGTGGTGAAGTGTGGAACCGGCGGAAAAACGGCGACATCTACCCCGACTCGCGCAGCACCACCGCCGTCAGGGACCACCACGGCAAGATCACGCACTACGTCAACACATTCAATGACATTACCCAGCGCAAGGCTGCCGAGGAGGAAATCAACCAACTGGCTTTCTACGACCCGTTGACCCATTTGCCGAACCGCCGCCTGCTGGTGGACCGGCTACGCCAAGCCCTGGCACTGGGCGTGCGCAGCCACCACTTTGGCGCGCTGCAGTTCATTGACCTCGACAACTTCAAAGCCCTGAACGACAGTCTGGGCCATGACATGGGGGACTTGCTGCTGCAGCAGGTGGCCACCCGCCTGGCCGAATGCGTGCGCGCCACCGATACCGTGGCACGCCTGGGCGGAGACGAGTTCGTGGTGCTGCTGACGCAGCTCAGCGCCGACCGCGATGAGGCCGCTGCCCAGGCCGAGGTGGTGGGTGAAAAGATGCGCGATGCCATCACCCGACCCTATCTGTTGGAAACCCATGAACACCAGTTGTCGGCCAGCCTGGGCATCGCCCTGTTCCAGGGCACGGGTGCCAGCATTGACGAATTGCTCAAACAGGCCGACCTGGCCATGTACCAGGCCAAGGCGGCCGGGCGTAACACGCTGCGCTTTTACGACCCCCAGATGCAGGCGGTGGTGAACACCCGCGTGGCGCTGGAGGCCGACATACGCCGCGCGCTGCTGCTGCAGCAGTTCCAGCTGTACTACCAGTTGCAGGTGGACGGCCTGGGAATGTCGGTGGGGGCCGAAGCGCTGTTGCGCTGGCCCCACCCGGTGCGCGGCATGGTGCCACCCAACGAATTCATCCCCCTGGCCGAGGACACCGGCCTGATCCTTCCGCTAGGCCACTGGGTACTGCGGCAAGCGTGCAGCCAGCTCCATCTCTGGAGCCTGCAGCCCCACACCCGGCACCTTACGCTGGCGGTGAACGTCAGCGCCCGGCAGTTCCGCCAGCCCGACTTTGTGGCATCGGTGCTGGAGGTGCTGGAATCCACCGGGGCCCCGGCGCGCTTGCTGAAGCTGGAGCTGACCGAGAGCCTGCTGGTCAATGATGTCGAGGAAACCATCGCTAAAATGCGCTCGCTCAAGGCCCAGGGTGTAGGCTTCTCGCTGGACGACTTTGGCACCGGCTACTCGTCCCTGTCCTACCTGAAACGCCTGCCGCTGGAGCAGCTAAAAATCGACCAATCTTTTGTGCGCGACCTTCTGACCGACCCCAACGATGCGGCCATTGCCCGCACCGTCATTGCCCTGGGCCACAGTCTGGGGCTGGCGGTGATCGCCGAAGGCGTGGAAACCGAGGCACAGCGCGGCTTCCTTGCGGCCCAGGGCTGTGATGCCTACCAGGGCTATCTGTTCAGCCGCCCGCTGCCGGTGGCTGCCTTCGAGGAATGGTTTCATCGCCAGGAGCAGGTGCCATCGGCAGAGTTGGCGTACTTTCCCGTCATCTGACCTCCCATGCCCAAGACACTCAAGCTGATCCTGCTGTCCCTGCGCGACCTGGTGGTTTCTGCCGGACCGGTGGTCTTCATCGTGATCGGTGCGCTGGCCGCCGCCTACTGGTACCTGGACCCCCAACCACCCAAAACCGTCACCCTGGCCACCGGCCCGGACGGAAGCGCGTACGCCGAGTTCGGCCAACGTTACGCCAGTGCGCTCAAAGCCAATGGCATTGACGTGATCCTCAAATCCACCGATGGCGCAGCAGACAACCTGCAAATGCTGCGCAGCGGCGAAGCCGACCTGGGCTTTGTGCGCGGCGGCAGCGCCGACCCGGTGGCCGACGACGAAGCGGGCCTGATGTCTTTGGGCAGCCTTTTCTACGAACCTCTCTGGCTGTTCTACCGTGGCGACGCAGCCCGCAAGATCGACCCCGCCACTGGCACGCTGACCGCCCTGCCCCAGTTGAAAACGCTGCGCATCAATATCGACAAGCAAGGCAGCGGCGTACCCGACATCGTGGAAAAGATGTTCAAGGCCAACCACATCGAGGCCCGCACCCTGCGGCTGTCGAACCTGGAGCCGGGGCCCGCCGTGGCGGCGCTGCTGGCGGGAAAATTGGACGTGGTGGTGCTGGCATCGGCCCCCCAGTCGCCGCTGGTGCAGCGCCTGTTGCGTGCCCGCGGTATCCAGCTGATGGACTTCGGCCAAAGCGATGCCTATGCCCGGCGTTTTGCCTTTCTCTCGGCCGTGACGCTGCCGCGCGGCGTGGTCGATCTGGCGGCCGACATGCCACCAAGCGACGTGTCGATGTTGGCCGCCACCACTTCGCTGATCTCCAGTGACCGTACCCACCCGGCCCTGCGCCAGCTCTTCGCCCAGAGTGCGCAAACCGTGCACAGCGGCGCGGGCTGGTTCAACCGCGCGCGCGACTTCCCCAACACCCGCACCAGCGAGCTGCCGGTCAGCCCCGAGGGTGACCGCGCCATCAACGGCACGCCGCCGTTCTGGCAGCGTTACCTGCCCTTCTGGGCCAGCAACCTGATCGAGCGCATGTGGCTGGTGCTGGGTGGCTTGCTGGTGCTGATGTTGCCTTTGAGCAAGATCGTGCCGCCGCTGTACCAGTTCCGGGTGCGCAGCCGGGTGTTTCGCTGGTACGCCCGCCTGCGCGAGATCGAAACCAAGGTTGATGCCCGCAGCGGCGACCGTGATGCTCTGTTGGACGAACTGGACGAACTCGACCGCGTCACCCACCGCATCACCGTGCCCCTGTCGTACACCGACGAGCTCTACGCCCTGCGCAACAACATTGAAGCGGTGCGCAGGCGGCTGCTGGCGAGCTGGCCGAAGGAACCATCCCCTTAAAAAAAACGGCCCGTGGATACGGGCCGTTTTTGATTACTTCAGCGCCTTGTAGCGCATGCGTTTGGGCTTGGCCCCCTCTTCGCCCAGGCGCTTCTTCTTGTCGGCTTCGTACTCTTGGTAGTTGCCGTCGAAGAAGGTCCACTGGCTGTCGCCCTCGGCGGCCAGGATGTGGGTGGCGATACGGTCCAGGAACCAGCGGTCATGGCTGATGACCAGCATGGTGCCCGCGAATTCCAGCAGCGCGTCTTCCAGGGCGCGCAGGGTTTCCACGTCCAAGTCATTCGATGGCTCATCCAGCATCAGCACGTTGCCGCCCGCAATCAGGGTCTTGGCCAGGTGCAAGCGGCCGCGTTCACCACCGGAGAGCATGCCTACCTTCTTTTGCTGGTCGGCACCGTTGAAGTTGAAACGGCCACAGTAGGCGCGGCTGGCCATCTGGAACTTGCCCACGTTCAAAATATCGAGGCCGCCCGACACGTCTTCCCAGACGGTTTTGTCGTTCGCCAGGTCGTCGCGGTGCTGGTCCACAAAGGCCATCTTGACGGTCTGGCCGATCTTCACTTCGCCCGAATCGGCCTTTTCCTTGCCCGCGATCAGCTTGAACAGCGTGGATTTACCCGCACCGTTGGGGCCGATGATGCCGACGATGGCACCGGCAGGGATCTTGAAGCTCAGGTTGTCGATCAGCACGCGGTCGCCAAAGGACTTGGTGACGTTGGTGAACTCGATCACTTCATGGCCCAGGCGGTCGGCCACGGGGATGAAGATTTCGTTGGTTTCGTTGCGCTTCTGGTATTCGAAGTCGCTCAGTTCCTCGAAGCGGGCCAGACGGGCCTTGCTCTTGGCCTGGCGGGCCTTGGGGTTCTGGCGCGACCATTCCAGTTCCTTCTTCAAGGCCTTGGCACGGGCTTCTTCGCCCTTTTGCTCGGCTTCCAGGCGTGCGCCCTTTTGCGTCAGCCAATCCGAGTAATTGCCTTTGTACGGAATGCCGGAGCCCCGGTCCAGTTCCAGAATCCACTCGGCCGCGTTGTCCAGGAAGTAGCGGTCATGGGTGATGGCCACCACGGTGCCGGAATAGCGCTGCAGAAATTGCTCCAGCCAGTCCACCGATTCGGCATCCAAGTGATTGGTTGGCTCATCCAGCAGCAGCATGTCGGGCTTGCTCAGCAGCAGGCGGCACAGCGCCACGCGGCGCTTTTCACCACCGGACAGCACACCCACCACGGCATCCCATGGTGGCAGACGCAGCGCGTCGGCGGCGATTTCCAGCTGGTGCTCGGAGTCGGTACCGGCGGTGGCGATGATGGCTTCCAGCTCGGCCTGTTCGGCGGCCAGGGCATCAAAGTCGGCGTCTTCTTCGCCGTAGGCGGTGTAGACCTCTTCCAGGCGGGCCTTGGCCGAGAACACCTTGCCCATGGCGGCTTCCACGCTTTCGCGCACCGTCTGAGTCGGGTCCAGCTGGGGTTCCTGGGGCAGGTAGCCAATGTTCAGGCCGGCCATGGGCTGGGCTTCGCCTTCGATTTCCTTGTCCAACCCGGCCATGATCTTGAGCAAGGTGGACTTGCCCGAGCCGTTGGTACCCAGCACGCCGATCTTGGCGCCAGGGAAGAAGCTGAGCGAAATGTCTTTGAGAATGTGGCGCTTGGGCGGCACGATCTTGCCGACGCGGTTCATGGTAAATACGTACTGGGCCATCTTTTGGGGTGTGAAGTTGCTGAAAAAATCTGCCGAAACGGGTCGGGCGAACGCCGATTATCCCAGCATGCGACAATCCACAGGTTGCGGCATTCCAATTGGCTGCAACGCCAGCACTTCGCTGGGGGCCAAAACCAAGATAAACCCTCTTGTTTTGCGTCCATTTTTAAAAAAATGTCTGCCTTTGATTGGTGCCCGTTTTCACAACGCGGGCGATAGGCCAGGCTTCCAAGCGCCCAGGACGGGCGCACAAAAATGAACTTTGAAGAACTGAATCTGGCCCCGGCCATTCTGAAGGCCGTGCAAGAGCAAGGCTATACCGAGCCCACCCCCATCCAAGCCCAGGCCATTCCGGTCGTGCTGGCCGGGCACGATCTGCTCGGCGGTGCGCAAACCGGCACCGGCAAAACGGCAGCGTTCACCCTGCCCCTGCTGCAGCGCCTGACCGAGAGCGCTCCGGCAACCAACAAATTTGGTGGCAAGGGCATCCGTGCCCTGGTGCTCACCCCCACCCGCGAACTCGCCGCCCAGGTAGAAGAGTCGGTGCAAACCTACGGTAAATACCTGGAGCTGAGCTCCACCGTGATCTTTGGTGGCGTGGGCATGAACCCGCAAATCACCAAGGTCAAAAAAGGCGTGGACATTCTGGTGGCCACCCCCGGTCGCCTGCTGGACTTGATGCAGCAGGGCGTACTGGACCTGGGCCAGGTGCAGATCCTGGTGCTGGACGAAGCCGACCGCATGCTCGACATGGGCTTCATCCATGACGTGAAAAAAGTGCTGGCCGCCGTGCCCCGCGACAAGCAAAGCCTGCTGTTCTCGGCCACCTTCAGCGATGAAATCCGCGATCTGGCCGCCACCCTGCTGAAGAACCCGCAAAGCGTGCAGGTCACACCCCGCAACACCACCGTGCAGCGCATCACCCAGGTGATCCACCCGGTTGGCCGCGGCAAGAAAAAGGCCTTGCTGGCCCACATCATCCAGGAGCACAACTGGAGCCAGGTGCTGGTGTTCACCCGCACCAAGTTCGGTGCCAACAACGTGGCCGAATTCCTGGAAAAGAACGGCATCACCGCGATGGCGCTGCACGGCAACAAGAGCCAGTCCGCCCGCACCCAGGCCCTGCAAGGCTTCAAGAGCGGCGATGTGCGCGCCCTGGTGGCCACCGACATCGCGGCCCGCGGTATCGACATCGACGACCTGCCGCACGTGGTCAACTACGAAATTCCCAACGTCTGCGAAGACTATGTGCACCGCATTGGCCGTACCGGTCGCGCCGGTGCCGAAGGCGCTGCCGTCAATCTGGTGTGCCTGGACGAAGAAGGCTTCATGCAGGACATCGAACGCTTCACCAAGCAAGAAATTGCCGTTCAAGTCATCGAAGGGTTCATGCCCGAGCCCAATGAGCGTGCCGAACCCATTGCCATGGGTCGCCAGACGATCTGGGGCGGTGCCGGCAAGCCACCAAGCCGCGACGTGATGCAGGCGGCTGCCAAAGCCGCCCGTACCGAAATGCTGCAGCGCGTGCGCGACAGCAAGGGTGCCAACGGCGGCGACGGCGCTGGCCGTGGCAACGGTGGCGGTTCGCGCGGCAATGCGCCACGCAGTGCTCCACGTCCCCCACAGGGCGACGGCATGGCGCCCCGCCCCCAAGGTGCGCGCCCCCCCCAGGGTGGCCGTGGTGGCCGTCCTGGCGGCCCCGGCGGCGCACGCACCGGTGGCGGCGGCTATGGCGGTGGGAATGGTGGCGGATACGGTGGCGGCAACAGCTACGGTGGTAACGGAAATGGCAATGGCGGCGGCTACGGCGGCGGTGCCCAGCCCGACCACACCCGCTCCGCCTCCATGGGCGGCCAGGGCCCTGCGCCCCGCCCGGCCCAAGGCGGCCAGCCTGACCCGATGCGCACCAGCGTAGACAGCATGCTCGACCGCGGTCGCCGTGGCGGCTTCGGCGGCGGCAACCGCAATGGCGGTGGTGGCGGCGGTTACGGTGGTGGCAATGGCGGCGGGAACGGTGGCGGCGGCTTCGGCGGTGGCCGCAGCGGTGGCGGCGGTTCTCGCGGCCCCGGCGGCCCACGCGGTTCGTTCGGCCGTTGATTTAAGCGTTTTAGGCCGCTTGCGCTTATTCCATAAGCGTGAGCAGCTATCAAATCAGGAGTTAGTCAATCTCCTACCCTGGCGCATGGCATTCGGCATGCGCCTTTTTTGTGGGCGTTTATTTTTACAATCCACGCTCTTCCCCACCCCTTGCAAAAGAACACCATGCGACTCCTCCACACCATGCTGCGCGTTGGCAACCTGCAGCGCTCCATCGACTTCTACACCCAGGTTCTGGGCATGCAGCTGTTGCGCATGTCGGAAAACACCGAATATAAATACACCCTGGCCTTCGTCGGCTATGGCAGCAACCCCGACCATGCCGAGCTGGAGCTGACCTACAACCACGGCGTGGACAGCTATGAGCTCGGCACCGCTTACGGCCACATCGCCCTGGCCGTGCCCGATGCCTATGCCGCCTGCGAAAAAATCAAGGCAGCCGGTGGCCAGGTCACCCGCGAAGCCGGTCCGGTCAAGGGCGGCACCACGGTGATTGCCTTTGTGACGGATCCCGACGGCTACAAGATCGAGCTGATCCAGCGCGCCGAACACGCGGGCGGCTCCGGCATCTAAAGCGTCCCCTATTTGGAGGACGAAGCACCCACCCGGTGTCTTGACACTCCCCAAGCGCCGGGCGGACCATGGTTTCTTTTTGAGGAGACACCATGGCTACCAAAAAAGCTGTTCCCATCGCCACCAAATCCAAGGCCTTGTCGCTGCACCTGGGGCTGAACGCCGTCAGCGCAGCGGCCTACTCGGGCTGGACCGGGCCGCTGGCGGCCTGCGAATTCGATGCCAACGACATGGCCGCCCTGGCCAAGGCGCAGAGCATGCGGCCCACGGTGCTGCTCACCAAACAGGCCACCCGCGCCAAGTTTTTAACCGCCTTGCGCAGCGCCGCCAAAGCCCTGGTGGCGGGCGATTTGTTCTTCCTGACCTACTCGGGCCACGGCGGGCAGGTGACCGACATCAATGCCGATGAACCCGACGGCAAGGACGAAACCTGGTGCCTGTTTGACGGCCAGATCATCGACGACGAGCTGTACTTCGAATACAGCAAGTTTGCCGCCGGGGTGCGCATCCTGGTGCTGTCCGACAGCTGCCACAGCGGTACGGCAGTCAAGGCTACGCCCTTTGAGCCCGGCTCGCGGGCCATGCCGCTGGGGGTAGCTTTGCGCGTTGACCGCGACCACCAGGCGTTTTACAAAAAACTGCAGGAAGACGTGGCCAAGGCCGCAGCCGGCCAGATCGCCGACCCCGACGCCGCCCTGTCGCAGGTGACCGTCAGCAACCGCCTGACCGGCGTGGTGAGTCAGTTCAAACCGTCATTGGTGCTGGTGTCGGGCTGCCAGGACAACCAGACCTCGATGGACGGCGCGAACAACGGCGCGTTCACCGAGCAGGTGCTCAGGGTGTGGGCCAACGGCACATTCAAGGGCACCTACCGCCAGTTCCACACCAAGGTGCGCGCAGGCCTGCCGCCCACCCAGTCGCCCAACCTGTTCACTCTGGGCAAGGCGGGTAAGTTCTTGGCGCAGAAACCGTTTACGGTGTGAAAAAAAAGCGCCTCATAAGGCGCTTTTTCTTTTAGGCCTTTTTCTTCAAGGCCGCTGTGTCCAGACAGAGCTGGGTAATCCGCCCCCAGTCGCCTGCCAACATGGCATCGGTGGGCACGATCCACGAGCCGCCGACGCACACCACGTTGGGCAGCGCCAAAAATTCAGGCGCATTTTGCAGCGTCACGCCGCCGGTGGGGCAAAACTTCACGTCGAAGAACGGGCCGCTCCAGGCTTTGAGCATGGCAGGTCCTCCGGCTTGCATGGCGGGGAAGAACTTCAGCTCGGTGAAGCCATCTTCCTGGGCCATCATGATTTCGCTACCGGTGGCCACGCCGGGCAACAGGGCCAGGCCCGCATCGCGGCAGGCCATACCCACGGTGCGGGTGTAGCCGGGGCTCACGCCAAACAGCGCGCCCGCCTTGGCGGCGGCTTGCGCGTCGGCGGCGCTGCGGATGGTGCCTGCGCCGATGACGGCATCGGGCACTTCCTTGGCGATGCGCTCAATGCACTCCAGTGCCTGCGGGGTGCGCAGCGTGACTTCCAGCATGCGGATGCCGCCAGCGACCAGGGCGCGCGCCAAAGGCACGGCGTGGGCCACATCGTTGAGCACGATGACCGGAATCACCGGTGCGTCTTGCATGACTTGCAGGGCCGTCCAACGGCCAGTGTGGTTGCTTAGACCCATGTGAGAGCTCCTTGTTCAGCAGTGAGGGCATTGCGGCGCATGCCGGAGAAAAGTTCGCGGCCCATACCGAAGGCGTTCGAGGCGCGCAGGGCTGCGGGCATGGTGGCCAGCGGGCGGGCGGCCCACTCGGCATCCGGCACCAGGGCCTGCAGCGTACCGGCCACGGCATCCAGGCGCACCACGTCGCCGTCCAGCAGCTTGGCCAGCGGGCCACCGGCCAGGGCTTCGGGGGACACATGGATGGCGGCAGGCACCTTGCCGGATGCTCCGCTCATGCGGCCATCGGTGACCAGGGCCACGCGGTAGCCTTTGCCTTGCAATACGGCCAGCGGTGGGGTGAGTTTGTGCAGCTCGGGCATGCCGTTGGCTTGCGGGCCTTGCCAGCGCACCACGCAGACCACGTCGCGGTTGAGCTCGCCCGCGTTGAAGGCCAGGTGCAGGGCTTCTTGCGAGTCGAACAGGCGGATGGGCGCTTCGATGATGTGGCGGTCGTCCGGCACGGCGGACGCCTTGATCACGCTACGGCCCAGGTTGCCCTGCAGCAGTTTCAGGCCGCCGGTGGGGCTGAACGGGTTGGCTGCGGGGCGCACGATGGTGTCGTCTTTCGACTCGCCTACGGTGGTCCAGGTGAGTGCATCGCCTGCCATCGAGGGCACACCGGTGAATTCGCGCAGGCCGCCTGGGCGCACGGTGAGCACGTCGGCGTGCATGAAGCCTGCGTCCAGCAGCTCGCGGATCACGAAGCCCGGGCCGCCAGCGGCCTGGAATTCGTTCACGTCGGCCTTGCCGTTGGGGTACACGTGCGACAGCGTGGGCACTACGTCCGACAAAGCGCTGAAGTCGTCCCAGTCGATGACGATGCCCGCCGCCGCGGCCACGGCCACCCAGTGGATCAGGTGATTGGTGGAGCCGCCGGTGGCCAGCAAGGCGACCATGGCGTTGACGATACAGCGCTCGTCCACCACCTGGCCGATGGGGGCAAAGCGCCGGGCTTTCACGTCGGCCAGCACGGTGCGGGTGGCTTCGCGGGTGAGTTCGTCGCGCAGCGCGCCGCCGGGGGCCACAAAGGCGGTGCCGGGCACATGCAGGCCCATGGCTTCGAGCAGCATCTGGTTGCTGTTGGCGGTGCCGTAGAAGGTGCAGGTGCCGGGGGCGTGGTAGGCGGCGGATTCGGCCTTGAGCAGCTCGTCACGGCCCACCAGGCCCTGGGCGGCCTGTTCGCGCACTTTGGATTTGGCGCTGTTCGACAGGCCCGACGGCATGGGGCCCGCAGGCACAAACACGGTGGGCAAATGGCCGAACTGCAGCGCGCCGATCAACAGGCCGGGCACGATCTTGTCGCACACGCCCAGCATCAAGGCGGCATCGAACATGTCGTGGCTCAAGGACACGGCGGTGGCCATGGCGATCACGTCGCGGCTGAACAGGCTGAGCTCCATGCCCGGCGTGCCCTGGGTTACGCCGTCGCACATGGCCGGTACGCCACCGGCCACCTGGGCCGTGGCACCGTGCAGGCGGGCTTCGGCCTTGACGATGTCGGGGTAGGTTTGCAGCGGCGCGTGGGCCGACAGCATGTCGTTGTAGGCGGTGACGATGCCGATGTTCAGGGCCTTCTCGGTGACCACCTTGAACTTGTCGTTGTTCGGCATACCGGCAAACGCGTGGGCCACGTTGGCGCATCCCATGCGCTCTGCCCCCGGTTTGCGCTGGGCCGCAGCGTCCAGGCGTTCTAGATAAGCGCTGCGGCTGGGGCCGCTACGCGCACGAATGCGGTCTGTGACCGCCGCTACCGTGGGGTGGAGTGTCATGGTCTTTTGGTAACTAAATTACAGCCGCCATGGTACTCCGTAACCGCGTGGCTGGGCTGCCTGGGAGTTACCAGTAGGGTACGAAAGACCCTCGGGAAAACGCTAGGTTGCTATGTTTTTTGGATATAAAAACCATAGCTTCTCACGCTTATTCAATAAGCGGTAGCCGTGGTTTACAGGCCTGAAAAATGGCCTGAAATTGAGATATCAGTCGCTCCAGCAAAACCGGTTGCGTCCCCGCTGCTTGGCCAGGTACAACTGCTGGTCGCTTTGTTCCAGCAATCCGTCCGGCACCACACCGCTGGCGGGCAATTTCACCGAGGTGCCGCCCAGGCTGATGGACAGATGCGGGCCGACCAGCGATTTCTCATGCGGAATGTGCAGGCTCTCCACCGCCTTGCGGGCCATCTCGGCGCAGACCTGGCCGCCCTTGGCATCGGTATGCGGCAGGAACATCACGAACTCCTCGCCGCCGTAGCGGGCCATCAGGTCGGTTTCGCGCTTCAAGGTCTTGTGCACCGCACCGGCCACCTGGCGCAGCACCCGGTCGCCGCCGCTGTGGCCGTAGTGGTCGTTGTAGAGCTTGAAGTGGTCCACGTCCAGCAGGATCACCGACACATACTGTCCCGGTGGCCAGCGCAGTTGCAGGGCCTGCTCCAGGCGGCGGCGATTCGGCACTTCGGTCAGGCCATCCACCAGGGCCAGGCGCTCCAGCAGGCGGCGGTGCGATACGGCTTCGGCGTGGTTGCGCACCCGCGCCCGCACGATGGGCGCATGGAAGGGCTTGGTGATGTAGTCCACCGCACCCAGCAGCAGGCCTTTTTCCTCGTCGGCCATGCTGTCCAGGGCCGAGATGAAGATCACCGGAATGTGGCGGGTCTCGTCCTGGCTTTTCAGGGTGCGCAGCACCTGGTAGCCGTCCATGCCGGGCATCACCACGTCGAGCAGCACGATGTCGGGCTTGTGGCGGGCGGCCAGCGACAGGGCCATTTCACCGCTTTTGGCCAGCACCACGGTGTAGTCGTCCTTCAGCACCTCGGCCAGCAGGCCCCGGTTGCTGGGCTCGTCGTCCACCACCAGGATTTTGGGGCGCTCGGTGGTCATGGTGCCACGCCTTCGGTCAACAATTTTTGCAGCAGGAACTGCGCCCGCACGATGGCCGGGCCGTATTCCACCTCTTCCACCAGGCGCACCAGTTCTGCCACGGCCACGGCATGCGCGCTGGCCTGGGTGCCCCGCTGCAAGGCGTGCACCTGCTCCAGGCTCAGGGCATCGTCTTGCCGCAGGCTCATCAGCAGGTGCTGGACCGCCTGGATGGTGTCAAAAGGCTGGGTGGGTGGTGCGGGGGCCGGTTCCTCTGTGGCCACGCCATTCAAGGCCGCCAGCACCGCGTCCAGCGCCAGCAGAAAAGGCGTGACTTCGGCCGGGCCGGGCAGATGCACGCGGGCGGCCACCTCCACCGCGCGGGCGGCATCGGCCAAGGCCTGCGCACCAATGCCCAGGGCATTGGCCTTGAGGGTGTGGGCCAGGCGGTAGATGTCTTCGCGCTTGCCTGCGGCCAGCCACTCCTGCACCAGCAGCGCCGCGCCGCCGTATTCGCTGGCGAAGCCGCGCAGCACGCTCAGGTAGAAAGGCTTGCGTCGCATGTGGTGGGCCAGACCCTTGTCGGTGTCGATGCCGCAGGCCTGCAGGCGGGCGAAGAGGTCGTTCACGCTGGGCGGCTCCAGGGGCATGGGTTGGGTCATGGACGGGGCCACGGACGGCACGAAGTCTTCTGCGGCGCTGCCTGGCGGGTGTGGCAGCCAGCGCACCAGCAGGGCAAACAGTTGCTCGGGATCAATCGGCTTGGTCAGGTGGTCGTTCATGCCGGACTGCAGGCTGAGCTCGCGGTCGCCACTCATGGCGTGGGCGGTCATGGCAATGATGGGCAACTGGGCATACCGGGGATCGGCGCGCAGTTGCCGGGTGGCGCTGATGCCGTCGAGTTCGGGCATCTGGATGTCCATTAGCACCAGGTCGTAGGGCTTGGCCTGCACCATGGCCACGGCTTCGACCCCGTTGGCCGCCACATCGGCCCGGATGCCCACCTCGGCCAGAAACTCCAGTGCCACCTGGCGGTTCAGCGGGCTGTCCTCGGCCAGCAGGATGCGGGCAGCGCGCTGGCGTAGCAGCTCCACCGGTTTGACCAGGTCTTTCACCCGCTCCTGCCTGCGCTGGCGCATGGTGTTGCTGCCCATCAGCGATTCGACGATGGCATCGTGCAGTGTGGATTCGCTGACGGGCTTGGTCAGCACCTGGTCGATGCCCACAGCGGCAGCCTCGGAGCCCAGGCTGTCGTGGCTGTAGGCGGTGACCATCAAGATCGCCATCGGGGCATCGGTCTGGGTGTCGCGGCCAATGTGGCGGGCGGTTTCCACCCCGTCCATGTCCGGCATATTGCTGTCCAGCAGCAGCAGCGCGTAGGGATCGACACCGTCCTGGGCGTTGCGGATCATGGCCAGGCCCTGTTCGCCGGAAGCCGCGCTGTCCGGGCGCATACCCATCTGGGCCAGCATGCTGGTGAGCACCTCGCGGGCCAGGGCGTTGTCATCCACCACCAGGGCGCGGGCCTGGTGCAGGCCGTCCACCACCGGGCAGCTTTGGCCATCGCCTTCGATGCGGGTGTCCAGGCCCAGCGGCAGGGTGAAGCTGAAGGTACTGCCCTGCCCCAGCACGCTGTCGACCTGCATGGTGCCGCCCATCAGCTCCACCAGCTCCTTGCAAATCACCAGGCCCAGGCCGGTACCGCCGTATTTGCGCGAGATGGAGTCGTCTTCCTGGGTAAATGGCTCAAACAGCTTGCCCAGGCGCTCGGGGGCGATGCCTACCCCGCTGTCTATCACGCTGAAGCACATGCGTGCCTGGTGCGGGGTGCGGCTTTCGCAGTGCACCCGCAGCACCACCTCGCCGCGCTCGGTGAACTTCACCGCGTTGGTGGCGAGGTTGATGATGACCTGGCCCAGGCGCAGCGCATCGCCCACCAGGTGGCGGGGCACGTCGGGGGCCACCTCGTACAGCAGTTCCAGTCCTTTGGACTGGGCGCGCAGCGACACCACGCTGGAAACACTCTTGAACACGTCGGGCAGGCGGAACGGAATGTGCTCCAGCGCCATGCGGCCGGCTTCGATCTTGGAGAAGTCCAGCACGTCGTTGATGATGTCCAGCAGCGACTCGGCCGAGGTGAGGATCTTCTCCAGGTAGTCGCGCTGCTTGGGGTTGAGATCGGTTTTCAGGGCCAGGCGGCTCATGCCCATGACGGCATTCATGGGGGTGCGGATTTCATGGCTCATGCGGGCCAGAAAGCTCGATTTGGCGGCATGGGCCTTGCGGCTGTCTTCGATGGCCTGCGCCAGTTGCTGGGTGCGGGCTTCGACCTTGCGCTCCAGGGTGTCGCTGTTTTCGTCCACCTGGCGGGCCATGGTGCGAAAGGTGTGTGCCAGCATGCCGATTTCGTCGCGCCGCCCGGTGGGCAGGTCCACCGCACCGCTGGCCACCGCGTGGTAGTCGCCCGCTGCCACCCGGCGCGAGGCCTGCTCAAAGTCCTGCAGGGGTTGCACCACCTTGCGCCGCAGCACCAGGTACAAGGCCAGTAATTCCAGCACCAGCGCCACCACGCTCAAGCCCAGGATGAACACCGCCGTCTCCCGCGCGGTGGTGGTCAGCAGCGACTTGGGGTAGACGGTGACAAACCACCAGTTCGGCCCCTCCAGCCGCTCCACCGCCAGAAACGCGTCGTTGGCGGTATCGTCCAGCAGCGCGCCATTCGGGCCACCGGGGGGCAAAGCGGCCTGCAGCTGCGCGTACATGCTGGACAGCACCGGGTCGCCCAGCTTCTGCACCTCCAGCACACCCTTGGCTGCATCCATTTCCTGGATCTTGTCGGGGTGGGCCACCAGGCGACCGTCCGGGCGGATGATGAAGTTCTTGGCCCCGGTGAGGTGGTCGTCAAACACCCGTTTGAACACCGCGTTGAGCAAGATGTCCTGCCCCAGGGTGGCCAGGTGGCGGCCTTCCAGGTCCACCGGGGCCTCGGCCGATACCATCCACTCGTTGGCCGTGGGGTCAAAGTACATGCCGGTCCACACGGTAGCGCGGCTGGGGTTGCTGGCGGGGGTGGCAATCTGCATCCACTCCTCTTGCGCCATGTCCAGCCCGGCTTCGGCGTTCAGGCCCCAGGGCAGGCCCGGCCAGTAGACGATGTTGAAGTTTTCCGGCGAATGCACATACACATTGGCAAAGCGGTTCACCCAGGCCGGGCCAAACCGGTCCAACAGCCTCCAGGACAGTACCAGCCGTTTGCGCAGGTCGGCATCCAGCAGCTCCACCGGGATGCCCGCAAATCCGCTGATGTTGCGGCTCAGGGTGCCGTCTACCCGCGCCAGGCCCTCGAACGCGGCGCGGCGCAACCGGGTGGAGCCGTCGGGCACGGTCTCGTACAGCTTGTCAAAGTCGGCATCCGACACCGGCCCCATGCTGCGGTAATCCTCCAGAAACTGGTGTTTCAGCACGTCCAGGTTGTCCATGGCCAGCTTGAAGACCGCACCTTCCTTGGCGCCGCGCTCGGCAATGTATTTGCGCAGCTTGTCCTGCGTCTCTTGTGTGAGGGTGTGGACGATATGGAAGTACGACAGCAAGGTGACGGCCACCACCACCGCCGTGATGCGCAGCGACATCTGCAGCAGCGTGCGCATGGTGAGGGAATCGCGCAGACGGATAGGCGCATCCTGCTGGCGGTCCAGGTGTGAATCCTGTGGGGCGGATGCAGGGTTCATGGGTTTCCAGCCATCGGGGCATTCCAGTCGCGGAGTGAATGCAACTGTGTTAATTGCAACAATAGGTTAACGGAGGTTGTCCCGCTTCGTCAATGTGCCGCGGCACCAGTAGGGCTTTGTTCAGCGGCACAATCGCACCATGAGCCTATCCAATACCGCACTTGCCGACCTGCGCAAAAGCTATGAACGCGCCGAACTCAACGAAGAAGCCTCGCACAGCGACCCACTGCAGCAATTCAGCCAGTGGCTGGAAGAAGCCATCAGTGCCCAGGTGCCTGAGCCCAACGCCATGACCCTGGCCACCGTAGGCCACGACCTGCGCCCTTCCACCCGTATCGTGCTGGTCAAGGGTTTTGATGCACGCGGCATCACCTGGTACACCAACTACGACAGCCGCAAAGGCCAGGAGCTGGCGGGCAATCCGTTTGCGGCCCTGCAGTTCCACTGGGTGGAACTGGAGCGCGTGGTGCGCATCGAAGGCCGGGTGAGCAAGCTGAGCGACGAAGAAAGCGATGCCTACTTCCACAGCCGCCCGCTGGATTCGCGCATTGGGGCCTGGGCCTCGCCGCAGTCGCAGGTGATCTCGGGGCGCGGGGTGCTGGTGGCCAACGCGGCCAAGTTCGGAGCCAAATTTATGCTCAACCCGCCGCGCCCGCCGCACTGGGGTGGCTACCGGCTGGAGCCGGACAACTGGCAATTCTGGCAGGGCCGCAAAAGCCGCCTGCACGACCGGCTTCGCTACACATTAAATAGCGGCTCATGCTGGCTGCGTGAGCGCTTGGCTCCATAAACGCACATAAAATCGCAGCATGTCTTCTGTCCGGCCCCTGTCTCCTAAGCCCGTTCCGTGGCTGGTTCCGGGAGAGGCGTTTCCGCCGGTCAGCCAGGCCTGGGGGGCGGCAGACCCGGCCCCGGGCCTGCTGGCCGCGGGCGGCGCGCTGGATGTGGACAGCCTGCTGCTGGCCTACCGGCACGGCATTTTCCCGTGGTTCAGTACCGGCCAGCCGATTCTGTGGTGGAGCACCGACCCGCGCATGGTGCTCAAGGTGGATGCCTTTCGCCTGCACCGGTCTTTACGCAAAACCATAGCTAACTTCGCAAGAGGGACAAGCACAGAGGTGCGATTTGACACGCAATTCTCCGAGGTGATCCGGGCCTGCTCGGGCAGCCCGCGTCCCGGCCAGTCGGGCACCTGGATCGTGGCCGACATGGTGCGGGCCTACGAGGCGCTGCACCAGGCGGGTTATGCGCACAGCGTAGAAACCTGGGTCGACGGGCAACTGGTGGGCGGGCTGTACTGCGTGGCCATAGGCACCGCGGTGTTTGGCGAGTCGATGTTCACCCGGGTGCCCGATGCCTCGAAGATCGCACTGGCAGCGTTGGTGTGTTTTTGCCGCGTCCACGGCATTCCCCAGGTAGATTGCCAGCAAAATACGGCCCACCTGGCATCGCTGGGCGCGCGCGAAATACCCCGGTCGGTGTTTTGCGCGCAGGTCGATATCCAGGCCGCGCTACCAGGCCCGGTATGGCAGTTCGACCCCCGCTACTGGACCGCTCTGCAACCCCAACCGCTGGCTACCCCGTGACCCATCTCACCGACCTGCCCCTGCAAACCCTGCAGTTTTACGCTACAGCGCCCTACCCTTGCAGCTACCTGCCCGAGCGGCAGGCCCGCTCCCAAGTGGCCACGCCCAGCCATTTAATCCAGACCGACACCTATTCCGAGCTGGTGCGCGGCGGTTTCCGGCGCAGCGGCCTGTTTACCTACCGCCCCTACTGCGACGGCTGCCAGGCCTGCATGCCCTTGCGGGTGCAGGCCGCCCGCTTCAAGCCCGACCGCAGCCAGCGGCGCGCCAAGGCACAGCACAGCAGCTTGCAAGCCCGTGTGCTGCACCTGGGATTCATGCCGGAGCACTACCAGCTCTATCTGCGCTACCAGAATGGCCGCCACGCGGGCGGCGGCATGGACCAGGACAGCGTGGACCAGTACACCCAGTTTCTGCTGCAAAGCCGGGTCGATTCGCGGCTGGTGGAGTTTCGCGAAACCCTGGAAGACGGCACGCCCGGCGCGCTCAAGATGGTCTCCATTCTGGATGTGCTGGACGACGGCCTGTCTGCCGTCTACACCTTTTACGAGCCCGATGAGCGTGCCAGCTACGGCACCTACAACGTGCTGTGGCAGATCGAGCAGGCCCAGCATTTGGGTCTGCCTTACGTCTACCTGGGCTACTGGATCGCCCAAAGCCCGAAGATGCTGTACAAGGCCCGCTTCACGCCCCACGAGGTCCTGCGTGATGGCATCTGGACCTCCGCTTGAGCCTGTCGATTTCACATCATGCAATTCGGCATTTCACAAGGTAAGATGCGGCACATCTTTTGAGAAATGCCCATGAAAGCGACCGACCCCAGTATTCCCGCCACACCGACCGTCCAGGTGATTGAGCGCATGTTCGCCCTGATCGACGTGCTGGCCTCGCGCGAAGAGGCCATGTCGCTGAAAGAAATCAGCGAAAAAACCGGTCTGCACCCGTCCACCACCCACCGCATCCTGAACGACCTCGCCACCGGCCGCTTTGTGGACCGGCCCGAGCCCGGCAGCTACCGGTTGGGCATGCGTTTGCTGGAGCTGGGCAACCTGGTCAAAGGCCGACTGAGCGTGCGCGATGCCGCCCTGACACCCATGCGCGAGCTGCACCGCCTGACGCAGCAGCCGGTGAACCTGAGCCTGCGGCAGGGTGACGAAATTGTGTATGTGGAGCGGGCTTTCAGCGAGCGCTCGGGCATGCAGGTGGTGCGGGCCATTGGGGGCCGTGCGCCCTTGCACCTCACGTCGGTGGGCAAACTGTTTTTGGCCCATGACGATCCACAGCGCGTGCGGGCTTACGCCACGCGCACCGGCCTGAGCGGTCAGACTAAGAATAGCCTGACCGACCTGGGCCAGTTGGAACGCGAGTTGTCGCGGGTGCGCCAGTACGGCATCGCCCGGGACAACGAAGAACTGGAATTGGGGGTGCGCTGCATGGCCGTGGGTTTGTACGACGACCAGAACCGGCTGGTGGCCGGGCTGTCCATCTCCGCCCCGGCGGACCGGCTGGACGAAAACTGGTTGCCCAAGCTGCAGACCACGGCCAACGCCATTTCATCGGCCCTGGGCTACAAAGTGGCCCCAGGCAGCCGGTAGCTGCTGGGGAAGCGGGACAGGATCAGCCCGCGATCTTCACCACGGTGCGCGCGGTCATCATGTGGTTGGCCTCCACCCAGTGGCGCACGCGTTCGGCATCGCCAATGCGGCTGAGCTTGCCCGCTGAGTCCAGAAACACCATGATCAGCTTGCGCCCCGCCACCTTGGCTTGCAGCACCAGGCACTGGCCCGCTTCGCTGATGAAACCGGTCTTTTGCAGGCCGATATCCCAGTCGGGATTTTTCACCAGGCGGTTGGTATTGTTGAACTGCATCATGCGGCTGCCGACTTCGACCTGGTAGCCCTGGGACGTGGTGAGTTCCCGCAAAGTGGGCTCGTTGTAGGCCGCGCTCACCAAGGTAGCCAGATCCCGTGCGCTGGACTGGTTGTCGCTGGATAAACCGGTGGGTTCTACATAGCGCGTGTCTTTCATGCCCAGACCTTTGGCCTTGGCGTTCATCATGGCCACAAAGGTGGCCAAGCCGCCAGGATAGGTGCGGCCCAGGGCATGGGCGGCGCGGTTTTCGCTGGACATCAGCGCCAGGTGCAGCAACTCGCCCCGACTCAGGCTGGAGCCCACGGTCAGCCGCGAACGGCTGCGCTTTTCGGTGTCTACATCGTCCTGGGTGATGGTGATTTCTTCGTCCATCGGCAAACGGGCTTCGTTGATCACCACGCCGGTCATCAGCTTGGTGATGGATGCAATCGGCAATACCGCCTGGTCGTTCTTGCTGAACAGCACTTCACGGGTGTCCTGGTCGATCACCAGGGCCACGCTGGACTTGAGCGCGAGCGCGTCGGGCGCGCCATGCAAACCAGCCAGTTCACCAAACGAAGGCCGGGCAGGAATGACGACGGCCACCGGGCGCATGGCGGCACGGGATTTGGCGGTCATTTTTACATTGGATGTCCGCGACACGGCGAGCACCTTGGATGTCTTTGACACCGCAAGAACCTTGGACACCCGGGATGCCTTGGACACCGCCACCACCTTGGATGTCTTCGACACGCGGGCCACCCGCACTGTTTTTGCACCGCTGCGCTTAGATGCCGCCACGCTGCTTTGGGTTTTCTGGATCTCGACCTTCTTGCGTTGCGCCGCTTGCGCAGGTGCCGCCAGCAAAGTCACGGAGCAAGTAAAAATGGCAACAATTTGTAGCAAGCGGTTCAAAACAAGGCTTTCAGAGGAGGACATGGAATGATCTCCGGAGATAAAGGTGTGTGACCAAGTGTATCTAAATCAAAAACTTCACACAAGATCAAAGACTTAGATACGCTTTTTAAAGTGCTATTATTTTAGAGCCCATTCTGCGCGGAAAGTGGGCGCAGTGGGCTGAATCAGCACCAATCCTTGAGCCTTTACATGCGGGAAACCTGTCGGCCTGGCCGCGGGCTGGTTTCGTTGTGCATGGTTCTTGCTTATTTATGGTCAACCACGGATCGGCAGAAGCCGACCCCGTAGAATCTGCGGCGCGGCTTACCCTCGTAAGCCCATGCCAAACAATCCAGGGAAACCCATGAGTTCAATCAATTTCATTGGCGGCGAAAAGGGCGGCGTAGGCAAGTCCGTTACCGCCCGCGTACTGGCTCAGTACTTTTTGGACACCGGCAAGGCTTTTACCGGCTTTGACACCGACCGTTCGCACAACTCCTTCACCCGCTTCTACCCCGACTTTGCGTCCCCGGTGGTGGTAGACAGCTTTGAAGGGCTGGACGTGATTGCCGAGGCCTTCGAGGCCAACCCCGAGCAAAACGTCATCGTGGACCTGGCCGCACAAACCGCCGCGCCGCTGGCCCGCTGGATCCACGACTCCGACCTGTTCGAAGTGCTGGGCGACTTGCATGTGGCAGTGAACTTTTGGCATGTGGTGGACGAAGGCAAGGATTCGGTCAATCTGCTGGCCGACCTGATGGCCAGCGTGGGCAATACGCCCAACTACATCATCGTGCTCAACCATGGCCGGGGCTCCGACTTCTCGTTGCTGCAGTCCTCTGCCGCCATGCAGCAGGCCCTGGCCTATGGCGCACGGGTGATCGAACTGCCGCAGTTGCAGGATGCCGCCATGCGCAAGATCGACCGCCAAAGCGCCAGCTTCTGGAGCGCGGTGCACGAGCGCGCTGAAACCGACGGCTTGGGCATGCTGGAGCGCCAGCGCGTCAAGACCTGGCTGCGCAAGGCTTATGCAGGTTTTGACACCTTACCGCTCTAGCCTGCTCATTAGTTTGCTATAAAAAAAGGGGCAGTACCGGTGTGGTACTGCCCCTTTTTTGTGGGGAGGCAGGTGAGGGTTTAGCCCGCAGTGGCTTCTTCCGACTCGGGCTTGGCCCGGCCTTCGCGCTTGGGCAGTGGCTGGATGTCGAGCTCGACTTCGCCGGTTTCCACGCCTTTTTCGTCGGTGGTGATTTTCATGTCCACCGTCAGGCGGCCACCGTCGATCAGGCGACCGAACAGCAGTTCGTCGGCCAGGGCGCGGCGAATGGTGTCCTGGATCAGGCGCTGCATCGGGCGGGCGCCCATCAACGGGTCGAAGCCCTTCTTGCCCAGGTACTTGCGCAAAACGTCGGTAAACGTGACGTCCACCTTCTTCTCGGCCAGTTGGGTCTCCAGTTGCAGCAGGAACTTGTCCACCACCCGCAGGATGATGGTTTCGTCCAGCGCCTTGAAGCTCACCGTCGCGTCCAGGCGGTTGCGGAACTCGGGGGTGAACAGGCGTTTGATGTCCGCCATCTCATCCCCCGCCTGGCGTGGATTGGTAAAACCAATCGTTGCCTTGTTCATGGTCTCGGCACCCGCATTGGTCGTCATGATGATGATGACGTTGCGGAAGTCGGCCTTGCGCCCGTTGTTGTCGGTCAGCGTGCCGTGGTCCATCACCTGCAGCAGCACATTGAAAATGTCCGGATGGGCTTTTTCAATTTCGTCCAGCAGCAAGACGCAGTGCGGCTTCTTGGTGACGGCCTCGGTCAGCAGGCCGCCCTGGTCAAAGCCCACGTAGCCTGGGGGCGCACCGATCAAACGGCTCACCGCATGGCGCTCCATGTACTCCGACATGTCAAAGCGGATCAACTCGATGCCCATGATGTAGGCCAGCTGCTTGGCGGCTTCGGTCTTGCCAACGCCCGTGGGGCCGCTGAACAGGAAGGAGCCAATCGGCTTGTCGCCCTTGCCCAGGCCCGAGCGCGCCATCTTCACGGCAGAAGCCAGTACGTCCAGCGCTTTATCTTGGCCGAACACCACGCTCTTCAGGTCGCGTTCCAGCGTCTTGAGTTTGCCGCGGTCGTCGTTGGATACGTTGGCGGGCGGGATGCGGGCAATCTTGGCCACGATCTCTTCCACCTCGGTTTTGGTGATGGTTTTCTTGCGCTTGCTGGGCGACAGAATCCGCTGGGCGGCACCGGCTTCGTCGATCACGTCGATGGCCTTGTCGGGCAAATGGCGGTCGTTGATGTACTTGGCGCTGAGTTCGGCGGCGGCCTGCAGCGCGGCTAGGGCGTATTTCACGCCATGGTGCTCTTCGAAGCGCGACTTCAAACCCTTGAGGATTTCCACGGTTTCCGACACGGTGGGCTCGACCACATCCACCTTCTGGAAGCGGCGCGACAGGGCTGCGTCTTTTTCGAAGATGCCGCGGTATTCGGTGAACGTAGTGGCACCGATGCACTTCAACTGGCCGCTGGACAGCGCCGGTTTGAGCAGGTTGGACGCATCCAGGGTGCCGCCCGAGGCCGCGCCCGCACCGATCAAGGTGTGGATTTCGTCGATGAACAAAATCGCGTTGGGCCGGTCTTTCAGCGACTTGAGCACACCTTTGAGGCGCTGCTCGAAGTCGCCACGGTACTTGGTGCCCGCCAGCAGCGCACCCATGTCCAATGAATACACCACGGCTTCGGCCAGGATTTCGGGCACTTCTTTTTGGGTAATGCGCCAGGCCAGGCCCTCGGCGATGGCGGTTTTGCCCACGCCGGCCTCACCCACCAGCAGCGGGTTGTTCTTGCGGCGGCGGCACAAAATCTGGATGGTGCGCTCGACTTCGTACTCGCGGCCGATCAGCGGATCGATCTTGCCTTCCTTGGCCATCTGGTTCAGGTTCTGGGTGAACTGCTCCAGGGGCGAGGCTTTCTCGTTCTTCTCGCCGCCGCCCTCTTCGCCTTCGGCCTGGTTTTCAGCGGCTTTGACGGGCTCGGGCGGATCGCTCTTCTTGATGCCGTGGGCGATGAAATTGACCACGTCCAGGCGCGTCACGCCCTGCTGGTGCAGGTAGTACACGGCGTGCGAGTCTTTTTCGCCAAAAATGGCCACCAGCACATTTGCGCCGGTAACTTCTTTCTTGCCGCTGCCGGTGGACTGCACGTGCATGATGGCGCGCTGGATCACCCGCTGGAAACCCAGCGTGGGTTGGGTATCGACATCGTCGGTACCCGCGACCTGGGGCGTGTTGTCTTTGATGAAATTGCTCAAGGATTTGCGCAAATCGTCAATATTGGCCGAGCAGGCGCGCAGCACTTCGGCGGCGCTGGGGTTGTCCAGCAGCGCCAGCAGCAGGTGCTCGACAGTAATAAATTCGTGGCGTTGCTGGCGCGCTTCCACAAATGCCATGTGCAGACTGACTTCCAATTCTTGGGCAATCATGTGAATTCCTTTTTTGCCTGACTCATTTCGACACCTAACAACTCTATGTGACTCTTTGACTACGCACTCTACATGGGTTGCGCTTTGGCTTATTCAAGCCTGCTTAATCAACCCACTGGTTCGCTGACGCATTGCAGGGGATGGCCGTTTTGTTTGGCGGCTTCCAGCACCTGGTCCACCTTGGTGGCGGCCACGTCTTTGGAGTACACGCCGCACACGGCTTTGCCGTCCAAATGGATCTTGAGCATGATCTGGGTGGCGGTTTCGCGGTCTTTGCTGAAAAACTCCTGGATCACCACCACCACGAATTCCATCGGGGTGTAGTCGTCATTGAGCATCAGCACCTGGTGCATCTGCGGGGGCTTGATCTTTTCGGTGCGCCGCTCCAGCACGACCGAACCGCCGTCATCCGGTATGGATGTCGGGGTTACGGGCTGCGGTGGCTTTTTGGGGGTTTTGGTGGCCATGAGGCCATTTTATAGAGCAGTTTGTGGCCCTGCCGAGGGCCCGTGCATTCCAACTCTTACGCCGGTGTTGCGCTGGCAGCTTCCCGGATGCACAAACCCGCGCCCTGCACCTTGGCATCGTGTTTGGCCAGGGCGGCGGCGTTCGCCACTTCCTCCGCGTGCCCGTACTGGCCCCGCTGGATGCGCACCGCACCAATCGACAGGGTGGTGAAGGGGAAAAATCGCGGCACGCCCTGCCGGTCTTCGGCATGGATGCCGCCTTCGAGCCGCGCAGGCGCATCGAACAGGGCCAGGGCCCGCTCGGCAAACTCCTGCACGATGGCTTCACAGCGCTGCACCCAATCGCTGCTTTGGAACAGAAAAATGAAGTCGTCGCCGCCCACGTGGCCTACAAAGTCCCGCTTGGCATCGCAATGGGCCAGGGCCAGCTTGGCCACCAGGCGGATCATTTCATCCCCCCGCCAGTAGCCGTAATGGTCGTTGAACGGTTTGAAGTGGTTCAGGTCGGCGTAGCAGGCCACAAAGTCGGCCCCGGCATCCATCAGGCGCTCAATATGCTGGCTGATGGGTATGTTGCCCGGCAAAAAGGTCAGTGGATTGGCGTGGCGGGCCGCCTCCAGCCGCACCTCGGTCACCGAGCGCACCAGCTGGTCGCCAGTGCCCAGGCCGATGTAGCGCCCGTTCTCGGTCACGATGAAGCCTTCGGTCAGGTAGCGCTGGTCTTGCGAAGTCAGGATGCCCACCAGCTCGTCGACGTTGTGGTCGCGTTCCACCAGGCGCGGCGCGTGGTTGGCGTTGGCCAGGCAGGGCTTGCGGCCATGCACCTCGCGGTAGTACGGGGTGGCG
The DNA here is from genome assembly GCF_056521425.1 of Rhodoferax sp. LS1P39. Lineage (NCBI taxonomy): Bacteria > Pseudomonadati > Pseudomonadota > Betaproteobacteria > Burkholderiales > Comamonadaceae > Rhodoferax > Rhodoferax sp. LS1P39. The sequence goes on along the minus strand of NZ_JBWMAV010000011.1, from coordinate 91,950 downwards.
TAGTGGGTCATGAACTGGTGCCGGTTCACCAACGCCAAGGGGCGGCCGTTGTCCACGATGGCAATGGCGTGCAAGTCCTCGTGCTGCAAAAACAGGGCCGACAACTGGTCGTTGGTGGTGTGCGGGTCGGCGCAGGGTGCTTGCTGCACCGCCAGGCCGCGCAACACACCCGAGCGCGACACCCGCCCCGACGCAGGAAATATCGACACCATGGTGTCGTTCAAAACCTCCATGGCGGCTGCATGCACTTTGACCCGGGGAAGCGGTTCGGGCCGGCCCAGCAAATAGCCTTGCCCATAGGCCAGATCCAGGTCGCGCAGCACCCGCAGGTCGTCCGGAGTTTCAATGCCTTCGGCCACCAGCTGGGTGCCAAAAATGGTGGCAATTTGCTTCAGCGCCTGCAGGGTTTGCAGGTTGTCGGCGTGGTGGGCGATGTCTTTGGTGAAGTATTTGTCGATCTTGACAATCTCGGGCTTCACCTGGGACCACAGCCGCAGGCTGGAGCGGCCATCGCCAAAGTCGTCCAGGGCCAGCGACAGGCCCGCGGCGCGCAACTCGCGGGCCACCTCGATCAACTGGTCCATATTGTTCACGCGCTCGTGCTCGGTCAGCTCCAGCACCAGCATGCGCGGCAAGACTCCGAAGCTGCGCACCCACTGCACCAGCATGGCGCAACCCTGGCACTGCACCACGTCCACCAGGGCATCGGCGCTGATGTTGACAAACAACCGTCCGGGTTCTTTCAGCCGGCCCCAGCCGTCCAGTGCCACGCCCACGCAGTACAGCTCAAATTCAAACACCAGCCGTTCGCTGCGGGCGGCGCTGAACAAGGCATCGGCCCCGAACAAAGCCGTGCCCTCGACACCGCGGATCAAAGCTTCGTGCGCATAGACACCGCCATTGCGCAAATCCACGATGGGTTGGAATACCGAATTCAGTGCGTTCTTGCGCATCAGGTCGGCCAACGGCCCAACCCCGTGGCGTACCTTGCCCGGAAAGTAGTCGCGCGCCAGGCTCGGCATATCCACAGCAAAAGAATCCAAGGCATCACTCCATCTGAACGGCAAAGCCTGGACCCTAAGGGTTGCCGATGACAGCATGGTGAAAGCTGCCGGGATACGCGCTATCTATTTTGATGATTGGCAAAAAACCGTATAAACTATATAAACCGTTTTATTGGAGTTTTATAGATGACCACTGCTGCAAAAGTTGCCGCCACCACCCCCGCCGCTACCTCCGCCCACACCGCTGCCGCGCCTGCTGCCGCACCAGCGCCTACCGCCGCGCCGAACAAGCCCGTGGCGGCGAAAAAAGCCCCAGCGCGCGCCAAAGTGGCCAAAGTAACCAAGCTCGCCAAGCCAGTCGCCGTTAAAACCAAGCCACCCGTGGTCAAGGCCAAGCCGGTCGTCGCAGCCAAACCTGCCAAGGTGAAAAAGCCCAAGCTGGTGCGCGACAGCTTCACCATCCCCAAGGCCGAATACACCGTGCTGGACGACCTGAAGCTGCGCGCCATCGCCCTGGCACAGCCCGCCAAGAAGAGCGAGCTGCTGCGCGCCGGTATCAAGGCCCTGGCCGCCATGTCCGATGCGGCTTTGCAGGCCGCCTTGCAGGCCGTACCGACCATCAAGACCGGCCGCCCGGCAGCCGCCGTTGCGCCCAAGCCCGCCGCTAAAAAAGCCGTCAAGAAGCTGGTGAAAAAAGACTAAAGCAGCTCCGGAGCCTGCACGGACACCAGCACCGTCTGCCCCACGCCATCGCGCTCGCGGTGGCGCAGCCACCACACGGCCCCTTTGCGGACCGAGAACTCGGGCTCGGCCATGCCCAGCAATTGGGCGATGGCCTCCCCCAGCACCGGCTGGTGCCCCACCAGCAGCACATGCGCCTTGCTGTCGGGCCACTGGGCGACAGCCAATAGCTGGGCCGGAGTGCAGCCGGGCGCTAGTTCGGGACGCAACTTGAACTTGCGGCCCAGGGCTTGCACGGTTTGCTCGGTACGCCGCGCCGGGCTGGCCAGCACCCGGGTGCTGTCCGGCAGGTGCCGGTCCAGCCACTGGGCCATGCGCTGGGCCTGTTTGACTCCGCGCGGGGTCAGACTGCGGTCCAGATCGGCCAGGGCATCACTGCCCTCCTCTGCCTCCGCATGGCGCCACAGAATCAAGTCCATATCAGCCCTCTTGCCTGCGGCGGTGCTGGCTGTAGCGGTTCATCAGAGCCGCCTGCGCGCTGTGGCCATCGGTCTGGGTGCGGGTGTAGCGGCCATCCGCGCCCAGGTCCCAGGCATCGCGGCCATCCAGCAGGTAGGGCACCAGGCATTCGTCGATGACGCGCTGGCGCAGCACCGGGTCGGTCACCGGCCAGGCCAGCTCGATGCGGCGCAGCATATTGCGGTTCATCCAGTCGGCACTCGACAGGTACAGCTCTTCCTGCTCGCCGCTGCCAAAGTAGAAGATGCGCGAATGCTCCAGAAACCGCCCCACCACCGAGCGCACCCGGATGTTGTCGGTCCATCCCGGCACCTGGGCGGGCAGCATGCAGGCTCCGCGCACCACCAGGTCGATGCGCACGCCCTGCTGGCCGGCGCGCACCAGGGCTTCGATCAGGGCCTCGTCGGTCAAGGCGTTCATCTTGGCCACGATGCGCCCCGGGGTGCCCTGGGCGGCAGCCTTGCCCACAGCGGTGATCTTGGCAATCATCTTGCGGTGCAAATGGAACGGTGCCAGCAGCAGGCTGCGCAGGCGCGGCAACTTGCTTTGCCCGGCGATGTGCAGGAACACCTGGTCCATGTCGCTGGTCAGCGCCGCGTCGGCGGTGAGGTAGCTGATGTCTGTGTACAGGCGGGCGGTACGTGGGTTGTAGTTGCCGGTGGACAAGTGGCCGTAGCGGCGCAGTTGCTTGCCCTCGCGGCGCGTCACCAGCAGCATCTTGGCGTGGGTTTTCAGGCCCACCACGCCGTAGACCACCTGCGCGCCTATGGATTCCAGCATCTCGGCCCAGTTGATGTTGGCCTCTTCGTCGAAGCGGGCTTTCAACTCCACCACCACGGTCACCTCTTTGCCGCGGCGCACGGCTTCGCGCAGCAAGGCCATGAGCTCGGAGTCGGGCCCGGTGCGGTAAATGGTTTGCTTGATGGCCAGCACCGCCGGGTCGTGCACCGCCTCGCGCAGAAAGGCCAGCACCGCGTCGAAGCTTTCAAACGGTTGGTGCGCCAGCACATCGCCTTGCTTGAGCCGTTCAAAAAACGACTGGCCCTGCGTCAGCTGCTTGGGCCAACTGGCCTGGAAGCTTGGAAACAGCAGCGCCGGGCGGTCCACCAGGTCGATCAGCTGCGTCAGCCGCGCCAGGTTCACCGGGCCTTGTACCCGGTACAGCGCCTGCTCGGGCAGGTTGAACTCCTTGAGCAAAAATTTGGACAAATGCTCGGAGCAGTCGGCAGACACCTCCAGGCGCACCGCCTGGCCGTAGTGGCGCACTTCCAGCCCCTGGCGCAGGGCGGTGCGCAGGTTGCGCACATCGTCTTCATCCACCGCCAGATCAGAGTGGCGGGTGACCCGAAACTGCGAAAACTGCCCCACCTGGCGGCCTGCAAACATTTCTTGCAAATGGGCCCGGACCACGCTGGACAGCGACACAAACAGCATGCGGTCCCCGGCCACGGCAGCGGGCAGGCGGATGAAGCGCGGCAGCACCCGCGGCACCTTGACGATGGTGATGTCGTTCTCGCGGCCAAACGCGTCCTGCCCACTCAGGCGCACGATGAAGTTCAGCGACTTGTTGGCCACCTGGGGAAACGGATGCGACGGGTCCAGGCCTACCGGCACCAACAGAGGCCGTACTTCGCGCTCGAAGTAGCTTTTCACCCAGCGCCGCTGCACTGCATTGCGCTCGCCGTGCGAGATGATCTGAAAGCCCTGCTCGGCAAACGCGGGCTGCAACCGGTCGTTGTATAGCGCGTACTGGCGGGCCACCAGCGCGTGGGCAGCGGTGGCCAGCGCCTTGAAGGAGTCCACGGTGTAGACCCCGCGGTAGTCGTTGGTGTGGGCGGCAATCAGGTGCGGCGCACCGCGCACTTCAAAGAACTCGTCCAGATTGGCCGAGACGATGCACAGGTAGCGCAGCCGCTCCAGCAGCGGCACGTCATCGCGCACTGCCCAGTCCAGCACCCGCTCGTTGAAGGCCAGGATGCTGTGGTCGCGGTCGAGCAGCGCTACGGCGGGGGAGGAAGCAGTGGATGTGCGGTGGGTATCAGAATGGGGCATCAGGTGGGTACAGGCAAACGGGCGCGAAGGGTAACAGCCAGTGTGCGTTGTTTTGATGTCAAATTGGTGACAGCCACGTGACGGTTTGCGGACACGAAAAAGGGGCCTAAAAATATATGCTTTTTAGGCCCCTTGTGCTTATCCTATCGGCGTGAGCAGCTACTTATTTAGTAGCACAGTGCTTCAGGTACGGTGGATCAGCAAGGTCTCGTAGACAAAGTTTTGCAGGATCACCTGGTCGGCCGCATCGATGTCGTGGAAGTTGATGCCGTGCGAATACACCGTGTGGAAAGTGGCCCCGTCGGCCGTGCTGCCCGCCGACTGCTGCACGCTGCGGATGGAGGCCGTGGTGTTGATGGTGACATCCCGGTCCGAGGCCTGGTCGCGCAAGGTGAATTCGATGTCGATCAGGTCACCCGAGGTGCCTAGCGGCCGGGCGGTGGATACCAGCGCACCGCTCAGGCTGATGTCTGACAGCGTGGCCATCTTGAAGTTCTTGGGGTCGGAGCCGCTCTTGATCTTGACCGGCAGATTGGCCTTGACCCGCACCGCCTTGCGCAAACCCACCTTCTGGATGGCGCTGGGGAACTCCAGCAGCAGGAAGGCACGGGGCGCGGTGACCACCGACTCGATCTTGCTACTGAAGGTAAAGACCGAAACACCCGAGAAGACCCGGATGATCACGCCTTCGCCCTCGGCCATGGCGCCGGTTTCCTGCGGTATTTTCAGCAACAGGTACTCGCCCGGCACAAATCCGATCAGTGTGGTGTAGTGCACCGTGGGGTTGGCCGACTGGCTGGACATGATCTGCAGGCGTACACCTACCTGCAGGTTCATGTCTTCAAATTCGATACTGGATTTTTTGGTCATGGCTATGGAAGAGCAAGATTATTCGTTGGATGCGTGGAAACAGACTTGGTTTCTATCGTTGTATGCAAATTCTAGCCCCCTGGCGCGGCCCTGGGGGCCGGCTAGACGGTTGCACCATAAAACGAAGGGGCATGCTGCGAAAAACTGAAGTGCACCGTCGGGCCGCTGATGTCGTTGAACGGCATGCCCAGCGCGATTTCCCCGGTGCCGTGCAACTGGCAGTCGTCGCGGCGCAAGGGCACATCGGTGTCGCTGCCGGTAAACCGCACCCAGGTGCCAAAGCTGCTCAGGTCGGTGATGAAAAATGCGTTGTTGCGCCACTCGATGCGGGCATGCAGGCGCGAAACGCGGGGGTCGTTGATGGAAAACTCGGCCTGGTCGGCACGCCCCAGGTGCACCGGCATCTCATGCGACGAAAAACTGCGGCTGAGGTCCAGGTAGGCCAGATGGATGCGGCCCTCGTGCGGCGCACCCCGCCCCTCGATGTCGGCCAGGTTGGCCTGCATGGTGACGAATTCGGTGCGCGCATCTTCCTGCCATTCAATCTTGTACAGCGGCACGGCCTCCTGGCGGCCCCGCAGATTCACCGGCCCCAGGCGCAAAAACCGCAGGCCCAGGGCATCGTCCACCTGGGCCACCACCGACTCGGTCGCCCAGATCTGGTTGGCACCCGACAGATCGCTCAGGCGCGAGGCCACGTTCACCGCGTCTCCATAGCAGTCGCCATCGACCTCCACCACCTCGCCGCGGGCGATACCGGCCTTGATTTCCATGCGGATGGCATCGGGCCACTTCTGCAGACGCTGCTGGTGGCCGCGCTGGATAGCGATCACCGCGTTGGCGGCATCGCCTGCATCGGCAAACACGGCCAGCACGCCATCGCCCAGCTTTTTCACCACCCGCCCCCGGTGGGCCTCACAGACTTCGCCGATCCACTGGGTGATACGGGTCACCGCCCGGGTGGCTTTTTCATTGCCCAGAGCTACGTAGAAGGCGGTGCTCCCGGTGAGATCGGCAAATACAACGGTGGCCTGTACGCCCATGCTGGAAACTTCGTTAGTGGTCAGAAAAATGGTAGTTGCAGTTTAGTGCAGCAGGCGAAAAGCTATCGGATTGTGTACGCTTTACAAGACAAATTATGGAATGGATCCGCCCCCACTGCTACTGCCACCGTGTACCGGGTATCGATGGGGCCCCTCAATCTGTTTTCTGACCGCGCATCCAGTGCAACGTCTTACATGCCGTTACTAAAAGAGCCTATTCGTACAATTTCGGCAACGAAGCTGTGCTACTGTAATGTGTAATTTGTCACACATTTGTTATTTAATACATTTTTCTCCATAACCCGTACCCCCCTGCAATTTCTTATGGCTTGGGATTCCACTTCCATCAAAAACAGTTTCTACAGCATCCTTGGTGTGGATATGGGGCGGGCGGATGCCGGGCGGGTGCAGCAGCTGGAGCAGGTGCGCACCGCGATGCTGGAGTGTTTGGTCGATGTCGAAGGTTTCGACGGCCCGATTTTGCGGCGGCGTGTGGCCTATGCCAAGGACGTGCAAACCCTGTGGTTTCTGCGCGCCGACCTGATGGGCGTGCTGGCCAGCCGGGCGGGCGAAGGCGCCGCCCGGGCCCAGATGGACAAGATGGCCCCGCTGTTCCAGGGCCTGCTACCCAAGGGCCTGGTGTCGCGCTCCAACCGTTTGCGCTGACTTCAGTGGTGGTGGTGCCCGCTGTGGTCGTGGTGGCCATGGTCGTGGTGCTGGTGCTCCGCACCGCCGTGCCCCACATGGCCCCAGACCACCATGGCCTCGCGGCCCTGTAGCGCCATTTCCACCGCCGCACCTACTGGCAGCAACACCTTGGTCTGCACATGGCCAAACGGCAAGTTGGTCAGCACCGGCACCTTGAGCTGGCTGCGCAGCCAGGCGACCACGGTGGCCAGGCGGAAAGTGCCGTCGTGCGGCACCTTGGTGAACTCCGTGAACTGGCCCAGCACCACGGCCTTTTGCCGCGCCAGCACGCCGCTGTACAGCAACTGGGTCAGCATGCGCTCGATGCGGTAGGGGTGCTCGCCCACGTCTTCCAGAAACAGGATGCCGCCGCTGATCTGCGGAAAGTACGGCGTGCCGATCTGCGATACCAGCACCGACAGGTTGCCGCCCCACAGAACTGCATCTTTCAAGTAAAAATCGCCCTCAGCGCTTATTCCATAAGCACGAGAAGCTACTGAATCCATAGCAAGCTGGGCATCTTCTCGGCCTAGCCGCCAGCCCGTGCCCTCGCCCTGCCCGGCCACCAGGTCGTCAAAGCAGGCTTCCATGATGTCGTCGGGCGTGCCGTCCACGCCAAAACCTTCGCCCAGCGCCGGGCCGGCCCAGGTGATAGCGCCGGTTTGCGCCAACAAGGCGTTTTGCAGGGCGGTGAAGTCGCTGTAGCCGACAAACTGGGTGCCGTGCTCGATCGCCTTGGTCACCGCCCGGTAGTCGATGCTGCCCAGGATGCGCGTCAGGCCGTAGCCGCCGCGCGTGGTGAGGGCAATGTCGGCACCGCTGGCGGCGGCGCGGTGGATGGCGGCCACGCGGGTGGCATCGTCACCGGCAAAGCGCATATGGCTTTTAAGGGCATCGGGGTCGATTTCGACCGCATAGCCCAGGGTTTTGAGCCGGGCCACGCCGCGCTTGAAGGCAGCCTTGTCGCGCACCGCGCCGGAGGGGGAGTAGATGTAGATATGTTTCACGGGGCCAAGTATCCCATCGCCTGGGCCGCTTCTGCGCTGGGTGGGCCGGCCAGGCGCAGCGTGGGGCCAGGGAACGTTTCCAGCGGCTCCCAGCCCTTGGCGGCAAAGGCGCGCAGGGCAGCACGGTGGCCGTTGTCGGGGAAGGGGGCGGTATCCAGAGGCGCGGTGTCTGCCCCCAGCCGCACCAGGGCCTGGATGCGCTCTGCGGGCAGCAGCGGCGCGCCTTCGCCTTGCAGTACCAGCACCACCTGGTGGATGCCCAGCCGGTCCAGCCATGCGCACAGCGCTTGGCGGTGCCAGTCCCAGCGGTGGAAAGCCTCTTTCTTGGGTTTGTCGCTACGGCCAAAGCCCACCAGGTCGGGGGCCAGCACGCGGTAGCCCGCAGCGGCCAAGGCCGTGGCCATGGGTTGGAACACCTGGCCGCTGCCGGTGCGGCTGTGCAGGCAGAGTACGGTGCCAGCGGCAGGGCCGGTGTCGAGGTAGTGCATGCGCAAACCGTCCACATCGGTGTAGTGCTGTGCGGCATAGCCAAAGCAGGACTCGGGCGTGCGCAGGGCATCTTCGCGCAGGGGGATATGGGCTTGCCGCTGCTGGCTGCGCCGCTGCTGGAAAAAATCTTGCAGCAGCCCGGCGCATTCGCGGGCCAGCACACCGCCGTGCAACTGCGTCTGGTGGTTGAGTTGCGGTTGGCCAAACACATTGATCACCGACCCCGCCGCGCCGGTTTTGGCGTCCGGCGCGCCAAACACCACCCGCTGCAGCCGCGCATGCAGCATGGCGCCACTGCACATGGTGCAGGGCTCCAGGGTGACGAACAGCGCGCAGCCGTCCAGCCGGTAATTGCCCAGCACCTGGGCCGCCGCGCGCAGGGCCTGAATCTCGGCATGCGCGGTGGGGTCGTGGCCGTCGATGGGGGCGTTGCGGCCCGTGGCGATGACCACGCCGTCTTTCAGCACCACCGCGCCTACCGGCACTTCCCCCGCTGCGGCGGCCAGGCGGGCCTGGGCCAGGGCGAGTTGCATGGCATCTTCGTCGGTCATCGAATATTTACTACTATTTTGATAGCTTGTTACGCCCATGGAATAAGCGCTGGAGGGCTAAAAGGCTTAAGGTTTGTCTTCGGGCACATCGCGCGGCGTTTGCAGCGCGGCATCCAGCGTTTGTTTGACTTGTTGCTGCACCTGCTGGACTGACGCCGGGCCTTGTGGCGTGGCCACAGTGGGCGCAACTTGCTTTTTGACCAGCAGGCTGATGAGCATCACCACAACGAGTAAACCCACCACACTGAAGACGGCGCGCATCACAAACCCCGGTGAAGAACAAGGGCGGATTTTACGGTCTGCACGGCCCATGGCAGGCTGTCGCTATGGATAGCTACAGACCAACCGGGGGCCATCTCCAATACTTCCGGCATGCACTTTCAAGGAGCCACCATGCTGCACGCCACCACCCAAACTGCCACTTTCTGCGCCACCGCCCTGCTCGGCCTGGCCGCCTGCATGCCCCTGTCTGCCACGGCGGCCGACGACGAGCTGGTGTTCTTCTGCCCGCCCACCATCATGGCGGCGGTGGGTCAGCCGCGCACCGGCATCATGTGCGATGCGGAACACTGCTTCAAGGCCGAAGCACCTGAGCTCAGCGCCAAGCAAAAGGCGTTCTTGACCTCGGCCAGCGGGCAGTGCCGCTACTTCACCGCGCAAGAAGTCACGGACTACTGGCCCAAAGACACCACCCAGCAGGCCAGCAAGTAAATCAGGCCGCCCGCAGCGGCAACCACAGCCGGAACTGCGTGCCGCCGGGCACGGCCTCCCAGGCCACCGTGCCGCCAATGGCATGGGCCCGCCGTGCCATGTTGGACAGGCCGTGGCCGGTATGTTCTTTGGCTTGAAAACCCTGCCCGTTGTCCACCAGCAGCACAAATACGCCGCTATCGGCCTCGCCGGTGGCCACCCGCAGCTCGGTGGCGCTGGCATGCTGCAAGGTGTTGGAGATGCCTTCTTGCAGGATGCGCAGCACATGCAAGGCGCTGCGCGGGTCCAGCCAGGTGAGCGCGGGCACGTCCACCACCTCCCAGCGCAGGCGCAGGCCCGAGCCCTCCAGCCGCGGGGCCAGGCGGTAGCGCAACGTGGCCAGCAGCAGCAGCAGGTCGGCCTCTACCGGCTCCAAAGAATCGACGGTGAGCTTCAGGTCTTCGATGCATTCGCGCAGCACCAGGGCCATCTGCGTCTCGCTCAGGCCGCCGGACTCGGCCACCTTTAGCGCGCTCATCAGCTGGGAGCCCATGCCGTCGTGGATGTCCTGCATCAGCCGCTGGCGTTCCTGGCTCAGCACCTGGCGCTGCTGCACGCTGCGCAGCTGCTCGTAGCTGGCCGCCAGCTCGGCCTCGCGCGCGCGCAGGCGCTCGGCCAGGTGCAGGCTGGCCTGCTCGGCGGTGTCGACCGCGCCCACGTAGCGGCTCAGAATGACGTACAAAAACATGCCCAGCCGCAAGGTGGTGGAGAACGGCCAGGCGTAGATGTGCTCGGGGTCCACCAGGTAGCTTTGCAGCATCCAGTCGTGCACGGCCACCGGCATATGCATCAGGCCGATGCTGGCCCCCACCATGCCCTCGCGCCCACCTTTTTCCACCCTATGCCGCCAGGCAGCCCAGGCCATGAGCAGCAAGGCCGGTATGCCCGCCAGGTTGGTCACCAGGTAGGGCAACCAGGCCAGCGCGTTGAGCCAGGCCGTGTCGGACAGCAGCGGCAGCGTCACCAGGCTGGACAGCAGCAGCAAGCCCAGCAGCACCTTGAGCGGCCAGCGCGGCGCGGTGGGCACCAGGGTGCACATGAAGGCGTACCAGGTGACCAGCAGCGCATTGCCCGCGTTGATGGTCATCCAGCCAAACCAGGCGCTGGGCAGGGCCAGCGGCTCCAGCCCCACGTGGAAGCGCTGGCTGCGCAGCACCCACAGCAGGGTGAACAGCGCAAACAGCAAATAAGTGCGCTCCTCGCGCAGCAGCCATACCGCAAAGGCAAACCCGCCCAGGCCCAGAAACGCCATGCCCATTACCTCGGCCAGGCCGGTTTGCAGCATGCGCCGCAGCCGGTAGCGTGGCAGCAGCACCTCGGCCGGGCCGACCCACAGGCTGGACACAGTGCCGCCCGCGCTGCCCAGGCTGTCGATGCGCAAGCGCAGCAGCCGGGGCGTGGCCACGGTGCCGTTGGCATCCAGCGGCACCCACAGCGGGTGGTTGAAACCGTTCCAGACCACGTCGCCCACCGACCTGAACAGCAGCCTGTCGTCGCCATACACCGCGATGCGGCCTATGGTTTGCCAGCGCGGCAGGTACAGCACCAGGCCGCCGGGGCTGGAGGGCATGGCATCCAAACTCACTTGCAACCAGGTGACGCGCGGGGCGGCATTCCGCTCGCCCTGCAAGGGCTGCGCCCAGGTGTAGGGCAGCGCCACGGTCTGCCAGGGGCCGTCTACCGCAGCGCCCTGGGGTGGCAAGGGTGCAAACGAACCACCGGGCCCGGTCATCCACTGCGCCTGTTCAAACTGGCGCGCGCCGGGACGCTCCAACTGGTGCTCCAGCCAGGCTGCCACACCTGCGGCCAGGGTCAGCACCAGGGCGGCCAGGCTAAGGAGCCAGTAGGCCTTGTACCCGGGCTTCATAAATGGCTTCCAGTTGCGAGCGCACCTTGAGCTTGGCGTAGATGCGCCGCACAAAGCTCAGCACGGTGTTGCGCGAGACGCCCATCAGCACGCCAATTTCCTCGTAGCTAAAGCCCTTGGTGATGTAGTCCAGCACCTGGCGTTCGCGCGGCGACAGGCGGGCCTGCTCCTCCTGGGGCATTTGCGCTATTTGCGGCACCGGGCTGGACAGCAGCGGCACGGGCGCGGATTCGCTGGCCATGGCGTGGCGAAACCGGGTCAGCAATTGGCGCGCAATCAGTGGGCTGATGGGGCTGCCCCCGGCAAAGACGTTGCGAATCTCTTCCACCGTCAGCGCGGGCGTGCTGTCTTTGAGCAAATAGCCGCTGGCCCCGGCCTCCAGGCTCTGGATCACATGGGCTTCGTCGCCAAACACGGTGCTCACCATCACCAGGCAGCGCGGCCACTGCTGCTGGGCCGCGCGGATGATGTCCAGGCCCGTCCCGTCCGGCAGGCCCAGGTCCACCAGCAGCACATCGGCGGCTGGCGTGGTCAGCATCTGGCGGGCCTGTTGGCAGTTGGCCGCCGTGCCCTGCAGGTCCATGCCCGGCGCGGCCTGGATGGCATCGGCCAGCGCCTGCGCAAAAAACGCGTCGTCCTCGACCAGGGCAACCTGGATGGTGGAAGGCAGGGCGGTGTCGGGCATGGTGGCCCATTGTCTGCGCGCATGCTGCAGTCTGTGGGCTTGTCACTACAAATAGCGACAAGCTTTCAGGTGATCTGAGCAAGGCATTTATTCACATATGACCGCCAACTTACCTAGGCTTACATCCGGGGCTGGCAGAGAATGGTGTCCCATGAACACACCAATCTGCCGCTGTACCTGGGCCGACAGCAGCCCCTTGATGGCCACCTACCACGACGAAGAATGGGGCGTGCCCGAGCGCGACAGCCGCAAGCTGTGGGAAAAGCTGGTGCTCGACAGCTTCCAGGCGGGGCTGTCGTGGGCCATCATCCTGCGCAAGCGCGAGGGCTTTCGCGCCGCCTTTGCCCAGTTCGACCCCGAGGCGGTGGCCCGCTTCACCCCCGCCGATGTAGACCGGCTAATGCAAGACCCTGGCATCGTGCGCTCCCGCGCCAAGATCGAGGCCACCATCGGCAACGCCCAGGCCTACCTGGCGATGCAGGCCGAGGGCGTGGATTTTTCCACCTGGCTGTGGGGCATGGTGGGCAGTACGCCGATCAAGGGCAACGGCGTGGTGCTGACCCAGTCGCCACTCTCCGCCGACATCTCCAGGGCCCTCAAAAAACGCGGCTTCAAGTTTGTGGGCGCGTTAACCATCTACGCCTGGATGCAGGCCGTGGGCATGGTGGACGACCACAGCGAGCGCTGCTTCCGCTACCAGCCGGGTTGATGCGTGGCCCAACACCCTCTGCGTCAACCTCCGCTCTTTGCCGAGTCGGCTCCCTCCTCCGCGCCCGTCCGTCCACAGCCGCCCGACCCGGCCTGGGCCGCGCTGGCCGAAACCCTGCCACGCCACCTGAGGCTCGGTACCTCGTCATGGACCTATCCTGGCTGGGCTGGCCTGCTGTGGGATGGCGACTACCCTGACACCACGCTGTCCAAACACGGCCTGGCTGCCTATGCCCAGCACCCGCTCTTTCGCACCGTGAGCGTGGACCGCAACTTCTACCGCGCCCTCAGCGCCAGCCAATATGCAGCGTATGCCGCCCAGGTACCTGACGACTTTCGCTTCGTGGTGAAAGCGCCGAGCCTGGTCACCGACGCCCTGGTGCGCGCCGACAACGGCCGTGGCCAACAGACCAACGCCGCTTTTCTGGATGCCGAGCTGGCCGTGCAGGATTTTGTAGTGCCTGCGCTGCAAGGCCTGGGACACAAGGTCGGCGCGCTGGTGTTCCAGCTCAGCCCGCTGCCACCGCAGTTGTTGGCCCGGATGCCGGACGTGCTGGCGCGGCTAGGCCGGATGTTGGCCGCCCTGCCCGCTTTGAAGCCCACCGCACCGGACGGCGTTGTTGCAGTGGAAGTGCGCGACCCAGCTTTTCTCACGCCCGATTTCATCTCCGTGCTGCGCAGCGCCGGTGCCACCTATTGCCTCGGCCTGCACCCCAAGCTGCCGCCCATCAGCGAACAACTCGGCATGCTGCGCGCCCTCTGGCCCGGCCCGCTGGTCTGCCGCTGGAACCTGAACCGCCTGCACGGAGCCTACGGCTACGAAGATGCGCGTGACTTGTACGCCCCGTTCAATGCCATCGTGGACCCCGACCCAGACACCCGCCTCGCCCTGGCCAAAGCCGTGGCGGGCACTATTGGTCGGGGACAGAATGCTTTCGTCACCATCAGCAACAAGGCCGAAGGCTCGGCACCGCTTACCGTGTGGGCACTGGCGCAAGATGTGCGGGCCGCAATGTCGCTACGGATGGGGACAGACCGGTCCCCGTAAAACCCCAAAAATCGCCGCTTGGCCAGGAGCTTTCGGCCATGCTCACCTTTTTACGCCTTTTAGGGCAATCACGCTTATTCCATCGGCGTAAGCAGCTATTTTTTATATAGCATCCACACATGCGCCTGCTCGAGCGGCCGTACCGTGGTGCATCACCCACACGCTGGGCATAGGACTGCTGGTACCCGCCCTGGCGCTGCTGCGGCCCAGCTGGATAAGTTGCGTGTCAACGTGCATAGGACCGCAGACGCAAAATGTAGTCGCGCGGCAGACCATGCAGTTCGGCGGCCTCTACCAGCCGGGCCAAATAGGCTTGATCAGCTGGTTGGTTGCTGCGACTGGGGGGCACGTAACACATGGCCGGTAGCCAACGGCCATCGGCCAGGGTGATCAGCACGGCCTCGGGCAAAAAGCAGCCAACGCCTTGGCTGCCATACATCCGATCGAGCTCGGCATGGCCGATCTGCACCACGATGCCGTAGACACTATGCATGGGGCTGGCAAACACATTGGCGTGGGGGTCCAGGCAGATGTCGTGGCCGTGCGATTGGGCCACCTGGACCGTGTCGGAGGCGAATCCGGCTTGGGCCATGACCTCCGGGCGCATGAAACTACCGTAAAAAAATACGGCAACACGTTTGGACATGGAGACCTCCTTGGGGTGGATATGCCCCCATGCTATGGTGCAGATCGCCCCCCAAACGCCAAATGATGTCGCCGAACAGCCAACCCGAACCCACCTGGCGCACGCTGGCCAAAACCCATCTGCGTGGCCGTGTATTGCAACGCCACCAGCATGCAGACGCACAGTTGCTGTTCGCCGTATCCGGTGTCATGCAGGTGCAGACCGACCAAGGCCAATGGACTGTGCCGCCGCAACGGGCGTTGTGGATACCACCTGGGGTGGCGCACCAGGTCAGCATGCTGTCGGACACCGAAATGCGCACCGTGTATTTCAGTTCGTCTCTCTGCCCTGGGATACCGGGCGTGCAGGCCATGGTGACCAGTACCCTGTTGCGCGAACTGGTACTGGCGCTGTTTGATACCCAGCTCGGACCGGCCATCCACGAACGCGCGGCGGCCTTGTTGCTCAGCCTTGTTCCCGTCGCCCAGGAGCTGCCCAGCTATCTGGCGATGCCCAGCAGCCCGGCGCTGCTGCACGTCGCCCAAACCGTGCTGGCCCATCGCCAATGGAACAAACCCCTGGCCGATATCGCCCGGGCAGTGCACATGACCGAGCGCAGCTTTACCCGCCATTTCGGCGCCGAGGTGGGCATGAGTTTTCGTGCGTGGCGACAGCGTGCGCGGATCATTGCCAGCCTGGACCGCGTGGGCGCAGGAGACTCCACCAAAACGGTGGCTTCGGTGGCGGGCTTTGGCAGCCCATCGGCTTTTGTGGCTGCGTTCAAACAGGTCATGGGTGACACGCCAGCACAGTTTGCTGGCACGCCTCTCCCTAAAACCCGCAGGCAGTGGGCGTCGGTGGTCGCTGGGGCGGCTTGCGGACGATGCCGCACGCCCCCCGATGTCGCTACAGATGGGGACAGACCTGCCCCGGTAAAGCCACAAAAATGGCCGCTCAGCCAGGAGCTATCGGCCATGTTCACCCCACCCCGTCCGCCAGACCCCGCCCATGACAGCTGGCGCTTGCGCGACGGCAGCTTGCTGACTTTGCGCCCCATGCAGTCCCAGGACGGCCCACTGCTCGATGCCCTGCTGGAGCGCCTGTCGCCGCGCGCCCGGCACAACCGCTTCCATGGCGGTGTCAACAGCCGCCCTGCCCTGCTGGAGCCGCCCGAGCGCAGCGGCCAGGTGGCTTTTGTACTGACGGCCCAGCGCTTTGGGCAGATCCAGATCGTGGCCGAAGCACGCTATGCGCTCGACGACAACGCCGAGGACAGCGCCGAGTTCGCCCTGGTGGTAGACGACCGCTGGCAACGCCGGGGCCTGGGCGAACGGGCCATGCGCGCTTTGAGCAACACCGCCGCCCACGCCGGTCTGCACTGGCTGCACGGCGAGGTGCTGGCCGACAACCGGGCCATGCTGGGCCTGATGCAGCGCTGCCACTTCTGCTGCACGCCCGATGCCGAAGATCCACGCCTGGTACATGCCGAATCGGCCCTGCGCCTGCCCCAGCAAGCGGCACATGGCTGGAGCGCCCGGCTGCACCGCATGTCTGGAGCCCACCGTGCATAGCCCCACAGCCACGCCGCCCGAGCCGAAGTTGGCCCTGGTGTTGGGCAGCGGCGGCGTGCGCAGCATTGCCGCATTAGGCATGGCCGAGGTGCTGGCGCGCGAAGGCATACGGCCCGATGTGGTGGTGGGCTGCAGCGCCGGGGCCTTGTTTGGCACGCCCATCGCCCTGGGCATGCCGATGGCCGACGCACTGCGCATCGCCACCACGCTGTGGACGGCCGAAATCACCCAAACCCAGCGCTGGCGCGCGATTCCGCAGATGGTGTGGCCGCGTTGGGGCCGGTTCGATGCCGACTTCAGCCTGCGCGACGACCGGCTCATCCTGTCCCGCATGCAGGCGGCCTTTGGCGACCTGCGGCTGGAGGACTTGCCCGTGCCGCTGCGGGTGAGTGCCACCGATGCCGCCAGCGGCGCAGCCGTGGTCATCCGCCGGGGCCGGGTGGTCGATGCCCTGCGCGCCAGCATGGCCATGCCCTTCATGTTTGCGCCTCAGCACCTGGACGGGCGGCGGCTGGTGGACGGCTTTGTGTCCGACCCGCTGCCGGTCAGCGCTGCCAGCGATGCGCATGCCGTCATTGCCCTGGGCTTTGAAGCCCTGATGCCGCAGCGCGTGAACAAGCCTTCGCGCATGCTGGCCCAGGTGACCTCGGCCATGACCAACAACCTGATGTACGCCCGCCTGGCCAGCGCCGAGGCCGACGGCATGCGCCTGCTGCGCGTGTTTCCGCAACTGGAGCGCCGCGTCAGCCTGTTCGACACCGCCGCCATGCCCTACCTGGTAGAGGCCGGGCGGCGCGCCACCGAGGCGCTGCTGCCCCACATCATCGCCCTGCTGGAGCGCCGACCGCAGCTGATGGCGGTAGCCTAAAGTTTATGCATTAAATAGGCCTCTAGCGCTTATTCCATAAGCACGAGAAGCTACTCATTTTGTAGCATTTAAGGCCATCGACTCAGAAGCCGGTTTTGTAGGTAAACACCACCCAGCCCCGGTCGGTGTTGCCGATGCCGCCGTTGCCGCCCGCCAGCGCCGTGCCTGCGGCGTTGTACTTGGCGGGGCTGACCAGGGTGTCGGCGTAGCGCAGGGTGAACTCGTGGGTTTGGGCGTAGGTGAACTTCACGCCCACGGCCCAGGAGGCGCTTTTCTGGCTGCCGCCCCCGCTGCTGGCGGCATTGCCGTGGATGCCGTAGGTGAGCGACATCGGCAGCTCCATGTCCCACGATGGCTGCACCTGCAGCCACTGGGGCGTGAAGTTCAGCGCCATGCCCAGGTACTGTTTGCTGGAGCAGCCATCGTCTTTGGAGCCCGATGCCGCCACCCCCGGCGTGGCCACTGCCCGGCAACCGGCGTAGCCCACGCCCTTGTACAGCTCGGGGTGCGAGGTGACCCGCGTCAACTGGCTGTAGGCCAGCTCGGCCACCAGGCTGCCGGTGTCCGACAGCGCCGTCTTGGGCAGCAGATAGATGCCGTTGACAACCGTATGGAAAGTGTCGCCGCGCGGGCCTTCGTTGTCGGTGGCGCTGATGCCTGACGCGTTCAGCGCCCCGTCCATGCGGTACGACAGCTCGGAGCCCACGCTGACCGGGCCGATCACCCGGGCCGCGCTCACGCCGAACAGTTGCACGTGTTTGGGGTAGACCAGCCGGTACTGGCCCAGCGCCGCCAGGGTTTGCGGGGCGAACCAGGGCTGGTAGTCGTTGAAGCGGCGGTAGTAGAGGCCGATGTTGGATTCGATCTCTTCGGCGTTGTACTTGGCGCTGATGCCCCAGTTGCCCCGGTTCTTGGGCGTGACCGAATCCACATGGGTGAAGGAGGCCCCGGTGGGCGATACGGGCAGGCGGTCGGGCCCTTCAAACAGCATGTCGGCCGGGGCAAAGTAGGTGCCGCCATAGGGCAGGCGCGTGGGTTTCCACTCAAAGAAATACTGGCCCTGCACGCTGAGCCGGTTGCTCAGTTGCGCCCGGGCAGAAATGTTGCCCAGCGGCAAAAACACCTCTTTGGTCTCGATGCCCGGGCTGGTGACGGCCTTGGCACCGTCGGTGGGGGCCTGCGAATACGAAATGGCGTGCGCGCCGATCAGCAGGCCCTCGCCCCAGTAGTTGGTGTGGCGGCCTACCTTCAGGCTGACCGGCGTGGCACCGATGTTGAAGTTGCCCCACGCAAACGCATCCAGAAATTCGCCTGAGGGGCCATTGACGTAGCGCTGCACCTTGGGGCTGTAGGTGTTGTTGAAGTAGCTGGAGCTGTAGCCGGGCACCGTGGTTTGCACGCTGTGGTCGCTGTAGGCCTTGTCGTACCAGCCGGAGGCGCTGGCGCGCACGCCGAGCTGGTTCTTCCAGTTCAGGTCCACCTCGCCCAGCAGGTCCAGGCGGTTGGTGACCACATCGCCGCGGTTGAACTTGCCGTCGGATTCGTCATAGGTCGGGTTGGCCAGGATGCGGCTGTCTTGCTTGTCGGCGCGCACGCCCAGGTTGTAGCGGATGGTGGTGTCCAGCCGCAGCGTGAGGTCGGGGTTGCCGGTGGCGACCTCAGACGCATGGGCGCTGGGCGCGGCCAGGGAGCCGATAGCCAGGACGATGGCGGTCAGGCTGCGGTGGGGGGTACGGATAGGCATGGGTTGCTCCTTTATTGGTTG
Organism: Rhodoferax sp. LS1P39; assembly: GCF_056521425.1. Lineage (NCBI taxonomy): Bacteria > Pseudomonadati > Pseudomonadota > Betaproteobacteria > Burkholderiales > Comamonadaceae > Rhodoferax > Rhodoferax sp. LS1P39. The sequence continues at coordinate 73,160 of NZ_JBWMAV010000011.1, read as the reverse complement.
TCTTACAGAACCACAGGCTTGAGCGCGTAGCCCGCCAGCCGGGCGTGCAGGGGCTGGGCCATGGCGATCTGGTCTTCGAGTTGCAGGGCAAAGTGGCGCAGCAATGCTTTGTCGTGCTCGGGCCCGGCCTGCTGCACAAACTGCTCGAAGGCGGCGTCGGCCGCGTCCCACGATGCCGGGACCGGGCCGATGAACCGGGCCAGGCTGTCGCGCTCGCGCTGGGCGGCCTGGGGCCCGGCGGCATCCACCAGCGCGGCCCACTGGGCCAGGGTGGCAGCGCTGTTGCGGTGGTGGCGGTCCATGTCGGTGGCATCCGGCCCGCGCGCTACCGTCTGGGCGAGCACGTTGAACAGCAGCGCCTGGCGGCCCGGCTGGGGCGGGAACGGCGGGCTGGGTGCAATCTGCACGTCCATGCACTCGGCCATGGCCCACACCGTGGCGCGCCGGGTCATCAGGTCCCAGACCAGGTATTCCAGCTCGATGCGGTGCGCGCCGGGTTCGCTGAGCGGCCCGGACAAGGCCATCACCGAGGTGAGCGAGAAGCAGGCGGTGTGAAAGCTCAGCGCCCACGGGTCCACGGCCTCGCCGGTGAGCTGCTGGTAGTAACGGATCAGGTGCGATACATCGGCTCCCAGCGGCTCAAAGCCGTCGCGGGTGCGCAGCGATGCCAGATCGGCCAGCGGGTCCCCAATGTGCGAGGCCTCAAAGTCGTACAGGCCGGTGATTTTTCCGTCCACAAACAAGAACTGGCCTACATCGCAGTGGATAAAGCTGCTGCGCGTACGGTTGGTGGGCGCGTTGCGGCGCATCCAGCGCATCGCAAATTCCACAAACGGCTGCGGCTTGCGTTTGCCGCGGGCGTACAGTGGCTGGTTGGCATCCAGATAGGCCAGCACGTTGCTGCGGGCATCCACCGGCAGGCCGATACCGGCGGCCGCAAAGGGGGCGGTGTCCAGCGCATGCATGCGGGCCAGTTGGGCGACGTACTGCTCGGCAATGCTCTGGCGCTGCGCGTCGTCCGCCGCCTGGGCGACATCGCGCACGCCGGGGGTGCGGTCCATCACGATGGCCAGCGGGTCGGGGCATACGCCGTGGATGTGCGGCACCAGAATGCCGTCGGCCTCCAGCTGGCGCAGGATGGCGGCCTCGCGCGCCAGGCCGGGGAAAGGTTCGGCATCGAGCTGCTTGTCGCCACGGATGTACAGCGGCACCAGCGTGCCGTCGCGCTCCAGCTCGGCAAACCAGGCTTTGCGCCAGCGGGTTTGGCGAACCAGGCTGGTCACGCGCCCGCCCATCTGCGATTCGATATAGCGGCTCAATAAGATTTCTTCGGGGGTGTGCATAGGATCTTTGGGCAAAGTTGGGGCCCGGCGGCACGGTGGCCGCCGAGTGAAGGGACAAGAAAAAGATCAGCGCACGGTCATCTTGCTGACGATGGCATCCGGGTTTTGGTCGCGATCGGCCACGGTGCCGGTGGACACTACCAGCCCGCCCTTGGCCAGGTCGCCCACCATGCTGTACATGTTTTTCTGGAAGTCGTAGGTCAGGTTCTTGACCGCGTAGGCGTGGCCCACGTCGTAAAGCTGCACCATCATGTTGAACGAGGTGCGGTACAGCGCGCCCTGCTGGTCGTACGCGTCGAACATGCCGGAGCCGGAGCCGTCTTCGTCCAGGTAGTAGGTGCGTTTGGAGTAGGCGTGGCGCATGCCGGGCTTGAGCGTGGCCTCCACCACCCAGGCGCGGTGCAGTTCAAAGCGTTCGCACGATGGGTTGGCATGCTGGGGCAAGAACTCTTCTTCGGTGGGGCAGTTGAAGTAGTGCTTGTAGTTGTTGTAGGGCAGGATGATTTCTTTCTTGCCCACCAGCTTGAAGTCAAACCGGTCCATGGTGCCGGAGAACAAAAACAGCTCGTCATAGAACTGCACACCGCCAATGGAGGCTACTGGTGTGTCGTACGAGAACTCGGGCGCAAGCCGCACGCGGCGCTGGCCGGGGGCGTAGTTCCAGGCCCGGCGCGGCTTGGTGGTGGGGTCCAGAAAGTCCATCAGGCCACTCACCTCACCCGCCTTGCGCGAGGGGGCCCGGGTGACCGAATAGGTGCGCCAGTACAGGTGCGGGTCGCGGTCGTCCAGATCGACCTGGTAGTACGGCACCTCGGTGCGGCTGAACACCTCGGAGGTGAGCGTGGGGCGACCGGCGGCATCGACGATGTAGGTGCGGCCCGCAGGCGTGATCACGTCGGTATCGCCGATGTAGCGCAGCAACTGGTTCCACATCACCTCGTAGCCGCTGCGCGGAATGGGAAACGGTATGCCGCCCCGGCAGGCGGGATCAACGGCGAGGTTGTCCTTGAGCGTCTGGCAGGTGGTGGCGTTGCGCAGCGTGGCCTTCAGCACTTTGTCGGGGTAGGTGACGGTGCGGTGGCTGGGGTAGAGGTCGATGTAGTAGCTGGACGGGAACTTCTTGATCAGGTTTTGCTGACCCGCGCTGAGCTTGTCGGCGTACTGGGCCAGGTTTTTAGCGTCGATGCGCACCAGCGGTTTGTCGTCCGCATGCGGGTCGGCCCAGGTGCTGCTGCCGGGGGTAAAGCCTGCCGGGGCTTTGCGCAGGCCGCCGGTATAGGGCGGAATAGTGCCCTCTTTGTTGCCCGCCTTGACAGCACCAAACTCGGTCAGGGTCGTGCCGAGCTGTTTCGCGTCTTCGGCAGACACGCCCGCGGCGGCGTGCAGGGCCAGCGCCAGCAGCGCGCTGGCGGTCAGAATCTTGTGGGTCATGGAAATGTCTCTGTAGTTTTAATTTGTGGCTAGGCAACGATCTTGGGGTAGTAGTTTTCGGCCCCGATCTGCTCCACGTCCTTGAGCCAGTTGCTGTCGTAGGCATCGGTATCGTGCTGGGAGCCGGGGTCTTCGATGCTCCAGGCCTGGCGCTTGTAGGTCCAGTTGTCGGGCTGCAGGCGGTGGGCCTGGCGCCAGTGCGGCACGGCGGCGGCTTGGTCGCCCGCAGTGTGCAGGTGCTGGCCCAGCTCGAAATGCGCGGCGGCGCGGGCGTTGTCAGCCGAGCGCGGCTGCGACCGGGCAATGACTTCGTCCGGGGCCAGCACATACCGGCTTTGGCTGCCGTGGGCCACCCAGTCCAGCAGCATCTCCAGGTACAGGTCGGTCTCGTAGCGGATCTTGCGCACGTGGGTGAGCATCTGGCGCTGGTTGGCGTTCATGCCCTCGTCTTTCCACTCGCTGACCTTGGTGTAGCCGGGCCAAGCGGGTTCGGCGGGCCGCACGATCACGCCCTCTTCGTTGATCCACACGCCATTGGGCACGTTGACCACGCCAAACAGCTCGTCCACCAGATGGCCTGCGTCGATCAGCGAGGGATGTTCGGGCTGGGCCGCTTCGATGTACTGGCGGGCGGCTTTGGCACCTTCGGTGTCGAGGGCTACGGTCACGATCTCCAGGCCCTGGGGATACAGCTTTTCGCGCAGCTTTTGCCACAGCGGCAAGTCGGTACGGCAGCCGCACCACGATGCCCAGGTGGTCAGCAACACCTTTTTGCCACGCAGGCTGGACAAGCGGAATGGTTTGCCGTTCACGTCGGGCAGTACCAGTTCGGGGGCGATGGCGGTGGTCAGGGCCCGGCCCGTCACGCCCGACTCTGGGCCCAGCGCCCACAGGCTGCGCCCGGCCTCTTCCAGCAGCGGCATGCCGAGGCGCTCGCTCAACACCCGGGCATCTAGTGTGCCGTCGGCCTGGCGGGCGTTAGCGGGTAGCGGCACGCAGGCCTCGCCTTTGCAGGCCCCTTGCGGTTTGATGGCCCAGCCGGTGCGTTCTGCGAATGCGGCGGGGTCGATGTGCAGGCTGGTCAAGATCATGGGGCGGTCTCCGATAGGCGTTGGTGCAGTTCTTCGGCGGTGGTATCCAGCAGCAGGGCGACATCGCCTGCGTCCCAGTACTCGCGCCAGGCGGTGATGCGGTTTTGCGCGTCCAGTTCAAACACCGCGTTGACGCTGGAAAACATGCTTCGGCCATTGCGCATGGTCACGTGGTCGCGGCGCTCGGTGAACACATGGGTGTCGGACGAGGCCATCGCCAGCACTTCGCAGCGGCACTCGGTGTAGCGGCCAAACTGGCGCATCAGCTCGGACACGATGGCGTTGCGGCCCTGCTTGGGCGTGGCGCGCGGCACCAGCGGCTGGTAGACCGCGTGCTCGGCAAACAGCGGTGCGATCTGGTCCATGTGGGGGATGTCGGTGCTGTGGAATAGCGCCAGACATCGCGTGACGGTGGCTTCCTGTGGTGCGCCCATGGGCTTGTCTCCTGAGGTACGTTGGGTGGGGCCTGTGCGCGCCGTGCGCGGCAACCAGGACCGTCTCGCTGCAAAACTTTCGGTCGTCGGGGACCGTTTCAGCGCCTGTGAATTAAAGCCGCGCAGGCTTTTTAAGTCAATTGCCTTAAGGCGTTTTACTTATAAAAATTTACTGGGATTTACCCGTATCAAAAAGACCGGGTGGCGGTGAAACGCGCAGGCGTAATCCAGCCGTAGCGGCTACAGCGCAGACTGCGTCCGATTACAGAGGAGGTGTGGGTTTGCGCCGCGCCGTTTTGGCGGGCGGTTTGCGCTGCAGCTTGGGCCGCTGCAGGCTGGCGGTGATATCCAGCGCCTCGCGGGCGGCCGGGGCGCTGAGCACGCCTGCTGCGGCCACCAGCATGTCGGTCCAAAACACGGCTTCCGACGGGTACGGTGCGCCGTCGGTCGATTCGCTGAGCCGCTGCCATTCGGCCACGCCGCCCAGCAATACGCCCACGGCCAGGCGCAAACGGGCCTTGAACTGGGCCTCGGTCCGGTCCGGACCGCAGGCATGCAGACCGGCCACGATGCGCTGCGTCATGGGTGATGCCGCAGCCAGGCGCATGATGGACTGGTCGGACCCGTCCGCGTGCAGCAGGCGCAGGTTGAACTGCGAGAACGACTGCAGTTCGCGGTCGTCCAGAATCTCCAGCACCGGCATGAACAGGGCCGCCAGGTAGCTGGCCACCTGGTCGGGGCCGGGCTCGGGCAAGCGCTCCAGCCACAGGGTGCGGGCCTTTTCCAGCTGCGGCACGCGCATGTCGCGCGCGGCTTCCAGCAGCCCTTCCTTGGAACCAAAATAGTGGTGCACCGCCGACTTGTTGGCCTGCCCGGCCGCCTTCAGCAGTTCGCGGATGGTCACCCCCTCCACACCGTGCTGGCCAAACAGGCGCTCGGCCGCAAACAGCAGCTGGCAGGCCCCGTTGGGGTACTGGTCAAAGGGCGGATTCAAGGGGAGACAGCGACGTGGAGCATGGTGGGCATTTTAGGCTGCGGGCCTATGGCGCTGGCAAGCCTAATTTTAAGTATAAAAAGTGCCACTAGCGCCTATCCCATAAGCGTAACATGCTACATATAGTATAGCAATCCTATTCCCACTCGATGGTGGCAGGCGGCTTGCTCGATACGTCGTAGGTCACGCGGTTGATGCCGCGCACTTCGTTGATGATGCGGCCCGACACTTTTTTGAGCAGCGCGTAGGGCAGCTCGGCCCAGTCTGCCGTCATGAAGTCGCTGGTTTGTACAGCGCGCAGAGCCACCACGTAGTCATAGGTGCGGCCATCGCCCATGACGCCCACGCTTTTGACCGGCAAGAATACGGTGAACGCCTGGCTGGTGAGCTGGTACCAGGTCTTTCCGGTGGCCTCATCCTTGAAGTTGTGCAGCTCTTCGATAAAGATCGCATCGGCGCGGCGCAGCAGGTCGGCGTATTCTTTTTTCACTTCGCCCAGGATGCGCACGCCCAGGCCGGGGCCGGGGAACGGGTGGCGGTAGACCATGTTGGCGGGCAGGCCCAGGGCCACGCCGAGTTCGCGCACTTCGTCCTTGAACAGCTCGCGCAGGGGTTCCAGCAGCTTCAGGCCCAGTTGCTCGGGCAGTCCGCCGACGTTGTGGTGGCTCTTGATGGTGACGGCCTTCTTGCTTTTGGCACCGCCGGACTCGATCACGTCGGGGTAAATCGTGCCCTGGGCCAGCCACTTGGCACCCTTGGCACCGTCGCCCTTGAGCTTGGCGGCTTCCTGCTTGAATACGGTGACGAACTCGCCGCCGATGATCTTGCGCTTGGCTTCGGGGTCGCTCACGCCCGCCAGCTTGCCCAGGAACAGGTCGCTGGCATCGGCACGGATCACCTTGGCGTGCAGCTTGCCCACGAACATGTCCATCACCATGTCGCCCTCGTTGAGGCGCAACAGGCCATGGTCCACAAAGACGCAGGTCAATTGGTCGCCAATCGCGCGGTGGATCAGGGCTGCGGCCACGGACGAGTCCACGCCCCCAGATAAGCCCAAAATTACCTCTTCGTCGCCTACTTGGGCGCGGATGTGGGCCACCGCCTCGGCGATGTAGTCGCCCATGATCCAGTCGGGCCGGGTGCCGCAGATGCCCAGCACAAAACGGTTCAGCAGCGCCTGGCCTTGCACCGTGTGGGTGACTTCGGGGTGGAACTGCACGGCGTAGAAGTGGCGGGACTCGTCGGCCATACCGGCGATGGGGCAACTGTCGGTGCTGGCCATCAGCTTGAAACCGGGGGGCAGCTCGGTCACCTTGTCGCCGTGGCTCATCCACACATTCAGCATGCCCTCGCCCTCGGGCGTGGTGAAGTCGGCAATGTCCTTGAGCAGCGCGGCGTGGCCACGGGCGCGCACGCTGGCAAAACCAAATTCACGGGTGTGGCCGGTTTCCACCTTGCCGCCCAGCTGCTGCGCCATGGTTTGCATGCCGTAGCAAATGCCCAGTACCGGCACGCCCAGGTCGAACACGGCCTGGGGCGCGCGGTCGGTGGTGTCCTCGGTCACGCTGGCGTGGCTGCCGGACAGGATGATGCCCTTCAGGTTGCCATCGGCCGCGTAGGCGCGCATCCAATCGTCGGTCACATCGCAGGGATGGACTTCGCAAAACACATGGGCATCGCGCACACGGCGGGCGATGAGCTGGGTCACTTGCGAACCGAAATCGAGGATGAGGATTTTTTGGTGGGTGGACATGGACGTGGGGCTAAAAATGAAAAACGGGCAGCACGTGGCTGCCCGGATCTATCGACAAAAATGCGCTTTAGGCTTGCGCGGGAATCCGCAGAACTTGGCCGGGGTAGATTTTGTCCGGGCTGCTCAGCATGGGCTTGTTGGCTTCAAAAATCTGTGGGTACAGATTGGCGTTGCCATAGGCTTTTTTGGCCACGGCGCTCAGGGTATCGCCGCTGACCACCGTGTGGTAGGTGCACTCTGGCACATCCGGGCAGGTCATTTCATCGGCCACACCCGCGACACCTTGGACGTTACCGCAGCAGACGACGATCTTCTCGCGGGTTTCCATGTCGGCCACGGCACCACCCACGGTGACGATCTGGTCAGCGCCGTTGAAGGCGATGGTCAGGCCGTCGGTGGACAAGCCTTGCGCCTTGATGTAGGTGCCGATGGCATCCGCCGCCGCCGTGTTGGCCGCAGCGGCCTTTTCCTGGTTGCTTGGCTCCGCGACAGCCGCCGCAATTTCTGGCTTGTTGCCAAACAGCTTTTGACCCGCTTCTTTGATAAATGAAATCATGCCCATGGAATTTTTCCTTTAAACGGTATACAACCTAACAGCAAAAATACTGTCGGGGCTATTCTGACCGGTAGTTGGGGGCTTCTTTGGTGATTTGCACGTCGTGTACATGGCTTTCACGGATGCCGGCTGAGGTAATTTCCACAAATTCGGCTTTATTTTTCATATCTTCGATGGTGGCGCAACCGCAGTAGCCCATGCTGGCCCGGATGCCGCCCGCCATTTGGAAAATGATGGAGACCATGGAGCCCTTGTACGGAACCCGGCCTTCGATGCCTTCGGGCACCAATTTGTCGGCATTGGGGTTGCCAGTGTTGACCTCTTGGAAATAGCGGTCGGCACTGCCCTGCTGCATGGCACCAATGCTGCCCATGCCCCGGTAACTCTTGTAACTGCGGCCCTGGAACAGCACCACTTCGCCCGGCGCTTCTTCGGTACCGGCAAACATGCCACCCATCATCACGGTGCTGGCACCGGCGGCGATGGCCTTGGCGATGTCGCCACTGTAGCGGATGCCGCCGTCGGCAATCAAGGGTACGCCGCTGCCTTGCAAGGCGGTGGCCACGTTGTCAATCGCCATGATTTGCGGCACGCCCACGCCTGCCACGATGCGGGTGGTGCAAATGCTGCCAGGGCCGATGCCGACCTTGACCGCGTCCGCACCGGCTTCGGCCAGGGCCAAGGCGGCCGCGCCGGTGGCGATGTTGCCGCCGATCACATCGATATGGGGGTAGTTTTGCTTGATCCAGCGTACGCGCTCGATCACCCCCTTGCTGTGGCCGTGGGCGGTATCGACCACGATGGCATCCACACCGGCACGCACCAGGGCTTCGACACGTTCTTCGGTGCCCTCGCCCACGCCCACCGCTGCGCCTACGCGCAACTGGCCACGGGCATCGCGTGCCGCGTTGGGGAAGCTGGTTTGCTTGGTGATGTCCTTGACGGTGATCAGGCCCTTGAGCTCGAACGCGTCGTTGATGACCAGCAGGCGCTCGAGCTTGGATTTGTTCAGCAGCGCCTTGGCTTCGGCCAGCGACGCGCCTTCCTTGACCGTGACCAGTTTTTCACGCGGGGTCATGATCTGGCTCACGGGCACGTCGTAGCGGGTTTCAAACCGCAAGTCGCGGCTGGTGACGATGCCGACGACCTTGCCACCGTCGCACACCGGAAAGCCGGAGATGCCCAGCTGGGCCGACATATCGATCACCTGGCGCACGGTGTGGCTGGGGGTGATGATGACCGGGTCGCGCAGCACACCGGATTCGTAGCGCTTGACCTTGAGCACCTCGGCAGCTTGCTGCTTGGGTGTGAAGTTCTTGTGCACGATACCCATGCCGCCTTCCTGGGCCATGGCGATGGCCAAGCGGGCTTCGGTAACGGTGTCCATGGCGGCAGACACCAGGGGCAGGTTCAGGGTGATGTTGCGGGAGAGGCGGGTCGCAAGAGACGTGTCCTTGGGCAGGACTTGGGAGAACGCTGGCACTAACAACACATCGTCGAAAGTGAGCGCTTTTCCTAGCAGGCGCATATAGAAAGCTCCAAAAGGCAGATTGTACAAGCCCGCAAGAACCCCTATTTCTGTAACAAGCTTGAAGCAATTGCGTCCATACCCGTCCAAAACGCGTAAAACCACACGGCCCGCCGCTAAACTCCGCACATGAAACTGCACAAATTGCTTGCGTTGGCCCTGGGGTGTGCCGTGTCCTGGGGGGCTGCCGCACAGTGGCAATGGATCGACAAAGACGGCCGCAAAGTGTTCAGCGACCGGGGCCCGCCGCCCGATATTCCAGCCAAAAATATTTGGCGCCAGCCCGGCGGTACGGCCAAAGCCGCACCAGTGGCCGTCGCCGCCGTGCCCGCTGCAGCGGCTTCGGCAGCTTCTGCGCCCAAAATCAGCGGCGTGGACAAGGCTTTGGAAGAGAAGAAAAAGCAGGCCGAAGCCGCCGAAGCCGCCCAGCGCAAGGCCGAAGTAGACAAAAGCGCCGCCGCCCAGGCCGAAAACTGCACCCGGGCCAAGCAGTCCAAGGCCAATTTCGACTCAGGGGTGCGCATTGCCCGCACCAATGACAAGGGCGAGCGTGAAATCCTGGACGATGCCGCCCGTGCCGCCGAATTGAAGCGCCTGCAGGACGTGATCAGCGCCGACTGCAAGTAACTTCAGTACCCGGCCTTCGCCCCGACCCGCTTCTTGGTGAACAGGCCCGCGCGGCCTGCGCCCTGGCGGGTGAAACGGGTGCGGCGGGCGACTTTGGGGTCTACGGTGAGCGGGTGGTACAGCTCCAGCCGGTCGCCCTCTGCCAGCGGCTGGGTAGGTGCTGCCAATGTGCCCCAAACCCCGGTGTCCAGGCCCGGCAGATCCACACCGGCAAACGCGGGCAAGGCGCTGCAGGCACGCAAGGCATCGGCCACACACGCGCCCACCGGCAGATCCAGCGGCACTTCGACCACATTGCCAGGTGCCACGGCACAGACCACGGTGATGTGTAACGCCGTATCAGCCATAAACCTGCTCGGCGCGCTTCACAAAGGCATCGACCAGGCTGCCCGCAATGCGGTCGAACACCGGGCCCACCAGGGCCGACAGGGCGATGTTGTCAAAACCGTAGTTGAGCTGCAGATCGACCCGGCAGGCACGCTGGCTGCCGTCGCCCACGGGGGTGAAGTTCCAGGTGCCGTCCAGGTTGGAAAACGGGCCCTTGATCAGCCGCATGCCCACTTGCCGCCCGGCCACGTGGGTGTTCTGGGTGACAAACTTCTGGTGGATGCCGCCAAACGCAATACCCACTTCGGCCGTCATGCCATCGGCATCCTCCGACAGCACGGCGGCCTGGTCGCACCAGGGTAAAAACTGCGGATACAACGCGACCTGGGTGACCAGGGCGAACATTTCTTCGGCGCTGTACCAGATGAGGACGGACTTGTGGACGTTTTTCATAGAATGGAGGGCTGCGCGGGATTGTAGAACCTGCTCCCGCCCTCCTCCTTCATAGCATTCAATGGCCAAAAAACCCGATCCTACCGCCCGCATTGCCGACAACAAAAAGGCCGCTTTCAATTACTTCTTCGAGGAGCGCATCGAGTGCGGCCTGGTGCTGGAGGGCTGGGAGGTCAAGTCGCTGCGCGAAGGCAAGGTGCAGCTCACCGACGGCTACGTGGTGGTGCGCGCGGGCGAGCTGTTCCTGATTGGCTGCCAGATCCACCCGCTGAATTCGGCCTCTACGCACATCAGCCCCGACAAGGTGCGCACCAAGAAACTGCTGCTGCACAAGGAGCAGATCAAGAAAATGATCGTCAAGGTGGAGCAAAAAGGCTACACCCTGGTGCCGCTGAACCTGCACTGGAAAGCGGGCAAGATCAAGTGCGAAATCGCCCTGGCCAAGGGCAAGGCCGAGCACGATAAGCGCGACACCATCAAGGACCGCGAAGGCAAACGCGAAGTCGAACGCGCCATGAAGTCGCGCAGCCGCTAATATTGGCACTCCATGCGCCGCCTCGTCCTCATCCTCATGCTCGTCCTGCTGCCCTTGCGCGGCTGGGTGGGCGAGGCCATGGCGATGGACATGATGGCCACACAGGCAGGCGCTACACAAACAGTAGCTGCTCACGCCCACGGAATAAGCGCTGAGGCCACTTTTGATGCAGAAACGCAGGCGGATTGCCATGCGGCCGCAGACGCTGAACCCTCCGACTCCACCACCAGCACCCACTGCGGCACCTGCCCGCTGTGCCAGATGTGCAACAGCGTGGCCGCCCCCGCACCGTTCCTAGCCCTCCCCACTCCCTGGCTGCCCCACGCGCAGCCCACCACCGGCCCCGCCCGATTCGCCAGCGTACCCGCTGCGTTTGCGCTGAAACCACCGATTTCCTGAACACCCTAGCCGTAGTCCGTCCGCAATTTGCCTGAACCGGCAGCGTTGCGGGCGCAGCTTGTGTCGTTCAGGAGATTATTTTGAGAACTTTATTTTTAAGCACCAGTGCGCTGCTGTGCGCCGCTGCGTGGGCACAAGGCCCCGCCGATCCAACTGTGCCCGTGCCCGCCGTAGCCTACCGCTCGGTGTTTATCGACACCCCCACCGGGGTGGAAACCCAAACGCTGGACTGGAAGCGCGCCCATGCCGACGTGGCCCAGTTCCCTCGCGGCCATGCCGATGTGCTCAAGTGGGAGCGAGCCCAGCCTGCCCAAAATCCCCAGGTTGCCAAATGAGCCGCCGCTTGAAAGCCACCGGCACGGCCCTGGCCCTGCTGGTCTTGACCGGCTGCGCCACGCTCTCGCCCGACGGCGACCTGGGCGCGGTGCAGCAGCTCACCCAAGGCAAAACCGGCGGTGTCAGGCCGCAGCTAAAACCCGATCCGCAAGCCGTTGCCGACCTGCTGGCCCAGCCGCTCAGCGCCGAGGCTGCCGTGCGCATCGCCCTGCTGAACAGCCCGCAACTGCAGGCAACGCTTGCGACGCTGGGCATCAGCGACGCAGACCGGGTGCAAATGGGCCGCCTGCCCAACCCGCACTTCGCCATCGGCCGCTTCACCGAGGGCGACACCCGCGAGATAGAGCGCATGCTCAGCTTCAACGTGCTCGGGCTGCTGGCCCTGCCCTGGCGCGCCCAGTGGCAAGGCCAGCAGCACGAAACGGCCAAGTTGCAGGCCGCGCAAGACGTGGTGCGGCTGGCCGCAGACACCCGCAAAGCCTGGATCACCGCCGTGTCCGCCCAGCAAAGCGCCCAGTACCTGCGCGAGGTGAAAGAAGCCGCCGAAGCCGGTGCCGAGCTGGCCCGCCGCATGGCCCGCGTGGGCAACTGGAGCCGCCTGGAGCAGGCCCGCGAACAGCTGCTGCTGGCCGAAGCCACTGCGCAACTGGCCCGCGCCCAGCAAACCGCTTTCAGCAGCCGCGAAAAGCTCATCCGCTTGATGGGACTGTGGGGCGCGCAGACCAGCTTTACCTTGCCAGACCGCCTGCCCGACCTGCCCAAGGCAGCTACCGAGATCACCGACATCGAAGCCCGGGCCCTGCGCGAGCGGCTGGACGTGCGCGCCGCCGTGGCACGCACCGGGTATATCGCCCGGCAGGAAGGCTTTGACAAGGTGGTGGGCTATTTCGACGGCCTGGCCCTCAGCTACAGCCGCAACACCACGTTCGACAACGCCCACGGCGGCAAAGACACCCAGCGCGGCTGGGAGCTGGAGCTGCCCCTGCCGCTGTTCGACTGGGGTGGTGCCCGCCATGCCCGGTCCAAGGCGGTCTATCTGCAATCCACGGCCCAGGTGCGTGCCGTGGCCATCCAGGCCCGATCGGAGGCGCGCGAGGCCAGCTTTGCCTACCGCACCGCTTTCAACCTGGCCGTGCACTACCGCGACGAGATCGTGCCGCTGCGCAAGTTCATCGTTGAAGAGCAGGTGCTGCGCTACAACGGCATGCTGGCCAGCGTGTGGGATCTATTGGCCGAGACCCGCCAGCAAAGCCTGGCCGTGAACAGCGCCATCGAAGCCCAGCGCGACTTCTGGCTGGCCGAGGCGGATGTACAGACCGCCCTGACCGGCACCTCGCCTGGCGCGCTGGCATCCCTCTCATCTGGCGCAAGCCCCGAACCCACCCAAGGACATTGACATGGACCGCAGAACATTCTTCGGAGGCGCTGTGCTGGCTGCCAGCGTCAGCAAAGTCGCCCTGGCCGCCCTGCCCGAGCCGGTGATCGCCACCACCGCCGCCACCGCCCCGCCGCTTACCCCGCCCAATGGCCGCCCGTACAACCCGGTGGTCACGCTCAACGGCTGGACCTGCCCCTGGCGCATGAACGCCGGGGTGAAAGAGTTCCACCTGGTGGCCGAGCCAGTGGTGCGCGAAATCGCCCCCGGCATGCAGGCCACGCTGTGGGGTTACAACGGCCAGTCGCCCGGCCCCACCATCGAGGTGGTGGAAGGCGACCGCGTGCGCATCTTCGTCACCAACCGCCTGCCCGAGCACACGACCATCCACTGGCACGGCCAGCGCCTGCCCAACGGCATGGACGGCGTGGGCGGCCTCACCCAGCCGCAGATCCCGGTAGGCAAAACCTTTGTGTATGAATTTGTGGCGCGCCGCCCCGGCACTTTCATGTACCACCCGCACGCCGACGAAATGGTGCAAATGGCCATGGGCATGATGGGCTTTTGGGTGACCCATCCCAAAACCAAAACACCGCACATCGCCGAAGTCCAGCGCGATTTCTGCTTTTTGCTCAACGCCTACGACATCAGCCCCGGCAGCACCACGCCCCGGCCCAACACCATGCTGGACCAGAACCTGTGGACCTGGAACAGCCGGGCCTTCCCCGGCATTGACACGCTCAACGTGCGCCAGGGCGACCAGGTGCGCATCCGCGTGGGCAACCTGACGATGACCAACCACCCCATCCACCTGCACGGCCATGAATTTGTGGTTACCGGCACCGATGGCGGCCCGGTGCCGCCCAGCGCCCGCTGGCCCGAGGTGACCACCGACATCGCCGTGGGCCAGATGCGGCAGATCGAATTTCTGGCCGACGAGCCCGGCGACTGGGCGCTGCACTGCCACAAAAGCCACCACACCATGAACCCCATGGGCCACGGCGTGCCCAACATGATCGGCGTGGACCACCGGGGCCTGGTGCAAAAAATCCAGAAACTGGTGCCCGACTACATGCTGATGGGCGAGCGCGGCATGGCCGACATGGGCGAGATGCAAATGCCCCTGCCCGACCACACCCTGCCCATGATGACCGGCACCGGCCCCTATGGCCCCATCGAGATGGGCGGCATGTTCACCACGCTCAAAGTGCGCAAAGACCAAAAGCCGGGCGACTACAGCGACCCCGGTGCCTACCGGCAGCCGCCGGGCACGCGGGCGTTTGAATGGACTGGTGACTTGGCCGAACCTGCGCGCCCGGCAGCCGTTGCACCTACCGATGCGGTGCAGGTACGCAAGCCCGGTGCGGGCGCGCACAGTGGGCATTGAGGCCTGAACACTATTGATTTGATAGCTGCTCTCGCCCATCGAATAAGCGCTAGAGCCCGATTTTCCTTAAATTAACCGAAAGAATTCCATGACAAACCGCAGAAACGCACTCACGGCCCTTGCACTCTTGGCCGCAGGCCCAGCGCTGGCCGGGCCCGGCCACACCACAGCCCACGGCCCGGTGAAAAAAGAGCAAACCGACTGGGGCATTGCAGGCGATGCCAAAGCGGCCAGGCGCACGGTGCAGATCAGCATGCTCGACAGCATGCGCTTCAGCCCCGACACCATCACCGCCAAGCTGGGGGAAACCATCCGCTTCACCATGAAGAACCCCGGCGCGCTGGGCCACGAGCTGGTGATTGGCACCCAGGCCGCACTAGACGAGCACGCCGCGCTGATGGTGAAGTTCCCCGGCATGGAACACGACGCGCCCTACATGGCCCATGTGGGCGCGGGCCACAAAGGCAGCATCGTCTGGACCTTCAACCGCCCCGGCAGCTTCGCCTTTGCCTGCCTGATCCCCGGGCACTACCAGGCCGGCATGGTCGGCAAGATCACCGTCACCGCCTAACCAACAGGAGCCACCATGAAAATCAGTACCGCCATTCTTGTTGCCAGCTTTTTCAGCACCACCTCTTTCGCTCAGCCCTTGCTGCCCTGGGCCGACGGCGAAGTCCGCAAAGTCGATCTGCAAGCCCAAAAAATCACCCTGCGCCACGGCGAGATCAAGAACCTGGACATGCCGCCCATGAGCATGGTGTTCCAGGTGAAAAGCCCGGCCCTGCTGGAGGGCGTGAAAGCGGGCGACAAGGTGAAATTCACCGCCGAGCAGATCGGGAGCGCGCTGGTCGTTACCGACCTGCAGCCTGCGCCAGCGTCTCAATGATCGGGCACGGCAGCTCTTTGCCCGTGTGTTCGCAGCTGTCGATCAGATGCGACAACGCCTGCTGCATGCGCTGCAGGTCGGCCAGCCGGGTGCGGATCTCGTCCAGCCGCTGGCCCGCGATCTGGCGGATGGCGCGGCGGTCCAGGCCGTCTTCCAGCGACAGCAGCTCGGCCACCTCGTCCAGCGAAAAGCCCAGCTCCTGCGCCCGCTTGATGAAGCGGATGCGCTGGCCCAGCGCCACCGGGTAATAGCGGTAGGCCCCACGCGACTCGGGCACCGGCAACAGACCGCGCTGCTGGTAGTAGCGGATGGTTTCCACCCCGACCCCGGCGGCTTGGGCCAGCTTGCCGATGGTCAGGGTGGCGGTGGGGACGGAATCCATAAAAACCTTTCAAAACCGCTTGACTCTGGGGTTGACTACGGAGTTTATGCTCAGGCCATAGAGTTTGCAAAGGAGCCTCCATGAAAGACCCGGTCTGCGGCATGACAGTGACCGAAAAGTCTGTCCACGCCCATACCCATTCGGGTCATAGCTACTATTTTTGTAGTGCAGGCTGCAAAACCAAGTTTGTAGCCAACCCGCTGAAGTACCTCGCTCCGCCAGAGCCTAGCCCGGCACCCGCAGTGGCCGGGGCCATCTACACCTGCCCCATGCACCCCGAGGTGCGGCAAGACCACCCTGGCAGTTGCCCGCACTGCGGCATGGCGTTGGAGCCGGAAATGCCCAGCCTGGACGAGGCCGAAAACCCCGAGCTGGTGGACTTTCGCCGCCGCTTCTGGTGGACCCTGCCGCTGAGCGTGGTGGTGATGGTGCTGGCCATGCTGGGGCACCGCCTGCAGTGGTTTGACATGCAGGTGCAAAGCTGGATCGAGCTGGCCCTGAGCCTGCCGGTGGTGCTGTGGGCGGGTGCGCCGTTCTTTGTGCGCGGCTGGCAATCTCTGCGCAACCGCAGCCCGAATATGTGGACGCTGATCAGCCTGGGCACGGGCGCGGCCTTTGTCTACAGCCTGGTGGCCACGCTGGCACCGCAGGTGTTTCCGGCATCGTTCATGTCCATGGGCCGGGTGGCGGTGTACTTTGAGGCAGCGGCAACGATTATTTCGCTCACCCTGCTGGGCCAGTTGCTAGAGCTCAAAGCCCGTTCGCAAACCTCGGCGGCCATCAAGTCGCTGCTCGGCCTGGTGCCCAAAACCGCCCGCCGCATCGCCAAAGACGGCAGCGAAGCCGACATCCCGCTCACCCACGTGCACATCGGCGACCGCCTGCGGGTGCGCCCTGGCGAAAAAGTACCGGTGGACGGTGTGGTGCTGGACGGCAGCAGCGCGGTGGACGAGTCCATGCTGACCGGCGAACCCATGCCCGTCACCAAGCGCAGCGGCGACAAGCTGATTGGTGCCACGCTCAACACCACGGGGGCCCTGACCATGCAGGCCGAGCGGGTGGGCTCCGGCACCATGCTGTCGCAAATCGTGCAAATGGTGGTGCAGGCCCAGCGCTCCAAAGCGCCGATGCAGCGCATGGCCGACTCGGTGGCGGGCTATTTTGTGGGTGCGGTGGTGGCCATCGCCGTGCTGACCCTGATCGCCTGGGGCGTTTTCGGCCCCGCGCCCAGCTGGAGCTACGGGCTGATCAACGCGGTGGCCGTGCTCATCATCGCCTGCCCGTGTGCGCTGGGCCTGGCCACGCCCATGTCCATCATGGTGGCCACCGGGCGCGGTGCCACCCAGGGCGTGCTATTCCGCGATGCGGCGGCCATCGAAAACTTTCGCCAGATCGACACCCTGGTCGTTGATAAAACTGGCACGCTGACCGAGGGCAAGCCGGTGTTCCACAGCGCCCTGCCTCTGCCGGGCTTCGATGCCGATGGTTTGCTGCGCCTTGCCGCCAGCCTGGACCAGGGCAGCGAGCACCCGCTGGCCGATGCCATCGTCCGCGCCGCCCGCGACCGTGGCCTGGCCCTGGCGCCGGTAGTGGGATTCACATCGGCCAGCGGCATCGGCGTGCAGGGCCAGGTGGAGGGTCACGCCCTGGCGCTGGGCAACACCGTGCTGATGGAGCAATTGGGCTTGGCAGTCGCCACGCTCAATGTGCCGGCCGAAGCCTTGCGCCGTGGCGGTGCCAGCGTCATCTACCTGGCGGTGGATGGCCAACTGGCCGGGCTGCTGGCCGTGGCCGACCCCATCAAGGCCAGCACCGCCGAAGCGCTTGCGGCCCTGACCGCAGCGGGCATCCGCATCGTGATGGCCACGGGCGACGGTGTGGGTACCGCGCAGGCCGTAGCCCAGCAGTTGGGCATCACCGAGGTGTACGGCGAAGTTAAACCCGCTGACAAACTGGCCCTGGTGTTGCGGCTGCAAAAAGAGGGCCGCAAGGTCGCGATGGCGGGCGACGGCATCAACGATGCCCCGGCGCTGGCCCAGGCCGATGTAGGTATTGCCATGGGCACCGGCACCGACGTGGCGATGAACAGCGCCCAGGTCACCCTGGTCAAAGGCGATTTGCGTGGGATCGCCACCGCGCGGGCCTTGTCCAACGCCACCATGGCCAATATGCGGCAGAACCTGGGTTTTGCCTTTGTCTATAACGCGCTGGGCGTGCCACTGGCCGCGGGCGTGCTGTTCCCCTGGACCGGCTGGCTGTTGTCGCCCATGGTGGCGGCCCTGGCCATGAGCCTGAGCTCGGCCTCGGTCATCACCAACGCCCTGCGCCTGCGCCACGCGAAAATAAATACACACTGATAGGCTATGAAAACCATGACTACTTTTGAAATCACCGGCATGACCTGCGGCGGCTGCGTCAAGCGCGTACAGGCCAAACTGGAAGCCGTCGCCCCCGGCGTGCAAGTACAACTCAAGCCGCCCCAGGCCACGCTACCCGGCCCCATGGATGTGGCCACCCTGCAAGCCGCGCTGGCGGGCAGCCACTACAGCGTGGTGGCACCTGCCGTGGTGGAACCGCCCATTGCCGTCGCCCCCAGCTGGTTCGCCACCTACCGCCCGCTGTTGCTGATCCTGGCCTACATCCTGGGGGCCAGCCTGCTGCTGCAAGGCGCGCAGGTCAGCGCCATGGGCACCATGCATTACTTCATGGCCGGGTTCTTTCTGGTGTTTTCGTTCTTCAAGCTGCTGGACGTGGCCGCGTTCGCCGATGCCTATGCGGGCTACGACCTGCTGGCCCGGCGCTGGCGGCCCTGGGGGTTTATCTACCCGTTTGTGGAACTGGCGCTGGGCGTGGCCTATCTGGCCCACTTCCAGCCGGTGCTGACTAACGTGGTGACGCTGGTGGTGATGGGCTTCTCGGCGATCGGCGTGATCGGCGCGGTGCTGGACAAGCGCAGCATCCGCTGTGCCTGCCTGGGCACGGTGTTCCAGCTGCCCATGTCCACCGTCACCATCATCGAAGACGTGGGCATGGTGGCCATGGCGGCGATGGCGTTGGCGATGTAGTGTGGTGTTGCGTGCTTGATGGAACAAATAAAACCGATGGATTTTTGGCCAGGATTAGGCGCAAACCACAGCCATAGCACCGCTATGGCGCGGATTTGCAACAACATCATGGTCGAAAAGACGCGGTTTTATGTTCCAGATAGCGCGCAACACCACACTAATTACCAGGTGCCTTTGGGCTTGCGGGCCCGCACGGCGGCGGAGACCATCTCCACCGTGGCCGGGCGGTTGGCGATCTGGGCGAAGTCGATGGCGGTCAGGCTTTTCTGGTTCTTCAGCAGCGGGTCGGCGCCTTCGTCCAGCAGCAGCTTGACGGCCTCGTCCGTGCCGTACTGCGCGGCCATCATCAGCGGTGTGCTGCCATTGGGCGAGGCCGCGTCGATGTAGGCATGGTTTTCCAGCAGCAGGCGCATCACGTCCAGGTGGCCGTGGGTGGCGGCGTAGTGCAGCGGGGTCCAGCCGGTCTTGTTGACATCCGCGCCCTTTGCGATCAGCTGGGTGCACAGCGCCAAACGGCCCTGCAGGGCAGCCAGCATCAGCGGGCTTTCGTCCTGGGCAGTGCGGGTCTCGGCTTTGATTTTGGGCCAGGCCAGCAACGCGTTGGCCGCTTGGAGGTTCTCACCCTTGAGCGCCAGGTACAGGCCCGAACGGCCCTGCGCATCGGTGGTGTTGCCGTCGAAGCCGCGCTGCAGCAGCGACTGGATCTCGCCGCCATTGTCGCGCTGCACAGCTGTAAAGAAGTCGTCGAACGAACCAGCCTGTGCGAAACTAAAGCCTATTAAAACAACAAGGTATACGACTTTCTTAAAGTGCTTTATCACGATAAAACTCCGCGAAACAGGCGATCGAAATTGGCGCTGGTGGTGTGCGCCACCTCTTCCACCGACAGCTTCTTGATGTCCGCCACCTGCTGGGCCACGTAGGGCACGTAAGCGGGCGTATTGGTTTTGCCGCGGAACGGCATGGGTGCGAGGTAGGGGCTGTCGGTCTCGATCAGCAGGCGGTCCATGGGCACAAAGGCGGCCACGTCGCGGATGTCCTGGGCGGTCTTGAAGGTCAGAATGCCCGAGAAGGAAATGTAAAACCCCAGGTCCAGCGCGGCGCGGGCCACGGCCTGGGTTTCGGTGAAGCAGTGGAACACGCCGCCCGCGCTGCCCTTTGACCCATCCTCGCCCTCCTCGCGCAGGATGGCGATGGTGTCGTCGGAGGCGCTGCGGGTGTGGATCACCAGCGGCTTGTCCACCTGGCGGGCGGCGCGGATGTGGGTGCGAAAGCGCGCGCGCTGCCACTCCATGTCGGCCACGCTGCGTTCGCCCAGGCGGTAGTAGTCCAGCCCGGTCTCACCAATGCCCACCACGCGGGGCAAGGCCGAGCGTTGCAGCAAATCGTCCAGTGTGGGCTCTAACACGTCGTCGTTGTCGGGGTGCACGCCCACCGTGGCCCAGAAGTTGTCATAGCCGGTGGCCAGGGCGTGCACATCGGCAAACTCTTCGAGCGTGGTGCAGATGCACAGGGCGCGGGTGACCTGGGCCTCGGCCATGGCGGTGCGGATGGCGGGCAGGTTGGCTACCAGGTTCGGGTAGCTGAGATGGCAGTGGGAGTCGGTAAACATGGCGGCGCGCGAAAGCGCGAAGAGAACTAGATGGTTTGCGTGGGGCGGTCGGATGCCAGGTGGGGCCCGAGGATCTCTTCAATCTTGATCTTCAGCACGCGGGCTTTTTCCTCTTTGGGAAACTGGATGCCCACGCCCTGGGTGCGGTTGCCTGCAGCGCGCGCGGGCGTGACCCAGGCCACGCGCCCGGCGATGGGGTAGCGCTGCGGGTCGTCCGGCAGGGACAGCAGCACATACACATCGTCGCCCAGCTGGTAGTCGCGGGAGGTGGCAATGAACAGGCCGCCCTCGGTGAACATCGGGATGTAGGCCGCGTGCAGCGCGCCTTTTTCCTTGATGGCCAGTTGGATGACGCTGGGGCGGGGCGAGGAATGGTTGCTGCTCATGGCCGTGAGTTTAGGACGTTTTGGGCCCGGCCCACCAGCGATTCCAGCAGCAGCCCTGCATTAAACGGGTGCTCGACCACCCGGGCGGTGGCGTTCAGGTCTTTGGACCACTGGGTGAGCGCAGAAACCGGCGGCGCGGCGGGTAGATCGCTGGCCGCAAAAAACCGCGGCGCGGCCCCCACGCGGGCCAGCAGCAGGTCGTGGCAGAGCTTTTGCAACGCGTCCACTACCTGGGCCGGAGCCCAGTCGGCAAACACGGTCAGCACGCCCTGCCCCACGGCACGCGGAATGGCCGACCAGCTGTGCGCGGTGCGCCCGGCGCGGGCCCATTGCAGGGCATCTTCCGGGCGGCTTCCAGCGGCGGCCAGCAGCACCGGGGCATCGGCAGCGGGCACGCCCTGGGCCTGCAGCCAGGCGGTGGATACATCTTTTTCAGGCCAGACCATGTTGTGGCCCATGCAGCGGCTGCGGATGGTGGGCAGCAATTGGTGGGCCGCCCCGGTGGCCAGCACAAACTTCACGTCGCCCGGCGGCTCTTCCAGGGTTTTGAGCAGGGCGTTGGCCGTAATGTGGTTCATGCGCTCGGCCGGGTACACCAGCACCGCCTTGCCCCGGCCCCGGCCGCTGGTGCGCTGCGAGAACTCGACCGCATCGCGCATGGCATCCACGCGGATTTCCTTGCTGGCCTTGCGCTTTTTGTCGTCGATGTCGGACTGGGCCTTTTCGCTCAGCGGCCAGCCAAGCTCGACCATCATGGCCTCGGGCATCAGCAGGCACAGGTCGGCGTGGGCGTGCACCTCAATGGCATGGCAACTGGCGCACTGGCCGCAGGCACCCTGGGCGGTGGGGGCATCGCACAGCCAGGCGCGCACCAGCTCCATCGCCAGCGTGTACTGGCCCAGGCCGCTGGGGCCTTGCAGCAGCCAGGCGTGGCCGCGCTGGGCCAGCAGGCTGTCGCGCTGCTGCGCCACCCAGGGGGGTAAAAGGGGATTGCTCATGCCACCTCCATCCAGCCGCGCTGGACCAACACGGCATGGATTTGCTGCCACACCGCGTCGCGCTCTACGTCGGCAGCAATGCGTGCAAACCGGGCCGGGGCCTGGGCGGCGCGCTGGGCGTAGCCGTCGGCCACGCGGGCGAAAAAGGCGGCGGGTTGGGATTCAAACCGGTCGGGTACGCGGGCACCGGCCAGGCGCTCGGCGGCCACGGTGGGCGGCAGGTCAAACCACAGTGTCAGATCCGGGTTACGAATGAAATTGGCACCTAGCGCCGGTACTGATTGCACAAGCAGCTCTAAATAAGATAGCACACCCAGATCGAAGCCCCGGCCACCGCCCTGGTAGGCAAAGGTGGCATCGGTGAAGCGGTCGCAGACCAGCACCTCGCCGCGCGCCAGGGCGGGCTCGATCACGTGCTGCAGGTGGTCGCGCCGGGCGGCGAAGACCAGCAAGGCTTCGGTCAGCGGGTCCATGGCATCGCCCAGCACCAGGGTGCGCAGCTTTTCGGCCAGCGGCGTGCCGCCGGGCTCGCGGGTCAGCGTCACCACCCTGCCCTGCGCTTCAAAGGCGGCGGCCACGGCGGCAATGTGGCTGGACTTGCCCGCGCCGTCTATGCCTTCAAAGCTGATAAAGATGCCGGGTGGGTTCATTTGTTGCGCTGAAATTTGTTGACGGCGTTGTTGTGCTCGTCGAGGCTGCTGCTGAACTGGCTGGTGCCATCGCCACGCGCCACAAAGTACAGGGCGGTGGTGCTGGCGGGCTGCACCGCGGCCAGCAGCGACTGCGTACCGGGCATGGCAATCGGCGTGGGCGGCAGGCCCCGGCGCAGGTAGGTGTTGTAGGGCGTGTCGGCTTGCAGGTCGCGGCGGCGCAGGTTGCCGTCAAACGCCGCACCCAGGCCGTAGATCACCGTGGGGTCGGTCTGCAGCGGCATGCCGATGCGCAGCCGGTTGTTGAACACGCCCGCCACCAGGGTGCGGTCGCCCGACTGGCCGGTTTCTTTCTCGATGATGCTGGCCAGGATCAGCGCCTGTTCGGGGGTTTTGGCTTCGCTGCTGGGCTGGCGCAGCGCCCAGGCGGCGGCCAGTTTTTTGTCCATGGCGTGCATGGCACGCTTGAGCACCGCAAAGTCGCTGCTGCCCTTGGAGTAGGTATAGGTGTCGGGGAAGAAGCGGCCCTCGGGATGCACACCCGGACGGCCCAGCGCGGCCATGATGGAATCATTGCCCAGCGCTTGGCTGTCGGGCTTGAGCTGCTCTGCTTTGGATAGCGCGGCGCGCACCTGGGTGAAGTTCCAGCCCTCCACCAGCGTGACCGAGCGCAGTGCCTCGTCGCCGCGCACCAGCTTGCCCAGCAGGCTGATGGGCGTGGTGCCGGTGGTGATTTCATAGCTGCCCGCCTTGATCTGGCGGGCATCGCCCGACGCGCGGAACCAGGCATACAGCAGCACTGGCGAGGTCTGCACACCCGCTGCCACCGCCGCCTGCGCCACGCCGCGCGCACCGGTGCCGGGCTCAATCGACAAATCCAGCGACGGCGCGGCCAGGGCCAGCGGCTGGTGTAACCACCACCATGCTGCGCCGCCGCCCACACCCGCTACCAAGAGCAAAACCAAGATCAGACGACGCACAGCCTTACAAGCCTTATTGATAACAAGGGGCGATGATAATTCACCCCATGACCCATCTACCCACCGGCTCCGCCCCCCTCACCCACCTGGGTGTCATCCGCGCCGAAGGTGCCGATGCAGCCAAATTTCTGCACGGCCAGCTCACGCAAGACTTCGCGCTGCTGGGCCAGAGCGAAGCCCGCCTGGCCGCGTTTTGCAACGCCAAGGGCCGCATGCAGGCCAGCTTCATCGGCTTCAAACGCAGCGCCACCGAGATTTTGCTCATCTGCCACCGCGACCTGCTGGCCGCTACGCTCAAACGCCTGAGCATGTTTGTGATGCGCGCCCAGGCCAAGTTGACGGATGCGACGGCGGACTTCGACCTTTACGGTGTGGTCGGCGGCCCGACCCAGCCCACCTGGACCACCGCCACCTTGGACGGCACCACCACCGTCGCCCTCTACCCCGCCGACGGCCAGCCGCGCGCGATGGTCATCACCCCCACCGGCAGCCCCGCGCCCGCAGGCCCGGCGCTGGGCCTGGACCTGTGGCTATGGAGCGAGGTGCGCAGCGGCATCGCTACCGTGTCCACCCCGATTTTTGAGGCTCTGGTGCCGCAGATGCTGAACTACGAGTCGGTCGGCGGTGTGAACTTCAAAAAAGGCTGCTACCCCGGCCAGGAGATCGTGGCCCGCAGCCAGTTCCGCGGCACCCTGAAGCGCCGCGCCGCCATCGTGCATGCGGACGTGGCGATGGCGGCGGGGCAAGAGGTGTTTCACAGCGCCGATGCCGAGCAGCCGTGTGGCATCGTGGTGCAGGCCGTAGCAACCCCCGAAGGCGGGTGGGACGCGATTGTGTCGCTGCAACTTGCGGCGATGCAGGAAGGGACTTTGACAGTGGATGGAGCGGCTTTGACCCTGCTGCCCCTGCCGTACGAGCTACTGGCGGATATCTAAAAACATCTCGATGTGCGGAATCCCCACTTCCGCATACACCTCGCCCCGCGGCGTGAAGCCCAGCCGCTCGTAGAAGCCCTGGGCGCTGGTCTGGGCGTGCAGGCACACCTCCACGTCACCACGCTCCCGCGCGGCCTGCACCAGGGCCTCCAGCACCTGCTGGCCCAGGCCACTGCCGCGCAATCTGGCGAGCACTGCCATGCGCCCGATTCGCCCAACGCCCGGTGCGTGCACCAGCAGCCGCCCGGTGGCTACTGGCTCCCCTTGGGCATCGCAGATGACCGCATGCACAGCAGTCTGGTCGGCCATGTCCCATTCCAGCTCGGCGGGGATGTTTTGCTCGTGTACGAACACGGCAGTGCGGACTTGGGAGGCCTGGGCTCCGAGCTGGCTCCAGGTGCCGAGCCTGGTGGGGTCAGATCCCAATTGCGCGCTCCTTCACTGCCGTAGCAGAGCCGCCATAACCCGCATTTGGGCTCTGACCCCTCCTGGCGGTTCTGCGTGACGGACGGTGCGGGTTTGCACGGTCTTTGGTGCCTGACCGCTTGTTAACTTCAACCCGCCAATAGGGGTCAGAACCCCAATGCGGGTGATGGTCTGACCCCCATTGGCTAACGCCCATGGGGGAAGCCGTAACTCCGATAGTGAAAGTAGTCATAAATCAAATGCCTTACGAAGAGCCTGCGCAGCAGCCTGGTGCGCCAATTTGGCCTCCGGTACCGCCCGCCCCATTTTGATGAATTCGTGGGTCACGCCACGGTAAATCTCCAGATCCACCGGCACCTCGGCCAGGCGCAGTTTGTCGGCGTAGAGCACGCCCTCGTCCACCAACGGATCGCATTCGGCCAGGCC
This sequence comes from Rhodoferax sp. LS1P39, assembly GCF_056521425.1. Lineage (NCBI taxonomy): Bacteria > Pseudomonadati > Pseudomonadota > Betaproteobacteria > Burkholderiales > Comamonadaceae > Rhodoferax > Rhodoferax sp. LS1P39. Next base: position 47,845 of record NZ_JBWMAV010000011.1, on the reverse strand, counting down.
GAACCAGGCGGGGGCCACGCCGTCTACGTCGGGGGCATTCAGCGGGGCGAAGCGCCAATCGGTGTAATTGGCAGCGTGTGGCAGGTAGTGGCTGAAGAAGAAGTGGATTTGCGCCTGGTCCAGCAAGAAACCGCTGCCAAAGCGGCTGTGCGAGGGCGTATCGGCATGGGCTGCGCAGCCGGGGTAGAACAGTAGTTGCAGGGCCAGCGGCAGCTGCGCGTCGCGGGCCTGGATGGCGCACACGGCAGCCAGCGTGCCGCCTGCACTGTCGCCGCCCACAGCCACGGCGGTGCAGTCGGGCTGGGTGGCCAGCCAGGCCAGCGCGTCCCAGGCGTCTTCCACCGCCGTGGGAAAGCGGTGCTCGGGGGACATGCGGTAGCCCAGCGACACCACGGCGCAGCCGCTCAGGCGGCTGAGTTCGCGGCACAGGATGTCGTGGGTGTTGACGCTGCCGATCATGAAGCCGCCACCGTGAAAAAAAAGCAAGGTGGGCAAGGGCTCGAAGGATGGGGCATAGCGCCGGGCCGGTATGGCAAAGCCGTCGCGCGCTGCAATCGTGAAATCGTCTACCCGCGCCAGGGCGGCCTTGGGCACTTCCAGCAGGGCCGCGCCGATTTCATAGGCATCGCGGGCCTGCTGGGGCGTGAGCAGGTGCATGGGCGTGCGGCGCGCGCGGGCCATGCGGTGCAGGACACCGGCCATGGCGGGGGTAAGAGGGGCTGTGTGCATTGGGTGTAATCCTAACGGCCCGGTGTCACGGTTTTGCCACCAAAACCTAGTTCACTACAGGTTTTATTGAAGGCCCCACCCATGCCCACCCAGGAGCGACCGCAAAGCCGGGGCGAAGAAATCGCCAACACCTTGAGCCACGCGGTCGCGCTGCTGGCGGCGCTGGTGGGTGCGCCGTTTCTGGTGCTGGCAGCGGGCCCGCACTGGCTGGGGGCCAGCGTGTTTGCGGCGACCCTGCTGCTGCTGTATGTGTCGTCCACGCTGTACCACGCGCTGCCCGCGGGGCGGGCCAAGCAGCGCTGGCTGCAGGTGGACTACGGAGCGATTTATTTTTTCATCGCGGGCAGTTACACGCCATTTGCCCTGGGGGCGAGGCTGGGTGCCTGGGGCTGGACGCTGTTTGCGCTGGTCTGGTTGGTGGCCATCGCGGGCACTGTACTGAAGGTGCGAGGCCGTTTGTCGCACCCCTGGGTGTCCACGGGGCTGTACCTGGCGATGGGCTGGCTGGTGCTGGTGGCCGCCGTGCCACTGGTGGAGCAGCTCTCGCCCTCGGGACGGGCGTGGCTGCTGGCGGGGGGCATGGCCTACACGGCAGGCGTGGTGTTTTTTGCGCTGGATGGGCGCTGGCGGTATGCGCATGCGGTGTGGCATGGCTTTGTGGTGCTGGGCAGCGCCTGCCATGCGGGTGCGGTAATGTCACATTTCTGAAATCAAACCGTCATGCTGGATGGGCCTGGGTGGGGTTCAATACGGGTATTCCCACATCCATCCCCAGGACCGCCCCATGAACGCCATCAAAGAAGCCCAGAAATTCATCGCCAAGCACCCCGAATCCGAGGCCGCCCGCACGCTGGCCCAACTGGTGCTGACGCTGGAATCCAACGAGCCGTTTCCCCTGGAGAAGCTGTACGCGCTGGACCTGGACCGCTTTGACCTGGCGCTGGACATCCTGAAGGAATGGCGGCTGGACCGCTACATCGCGGGCAAGTCCAAGCTGTACGACCTGTCGCTGCAAATCCAGGAACAAGGCCCGCAAGACCGCACCTCGCACTTCGGCGAACTGAACTGAGGTTTCTACAGCGGCTGCACCAGCCCCATGTCGGGCCGCTGCAGCCACTGGGCAAATTCATCGGCCATTTGCTGGCTGGCAGCGATGGCACCGGTCCAGGCCTTGGCGCGGCTGGGCAGGTCCAGGCCGTAGTGGCTGAAGTCGGCGCGGTCCGGAATCTTGCCGTTGGGCAGGGTCTTTACCCAGTCGGGGTTCGGGGCCAGCACCAGCATGTTGTCCAGGAAGCTGGACGACTTGTGCCGCCAGGTCAGGCGTTTGTCCAGCCAGCCGGGCACCACGGCTTTTTGGAAGTGCGGGTACAGCACAAGCCCGGCGGTAGACACATTTTTTATACCATTTAGGCCATCCGTGCTTATTCCATCAGCGTGAGCAGCTATTTTTTGCATAGCAATCCTGGGCCGCAGGTATTGCAGGTGCAGGTGGTAGTCGGTCAGGCCACCGTCCCAGTAGGCACCGGGCGGCGCGCCGGGGATGTCGTGCACCGCGCGCAGCACAAACGGTATCGAGCAACTGGCCAGCAGCGCGGGCACAAAGTTCTGCGGCGTCAGGTCGAACTGGCGTGTCGGGTAGTCGCGGCTGCGAAACGGCAGGCGCGCGTGCTGGCTGGAGAACACCACCCGCTCCAGCCAGGCCCCCATGGTTTTGCGGCGCAGCGCATTGGCTACATAGGCCCCCGCAAAGCCCAGCGGCGTGCGCAAGCCCTGGTCGCGCGCCAGCAGATGCCGCCCGCGCGAGGTGATGATGTGCAGCTTGTAGCAGGGGTGCTGCAATACCTCGGCTTCGCGCCCTGCGTAAAACGCCTGCAGGTTGCCGCCAAACACCCGGCTGATGGTGTCGGGCGTGGGCATTTTGCGGCCCGGTGGCAGGTCGTAGTGCTGAAAAATGTATTCCTGCTCCAGCCGGTCAAAGCCCTGCAGCGGGTCTTTCAGGCAGGCGGTGGACATGCGCCAGGCACCGATGGACGCGCCCACCAGATGGATGGTGTGGCCGCTGGCACGCAGCCAGTCGCCAAACAGAAAGCGGTCCAGCCGCCCTAGCACCAGGCCCTTGGGTCCGCCCGCTGCTGCCGGGATCACCCGCACATCGCGGGGTTGCAGGCCATGCTGTTGCAGATGTTTGAAGGCCGTAGGGCCGGCGTACAGGCTCAGAGCCCTCAAACAAAGGCCCCCAGGTCCGTCTTGGCCGACCAGTCGATCGGGTCCTGCTGCAACACCATGTCGATGTCCAGGCCCAGCGCCAGGCCCACCTCGCCAGGGTAGCTGCCCGCCAACGCGCTCTCGTCATAGTCCACCTCTTTGGCGCGGGCGCGCCAGGCGGCCAGGTGCACCACGCCCGCCAGGGGCTCGTACACGCCGTCGTCAAACGGGAAGATTTGCGACTGCAGGGCATCGACGATGCGGTCGGGAAACTGCCATTTGCGGGCGAACCCCGCGCCCACGTCGGCGTAGCAAAAGCCCAGGCGCTTGGTTTCCATGCGGGCGCGGCGCAGGTCCAGCGGCAGCACCTGCTGGTTCAGCACGGCCATCTCCTGGGGCATGCCCATGTGCATCACCAATTCGCCCACGGCGTGCACCAGGCCTGCGGTGAAGGCGGTGGCCGGGTTGTGCCGCACCGCGCCTGCTAAAGCGCGCGAGAGCTTGGCCACGTTCAGGCTGTAGCGCCAGAACTGCTGCAGATTCACCCCCGGCACCGCCCGAAAGCTCAGGCCCAGCGCTGCGGCCTGGGCCAGGCTGCGCAGGTGCTCGATGCCCAAAATCGCCAGCGCCTCGGGGATGCTGCTGACTTTGCGCGACAGGTTGAACATGGCCGAGTTGGCCAGCGTCAGCAGCCGGGTGGTCAGGGCCGGGTCGGTGCCGATCAACTGGCCGAGTTTGCGCAGGTCCGGCTCGGGACGCGCCAGCTCGCTGAGCAGCAACGCCACCGCCTTGGGGATGCTGGGCAGGGCCGCTTCGGATGCGAGCAGGTCTTTTAACTCCATGGGTGCGGGTTCCTGGCGTGGGGAATGGTGCATGGTAAAGCAGAAAACCGCCCCCACCCCGACCCTCCCCCGGTGGGGGAGGGAGAAAATGCGTTAGCGGCCACCCTGCAGTTTGGCAAAAGCCGAAGCCATGGCCGACTGGGCGGGCGGGCCGTCATTGCGGCGGGGCTGCTGCTGGCCGCGCGCGACACCTTCAAAGCGGTTGTCACGCGGCCCATCGCGGCGAGCCGGGGCTTCGCCCAGCTTCATGCTCAGGGCGATGCGCTTGCGGGCCACGTCCACCTCGACCACGCGCACCTTGACGATGTCGCCGGTCTTGACGACTTCGCGGGCATCGGTAGTGAACTTGTGGCTGAGCTGGCTCACGTGGACCAGGCCGTCCTGGTGCACGCCCAGGTCGACAAACGCGCCAAACGCGGCCACGTTGCTCACCGTGCCCTCCAGAACCATGCCCTCGACCAGGTCCTTGATGTCTTCCACGCCGTCGTTGAAGCGGGCCACCTTGAAGTCGGGGCGCGGGTCGCGGCCGGGCTTTTCCAGCTCGGCGATGATGTCCTTGACGGTGATCACGCCAAATTTTTCATTGGCAAACAGCTCGGGGCGCAGGGTTTTGAGCATGTCGGCGCGGCCCATCAGCTCGGTCACCGGCTTGGCCGTGACCTTGATGATGTCTTGCACCAGCGGATAGGTTTCGGGGTGCACGCCGGTCATGTCCAGCGGGTTGTCGCCGCCGCGGATACGCAAGAAGCCCGCGCTCTGCTCGAAGGTCTTGGCGCCCAGGCCGCTCACCTCCATGAGCTGCTTGCGGTTTTTGAACGCGCCATTGGCCTCGCGCCAGCGCACCACCGCCTTGGCCACCGTGGCCGACAGGCCCGACACCCGCGTCAGCAAGGGCACGCTGGCGGTATTCAGGTCCACACCCACCGAGTTGACGCAGTCTTCCACCACCGCCTCCAGGCTGCGGGCCAGGTCGTTCTGGCTCACGTCGTGCTGGTATTGGCCCACGCCGATGGACTTGGGGTCGATCTTCACCAGCTCGGCCAGCGGGTCCTGCAGGCGGCGGGCGATGCTGGCGGCACCACGCAGGCTCACGTCCACGTCGGGCATTTCTTGGGAAGCGAATTCGCTGGCGGAGTACACCGACGCGCCCGCCTCGCTGACCACCACGCGCTGCATGGCGGTCTTGGGCGCGCCGCTGGGGTCCACATGCTTTTCCAGCAGCTTCATCAAATCAGCGGCCAGTTTGTCGGTTTCGCGGCTGGCCGTGCCGTTGCCGATGGCGATCAGGTTCACGCCGTGCTTGATGCACAGCTTGGCCAGGGTGTGCAGCGAGCCCTCCCAGTCCTTGCGCGGCTCGTGGGGGAAGACGGTGGCGGTTTCCACCAGCTTGCCCGTCGTATCGACCACGGCCACCTTCACGCCGGTGCGGATGCCTGGGTCCAACCCCAGCACCACGCGCGGCCCGGCGGGTGCGGCCAGCAGCAGGTCGCGCAGGTTATCGGCGAAGACCTTGATAGCCACCTTTTCCGCGTCTTCGCGCAGCTTAGCGAACAAATCCCGCTCGGTGGACAGGCTGAGCTTGACGCGCCAGGTCCAGGCCACGCATTTGCGGATCAGGTCGTCGGCGGGACGATTTTGGTGGCTCCAGCCCAGGTGGATGGCGATACGGCCCTCGGCCAATGAAGGCTTGCCCGGCTCGGGTTCGACCGGCAGCACCAGCTTGGCATCCAGAAACTCCAGCGCCCGCCCCCGGAACACGGCCAGCGCGCGGTGCGAGGGGATGCGGCCCATGGGCTCGTCGTAGTCGAAGTAGTCGCGGAACTTGGCGATGTCGGGGTGGTTTTCGTCCTTGCCTGCGGCCAGTTTGCTGCGCAGCAGGCCTTCATTCCACAGCCAGCCGCGCAGGTTCTGGATGAGGGCGGCATCTTCGGCCCAGCGCTCGCTGAGGATGTCGCGCACGCCGTCCAGCACGGCCTGCACGGTGGTGAAGTCATCGCCGTTCTCCCCTTTTTCGGCCTTCACAAACGGCTGGGCGGCCTCGGCGGGCACCAGCAGCGGGTTGGCAAACAGCTGGTCGGCCAGCGGCTCTATGCCGGACTCGCGGGCGATCTGGCCCTTGGTGCGGCGCTTGGTTTTGAACGGCAGGTACAGGTCTTCCAGCTCCTGCTTGGTGCTGGCCGTGAACAAGGCAGCGCGCAGCGCGTCGGTCATCTTGCCCTGCTCCTCGATGCTTTTCACAATCGCTTCGCGGCGGTCTTCGAGCTCGCGCAGGTAGCCCAGGCGGGTTTCCAGCTCGCGCAGCTGGATGTCGTCCAGCCCGCCGGTGACTTCCTTGCGGTAGCGGGCGATAAACGGCACGGTGGCCCCGCCGTCGAGCAGCTCCACGGCGGCGCGGACTTGCTCCTCGCGGGCTTTGATTTCGAGGCTGAGCTGGCGGATGATTTTCTGCATGAACGGGGTGCTATTGGGTCAACAAGGGCGAGAGTTTGCCACAGCCGTTTAGAGGCCAAATTTAGGCATGAAATTGGCCTCCAGCGCTTATTTCATAAGCGTGACAAGCTACTTATTCAATAGCATTTGCCGCAGTTTGCTTTGCAACGGGGTGTGCGCCACCCCGCCCATCGCCACCCGCGCCTGGCTGCGCGCCGTGGCATCCGCCAGGTCGATCTCTTGCACCACCTGCCCGGCGTCGAACACAAAAGCCACGTCGGCCAGGGCCAGCACGTCGTCCACGTCATGGGTGATCATCAAAGCCGGAATGCCCCACTGGCGGCGCACTTGGGCCAACTCTTCGCGCAGGCTCTGGCGCAATGCCGGGTGCAAGGCCGCAAACGGCTCGTCCAGCAACAGCACCTGGGGCTGGCAGGCCAGGGCCCGGGCCAAGGCCACCCGCTGCTGCTGCCCGCCCGACAGCGTGGCCGGGCGGCTGTGGGCCAGGGCGGACAGGCCAAAGCTGTCTAAAAGGGTCTGGATGTGGGCTTGCTCGGGGGCCGACAGGCTGCGTTTGTGCCAGCTTTTCAAGCCGAAGGCGATGTTCTCTTGCACCGACAAATGCGGAAACAGCGCGTAGTTTTGCGGCAGGTAGCCCACGCGGCGCTCGGGCGTGGGGATGTTGATGCTCTGCGCTGCGTCGAACAGCGTACGCCCGTCCAGCCGGATATGGCCGCTTGTGGGCCGCAGCAGCCCGGCCATGGCCTGCAAGGTCAGGGTTTTGCCCGCGCCCGACGGGCCGTACAGCGCGGCAAACGGCACGTCGCTGGCGAAGCGCACCGCCAGGTCGAAGCGCCTGCGGCCATCGGAGACGCTGAGTTGGATGTCTACATCGATCAAGGTTTGCCGAAGCCGTATTTGTTGAGAACCTGCTGGGCCGCTTCGGTGGACAGGAAGTTGACGAAGTTCTGCGCCACAGCCTTCTGCGGGCTGTCGCTGACCACGGCAATCGGGTACGACACGGGCGTGTGGCCGGGCGGGGTCAGAACGATCTTCACCTTGTCGCCAAACAGCATCGCGTCGGTGCGGTAGACAAATCCGGCCTCCACCTCGCCACGTGACACGTAATCCAGCACCTGGCGCACGTTGTCGGCCTGTACGAATTTGGGCTCCAGTACCGTCCACAGGTTGGCATTGGTGAGGGTTTGCTGGGTGTAGCGGCCTGCGGGCACAGTGGCGGGCTTGCCGATGGCGATTTTGCGCACGGCAGGCCCGGTCAGGTCTTGCAAGGTTTTGAGGCCGGGGCCGTCTTTGCCCGGCTCTACCAGCACCAGGCTGTTGGTGGCGAAGTTTTTGCGGCTCTCAGGACGGACCAGCTTTTGCACTGCCGCGCGGTCCATGGTGTCCTGGTCGGCACTGGCGAACACGTCCACCGGCGCACCCTGGCTGATTTGCTGCAGCAGCACGCCGGACGCGGCAAAGTTGAAGCGCACCGTGGCACCGGGCTGGCTGGCCTCGAACCTGGGGCCGAGTTCCTTGAACGCATCGGTGAGGCTGGCGGCGGTGGATACGGTGATTTGCTGGGCGGATACCGCCAACGGCAAAAACAGGAAAAGACTGGTCAGGCGCATGGGAATTTAACGGAGTGAAAAAAAGCGGTTCGACAGCACCAGCACGGTGATCGACAGCAGCGAGGTGATGGCCACCAGCAGCAGGGCCAGGTCGTCCTGCCCGGCCTGCACGGAGTCGTAAATCGCCATGGACAGGGTTTGGGTCTGCTGCGGAATTGAGCCCGCCACCATCAGCGACGCGCCAAATTCGCCCATGGCGCGGGCAAAGGCCAGCAGCGTGCCCGCCAAAATGCCGGGCCAGGCGAGAGGCAGGGTGACGCGCAAAAACACCGACAACGGGCTTTGGCGCAATGTGCTGGCCGCGGCTTCGAGTGAGCGGTCTACCCCGGCAAACGCCGCGCTGGCCGACTTGAGCACCAGCGGCAAGGCCACGATGCTGGAGGCGACCACCGCGCCGTGCCAGCTGAAAATGATGGTGTAGTCCAGGTGCGTGCGCAGCCAGCCGCCCAGCGGGCTGCGCCTGCCTGCCGCCACCAGAATCGCGTAGCCGATCACCGTGGGCGGCAGCACCAGCGGCAGCATGCACACCGCCTCCAGCACGCCGCTGCCAGGGAACTGTTTGCGGGCGAAGACCCAGCCCAGCGCAATGCCCGCGATGGTGGCCAACAGCGTCGCCACTGCCGCCACTTTGAGTGACAGGATCAGCGGAAACCAGTCCATGGTGGCGAGAAGCGCAGGCATGGCCCGCATTGTATCGGGCCGGATATAGCGCTAAGGTGCCAGCAGTTCCTGCAGTGCCGCAATATCCGCCGCCGCAGCGTTGCGGGCGGCCTCCTCCACCGCGCGGTAATGCTGCACCAGCTTCTCGCCCAGCGGCGACAGCGCCGTGCCCCCGCCCTGCACGCCCCCGGCGACCGTGGTCACGGCGGGTGCAACGAGGGCCTTGTTCATCTCGTCTACCAGCACCCAGGCGCGCCGGTACGACATGCCGAGCTGGCGGGCCGCCGCCGAGATGGAGCCGGTCTGCGCAATGGCTTCCAGCAGATCGACCTTGCCCGGCCCGATGGCAATGCTGGCATCGCGGTAGATGCGCAGGCGGAACTGGGTTTTGCGGGTGGTCACAGCGGCTTCACGAATAAACCGATGGTCAGGCACACGCCGATCGCCACGATGGCGATGCGCAGGTATTTTTCGTTCACCCGGTGCAGCGCCCAGGAGCCGATGAGCCCGCCGACGATGGCGCCCGCGCCCAGCACCAGGGCGGGCTGCCACTGCACCTGCGGCGAGGTGATGAACAAGGCCACGGCAGAGGCGTTCATCACCCCGGCCAGCACGTTCTTGGTGGCCCCGGCGTTGCGGGTGGGCAGCCCGGCCATGGTCAGCGCCGCCATCATCAAGAAGCCGATGCCACCGCCGAAGTAGCCGCCGTAGATGGCGATGAAAAACTGCGCCACCGCCGCGCCCGCCGGGCCGATGCGCACTGCGGCCTCCCCCGGCTTGCGGAAAAAGCTGCCCCAGGCAAACACCACCGTAGCAAACAGCACCAGCCAGGGCACCAGCCGGGTGAAGATGTCCGACGGCGTGTGCAGCAACAGCAGGCCGCCCACCGCCCCACCCAGCACGCTGACCACCAGCAGCGCCCAAAACGGCAACGCGCCTGCACCGGTGACCAACTTGCGCCCCGCAAAGCCGGAGGTGAGCTGGCCTGGAAACAGCGCCACGGTCGAGGTAATGTTGGCCGCCAGCGGCGACATGCCGGTCAACATCAGCGCGGGCAAGGTGACGAAGGAGCCGCCCCCGGCCAGAGAGTTCTGCAAACCCGCCCACAGCCCCGCCACCAGAATCAATGCAAGCACGTGGGCTTTCCTCAAAGAAAAAGATAAAAATAGCCTCTAGCGCTTATTCCATCAGCACGAGAAGCTATTCAATGCATAGCAATCTCAGGCCAGGGCCAGATCCACAATGCCTTGCGCTTCCTCGGCGATGCGGCGCAGATGCTCTTCGCCGTGGAAGCTTTCGCAGTAGATTTTGTAAATATTCTCGGTGCCCGAGGGGCGCGCGGCGAACCAGCCGTTCTCGGTCATCACCTTCAGGCCACCCAGGCTGGCACCGTTGCCGGGGGCCGCGGTCAGCACCTTGGTGATGGGCTCGCCCGCCAGTTCGGAGCTGGTGACCTGCTGCGGGGTGAGCTTGCCGAGCTTCTTTTTCTGCTCGGGCGTGGCGGGTGCGTCGATGCGGTCGTAGGCGGGTGCGCCGAAGGCATCGGTGAGCAGCTTGTAGGCTTCGCCGGGGTCACGGCCCGTGCGGCCAATGATTTCGGCGGACAGCAAGGCAGGCACCAGGCCGTCCTTGTCGGTGGTCCATACGCTGCCGTCGCGCCGCAGAAAGGACGCGCCCGCGCTCTCCTCGCCCACAAAGCCCAGGCTGCCGTCGCACAGGCCGTTGGCAAACCATTTGAAACCCACGGGCACCTCGTACAGATTGCGGCCCAGGCGCGCGGCCACGCGGTCGATCATGTTGCTGCTGACCAGGGTTTTGCCGATGCCTGCGCCTTTATTCCAACCGGGGCGGTTCTGGAACAGGTAGTCGATGCACACGGCCAGGTAGTGGTTGGGCTGCATCAGGCCGACGCTGCGGGTGACGATGCCGTGGCGGTCGTGGTCGGTGTCGCAGGCGAAGGCAATGTCGTATTTGTCTTTGAGGCCGATCAGAGAGGCCATGGCGTTCTTGCTGGACGGGTCCATGCGGATGCGGCCATCCCAGTCCACCGACATGAAGCGGAAGGTGGCATCCACCTGCTCGCTCACCACGCTGAGGTTCAGCGCGTATTTTTCGGCAATGCGGGCCCAGTAGTGCACGCCTGCGCCGCCCAGCGGGTCGGCACCCATGCGCACGCCCGATGCGCGGATTACGTCCATGTCGATCACGTTGGCCAGGTCGGCCACGTAGTGGGTCACGTAGTCGTGGCGGTGGGTGGTGTCGGCGCGCAGGGCCTGGGCGTAGGGCATGCGCTTCACGTCTTTGAGGCCGGTTTCCAGGTGCACGTTGGCGGCTTTTTCGATCCAACCGGTGATGTCGCTGTCGGCCGGGCCGCCGTTGGTAGGGTTGTATTTGTAGCCGCCGTCTTCGGGCGGGTTGTGCGACGGGGTCATCAGGATGCCATCGGCCAGGCCGGTGGTGCGGCCCTTGTTATAGACCAGGATGGCGTGCGACACGGCGGGCGTGGGGGTGTATTCGTCGCCCTCGGCCAGCATCACATGCACGCCGTTGGCGGCCAGCACCTCCAGCGCGGTGGCCCCGGCGGGCTCGGACAGGGCGTGGGTATCGATACCGAGGAACACCGGGCCGGTGATGTTGTTGAGTGCGCGGTACTGGCAGATGGCCTGGGTGATGGCCAGCACATGCTGTTCATTGAAGCTGCTGTTGAAAGCGTTGCCCCGGTGGCCGGAGGTGCCAAACGCCACGCGCTGGGTGCTTTGGCCCGGGTCGGGGCGCAGGCTGTAGTAGGCGGTGACCAGGCGTGGCAAATTGACCAGCATGGAAAGCGGTGCGGTGTGACCGGCTAAGGGGCTGTGGGACATGGAGGGGTCCAATTCTTGTGGTGGGTTTGTCTCGCTGGGGCCTGCGCGGCGGGTGCGCAAGCAGCAACATTGAACCACACCCGCCCCCCACTTTGGGCCTGTTACACGGGCCTTACGCGATTAATCCGGATTAATTTAAAGCGCTTTGGAGGGGTGGCAGCAACTCGGCGGCGCGTTCAAAGTCAAAGTCGCGCAGCGCCCGCTCCAGGGGCTGGACCAGCGGAGCCAGGGTGGTGGTCTTCAGCATGTCCACGCAGTGGCCGCCGACCTCCATGGCCTCGGCATCGTTGTTGTCCACCAGCTGGGCCAGTTGCGCCAGCAGGCCGCGCACCTGGGCCCGGTCGGACTCCGACAAGACGGTGGGTTTCCCCCCCGTCGCCCCCTCCTGCCCGCCGCCCAGGCTGTCTATGCTGGCCAGCACCTGGTCCAGCGCCTGTGTGGTGGCCGCCATCAGGCGGGCCAGTTCCGGAAGATTCTGTGGCGTGGCAGCGCTGGCGGCCTCCAGGCTATCCGCCGCCGCATACAGGCCGTGCGCGCCGATGTTGCCCGCCAGGCCTTTGAGGGTGTGGGCCTGCCGGGCCAGGGTGCTGGCATCGCCCGCCTCCAGCGTGGCCTGGAAGCGCTGGCCAAAATCGCGTTCGCTGAGGGCGAACTTGCGCAGCATGCGCTGGTAGAACGCCACATTGCCCGCCATCACCCGCAAACCCGCGCGTACGTCGATGCCGGGCATGGCTTCCAGATCCACCAGCGGATCGGGAGCGCGCGGCGGGGTGGGCATGGGCAGGGCCGACAGCGGTGCCGGGGCTGAGGCAAGCGCGTCGGACACCACCCATTTGCCGATGGTGGCAAACATGGCCCCGACATCCAGCGGCTTGGTGATGTGGTCGTTCATGCCCACGGCCAGCACCCGTTCGCGGTCGCTGGACAGGGCGTTGGCGGTCATGGCGATGATGGGCAGCGCAGTGAAGCGCGGGTCTTCGCGCAGCAGCAGCGTGGCGCTGTAGCCGTCCATCACCGGCATCTGGCAGTCCATCAGCACCACGTCATAGGGCTGGGCCATCACCTTGTCCACCGCCTCCCGGCCATTGGCCGCCATGTCCACCACCACACCGGCGCTGGTCAGCAGCTCGTAGGCGAGTTCCTGGTTGATTTCGTTGTCTTCCACCAGCAGCAGGCGGATGCCGCGCAGCCTAGCCGAGCTCTCACGGTTGCCTTCGCGCTTGGCCATCTGGCGGGATTTTTCTACGTAGGCCTCGGTGCCAACGGACTTGGTCAGCGTGTCGTACAGGGTGGACGCGGTGACCGGCTTGGTCAGCACGCTGTAGATGCCCACGCCCGACTGCTGCGCCGCCTGCAGCGCATCGACACTGCTGTGGGCCGTGACCATCACCACCTTGGGCAGGATGATGCGCGGCTGGGCCTGCAGGCATTTGAGGGTTTCGATACCGTCTACCTTGGGCATCATCCAGTCCAGCAGGATCAGGTCGTAGGGCGCACCCTTGTTTTGCGCCTTGGCGGTGAGTGCCACCGCGCTCATGCCGTTGTCGGTGGCATCCACCTGCAGGCCAAAGGCGGTGCTGAGCTTGGTGAGGATGTCGCGCGCGCTTTCGTTGTCGTCCACCACCAGCACGCGGGTGCGCTGGAAGTCTTCGCGGCGGGCGCGGCGGCGCTCAAAGTCCTGCTCCGACTGGCGCATCAACTGCACGGTGAAGTGGAAGGTGCTGCCCACGCCCAGCTGGCTTTCCACCCACATCTGGCCGTCCATCAGCTCGGTCAGGGTTTTGGAAATGGTCAGGCCCAGGCCGGTGCCGCCGTATTTGCGCGAGGTGGAGGTGTCGGCCTGGGTGAAGGCATGGAATAGCTTTTGCTGCTGCTCAGGCGTCATGCCGATGCCGGTGTCGCGCACCCAGAAATGCAGGGTGACGTGCTTGGTGTCGGCGGCGTTGGCGGGCGGCTCCACCCGTTCCGCCCCCACCACGATTTCGCCTTGCGATGTGAACTTGAGCGCGTTGCCCGCCAGGTTCAGCAAAATCTGCCCCAGGCGCAAGGGGTCGCCCACCAGGGTCTGGGGAATATCGGCACGGGTATCGAATATAAATTCCACACCCTTGTCTTCGGCCTTGGGGCAAATCAGGTCGGCCAGATGGCCCATGACCTGGTCGAGCTGGAAATGGGTGGTTTCCATATCCAGCTTGCCAGCTTCGATTTTCTAGAAATCCAGAATGTCGTTCAATATGCCCAGCAAATTGACGGCGGACACATTCACCTTCTCGATGTAATTGCGCTGCTTGCGGGTCAGTTCGGTGTTCAAGGCCAAACCGGTCATGCCAATAATCGCGTTCATGGGCGTGCGGATTTCATGGCTCATATTGGCCAGAAAATCCGATTTGGCGCGGTTCGAGTCTTCCGCCGATTGCCGGGCCCGGATGATGGCGATTTCGGCCTCTTTGACATGCGTAATGTCCTGGTTCACGCCTTGCATCTGCACCATGCGCTGCTGGGCATCGCGCTCTACATGGGCCAGGGTGTGCAGCCAAACCACCCGGCCATCGCTGGGCCGCTGGTAGCGGTAGGTGGCATCGAAGGCATCGACACGCCCGGCCACGGCATCCTGGAAGTTTTGCCGCGCCTGGGATGCCAGCACCGGATCGGCCTGCACCATGCGGGCCCACATTTCGCTCTGGGCATCAAATTTCCAGTCGGGCGGGCGCAGTGCTTCGCCGCAGATCAGGGCATTGCGCTCGGATGAAAACAGCACGTCCGGCTGGTCCGCGTTGATGGTCCAGTGGCCCGACTGGGTCAGCTCCAGGGCCTGGTGGGCCAGGTGGTTGACCCGCTGCAGCTCGCTGGCCACCTGGTTCTGCTGGGCTACCATTTTTTGCAGATTGGTTTGCATCACCGCCAGCTGGGCCAGCACGCTATCGGGGTACTGCGGGTGGGCGGCGATGGGCGACTCCAGATCGCCTGCCGAGATGCGCTGGATGCTGCGGTGCACCGTGTCGATGGAGCCGCCCATGGTGCGCTCCAGTTTGTCCACAAAAGTGTTGAACTGGCCCGAGACTTCGTTGAACTCCTGGCTGCTGCTGGCGGGCAGGCGCAGCGCCAGATTGGCATCGCCCGCCGCGATATGGCCCAGGGCGTCGCGCACCCGCCCCAGGCGCCGCAGCACGCCCGCCGTCAGCACCCAGTACAAAGCCGCCACGGTGGCGATATTCAGGCCGATGATCTGGATAACCAGCAGCTTCAAACTCTGGCGCAAATTGGCGTTGATCTCGTGCCGGGTGGCATGGATGGTGACCTGGCCGAAGTTTTCAATGTCTTCGCTGCCCGGCAGTTTGAGCTCGGCGGTTTGCACAATATCGTCGGCAAACCCCCGCTGGTTTTTGACGTCAAATTTTTGCTGGTTGCCATACACCACCTCGATCCGGTTCATGTACGGCGCACGCATTTCCGCGTTGACGATTTTCTCGATCTGGCGGGCGTTGTATTCCCATACCGCGCTGGGCAGGCTGATGGATAAACGCTCCACCGTGCCACGGATATTCTTTTGCAAGGCCTGCTCTTGCAAAGCCTTGTTTTCAAAGTAATTCCAGGCCCCAAACGATCCCAGACTGGTGGAAATAATCAGCACCATCAGAAAAATAAACCGGAATCGAATGGAGTGGGTGTGCTGCATGTGGATGCCAATCAACGTCCGGGCTAGCTTACTACTTCGTTCGTATTTCGTTACGGGTTGGCAAGAAATTTGTAAGCTTTGCCGCCTTGCCCCGACCTATGGATACCGCCCACTTTGTCCAGGAACTTCCATGGCAAACACTATTCAATTTATAGCTGCTACCGCCCTATCCATAAGCACGGGAGCCGTATTTTCTTCTGAAGCCATGTGCACGCATGCATCGGGTAAAAACCGGCTGCCGGTGGTGGAGCTGTACACATCAGAGGGTTGCAGTTCGTGCCCGCCCGCCGACCAGTGGCTCAGCCAGCTCAAGGGGCAGCTTGCGGTGGTGCAGGCCTTCCACGTGGCCTACTGGGACCAGCTGGGCTGGGTAGACCGCTTTGCCACGCCCGCCCACACCGTGCGCCAGCGCCAGGTGGGTGCGTGGAACCAGCAGGCCAATATCTACACGCCACAGGCGGTGCTGAACGGCAAGGAATGGAAGCGCTGGGGCGGTACGGTGGCAGGCATGGCCGCCGAGCCCGCGCTGGCCCAGATCAGCCTGCGCCAACTGGCACCCGACCAGTTCGAGGCCCTGGTCACGCCCGCAGCAGACGCGCCAGGCCGCTGGTCGGCCTACTGGACGGTGACCGAAAACGGCCACAGCTCCAAGGTGCAAGCAGGTGAAAACGCCGGGGAGTTCCTGCAGCACGACTTTGTGGTGCGCCAGTATGTGGCGGCGGGCGTGTACCCGAGCGATTTGCGTGCGCCGCAAAAGCTGAACTTTCGCAGCATTGCCAGCAGCCCGGCCCACCCCCGGCAGGTGAATCTGGTGGTGTTTGACCCGCAGACGGGCAAGACGCTGCAGGCCCTGGCCGCGCCCTGCTGAAACTAAACGGCCCGCAGCACGTAGCCGATGCGCGGAAAGTGCACGTGCACCGTGCCCGCCCGCGCGTCCACCCGGCGCAGCGTGAAGTGCATGCGGGTGGCGGCCACCAGTTCGCCCTGGCTCGCCTCCAGGCCAAAGCTCTCGGCGTGGATGCGTACCTGGCTGCCCAGAGCGATGCCGTGGTCGTCCTGGAACACCTCGTCCGACAAGGCTACCGGGGTAGCGGCTGCGGCCAAGGCAATTGCGTCCGCCGAACTCAGCCGCCCGGCGTCGCCCAGCTCCAAGGCTGCAACGCGGTCCATCCAGGCCTGCACGCCGGGGGTGGCGTCCTGAATGCTGGCGATATCCGGCACGTTTACGCGGGTGAACCACAGCGGCGCGTAGACCGCAAAGTCGGCCAGGCAGGGGGTGTTGCCGACCAAAAACGCCTGGTCCTCCAGCATGCTGGCGATGCGGCGCAGGTAGGATTTGTAAGCGGTAGTGGCATCCCCCAGCCGCAGGCGCGGGACGATGCCGCCCATCTTGGTCCGGTCGTCGGCAAAAGCCTGGGCGAAGCCGGGCGGTGCCTTGCCAAACAGCTGCGCCAGGCCCTGGGGCTGCAGGTTATAGGCCATGGCAGCGGCAAACAGCGAGGTGTCGCCCCACTGCGCCAGCACCCGCGCCAGCCCCTTGTGGCTGGCGGGTGAGAGCGATGGCGTGGGCTGGCGGTGCTCCAGCACGTCGCAAATCAACGCGGTGTCGCAGTAGATGTCGGCCCCGATTTGCAGGATGGGGGTTTTGCGGTAGCCACCGGTGAGCGCCTCTACATCGGGCTTGGGTGCGATGGGCGGTATGTTGACCGACTGCCAGGCCAGCTGCTTGAAAGCCAGCACGCGGCGGATTTTTTCGGCGAAGGGCGAGTTCTTGTAGTGGTGCAGGATCAGATCGGCCATGCAGGTCTCCGGTATAGATTCTTGTCAGGGTTGGTTCGAATTCATCCGCGAACGCAGATACAGCAGCACCGCCCCCAGCGCCGCCGCGATGCCGCCGCCCACCACCAGGGCCAGGCCCAGGTCGTCGTCGGCGCGCTGGGTGAACAGGCCCAGCACCAGCGTCAGCAGCCCGCCGTACAGCAGGATCCAGATGGCGTTGTCGACCCGGCGAATGGTTTTTTCGGTGAACATGGGCGCACTGTAACCTTGTGTGTCACCGTGTGCCAGATTTATGAGAAATAGGCCGCTAGCGCTTATGGAATGGGCGAGAGCAGCTACTATTTTTATAACACCTCGAACACACCCGCCGCGCCCATGCCGCCGCCGATGCACATGGTGACCAGCACCCGCTTGGCACCGCGCCGCTTGCCTTCGATCAGCGCATGGCCGGTGAGGCGCTGGCCGCTCACGCCGTAGGGGTGGCCCACGGCGATCGCGCCGCCGTTCACGTTCAGCAGCTCGGCCGGAATGCCCAGCTTGTCGCGGCAGTAGATCACCTGCACCGCAAAGGCTTCGTTGAGCTCCCACAGGTCGATGTCGCTGACCTTCAGGCCCAGGCGTTTGAGCACCTTGGGGATGGCAAACACCGGGCCGATGCCCATTTCGTCCGGCTCGCAGCCCGCCACCGCAAAGCCCAAAAAACGGCCCAGCGGCTGCAGGCCGCGCTGGCTGGCCAATGTTTCGTTCATCACCACCACCGCACCGCCACCGTCGGAAAACTGGCTGGCGTTACCGGCTGAAATGAGCCCACCCGGAATCGCCGAGCGCAGCCCGGCAATGCCCTCGGCCGTGGTGCCCTCGCGGATGCCTTCGTCCTGGCTCACAGTGACTTCCTTGGTCATCAGGCCGCGCACCTTGTCGGCCACGCCCATGGTGACGGTGATGGGCGCAATCTCGGCGGTAAACAGCCCGGCGGCCAGGGCGGCACTGGCTTTTTGCTGGCTGGCCGCGCCGTATTCGTCCATCTGCGCGCGGCTGATGCCGTAGCGCTGGGCCACCATTTCGGCGGTTTGCAGCATGTTCCAGTAGATTTCGGGCTTGTTTTTGGCCAGCCAGGGGTCGGTGAGCATGTGGGTGTTCATCTCTTGCTGCACACAGGAAATGCTCTCCACCCCGCCCGCCACGTACACATCGCCCTCGTTGGCAATGATGCGCTGCGCAGCCATGGCGATGGTTTGCAGGCCGGACGAGCAAAAGCGGTTCACGGTGACGCCCGATGTCGTCACCGGGCAGCCTGCACGCAAGGCGATCTGGCGGGCGATGTTGGCCCCGGTCGCGCCCTCGGGCGTGGCGCAGCCCATGATCACGTCATCGACTTCGGCGGCCTCGATGCCTGCGCGTTGGATGGCGTGCTGCACCGCGTGGCCGCCCAGGGTGGCCCCGTGGGTCATGTTGAAAGAACCCTTCCAGCTTTTGGCCAGAGGGGTGCGGGCGGTGGAAACGATTACAGCGGCGGTCATGTTCTGTGTTCCTTAGTTGAAGGTTTGGCCATCGGCAGCCAGGCGGGCCAGCAAGGGCGCGGGGGTCCAGAAGGCGGCCTCAATCAGCGGGTTCTGGGCGAAGCGCTGCATGGCCTGCACCACGTTGAACAGCCCGATCTCATTGGCGTAGTGCATGGGGCCACCGCGGTAAATGGGGAAGCCGTAGCCGGTGAGGTACACCATGTCGATGTCGCCGGATTTGGAGGCAATGCCCTCCTCCAGGATGTGCGCGGCCTCGTTCACCATGGCAAACACCAGGCGCTGCACGATCTCTTCATCGCCAATCTTGCGCGCCGTGATACCCAGCGACGCACGGTGGTCGGCCACCATCTTCTCCACCAGGGCGCTAGGAATCGCATCGCGCTTACCCGCCTGGTAGTCGTACCAGCCCGCGCCGGTTTTCTGACCAAAGCGGCCCAGCTCGCACAGCAGATCGGCTGTCTTGCTGTACTTCACGCCGGGTTGTTCCACGTACTTGCGTTTGCGGATGGCCCAGCCGATGTCGTTGCCCGCCAGGTCGCCCATGCGGAACGGCCCCATGGCCATGCCAAACTTCTCCATGGCCTTGTCCACCTGCGCCGGGGTGCAGCCCTCGTCGAGCAAAAAGCCCGCCTGGCGGCCATATTGCTCGATCATGCGGTTGCCGATGAAGCCATCGCACACGCCGGACACCACCGAGGTCTTCTTGATCTTTTTGCCCAGCGCCATCACCGTGGCCAGCACGTCCTTGGCCGTCGCCTTGCCGCGCACCACTTCCAGCAGCTTCATCACATTGGCGGGGCTGAAGAAATGCGTGCCCACCACGTCCTGCGGGCGCTTGGTGAAGCTGGCGATGCGGTCCAGGTCCAAGGTAGACGTGTTGCTGGCCAGGATCGCGCCGGGCTTCATCACGCGGTCCAACTCTTGGAAAACCACTTGTTTCACGCCCATGTCTTCAAACACGGCTTCGATCACCATGTCGGCTTCCCCCAGGTCGTCGTAATTCAGCGTGGTGCTCAGCAGGGCCATGCGCTGCTCAAACTTGTCTTGCTTGAGTTTGCCCTTGGTGACTTGCGCCTCGTAGTTCTTGCGGATGGTGGCCACGCCGCGCTCCAGGGCTTCCGGCTTGGCCTCAAGCATCTTGACCGGAATGCCTGCGTTCAGGAAGTTCATGGCAATGCCGCCGCCCATGGTGCCCGCGCCGATGACCGCTATGCTGTTGATAGCACGCTGTGCTGTATCAGTGGGCACATCGGGTATTTTGGAGGCTGCACGCTCGGACGCAAAAATATGCCGCAGTGCCCGGCTCTCGGGAGTCCACATCAGGTTCAAAAAGGTGCTGAGCTCGAAAGCCATGCCCGCTTCAAACTTCTGCTTCGTCGCAGCTTCTACCGCATCGACGCACTTCAGCGGGGCCGGGTAGTTCTTGGCCATGCCCTTGACCATGTTGCGGGCAAACTGGAAGTAGGCATCGCCCTGCGGGTGCTTGCACTTCAGGTTGCGCACCAGCGGCAGGGGGCGCACGTCGGCAATGGATTGGGCGAAAGCCAGGGCCTCTTCCATCAGCGACTCGGCCGACGCGGCCAGCTTGTCAAACAGCTTTTGGCCCGGCAGCGATGCCAGCAGCTCGCTCTTGACCGGCTCGCCGCTGACGATCATGTTCAGCGCCGCTTCCACGCCCAGCACCCGGGGCAGCCGCTGCGTGCCGCCCGCGCCGGGGATCAGCCCCAACTTGACTTCGGGGAGCGCCACATTGCAGCCGGGCGCGGCAATACGGTAGTGGCAGCCCAGGGCCGTCTCCAGCCCACCGCCCATGCAGACAGAGTGGATGGCAGCGACCACCGGCTTGGCCGAGTGCTCGATGGCCAGAATCATGCTCAGCAGGTTCGGCTCCTGCATCGCCTGCGGCGTGTCAAATTCCTTGATGTCCGCCCCACCCGAAAACGCCTTGCCCGCACCGGTCAGCACAATCGCCACCACCGCCGCATCGGCATTCGCCTGCGCCAGCCCGGCCGTCACCGCACGGCGCGTCGCCAGGCCCAGGCCGTTGACCGGCGGGTTGTTCAGGGTGATCACGGCAACGTTGCCGTGGACTAGGTAATAGGGATTGGGAGCTGTCATGCGTACACCTCGGGGTTGAAATAGAACGATCGTTCGATTTTTATTCTAGAGGCTCACGGCAGGTTCATGTCTGCTGGTTTGTCCCAGTTGGGACAAACCAGCAGATGCTTGTATTTAAGCAATATTAAAGATATGTTTTGATGGATATCCGCCTTGGAGAAAGCAAATGAACCGCGTTACCCCCTCGCATGCAGTACAGCTTTTAAACCAAATCCAGCACCATCTGGCGGGTGTTGACGCACGGCACCAGGAGCGTTTTCGTGCACTTATGACATTGTTGGCGATCAGTGTCGATGGATTGGTAGCCAGATCGGCCATATCTCAAGCCCTGTACCCAGGCTTGACGGCCGACTCCATCAAAAGCGATTTAGCCACTTTCAAAGCCGCCATCAGC
Organism: Rhodoferax sp. LS1P39; assembly: GCF_056521425.1. Lineage (NCBI taxonomy): Bacteria > Pseudomonadati > Pseudomonadota > Betaproteobacteria > Burkholderiales > Comamonadaceae > Rhodoferax > Rhodoferax sp. LS1P39. Next base: position 26,997 of record NZ_JBWMAV010000011.1, on the reverse strand, counting down.
CTCGCTGCCAACAAAGCAGGCCTAGGCAAATTGGTACTAGTTACCCCCAAAGGACGAGGCGGGCCTAACCAGCTACTCTGGCTGGAAGTCGAAGCGCATCTGCAACCCGCCGTGCCACCGGGCACGCAACTGGTAACGGACTACATGCTGCAACAAAACAGCGTACCCGCCCATGCGGTGGACTTGAGTCCGCTGCAGGTCGCAGTGTCTTTCGCTGGCGCGGACCAGAAACTAGCCGTTGCATTACTGGACGGCCTAAAAACCGGCCTGCGGGCCAGGTCCGCAAGCCTGGCTGCACGAATCAGCTTCTGGACCTTTCGCAGCACTATTGGCGATGACGGTATCCACGGCGGTCAGAACGACCACCAGACCATGCAAGTAGAGTTTCAACGTGCGATCGCAGGGCTGCTGCTAGTGTCACCATCTGCATGCGGAAGTTCATATATTCAGAAAAGCGAGTGGCCTTTGTTTCGCAACGCGGTGGGCAAACTCTTGAAGCCTTTTATTGCTGTTCAGCTAGCGCCTGTAAAAGAAGGCACCCACAAACTGGGGGTGCTGGACCGCACAAAAAAGGGCGACCGGACGCAGTTACTACACGTCCACCACGACGATCAAAACCATACATGGGACCAATGTCTTAACAACTCCGCGCTCAAGCGGGTGTTTGAAGAAAAGCTGATTGACCAGCTCATCCAACTGGTCGAGACCAGTCTGCCGCCACCTCTGCCCCATAGCAGCAGTCCAGCACCTAAACCGGGTGCAAAAAGACAACCCACTGCGCCATGCGCAACGCGCCACTTCCTAGCCCCCCTTGAGGTCAATGCAGGGGCAAACGTCCCGGGCCTGGGCAGAGACCTGCGCCAGCTAGAGTCCGCTCGCGAACGCAGGCAAGCGAACGACACCCCTGTGCCCACAGAAGTTGCGACGGAAGAAAGCGTGGAAATCGTGCCCGCCATGCTGCGCTGGGCCTGTGACCCCACCGATACCCCATTTGCAGTGCTGCTGGGCGAATACGGCATGGGAAAAACCTGGAACACCCAGTTGCTGGCGCAGGCGCTGCAGCAGCGCATCCAGAGCGCAGAGCCGGGTAGCAGCCCTACCCCCACGCCCATCTACCTGGACCTGCGCCGCGCCATAGAAGACAAGCGCGCCTTGCTGGGCGGAGACTTGCCCAGGCTTGAGTATTTTCTCGACCGCTTGAACGCCCGCAGCACTCCAGCGGGCGAGACGGCACCCACGGGCAAGGACACACTGCAAGCAGCGCAGCAAGAAGGTGCCCTGCTCATTTTTGACGGCCTGGACGAAGTGCTGGCCCATAACCCAGACGAGGCCTGGGGCCAGCAGTTCATCAACCTGCTGTTCTCCGCCCTGCCTTTTTCTCACTGGCCCCGCCACCTAAACCCTGGCACGGGGAGCAAGGCACCGGGAAAGCTGCTGCTGACCTGCCGCACCCACTACTTCAAAAGCACCCACAATCAAAACGAACAAATCCTGGGCTTGGGGCGCGAGCAGCACCGCGCAGCCAAGCCCCGCGCCTGGCAGATGCTGCCCTTCACCCCAACCCAGGTACTGGCCTATCTACAGCAGCACGCCCCAGGGCACGACCCACAAGTGCTGTACGACCTGATTGCCAGTGTGCATAACCTGGTGGAGGTCAGCAGCCGCCCACAAGGCCTGAAGATGGTGTGCGCTCAGATAGATAGCATTGAGCAGGCCAAGCGCGAAGGCACAGTGGTCAACGGTGCCACCCTTTATGCCTGGATGGTGCAAGCGTGGCTAGACCGCGATACTGGCAAGCACCAGTTACTGCCAGAGGACAAGGCCATCTTGATGCAAGACCTGGCCTTATATCTGTGGCAGCGCGGCGCACGGCAAATTAAGTGGAGTCAACTTGCAGAGTGGTTCCGAATTTGGCTGAGGCTGGATCCGGTGCGCAGCGCTACACCACTGTATCAAAAAGCCGCAGAAACCACGTTGCTTACCGACCTACGCAACGCCACCTTTCTGGTGCGACCGGGAGAAGACAGCTTCTCGTTTGCCCATACATCTATCTTGGAATACTTTTTGGCGCTGCGCCTGCACCGTAGCCTGGAACACGACGACATCCAGGTGTGGAACAGCCTTAGTCCTTCGGTAGAAACCTTGGTGTTTTTAGAGCAACACCAAATAACCATAGACAGCTATATCCAGAATCAGGTGCGCAACACACTGAGCAAACACCTTGCCCGTGCGGATACGGCTGACCAGAAGGCTAGGCTGAGTTTGTTGTTTTTGCATGAGCACAACCCATCCCACTGGGGGCTTACTGTGCTGGATATCAGCGATCTACCGCTGGAGCGCCATATATTTTCTGGTCTGCAGTTGGACACCCTGTGCGCCGACCGTGCTTTGCTGGCAGAAAGCCAATGGTCCCACTGCCGCCTGAAAACATCCAGTTGGGCAGATGCAGATTGCCGCCAAGCGCGGTTCGATCATCTCCAAGGCCAGTCTGCAAACTTTGACAATGCCCAGTTGCAAGCCAGCCGCTGGCGTAAGGTAAACATAGACCGAATCAACACCACCGGCGCACACACCCAGGCCTTGCAAGCTGTGGGCTGCAGGACCGGTGGCGACAAGCCTTGGAACTCCGGCTCAGCAATACCAAATCAGGCCTTGCCCAGTGGGTGGTCTTTGAACTGGTCGGGACACACAGCATCGGTTCGTGCATGCGCGCTCAGTGGTGATGGGCAAACCCTTCTTACCGCATCTTGGGACTACACCGCCCGGTTATGGAACCGCCAGGGCGAATGTTTGCAGGTCCTATCCGGTCATAAAGGAGTGCTAACCGCTTGCGCGCTCAGTGCCGATGGCCAAACCCTGGTTACCGCATCCACGGACAACACCGCCCGGCTGTGGAACCGCCAGGGAGATTGTCTGCAGGTCCTCTCAGGTCATAAAGGCGCGCTAAACGCCTGTGCCATCAGCGCCGACGGGCAAACTCTGCTCACCGCGTCCGTGGACGACACCGCCCGGTTATGGAACCGGTGTGGCGAATGCTTGCAGATACTCTCAGGCCATCAAGATGAATTAACTGCCTGCGCGCTTAGCGCCGATGGGCAAACCCTACTTACCGCATCCTGGGACAAGTCTGCCCGGCTGTGGAACCGTCAGGGCGAATGCTTACAGGTCCTATCCGGTCATGAAGTTGTGCTGAGCGCTTGCGCTATAAGCGCCGATGGACAAACCCTGCTTACCGCATCCTGGGACGAAACCGCTCGGCTATGGAACCGCCAGGGCGAATGCTTGCAGGTCTTCTCCGGCCATGAGGAGGCGCTAAGCGACTGCGCGCTCAGCTCGGATGGGCAAACTCTGCTCACCGCGTCCGATGATAAAACTGCCCGACTTTGGAACCGCCAAGGTGAATGCCTTCGGGTCCTCTCTGGCCATGAAGACGAGCTGAGCGCCTGCGCGCTTAGCGCCGATGGGCAAACCCTGCTTACAGCGTCCCATGACAAAAGTGCCCGGCTGTGGAACCGCCAGGGTCAATGCCTGCAAGTCCTCTCCGGCCACAATAGCGCACTGAGCGCCTGCGCGCTTAGCGCCGATGGGCACACCCTGCTTACAGCGTCCCATGACAAAAGTGCCCGGCTGTGGGACCGCCGGGGTAAATGCCTGCAGGTCCTCTCCGGCCATAAAGGCGCAATGGACCTATCCACCGCCCTTAGTGCCAATGGGGAAAGGCTGCTGACCGCGTGCAGGGACAAAACCGCACGCCTGTGGAATCGCCAGGGCGAATGCTTGCAAGTCCTTTACGGCCATGAGGAGACGCTGACCGCCTGCGCCCTCAGTGCCGACGGGCAAACTCTGCTCACCGCGTCAAGGGACAAAACCGCACGCCTGTGGAATCGCCAGGGCGAATGCCTGCAGATACTTTACGGCCATGAGGAGACGCTGACCGCCTGCGCCCTCAGTGCCGACGGGCAAACTCTGCTCACCGCATCCAGGGACAAAACCGCCCGCCTGTGGAACAGCCAGGGTCGATGCATAGAGATACTTTACGGCCATGAGGAGGCGCTGACCGCCTGCGCCCTCAGCGCCGACGGGGAAATTTTATTTACAGGGTCCAGGGACAACACCGCCCGGCTGTGGAACCGCCAGGGCGAATGCCTGCAGGTCCTCGCCGGCCATGAGGCAGCATTGATCTCATGCGCCCTCAGCGCCGATGGGCAAAGGATAGCTACCGCGTCCTGGGACAACACTGTGCGGCTGTGGAGCCGCCAGGGTGAATGCCTACAGATACTCTCCGGCCATGAGGGCGGACTGATAGCCTGCGCCTTCAACGCCGATGGGCAAACCTTGCTTACTGCAAGCGGCACAGAAATCCGTACCTGGAGCTGGATACAAGCGGCTTGGGTTTGCAATCTAGAGCTTCGCCCCGCCACCCAAACCAGAATTTGGTTATCCCAGCAAACCCGAACACTCCAGTTAGACGGTCCGGACTGGCCGGTTTGGCAACTTCAATACCGTGACCCCGCCGAGCCCGCTAACGAGTCCAACCGTCGCTATATGCTGGGCGAAGCTCTCGCAGAATTCGGTCCTATGGCGCATGAAAAGCTGGTTAACGCAGATCGCTGGCGTTTCGTACCTAGGGACGACATCTCCGCCAAATACTGATGTAGGCAACGCGTCTACTTTTACGGGGCTAAACTAGACCTACGGCTTCGATTAAAGCCTGGGATAAGCCCAATTTTTTATATTTCCAGCCACTCACTGCGCACAGTGGTGTCCGCACGCAACTGCGCGGGCGTGGCATCCAGCACCACCTGCCCCCGCCCCATCACCAGCACGCGGTCGGCCACCTCCAGCGCCAGGGCCTGTTTTTGCTCCACCAGCAACACCGCCACGCCCTGGGCTTTGAGCAAGCGCAGGGCAGCAGCCACCTGCGCTACCACCTGCGGGGCCAGGCCTTCGGTGGGTTCGTCGATGAGCAGGAGCTGGGGGTTGCCCATCAGCGCGCGGGCCAGGGCCAGCATTTGCTGTTCGCCGCCTGAGAGCACGCCGCCGGGGGTGTGCTCTCTAGCCTTGAGGTGGGGAAACAGGGTGTAGACGGCCTCGAAGGTCCACGGGCCGCTGCCTTTTTGCCCAAGCAGCAGGTTCTGGTGCACGCTGAGGCGCGGGAAGATGTCGCGGGCCTCGGCCACATAGGCGATGCCTTGCTGGGCGATGGCACAGGGTAGCTGGCCCACCAGTTGCTGGCCGCGCCACAGGATGGAGCCCTCGCAGCGCACCAGGCCCATCAGCGCCTTGGCGGTGGTGGAGCGGCCCGCGCCGTTGCGGCCCAGCAGGGCCACGGTTTCACCGGGCTGGATGGCGAACGACACGCCGTGCAGCACGGGCGTGGGGCCGTAGAAGGCGCGCAGGTTCTGGACTTGCAGCATCAGGCCGCCTGCCCCAGGTAGGCGGCTTGCACCCGCGGGTTGGCGCGCACCGCCTCGGGCGAGTCGAAGGCGATGACTTCGCCCGCTACTAATACAGCGATTTTGGCCGCCACCGCCGATACCACCTGCATATCGTGCTCTATTATCAATAGCGTTTTGCCTTGCGTGATCTCGCGGATGAGTTGCACAAACCCGGCGGCCTCCTGCACGCCCATGCCCGCCGTGGGCTCGTCCAGCAAGATGACGCTGGCGCCGCCTGCGATGGTGATGGCCAGCTCCAGCGCGCGCTGCTCGGCGTAGGTGAGGTGGGCGGCCAGCACGTCGCGTTTGCCGTCTAGCTGCACCTGGGCCATGAGCTGCTCGGCCCGCTCGCGCACGTCCTTCAGGCCACTGAGCAAGCGCCAAAACGTGTAGCCGTAGCCCCGGCTCCACAGCAGGCTGCAGCGCAGGTTCTCGAACACGCTGAGCTGGGCAAAAAGGTTGCTGGTCTGGAAGCTGCGCGCCAGACCTGCGCGGTAGATCTCGAACGGTTTTTTGCCGTGGATGGGCTGACCGTGTAGCAAGATCTGGCCGCTGCTGGGCGCGGTGCGGCCGCTGATGAGGTTGAACAGCGTGGACTTGCCCGCGCCGTTGGGGCCGATCAGCGCCACGCGCTCGCCTGTGGCCACGGTCAAGTTCGCCCCTTGGATGATCTGCGCCGAGCCGAAGTTCTTGCGCAGGGTGATGAGTTGCAGCGCGGGGATCATTTGCGCATCCCCAAAAGTACGCCTGTTGCCAAAGCCGCCGTAGCCGCAGCCCAGCTCACTCCACTGGTCGCGTCCAGGGCCAATCCCAGGAAGCGCAGCTGCGGCCCCAGCGCCGCCTGCAGTTGCAGCTGGTACACCATCTCCACCATCGCCGCCAACCCGGCAAACGCCAGCGCCCAGGCCGCATACCGAGGGGCATCGCTCCAGCGCAGCCGCCCGGCCAGGCTGACCACGCCGCCCGGCACCCACACCACCATGGCGATGAACACCAGGCCCACGTACAGCAGCCAGGCCTTGGTGATGCCGCTGAGCAGCACATTCGCCAGCACCATCAGCACAGCACCCACGACAGGGCCGAAAAAGTGGCCCGAGCCGCCCAGATAAGTAAACAGCAAATACGCACCCGAGCGCTGGCTGCCCAGCACGTCGGCGGTCACGGTTTCGAAGTTCAGCGCGGCCAGCCCACCGCCTATGCCTGCAAAAAAACCGGCGATGACCACGGCCATGAAGCGGATGCGCCGGGCATCAAAACCCACAAACTCCACCCGCTCGGGGTTGTCGCGCACCGCGTTGAGCATGCGGCCCAGCGGGGTGCGGGTGAAGGTGTACATCAACCCGGTACACACCAGGGTGTAGGCCGCCACCAGGTAGTACACCTGCAACTGCGGCCCAAAAGTAATGCCTAAAGGCGACGCGCCGGCCACCCGGTTGCCCGACACGCCCGCCTCGCCGCCGAACACCTGCGGCAGCAGCCAGGCCAGGGCGGCGACCAGCTCGCCCAGGCCCAGCGTGACCATGGCGAAGGTGGTGGCCGATTTTTGCGCCGTCAGCCAGCCCAGCAGCAACGCCACCCCAGCCCCGGCCAGCCCGCCCACCACCGGCACCAGGCTGACCGGCAGCACGGCGGCGTTCAGCACATGGATGGCGGCAAAAGCGCCCAGGCCGGAGTAAATAGCGTGGCCAAAACTCAGCATGCCGCCCTGCCCCAGCAGGATGTTGTAGCTCAGGCAGACGATGGCGGCGATGCCCATCTGCGTGAGCAAATTCAGGCCCAGACTGCTGTTGAAAACCCAGGGCGCAGCCAGCAGCACCAGCGCAAATGCGGTGCCCGCCGCCCTAGTCCGCACGCTGCCCCCACAAACCTTGCGGGCGCAACAGCAGCACCAGAACGAGTAACAGGTATGGCAACAGCGGCGCAAACCGGCTGATGGGGTCCAGCCCCACCGCGAAGGTCTGCAGCACACCGATCAACAGCGACGCGCCCAGCGCCCCGGTCAGCGACCCCATGCCGCCCACCACCACCACCACAAACACCACCGAGCCCACGGTGGCTGCCATGCCCGGCTCAGTGACAAAAGCGTTGCCGCCCACCACGCCCGCCAGCCCGGCCAGCGCCGCGCCGCCGCCAAACACCAGCATGAAGATGCGCGGCACGTTGTGGCCCAGGGCCTGCACGGCATCGGGGTGGGTCAGCGCGGCCTGCACCACCAGGCCGGTGCGGGTGCGGGTGAACAACAGCCACAGCGCCAGCCACATGCCCAACGCCACCAGCACCATGAAGGCCCGGTAGGCGGGGAACGGCGTGCCCCACAGCTTGAACAGCGGCCCGGCCAGCGCCTCGGGGATGCGGTAGTCCACCGTGCCGCGCCCCCACACCAGCTGCACCAGCTCGGCCAGCACGGTGGCCAGGCCAAAGGTGACCAGCATCTCGGCCTTGTGCCGTTGCGCGCCGTGGGCGTGGACGCGGCGCAGCACGTAGCGTTCAAACGCCGCGCCCACCAGCCCCACCAGCAGCGGGGCCAGCAGCAACGCAGGCCAGAAGCCCAGCACCAAAGTCAGGCTGTAGGCCACGTACGCGCCAAGCATGTAGAAGCTGGCGTGGGCCAGGTTCAGCACGCCCAGCAGGCTGAAAATCAGCGTCAGCCCCGCGCTCAGCATGAACAGCACCAGGCCGTAGCTGAGGCCGTTCAAGAGCGAGAGGGTAAAAAACTCCATGGGGTTCCGGTGGACGCGGCCGAGTGTGGCGGCGGGGAAGTGTAGCCAGTGGCACGTCGCCGCCCGATGGTGGAATGCAGCCGCCACTGCTTTGTTAGCATCCAGGCATGCCAAAACGCCCCCAAAACTGGCTGCAGCCCCTTGCCGCAGCGCTTGCCACCCTACTGTGTGGGGTGGCCTTGGGATCCGGTACCCCACGCTTTGAATCCCCCGACGCTGAGAAGTTTGTGAAAGCCATGATGGCCGACGTAGATGCGGGCAAGACTCTGCGGGTCCAGGGCAAAACGCTGATGCAAGCCTACAAAACCGACGAGGCCGCCGCCAACCGCACCTACAAGGGCAAAACCTTGTACGTGGAAACCTCCATCGACCTGGTGTCGCGCGACATCTTTGGTACCTTGGTGGTGTACCTGAAGTCGGGTTCGTTCATGCCCATCGCCGCCCAGATGGACAAGAAGGTGACCGTGGTCGAGGGGCTGGAGGGCGGCACCGGCATGGTCCGGCTCAAGCAGCTGCCCGCCGAGGAAGCCGCCACCCTGCTCAAGCGCGGCCAGCCGCTGCACGTGGTGTGCAAAGGCGCGGGCTACAACCTGGGTTCGCCCGAGCTGGTGCAGTGCAATGTGGTGAGCTTTTAGCCTGGCTATCCGGGCAGCCGGTAGTCTTTCAGCATCTCGCGCAGCCGCATCTTCTGCATCTTGCCGGTGGCGCCCAGCGGGATGGCATCGACAAACACCACGTCGTCGGGCACCTGCCATTTGGCGATCTTGCCGTCGTAAAAGGCCAAAAGCTCCGCCACGCTGACCTCGGCACCGGGCTTCTTCACCACCACCACGATGGGCCGTTCGTCCCACTTGGGGTGGGGCACGCCGATGCAGGCGGCCATGGCCACCGCCGGGTGGGCCACGGCGATGTTTTCTACCGCGATGGAGCTGATCCACTCGCCGCCGGACTTGATCACGTCCTTGCTGCGGTCGGTGATCTGCAGGTAGCCATCGGCATCGATGGTGGCCACGTCGCCGGTGGGAAACCAGCCGTCCACCAGCGGGCTGGGATCGGGGCTGCGGTAGTAGTCAGCCACGATCCACGGGCCTTGCACCAGCAGGTCGCCAGCAGACTTACCATCGTGCGGCAGCGGCTGGCCGTCGTCGCCCAGCACCTTCATATCCACACCGTACACCGCCCGGCCCTGTTTCAGACGCATCGCCAGTTGTTCTTCTTTGGATAGCAATAGGTGCTTGTTCTTCAAGGTGCACAGCGTGCCCAGGGGCGACAGCTCGGTCATGCCCCAGGCGTGGATCACCTCCACGCCGTAGTCGTGCTGGAACGCCTTGACCATGGCCGGTGGGCAGGCCGAGCCGCCAATCACCGTGCGCTGCAGCGTGCCAAAGCGCAGGCCGGCGGGCTGCATGTGGCCCAGCAGCATTTGCCACACGGTGGGCACGCCTGCGGCAAAGGTGACCTTCTCCGACTCGATCAGGTTGTAGACCGAGGGGCCGTCCATCGCCGGGCCGGGGAACACCAGCTTGCAGCCGGTGAGCGCCGCGCTGTACGGAATGCCCCAGGCGTTGACGTGGAACATGGGCACCACCGCCAGCACCGCGTCGCGGGCGCTCAGGTCCATGGCATCGGGCAAGGCCGCGGCGTAGGCGTGCAAGGTGGTGGAGCGGTGGCTGTACAGCACGCCCTTGGGGTCGCCGGTGGTGCCGCTGGTGTAGCACAGGCTGGAGGCGGTGTTTTCGTCGAATGTGGGCCACACGTACTGGCTGGAGGCCGCGGCGATCCAGGCCTCATAACTCACCAAATTGGGGATGCCGGTGTCGGCAGGCAGCTTGTCGGCATCGCACAGCATCACCCAGTGCTGCACCGTGGGGCACTGGGCGTGGATGGCCTGGATCAGCGGCAGGAACGTGGCATCGAAGCACAGCACCCGGTCTTCGGCGTGCTGGGTGATCCAGGCGATTTGGGCGGGGTGCAGGCGCGGGTTGATGGTGTGCAGCACCCGCCCGGAGCCGCTCACACCGAAATACAGCTCCAGGTGCCGGTAGCCGTTCCAGGCCAGGGTGGCCACGCGGTCGCTAAAGGCCAAGCCCCAGCCGTCCAGCGCGTTGGCCACCTGGCGGGCGCGGGCGGCCACCTGCTGGTAATTGGTGCGGTGGATGTCACCCTCGACCCGGCGCGAGACGATCTCGCCGTCGCCATGGTGGCGGTCGGCGAAGGCAATCAGGGTGGAGATCAACAGCGGTTGGTTTTGCATCAGGCCCAGCATCGGCGGTCTCCTAGAAATAGATTCCCAGTATTGCCCGCCGGTGGGCCCCTGCGCCCCGGTGTTGACCCGCAGTGTGTCGCCCATGCAGCATGGCCCTGCGTCCAGTGCGTCCAAAGGATCTGCGTGACAATCCCCGGCTATGACTATTGCCGCAGAGACCGCCACCGAACTCGACCTGGGTCTGACTTGGCGTAACCGTTTTGCCACCCTGGGGACGACTTTCTACACAAACCTGCAGCCCACTCCTCTGCCCGCCCCCTACTGGGTGGGCCACAGCCTGGCGGTGGCGCGTGAGCTGGGACTGGACCCGGCCTGGTTGACCTCCGAGGAAGGCGCGCAGGCCTTCACCGGCAACACCGCCATCCGCGGCACGCAGCCGCTGGCCAGCGTCTATAGCGGCCACCAGTTTGGCCAGTGGGCCGGGCAATTGGGTGACGGGCGGGCGATTTTGCTGGACGAGGTGGTGGCCCCCAATGGCCAGGGGCTGGAGGTGCAATTCAAGGGCGCGGGCCGCACGCCCTACTCGCGCATGGGCGATGGCCGGGCGGTGCTGCGCTCCAGCATCCGCGAATTCTTGTGCAGCGAGGCGATGCATGGCCTGGGCATTCCCACCTCGCGGGCGCTGTGCATCACCGGGTCTGATGCCCCCATCCGCCGCGAAACCATCGAGACCGCAGCCGTGGTGACCCGCGTGGCCCCCAGCTTCATCCGCTTCGGGCATTTCGAGCACTTTGCGGCGCGCAACCAGATCGAGCCGCTGCGCCAACTGGCCGACTTTGTCATCGACAGCTACTACCCCGCCTGCCGCGATGCGACGAACCCTTACGCCGCCCTGCTGCAGGCAGTGACCGAACGCACCGCCGAGCTGATCGCCCAGTGGCAGGCCGTGGGCTTTTGCCACGGGGTGATGAATACCGACAACATGAGCATCCTGGGCCTGACGCTGGACTACGGCCCGTTCCAGTTTCTGGACGGCTATGACCCCGGCCACATTTGCAACCACAGCGACGACCATGGCCGCTACGCCTACGACCAGCAGCCCAACATCGGCAACTGGAACCTGTTCTGCCTGGGCCAGGCCCTGCTGCCGCTGATCGGCGCGCAAGAGCCCGCCCTGGCCGCGCTGGAAACCTACAAGACCGCCTTCCCCGCCGCCCTGGCCCGCCGCATGCGCGCCAAGCTCGGCCTCAACGATGCGCAGCTGGGCGACCAGGCGCTGGCCGACGGCGTTCTGGCCCTGCTGGCCCAGGAGCATGTGGACTTCACTATTTTTTGGCGCACCCTGAGCCACTGGGTTGCCCAGACACCCGGCCAGTCGCCCCACGCGGTGCGCGACCTGTGGGTAGACCGCGATGCCGCCGATGCCTGGTTACTACAATATTCAGAGCGGCTAGCCCAGGTGGACAGAGCGCAGGCGGCCGATTTGATGCTCAAAACCAACCCGAAGTTCGTGCTGCGCAACCATCTGGGCGAAGAAGCCATACGCCGTGCGAACCAAAAGGACTTTGCCGGAGTCCAACAACTGTTGGCGCTGCTGGAAACCCCGTTTGACGAACATCCGGGGTTGGATGCCTACGCCGACTTCCCGCCCGACTGGGCTTCTTCTATTGCGATCAGCTGCTCATCATGACCCACAAAATTGAAAAAACCGACGCCGAATGGAAAGCCCTGCTGGCCGAGAAAGGCGCAGAACCCGTAGCCTTCCAGGTCACCCGCCATGCGGCCACCGAACGCCCCCATACCGGCAAGTACGACCAGAACTGGGCGGCGGGCGAGTACCGCTGCATCTGCTGCGGCAACAAGCTGTTTGACTCGGCCACCAAGTTCGACGCGGGCTGCGGCTGGCCCAGCTTTTCGCAAGAAGCCGCGCCGGGTGCCATCGAAGAGATCACCGACGTCAGCCACGGCATGCGCCGGGTGGAAACCGTGTGTGCCGACTGCGGCGCGCACCTGGGCCATGTGTTTGACGACGGCCCCTCGCCCACCGGGCTGCGATACTGCATGAATTCGGCTTCGCTCGATTTCAAACCCCAATAACCGCCTTTGCCCATGAAGACCCTGCTCGACTTTTTACCTATATTGCTTTTTGTTGCCGCCTACAAATTCAGCACGATCTACGTCGCCACCGGCGTGCTGATGGTGGCCACCGTGCTGCAAATGGTGGTGACCTACGTGATCGACAAAAAGCTCACCACCATGCACAAGATGACCCTGGGCATGGTGCTGGGCTTTGGCGCACTCACGCTCATCTTGCAAGACGAAACCTTCATCAAGTGGAAGCCCACCGTGCTCTACATCGCCATGGCGCTGGCCATGTGCGTGGCCATGTGGGTGATGAAGAAAAACTACCTCAAGCTCATGCTGGGCAGCCAGCTGGACCTGCCCGACCCGGTGTGGATGCGCCTGAACGTGGCCTGGATGCTGTACTGCCTGTTCATGGCCGCCGTCAACGGGTATGTGGCGGCCTATTACACGACAGACCAGTGGGTCAACTTCAAGCTTTGGGGCTATGTGTTTCCGCTGGTGTTCATGGGCGGGCAAGGCTGGTACATCTCGCGCTACCTGGGCTCCGACGAGCCAAGCTCTGAAGCCGCCAAAACCGACAAGTCCGTATGAACATCACCGCCGACCGCCTCGACCAGCGCCTGCGTGAACGGCTGGGCCCCACGCAGCTCGAAGTGCTGGACGAAAGCGCTGCCCACGCCGGGCATGCGGGCTCCAACGGCAGCGCATTTGGCACGCATTTTCGGGTGCGGATTGCTTCACCTTTGTTTACGGGCAAGCCCCGCGTGGCGCGCCATCGCCTTGTGTATGATGCGCTGCAAGAATTCATTGACCAGGGCGTTCACGCCATCGCGATTGAAGTCCTCTAGCCCTCTTTTATTCAGAGCCGACCCCTCCCGGCAGCTCGCAACCCCCTCCTAGGAATCGCATGAAAAAAACACTGTTATCCACCATGGTCGCTGCTGCTTTGCTGGGTAGCCTGGCGCTGTCGGCCTCCGCACAAAACATCGCCATCGTCAACGGCAAGGCCGTGCCCAAGGCGCGCATCGACGCGCTGGTACAGCAGGTCACCGCATCGGGCCGCCCGGTTACGCCGGAAATGGAAGGCCAGATCAAGGAAGAGATCATTGCCCGTGAAATCTTCATGCAAGAAGCCCAAAAGCGCGGCCTGGATGCCAGCGACAGCTACAAGCTGCAAATGGACATGGCCCGCCAGACCCTGCTGATCCGCGAACTGTTTGAAGACTACAAAAAGACCAACCCCGTGACCGATGCCGACATGCAGGCCGAGTACGACAAGTTCGTGGCGGCCAACGGCGGCAAGGAATACAAGGCCAGCCACATCCTGGTGGCCACCGAAGCCGAAGCCAAGGCCATCATTGCCCAGCTCAAAAAGGGCGGCAACTTTGGCTCCATCGCCAAGAAGTCCAGCACCGACAAGGGTTCGGGTGCCAAGGGCGGCGACCTGGATTGGGCCAACCCCAGCAGCTACGTAAAAGAGTTCACCGAAGGCCTGATCAAGCTGAAAAAAGGCCAGACCACCGACACCCCGGTGAAGAGCCAGTTCGGCTACCACATTATCCGCCTGGAAGACGAGCGCCAAGCCCAGTTGCCCAAGTTTGAAGAAGTGAAGCCCGAAATCGCCAAGCAGATGTCGCAGCAAAAGCTGGTGCAGTTCCAGGAGCAACTGCGCGCAGCGGCGAAAGTAGAGTAAGTCTTTGTGACCCTAAAAAAGCGGCCCAGGCCGCTTTTTTTACGTCTTAAATGCGGCGAAGGCGGTCACCAGGCCGATCAGCACCGGCTGGTGCAGCATGTAGTACGGCAGGCTCCAGCGGCCCAGCCAGGCCAGCGGGCGGGGGGCGCTGCCCTGCAGCCACTGCGGGTGGCGTTGCAACAGCCAGAACCCGGCAGCCATGCCCCACCACAGCACACCCAGCCAGGGGAACAGGGGCACGTAGTCTTCGGTGACAGGTTTCTCGGTGATCCAGCCCAGCCAATTGACGGATTTTTGGTTAAAAAATATAGAAAAAGTGGCATTATCGCCCATGGATAGGGCGTAAGCAGCTATAGATTTAGAAGCAATCGCCAGTGCACCCATGGGCCACAGCCACAGGCCGCAGCGGGCGGTGAGCCGGGCTACCAGCAGCATCACCGCGATGCCGTGTAGCACGCCGAAGTAAATCCAGCTGTTCGGAAACATAACCGCCGACCCGGCCGACACCAGTACCGCGCACCCCGCCACCTGCGCCCAGCGCCGCCAAAAACGTGGCCAGCCCACGGCGTGCTGGGCGGCCACCGCCTGGCCCAGTCCGGCGCAGAACAAAAACAGGCTGACGATGGCCACCCGCTGCCAGGTCCAGAACGGATCGGCGTAGAAGTTTTGCGCCCACAGTCCCGCGTGGGCCAGGTCGAAGCTGAAGTGGAAGGCCGTCATCCACACCACGGCCAGGCCCCGCAGGGCATCTATGCGGGTGAATCTGCTGGGGGGCGGGCGTGGGCGTAGATGGCCCCCACCCCGGCCCTCCCCCGGAGGGGGAGGGAGTGGAGCTGGGAGCGGTTTTGCCCCCTCCCCCCCCGGGGGAGGGTTGGGGTGGGGGCCGGATGTCCGACTTTGCCCCATCAACCCTGCGCAGCCACCCGGTCAGCCTTGCTTTGCAGCTTGTTCAGCGCGCTCAGGTAGGCCTTGGCGGAAGCGACCACGATGTCGGGGTCGGAGCCGGTGCCGTTGACCACGCGGCCACTGTTTTGCAGCCGCACCGTGACTTCGCCCTGGCTCTCGGTGGAGCCACTGATGGCGTTGACCGAGTACAGCACCATTTCGGCACCGCTTTGCACATGCATTTCGATAGCTTTGAGGGACGCATCCACCGGGCCGTTGCCGTCGGACTCGCCCTTGACCTCTTTGCCGTTGACGGTAAACACCACGCTGGCCTGCGGGCGCTCGCCGGTTTCACTGTGCTGCGACAGGGACACAAAGCCGTACTGCTCGTTGTCGTGCGCCACGCTCTCGTCGCTGACCAGGGCCAGGATGTCTTCGTCGAAGATCTCGCTCTTGCGGTCGGCCAGCTCCTTGAAGCGGGCGAAGGCGGCGTTGATGTCGGATTCGCTCTCCATGCTCACGCCCAGGTCTTGCAGGCGCTGCTTGAAGGCGTTGCGGCCACTGAGCTTGCCCAGCACGATCTTGTTGTGGCTCCAGCCCACGTCTTCGGCACGCATGATCTCGTAGGTGTCGCGGGCCTTGAGCACGCCGTCCTGGTGGATGCCGGAGGCGTGGGCAAACGCGTTCGCGCCCACCACCGCCTTGTTGGGCTGCACCACAAAGCCGGTGGTCTGGCTGACCATGCGGCTGGTGGCCAGGATGTGCTTGGTGTCGATGCCCAGGTCCAGCCCAAAGTAGTCGCGCCGGGTTTTAACCGCCATGACGATTTCTTCCAGCGAGCAGTTGCCCGCCCGCTCGCCCAGTCCGTTGATGGTGCACTCCACCTGGCGTGCGCCGCCAATCTTCACGCCAGCCAGCGAATTGGCCACCGCCATGCCAAGGTCGTTGTGGCAATGCACCGACCAGATGGCCTTGTCGCTGTTGGGCACGCGCTCGCGCAGGGTCTTGATGAAGTTGCCGTACAGCTCGGGGATGGCGTAGCCCACGGTGTCGGGCACGTTGATGGTGGTGGCACCCTCGGCAATCACGGCCTCAATGACGCGGCACAGAAAGTCCACGTCGCTGCGGTAGCCATCTTCGGGGCTGAACTCCACATCCGCCACCAGGTTGCGCGCAAAGCGCACCGACTGCTTGGCTTGCTCGAACACCTGGTCGGGTGTCATGCGCAGCTTTTTCTCCATGTGCAGTGGCGAGGTGGCGATGAAGGTGTGGATACGGCCATGGGCCGCGTCTTTCAGGGCCTCCGCCGCCCGGGAAATGTCGCGGTCGTTGGCGCGCGACAGGCCGCAGACGGTCGCGTCCTTGATGGCGCGGGCAATCGCCTGCACGCATTCAAAGTCTCCCACCGAGCTGGCCGGAAAACCCGCCTCGATCACGTCCACCTTGAGGCGCTCCAGCTGGCGGGCAATGCGCAGCTTTTCGTCGCGGGTCATGCTGGCGCCGGGCGACTGCTCGCCGTCTCGCAAGGTGGTGTCAAAAATGATGAGTTTGTCGGCCATGGGGTGCTCCTGTGGGATTTATTTTTTAAACGGTGGCCGGTGCGGCACAGCTCGCATTTTCATGCTTTTTGGCGCGCTGCAAGCCGCTGAGGATGGCTTTCAACGAGGCGGACACGATGTTGGCATCCATGCCCACACCAAACACCGTGTGTTGCTCGTCAATGCGCAGTTCCAGGTAGGCCACGGCCTGGGCGTTGGCCCCGGCACCCAGGGCGTGCTCGTGGTAGTCGAGCACGCGGACCTGGGTGGTGCCGGTGGCGTTCAGGTGGTTCACAAACGCATCGATGGGCCCCACGCCCTGCCCGGCTGGGGGTACGGTCGGCGTGGCGATGGTCGCGGTGCCGTATTCGCGCTCGAACAAGGCCCACAAATCCTGCGCGGTGAGCTCCTTGCCCGCGCCGTCCATCACGGTCTGCACGATCTGGCTGAACTCGATCTGCAAGCGGCGCGGCAATTCCAGGCCGTATTCGCTCTCCAGCAAATAGGCGATGCCACCCTTGCCCGACTGGCTATTGACGCGGATCACGGCTTCGTAGCTGCGGCCCAAATCCTTGGGGTCGATAGGCAAATACGGAATGTCCCAAGCCGCGCCCTCCTGCCGGGCCGAGAACGCCTTGCGGATGGCATCCTGGTGCGAACCCGAGAACGAGGTATAGACCAAATCGCCCGCGTAAGGATGCCGCGGGTGCACCGGCAACTGGTTGCAGTGCTCCACGGTGCGGCGGATCTCGTCGATCTGCGAAAAGTCCAGCCCGGGCGACACGCCCTGGGTGTAGAGGTTCAAGGCCACGTTGACCAGGTCCAGGTTGCCGGTGCGCTCGCCATTGCCAAACAAGCAGCCTTCGATGCGGTCGGCCCCGGCCATCAAGGCGAATTCGCCCGCTGCCGTGCCCGTACCCCGGTCGTTGTGCGGGTGCACCGACAACACAATGCTGTCGCGCCGCTCCAGGTGGCGGTGCATCCACTCGATCATGTCGGCAAAGATGTTGGGCGTGGAATGCTCCACCGTAGACGGCAAATTGACAATGCATTTGTGCGCTGGCGTGGGCTGCCACACTTGGGTAACCGCGTCCACCACGCGCTTGGAAAACGCCAGCTCGGTGCCCGAAAACATCTCGGGCGAGTACTGGAAGGTCCAGCGGGTGCCGGGCTGGGTGGCGGCAATGTCGCTAAACATCTGCGCGTGGCGCACCGCCAAATCGACAATGCCGTCTTCGTCCATGCCCAGCACCACGCGGCGCATCACCGGCGCGGTGGCGTTGTACATGTGGACGATGGCCTGGCGGGCACCCACCAGCGACTCGAAGGTGCGGCGGATCAGGGATTCGCGGGCCTGGGTGAGCACCTGGATGGTCACGTCGTCGGGAATGAGGTTTTCGTCGATGAGCTTGCGCACAAAGTCGAACTCGACCTGCGACGCCGACGGAAAACCGACTTCGATTTCCTTGAAGCCAATCGCCACCAGCGTCTCGAACATGCGCAGCTTGCGGGCCATGTCCATGGGCTCGATCAGCGCCTGGTTGCCGTCGCGCAGGTCGGTGCTGAGCCAGATGGGGGCCTGGGCCAGCACGGCATCGGGCCAAGTGCGGTCGGTCAAGCGGATGGGGGCAAACGCGGGGTACTTGCTGGCAGGTTGCTTCAACATGGTCGTTTCTTTCAAGGTTTTCCAAAACCAGCAACCCAACGCAAAACGGCCCGTTGCTGGTGCATACGGGCCGTTGTGAGGGGTGATGACGCTGTAAGTCGCGTGCGCTACCGTCTCCGCCCGAAGGGGATCAGTAGTAGCGCTAGAGAAATAAAGTTCATAAGCGTGGATTCTAGCCTTGTTTTATGACTTACCTCTACACGCAGAACGCATGCTTTCCAGAAACACCGCAGAACTGGCTTTGCCAGGCTGCTGGTGTTGCCCCCTGCAAGGGGGTTGGAGAAAGATGCGAAGCACTGCAGCCTGGGGGTGTTACTTATGCAATCCGCGCTCATCGGGCTCGTCTTTGGAAGTGCTGATCACGCTGGTCTGCACGCCCTTGAACTTGCGCCAGGCGTACACGCCGTAGCCGCTGAAGCCATACACCACAAACGCGCCAAACAGCACGATGGGTGGGTGGATGGTGATCACGGCCAGGCCCAGGGCGATCAGCACAATCACCACAAACGGCACGCTCTTCTTCATCTGCACGTCTTTGAAGCTATAAAACGGCGCATTGGTCACCATGCTCAGGCCCGCGTAAATCGACAGCGCAAACATCACCCACGCCACATCGGTCGGTGCCACGCCCAGGTCGTTCATCAACCAGATGAACCCGGCAATCAGCGCGGCCGCGGCGGGCGATGGCAGGCCCTGGAAGTAGCGCTTGTCCACCACGGTGGTGTTCACGTTGAAGCGCGCCAGCCGCAGGGCCGCGCAGGCGCAGTGCACAAAGGCGGCAATCCAGCCCCAGCGGCCCAGGCCCTTGAGGGTCCACATGTAGGCAATGAGCGCCGGGGCCGCGCCGAACGACACCATGTCGGACAGCGAATCCATCTGCTCGCCGAACGCGCTTTGGGTGTTGGTCATGCGGGCCACGCGGCCATCCAGGCTGTCGAGCACCATGGCGCAGAACACGCCGATGGCGGCCTGGTCGAAGCGCCCGTCCACCGCCATCACGATGGCGTAAAAGCCGCCAAACAGGGCCGCCAGGGTGAACAGATTGGGCAGGATGTAGATGCCCTTGCGGCGCTTGCGCACCAGCACTTCGGGGTTGGGCTTGAGGGGAGTGTTAAGGCTGGGGTCTTTGCCGGGTTGCATGGCGGTGGCCTGTCAAAAATAGAAAGCTGCGCAGTTCGCGCTGGTGTCAAGGAAGTAGCGCACGCTGGCCCACGGGCCTATGGGCGCTGGGCGGAATGCCACCAAGTGTAAGCCAGTCAACCCGCCTTGCCGCCCTGCACAGGCTCGTCGCGCGTGAGGCGAAAGGCGTGCACCATCTGCGTCAGCTTGCCCGCCTGGTCCTGCAGGCTGTCGGCGGCGGCGGCACCCTCTTCCACCAGGGCTGCGTTTTGCTGGGTCGCGGCATCGAGTTGCTCCATCGAGTAACTCACCAGGCCGATGCGCTGGCTTTGCTCGTCAGACGCCGAGGTGATCTCGCCCATGATGTCAGACACCCGCTGCACCGACTGCACCAGCTCCTGGATGGTTTCGCCCGCGTGGCTGGCCAGCCGGTTGCCCACCTGCACCCGCTCCACGCTGCTGCCGATCAAGGCCTTGATCTCGCGTGCCGCCGTGGCCGAGCGCACGGCCAGGGTGCGCACCTCGCTGGCCACCACCGCAAAGCCCCGCCCCTGCTCGCCCGCCCGGGCGGCTTCCACAGCGGCATTCAGCGCCAGGATGTTGGTCTGGAAGGCAATGCCGTCGATCACCCCGATGATGTCGGCGATCTTTTTAGAGCTGGTGCTGATCTCGTCCATGGTGTGCACCACCTGCCGCACCACTTCCCCGCCGCGCTGGGCCACGGCGGAGGCCGATGCGGCCAGGGTGTTGGCCTGGCGGGCCGAAGCGGCGCTCTGGCTGACGGTGCCGGTCAGGTCCGAAAGCGCGGTGGCCGCGCCTTGCAGGTTGGTGGCGGCCTGCTCGGTGCGCTGGCTCAGGTCCAGGTTGCCGGAGGCTACCTCGGCACTGGCGACCTGGATGGACTCTGCCGTCTGGCCGATCTCGCCCACGATGGCGCGCAGCCGGTCCTGCATGGCGGCAATGGCTTCCAGCAGGCGGCCGGTTTCGTCATGGATGCGCACCTCGACCTGCGATGTCAGATCGCCGCGCGCAATCCGCTCGGCCACCACCACCGCGCGGCCCAGGGGCTGGGTGATGCTGGCCGTGGTGCGCCAGGCAATCAGGCCGCCCAGGCCCAGCGCCAGCAGCACCAGCAGGCCGCCGGTGGTGCGCGCGCGGCTCTGGGTCTGCTCGGCCTGGGCGGTGGTGTCCTTGTTCAAGGTGTTTTGCAGCTCGATCAGCGCGGCCAGCTTGGCGCGCCAAAGGGTTTCGCCGGGGGCCACCCGGTTCATCAGGCCGATGGTGGCGGCCACGGTGTCGCCATCGGTGGCGGCCTGGATGGCCTGCTCCAGCTCGGGCCGGGTGCTGCGGCCCACGGCGGTGATGTCTTGCAGCAGCTTGCGTTCGGCGGCGGTGGTGTCGGCAGCGCTGAACAGCGTGGTCAACGCGGCCTCGCGCTCGCCGTACTGGGCCAGGGTCTGCTGCAGCTGCTTGACCAGTTCGGCCGACCTTTGGGTGTCGATTTCATTGAGCATGGCCGCCGACCGGCTTTGGATGCCCAAGGTGCTGACGCTCTCCAGCATGCTGTTGACCAGCCGTGCCTTGGTGGCGTTGGTGCCGGTGATCTGGCGCATCTGGTCCTGCACCGAGGCCGCCGATAGCTGGCCCACAGCGGCCACGGCAATCACCAATACCAGCATGCAGCCAAAACCCAGGCCCAGGCGGCTGGAGATAGACAAAGAAGTGAGACGGGAGTGGGCTTGCATGGTGTGGGCCCAGGGGGGCAATTTGTATCAAAAAGTGTCAAGAAAGGTGGCGAGCATACGGGATAGATGTAAACCCTGATGGCAGAGCGGTGGAAATCCACAGCACACGTCTAAATAAGAATACATCGCATTACGCAGGTGGAATCGCTTGCTTTGCCAGCCAACACCCCACAGGGAGCGCCTGCTGCACGCGGCGCTGGCGGGGGAACGGGTGCGCTAGGGTTTTGTATTTTTAGCCTGTTTTTTAGGCACACAAAAGCCTGCTAGCGCTTATTCAATCAGCACGAGCAGCTCCTGTTTTTTACTATCAAAAGAGAAGCGGATTGTCTCTGCTGCACGGGCGGTAGCCAGTGGGGTCACGATTGCGCGGTGAATTGGCTGTTGTCGGACCGATGCTTGCCCGCATTCGTGCTCCGACCCCTCTGGCGGGTTGGCGTTTGCTGGGTGCCTGCCAGCATCGTCGGCCGGGTGATGCGCCCGGCAGCGCAGTCACTTGTTCTTTTGCGCAAAAGAAAAGTAACCCAAAGAAAGGCGCCTCAACTGTCTGCGCCCTCCGCTGGCGCTACGGGAACCTGCGGTGCGCGCTTTGGGCGGGGTCTGGCTAAACTCGCTGGCGCTCAAACAACGCCAGCCCTGATCCGCCCAAAGCTGTGCTCCTCGGCGCATACAGATGGGGACCCCGAATGCGGGATCGGGGGCGCACAGCGCCCCATCGTGCCTGGGGCACGAGTACCCCCATCCCAGCCTTCCCCCGGTGGGGGAAGGGGTCAGGCAGTGCGCACCTCGGCGCGTGGTGGCGCACATTTGGTATTTTTCCCTCCCCCGCCGGGGGAGGGCCAGGGTGGGGGCACCTCGCGCCCTAGGCGCGATGCCCGGCAAAGTCAGGCCGATCCCGCTCCCCGGGGTCCCCCTCTAGATGCGCCGAGGAGCGCGGCTTCAGGTGGATCAGGGCTGGCGTTGTCTGAGCGCAGCGAGTTTAGCCAGACCCCACCTGAAGCGAGCACCGCAGGTTCCCGTAGCGCAAGCGGAGGGCGCAGGTAGTGGGGGTGGCCGCCTCGATGGTGACTTTCTTTTGGCCACGCAAAAGAAAGTCACTGCCCTGGCGGCATGCACAGCTTCAAAAACGAGAGCAGTCGCAAGTCAAGCTGCAAGGGATTGCCGGGATATAGTGCAACATCCCTTTGCTGCTTTTTCTGGAGTTGTTATGGCCTTCAACCGTTTGTAAAAACCGAGAAAGCGTCAGCGGTTTAGTTCAACCATTCCTTCAAGCGGACCTGCCTGCGGCAGTCCGCCTGAGTCAAACGTTAGCTGTCCAGCGCGGGGAAAGAGATTACATGTCGTTCACACGGATACTGACGAACGTTTGCTCCGATCATCTCAGGGAAAGCAGAGACTTCTATGTCGCACTTCTTGGAAGTGACCTTGCCCCTGGAATCCGCATCCCATAACGGAGCTCATGATCTGGCTTGCCCTGGTTGATTGGCCAGCCAGTCTTCCTCAACCTGCTGCACGCCGCGCTGGCAGGAGAGCGGGCGCGTTAATTTGCTTCCATTTACATAGCTTCTCACGCTTATGGAATAAGCGCTAGAGGCCAAAAAGGTATGTAAGCATATGCCTGCCACCAGCATGCCGGGTGGCTGCTACACTTTTCCCACACACTCCCACCGCCCTGCCCGGCTGCGCGCCCATGATGACTTCCGTTTTCAACTTCACCTTTGTGCCCTGGTTCCGCTCGGTCGCACCGTACATCCACAAGTTCCGCAACCAGACCTTTGTGGTGGGCATTGCGGGCGAGGCGATTGCGGCGGGCAAGCTGCCGCACCTGGCGCAGGACCTGGCCATGATCCAGAGCATGGGCGTGAAGATCGTGCTGGTGCATGGTTTCCGGCCCCAGGTGAACGAGCAGCTCAAGGCCAAGGGCCACCCGCCCAAGTACGCCCACGGCATCCGCATCACCGACGAGGTGGCGCTCGATTGCGCCCAGGAGGCCGCGGGCCAGTTGCGCTACGAGATCGAGGCGGCGTTCAGCCAGGGCCTGCCGAATACGCCCATGGCCGGGGCCACCATCCGGGTGATTTCGGGCAACTTCATCACCGCCCGGCCCGTGGGCATTGTGGACGGCATCGACTTCCAGCATTCGGGCCTGGTGCGCAAGGTGGATACCGGCGGCATCACCCGCGTGCTGGACATGGGGGCCATGCTGCTGCTGTCGCCGTTTGGCTTTTCGCCCACCGGCGAGGCCTTTAATTTGACGATGGAAGAAGTCGCTACCTCGGTGGCCAGCGCGCTGCAGGCCGACAAGCTGATCTTTTTGACCGAGGTGCCCGGCATCCGCATGCACCCCGGCGAGCCCGAGAGCGAAGACAACCCCATCGACACCGAGCTGCCGCTGGCCGTGGCCGAGAAGCTGCTGGCCGACCTGCCCACCGCCAACCTGCCTACCGACACCGCCTTCTACCTGCAGCACTGCGTGAAAGCCTGCAAATCGGGCGTGGAGCGTAGCCACATCATCCCGTTTGCGGTAGATGGTGCGATTTTGCTGGAGGTGTATGTGCACGACGGCATCGGCACCATGGTGGTGGATGAGAAATTAGAGAGCCTGCGCGAGGCGCTGGTGGACGACGTGGGCGGCATCTTGCAACTGATCGAGCCGTTCGAGAAAGACGGCACCCTGGTCAAGCGCAGCCGCACCGAGATCGAGCGCGATGCCGACCTGTACACCGTGGTGGAGCACGACGGCGTGATCTTCGCCTGCGCCGCGCTCTACCCCTACCCCGAGGCCCACACCGGCGAGATGGCGGCGCTGACCGTGTCGCCCCAGGTACAGGGCCAGGGCGATGGCGAAAAGGTGCTCAAGCGCATCGAGCAGCGCGCCCGCGCCGCCGGGCTGCAGAGCATTTTTGTGCTGACCACGCGCACCATGCACTGGTTCATCAAGCGCGGCTTTGTGCAGGTAGACCCCGAGTGGCTGCCCGAGGCCCGCAAACGCAAGTACAACTGGGACCGGAAAAGCCAGGTGCTGGTGAAGAAGCTGGGCTAGAAATGTACTAGTGGGGATGCAGCAGGTCGGGCACGGTGTCCCCGACCTCGTGGTGGGATGCCGGTAAATCCATCTGCTCGGGGCTCAGGAAGCGCTCGGCAAACTGGCGGTACACACCCTGGCGCATGAAGACATCGAACAGGTCGGCATCCACATAGCCGCTTTTGGCAAAACGCACCATCATCTCCAGCGCCTTGGACAACTTCATGCGCGGCCGGTAGGGCCGCCCCGTGCTGGTCAGCGCTTCGAACACATCGGCCAAGGCCAGCATGCGGGACTGCATGGGCACCTGCTGGCGCAGCAGGTCTTGCGAAATGCCGGTGCCTTCGGGGCGCTCGCGGCCTGCAATCACATACTCGGGCACGTTTTTCAGGTGCTTGGGCCAATGCACTTTGGCAAGCATGGCGTTGGTGGCCGCCACGTGGTGGTTGACGATGTCGTGCTCTTGCGCGGTCAAGGTGCCACGCAGGATGGACAGGTTTTCCAGCTCGTCGCTGCTCAGGAAGGGCACCAGCACGCCGTCGGCATTGCGCCAGTGGCGGCGGGTGCCAATGTCGCGCACCTTGCCGAGCTGCGCGTCGGTCATCTCGGTCTGGGCAAGGTTCACCTCGCGCAGAAAGCCCCGGTCGGCATCGATGCGCAGCAGTGCATCTTCAAAACGCTGCTCGGCAGTGGCTTCGGCGGCGGGGTCGGTGCAGGTGCGCAGGGCCAGTTGCTGGCGCAGGGCGGCGATTTCGGCATCGCGCTTGAGCACCTCGAACCGGGTGCTGATGAGCTCGATGCGGTCAAACAGGGTTTGCAGCTTGGTGGCTTTGTCGGCCACGTGCACCGGCGTGGCGATCTTGCCGCAGTCGTGCAGCATGCCCGCGATCTTGAGCTCGTAGCGGTCGCGCTCGGTCAATTGCACGCTGGCGTACGGCCCGTCGGTGGTGGCATCCACGGCAGCGGCCAGCATCATGGTGAGTGCGGGCACGCGGTTGAAGCGGTCGCGGGCGTAGGGCGATTTCTCGTCGATGGCGGTGTTGATGAGCTGCACAAAAGACTCGAACAGGCTCTCCATCTGGCCCACCAGTTGCCGGTTGCTCAGCGCGATGGCGGCCTGTGAGGCCAGCGATTCGACCAGGCGCTGGTCGGCCTCGGAGAAGGTCACCACCCGGCCCAGGCCCGGCTCCAGCGCGTTGATGAGCTGCAGCACGCCAATGACTTCGCCGTCGAAGTTCTTCATCGGCACGGTCAGGAAAGACTGCGAGCGGTAGCCGGTGCGGGCATCGAAAGCCTTGGTGCCTGAGAAGTCGAAACCGGCCTCACCATAGGCATCGGCAATGTTCACGGTGCGGTCGTGGATGGCGGCAAAGGTGGCCACCATGGTGTCGTTGAAAGCGCCCTCGGCGTTGATCAACTGCAGCGGCGCAAAGTCGATGGCCTTGCCGGTGGTGCCGCCCAGAAACAGGTTCAGCGAGTTGGTCCGCATGATCTCGAAACGCAGCGCGCTGCCGTCTTCGGTCATGCGGTACAGGGTGCCGCCATCGGCCTGGGTGATGTTTTTGGCGGCTATCAGAATGCCTTCGAGCAGGCTGTTGAGATCACGCTCTTTGGACAGCGCTGCGCCAATGGTATTGAGCTGATCGAGTCGGCTGAGCAGGTCGCCGACGAGGTCCATCGCCATAGTTGCATCGTCCCGGGTGGTGTGTTTGTAAGTACTTGTGCGGCAAGGAGATTACCATCAAATGCACCCTGGCTGGTGCACCGCAAGTGCACACATTGCTGCCCACCGTAGCGGGTTTATATGCGCTGCCGGTACCATCTGTGGGCTCCCCAAAAAACCGAGACCCCAACCCCATGACCTCCACCCTTGAACTGCGTGCCGGTGAACTCGTCGCCACCCTGGCCCCCACCGTCGGCGGCTCCATCGCCAACTTCTACAGCCAGCGCGGCAGCCAGCGCCAGCACTGGCTGCGCCCCAACGATGCGCCCAACCCCGCCAAGCCCTGGGCCATGGCCAGCTTCCCGCTGGTGCCTTACTCCAACCGCATCCGCGATGGCCGCAGCAGCTTCGGCCCACGCCCCTTGCACCTAGCCGCCAACTACCCCGATTCCAAGCACGCCATCCACGGCACGGCTTGGCAGCAGCCCTGGCAGGTGGTCAACCTGGGTGCCGACCACGCCACCCTGGCGCTGGACAGCCCGGCAGGCGAGTGGCCCTACGCCTTTCGCGCGGTGCAGCAGTTCAGGCTGGATACGCAGACCGGCTTGACGGTGGAGCTGTCCGTCACCAACACCGACACGGTGGACATGCCCGTGGGCGTGGGCCACCACCCTTACCTGCCGCACCGCGCCGGTACCCGCCTGACCACCGAGGTACAAGCCATGTGGGGGGGCGACGCCGAAGTCATGCCCACCACGCTGCAAACCCCGGCGTTTCTGGACACATTGCGCAGCGGCATCACCCTGGACACGCTGGACCTGGACAACAACTTCACCGGCTGGAGCCGCCAGGCCCGCGTGGACTGGCCCGACACCGGCACCGCCCTGCGGATGACCGCGCAGGCCCCGTTCGACTACTTCGTGCTGTACTGCCCGAAGGGTGCCGACATGTTCTGCATCGAACCCGTGAGCAACTGCACCGACTGGATGAACCTGGCGCAAAAAGGCCAGGCCGACGTAGGCGGCCAGCTGCTGTCCCCCGGTGCCACCCTGCACACCACCATGGGCCTGCAACCTATCTGGCCAGATTAATAGGGGTCAGACCCTCATGGCACTAGGATAAGCCCCGCCGCATGCGAATCGCCGCTCTGGCTGCTGTGCGAGGCACGTTCAGCAGCGGCAACGGTTTGAGTCTTCGCTTCTTAGCCCTGGGCTCAA
>NZ_JBWMAV010000010.1:0-187710 GCF_056521425.1 Rhodoferax sp. LS1P39 | reverse complement strand
GTGTCGATCACCGTCAAGCTGATCAACCCCATCGCCATGGAAGAAGGTCTGCGTTTCGCTATCCGCGAAGGCGGCAAGACCGTCGGCGCCGGTGTGGTTGCCAAGATCATTGCTTAAAACGACGTAGGAAAAACCATGTCTACCAAGCAAAAAATCCGCATCCGCCTGAAGGCGTTCGACTACAAACTCATCGACCAATCGGCCGCTGAAATTGTGGATACCGCCAAGCGCACCGGCGCGATTGTCAAGGGTCCCGTGCCTTTGCCAACCCGCATGAAGCGTTTCGACATCCTGCGTTCGCCGCACGTCAACAAGACCAGCCGCGACCAGTTCGAAATCCGTACGCACCAGCGCCTGATGGACATCGTTGACCCGACAGACAAAACTGTTGACGCGTTGATGAAGCTCGATCTGCCCGCTGGCGTGGACGTTGAAATCAAGCTGCAATAAAACAGCGATAAGGCAATCGGTGTGGTTTTCGCGCAAGCGGGAGCCACCCACCCCCCAAGGAAATAGCCCGCACTTGCCGAAAATGCAAGTGCGGGCTATACTCCAAGGCTGCGCTGAAATTCGCAAGGGTTTCAGCGCAGTTTTATTAACAGTCTTTCACGCAAAAACCGTGTAGCCAATTGCAGTTACACGGGTGGAAGTTACGGAGAAAACAATGAGTCAAAGCAACTCCCTAGGGTTGCTGGGCCGCAAGGTAGGCATGATGCGCCTATTCACCGATGACGGGGACGCAGTTCCTGTGACGGTGGTAGACGTGTCTAACAACCGTGTCACCCAGATCAAAACCCAAGAGAACGACGGTTATGTGGCCCTGCAGGTCACATTCGGCGCACGCAAAGCTTCGCGTGTGACCAAGCCGGCGGCCGGTCACCTTGCGAAAGCAGGCGTTGAAGCCGGTGAAATCATCCAGGAATTCCGCGTCACGTCCGATGCAGCTGCCCAGTACAAGCCGGGTTCTGTTGTCGCCGCTGGTGCTGTGTTTGCCGTGGGTCAAAAAGTCGACGTGCAAGGCACCACGATTGGTAAAGGCTTTGCCGGCACCATCAAGCGCCACCACATGAGCTCGCAGCGTGCTTCGCACGGTAACAGCCGCTCGCACAATGTTCCTGGCTCCATCGGTATGGCCCAGGATCCAGGTCGCGTGTTCCCTGGTAAGCGCATGACGGGTCATTTGGGTGTGGACACAGTCACCACCCAGAACCTCGACGTGATCCGCATCGACGAAGCCCGTCAACTGCTTTTGATCCGGGGCGCAGTTCCTGGTTCCAAGGGTGGTTTTGTGACGGTGCGCCACGCCATCAAGGCCAAAGTAACGCAAGGAGCGAACTAATGCAGCTCGAACTCCTGAATGACCAAGGCCAGGCCGCATCCAAGTTTGATGCGTCTGAAGCTGTATTCGGTCGTGCTTACAACGAAGATCTGGTGCACCAGGTTGTAGTCGCTTTCCAAGCCAACGCGCGTCAAGGCACCCGTGCCCAAAAAGACCGTGAGCAGGTTCGCCATTCGACCAAGAAGCCGTTCAAGCAAAAGGGAACTGGCCGCGCTCGCGCCGGTATGACCTCCTCGCCCCTGTGGCGCGGCGGCGGTCGTATTTTCCCGAATATGCCTGACGAAAACTTCACGCAAAAAATCAACAAGAAGATGTACCGCGCTGGTATGGCTGCGATCCTGTCGCAGCTGGCCCGTGAAGGTCGTCTGGCCGTTGTTGACTCGCTGACCGTCGATTCGCCCAAGACCAAGCCCCTGGCGGCAAAGTTCAAGGCCATGAATCTGGCGTCGGTGCTGGTCATCGCGGACGAAATCGATGAAAACCTGTATTTGGCTTCCCGCAATCTGGTCAACATTCTCGTGGTTGAGCCCCGTTACGCCGATCCGGTGTCGCTGGTCCACTACAAGAAGGTTTTGGTGACCAAGGCTGCCATGGACAAACTCCAGGAGATGTTCGCATGAGCCGCATGAACTCGACGAAGCGTCAATTTGACGAAGGCCGTCTGATGCAAGTGCTGATCGCTCCCATCGTGTCTGAAAAGGCAACCATGGTGGCTGAGAAGTCCAACGCAGTGACGTTCAAGGTACTCCAGGACGCGACCAAGCACGAGATCATGGCTGCAGTGCAGCTGATGTTCAAGGTGGAAGTCAAGGGCGTTTCTGTGGTCAACACCAAAGGCAAAACCAAGCGTTTTGGCAAATCCATCGGTCGCCGCGACAACATTCGCAAGGCCTATGTGACGCTGAAGCCTGGTCAAGAGCTGAACCTGACCGGGGAGGCCGCGTAATCATGGCTGTCATTAAAATGAAACCCACTTCGCCAGGCCAACGCGGCATGGTGAAGGTCTCGCGTGACCACCTGTACAAGGGTGCTCCTCACGCGGCGCTGCTGGAACCCCAGTTCCAAAAAGCGGGCCGTAACAACAATGGTCATATCACCATCCGCCACCGTGGCGGCGGTCATAAGCACCATTACCGCGTTGTGGACTTTGTTCGCAACAAGGATGGCATCCCCGCAAAGGTTGAGCGTATTGAATACGATCCAAACCGTACGGCCCACATCGCTCTGGTGTGCTATGCCGACGGCGAGCGTCGTTACATCATTGCTCCCCGTGGCCTGGAAGCCGGTGCAAGCCTGATGAGCGGTGCAGAAGCACCGATCCGCGCAGGTAACACCTTGCCTATCCGTAACATCCCTGTGGGTTCGACCATCCACTGCATCGAGCTCAAGCCCGGTGCTGGTGCACAGATCGCCCGTTCGGCTGGTACCTCGGCAACGCTGTTGGCACGTGAAGGCATCTACGCCCAGGTGCGTATGCGCTCCGGTGAAGTTCGCAAGATCCACATCGAATGCCGCGCCACCATTGGTGAAGTCGCCAACGAAGAACACAGCCTGCGCCGTTTGGGCAAGGCCGGTGCGAAGCGCTGGAAGGGTATCCGCCCAACCGTTCGCGGTGTGGTGATGAATCCTGTCGATCACCCACACGGCGGTGGTGAAGGTAAGACCGGCGAAGGCCGTCATCCAGTCGATCCTTGGGGCAATCTGACCAAGGGTTACCGTACCCGTAACAACAAGCGCACCCAAGTGATGGTGGTGTCGCGTCGCAAGAAGTAAGGGGTAGCTAGATGACTCGCTCACTTAAAAAAGGTCCCTTCGTAGACCACCATTTGCTGGCCAAGGCTGAAAAAGCCGTCGCCATCAAAGACAAAAAGCCAATTAAGACCTGGTCGCGTCGTTCCATGATCTTGCCCGATTTCATCGGCCTGACCATTGCTGTGCACAACGGCAAACAGCACGTCCCTGTCTATATTACCGACCAAATGGTGGGCCATAAGTTGGGAGAGTTCGCACTCACCCGTACTTTCAAGGGTCACCCTGCCGACAAAAAAGTCGTGCGGAAATAAGGAATAGACCATGGAAACACGTGCAGTCCTTCGCGGCGTGCGTTTGTCAGTAGACAAAGGCCGCCTGGTCGCAGATTTGATCCGCGGCAAAAAGGTAGACCAAGCCCTGAACGTCTTGGAGTTCACGCAGAAAAAAGCTGCCGTGATCATCAAGAAGGTTCTGGAGTCGGCTATCGCCAACGCTGAGCACAATGACGGTGCCGACATCGACGAGTTGAAGGTCAAGACCATCTTCGTCGAACAAGGTGCCACTCTCAAGCGTTTCACAGCCCGTGCAAAGGGCCGTGGTAACAGCATCAGCAAGCCCACGTGCCATGTGTACGTGACGGTCGGTAACTAAAAGGTCGGAAGATATGGGACAAAAAATCCACCCTACCGGCTTTCGTTTGTCGGTCAGCCGTAACTGGTCCAGCCGTTGGTACGCAAGCAACAACGACTTCGCCGGCATGCTGGCCGAAGACATCAAGGTACGTGAGTACCTGAAAGCCAAACTGAAGAATGCTTCGGTTTCGCGCATCTTGATCGAGCGTCCTGCCAAGAACGCCCGTATCACGATCTTCTCGGCTCGTCCGGGTGTCGTGATCGGCAAAAAAGGCGAAGACATCGAGAACCTCAAGCGTGACCTGGCCAAGCAATTGGGCGTGCCCGTCGCAGTCAACATCGAAGAAGTGCGCAAGCCTGAAATCGATGCCAAGCTGATTGCCGACTCGATCACCCAGCAGCTCGAAAAGCGCATCATGTTCCGCCGTGCGATGAAGCGCGCCATGCAAAACGCCATGCGTCTGGGTGCCCTGGGCATCAAGATCATGTCGTCTGGCCGTCTGAATGGCATTGAAATCGCTCGTTGCGAGTGGTACCGCGAAGGTCGCGTGCCACTGCACACCTTGCGTGCGGACATCGACTACGGCACCTCGGAAGCCAAAACCACTTACGGCATTATTGGCGTGAAGGTTTGGGTCTACAAGGGTGATACCTTGGGTCGTAACGATCTGCCTGCTGTGCAAGAGCCGCGCAATGAAGAAGAGCGTCGTCCCCGTGGACCCCGTCGCGATGACCGCGGCGGCCGTCCTGGTGGCAATGACCGTCCTCCAGCTCGTGGTCCCCGCCGTCCTGTAGGTGCCAATGCGGCTCCTGCAGACGGTAGCGACAAACCTGTTGAAGCCACAGGTGCTACGGCACCGAAATCTACCGTTCAGCGCGTCCGTAAAGTAGCCGCGCCTGCTGCACCCGCTGCAGCTGACGGTAAAGGAGAATAAACATGTTGCAACCCGCGCGTCGCAAGTACCGCAAAGAGCAAAAAGGCCGTAACACCGGCATCGCAACCCGGGGTAGCTCGGTTGCGTTTGGTGATTTCGGTCTGAAGTGCACGGACCGTGGCCGTCTGACGGCCCGCCAGATTGAAGCCGCACGCCGTGCGATTTCCCGCCACGTCAAAC
Source organism: Rhodoferax sp. LS1P39 (assembly GCF_056521425.1). Classification (NCBI taxonomy): domain Bacteria; kingdom Pseudomonadati; phylum Pseudomonadota; class Betaproteobacteria; order Burkholderiales; family Comamonadaceae; genus Rhodoferax; species Rhodoferax sp. LS1P39. The sequence continues at coordinate 182,872 of NZ_JBWMAV010000010.1, read as the reverse complement.
GTGGTGGTCGTATCTGGATCCGTGTGTTCCCCGACAAGCCAATTTCCCAAAAGCCTGCTGAAGTGCGGATGGGTAACGGTAAGGGTAACCCCGAGTATTACGTGGCTGAAATCCAGCCCGGCAAGATCGTGTTTGAAATCGTCGGTGTTCCCGAAGAGCTGGCCCGTGAAGCGTTCCGTTTGGCAGCCGCCAAACTGCCTTTGCGTACCACCTTCGTGGCCCGCATGATTGGTCAGTGATCAGGAGATTGAGATGACGAAAGCTACTGAATTACGTACCAAAGACGTTGCCGGCCTGCAAACCGAAGTGAAAGCGCTGCAACGCGCCCATTTCGGCCTGCGTATGCAAAAAGCCACGCAACAACTTTCCAACACAGCCACGCTGCGCACTGCGCGCCGTGACATTGCCCGCGCCAAGACCATTCTTGTCGAGAAGCAATCGGCTGACAAATCCGCCAAATAAGGAGCGATAAATGACGGAAGCTAAAACATCCCTCAAGCGCACCTTGGTTGGCAAGGTGGTCAGCGACAAACGTGCGAAGACTGTGACTGTGCTGATCGAGCGCCGTGTGAAGCACGAGCTCTACGGCAAGATCGTTGGCAAGTCGAGCAAGTACCACGCCCATGACGAAAAGGGCGAGTACAAGCTGGGCGACACCATCGAGATCACCGAAAGCCGCCCGATCTCCAAAACCAAGAACTGGGTTGCGACCCGTCTGGTGCAAAAGGCTATTGCGGTTTAAACCTGCAAACTAGTTAAAAAACGGCTCACAATGTGGGCCGTTTTTGTTTTTGGGCTCGGATTGGGCCCATTTCTATTTTTAACCTACAAAGGAGCACACCATGATCAAAGTCGGCGACACACTGCCATCCACCACTCTGATGGAATTCATTGAAATTGAAGGCGAAGGCTGCAGCATTGGCCCCAACCCGGTCGATGTCAGCAAGGCCACCGCAGGCAAGACGATTGCCCTGTTTGCCTTGCCCGGCGCGTTCACGCCCACCTGCTCGGCCCAGCACGTGCCTGGCTACCTCCAGCACTTCGAAGCCTTCAAAGCTGCAGGCGTGGACGAAATCTGGTGTATCAGCGTGAACGACGCTTTTGTCATGGGTGCCTGGGGCCGCGACCAGAAGACCGCTGGCAAGGTGCGCATGCTGGGCGACGGCAGCGCCGCCTTCACCACCGCTGCCGGCCTGGTGCTGGACCTGACCGCCAAGGGCCTGGGTATCCGCAGCCACCGCTATTCCATGCTGGTGAAAAACGGCGTGGTGCAAACCCTGAACCTGGAAGACGGCGGCAAGCTGGAAGTCAGCGGCGCAGAAACTCTGCTGGCCCAGGTCAAGGCTGCTTAAACCTTTTGCTATCTAAATAAGAGCTTCCCGTGCTTATTCCATCAGCACGGGCAGCTCTTTTTATTTAAATTCTGGAAAAGGCTGTCAGACCATCGCCTTTTTCAGCCAGTCGGCAAACGCCGCACATTCCCAGCGGTCCATCGCGCCGGTGTGCCAGCACAGGTAGTGCGCATGCGGGCTGGGCACGTTACGGGTGAACAGGCGCACCAGCGAGCCGTTTTCCAGCCACGCGGCCCCCAGGCGCAGGCGCACCAGGCCTATGCCCATGCCGGCGGCAGCGGCATCGCACATCAGGCCAATATCGTTGAACTGCGAGCCGTCCACCGGCTCCGGCCAGTCCTGCTGGTGGGCGGCAAACCAGGTACGCCAGGGCTCCAGCGGGCTGCGCAGCAGGCGGGCACCCTCCAGGTCGGCCACGCTCTCAAACGGGCCATGCTCGCGCACAAAGCTAGGCGAGGCCAAGGGCGTGACCTCGTCGCGGGTCAGGCAGACGTGCTCCACATCGGCGTAGCGGCCCGTGCCAAAGCGCACCATCAGATCGGCATCTTCGGCCACCACGTCCAGCAGCGGAATCGACACCTGCAGCGTCAGGTCGATCTCGGGATAGGCCTCGGTGAACTGGCGCAGGCGGGGGATCAGGATGGCGCGGGCGAAGGTGGGTGTCACCGCCAGGCGCAGCTTGCGCTTGCCCGGGGCCGACTGGGCGCTGGGGAAGCGCTCCAGAATCGCTAGGCCTTCGCGCACATGGGCCAGGTACTCGCTGCCCTCGGTGGTGAGCGAGAAGTCGGCCCGGCCAAACAGCTTGGTGCCCAGGATCTGCTCCAGCTGCTTGACCCGGTGGCTGACGGCGCTGGGCGTGACGCACAGCTCCTCGGCCGCCTGCGTCACGCTGCGCAACCGGGCCAGCGCCTCGAAGGTCAAAAGGCACTGGATCGGGGGTATACGTGTAACGCTCATGCCCGGATTGTCCCTCTTGTGATGGGCCCCGCTGGCTACAATTGCCCCCTTTTTGCCTAAGGGATTGCGCGTGTCTGACCGTTTCAAAGTGTGGCTGCAGTACTTGCTGCCCAAACACGCCATCACCGCATTTGGCTGGCACGTCGCCACGGCGCGCGCGGGCCGCATCACCACCGGCATCATCCGTTGGTTCGTTGGCAAATACGGGGTGAACATGGCCGAAGCGGCCAACCCCGACATCACCAGCTACGCCAGCTTCAACGACTTTTTCACCCGCGCCCTGAAGCCCGGCGCGCGTCCGCTGGCCCAGGCCTCCCTGGTGTGCCCGGTGGACGGCGCGATCAGCCAGTTTGGCCGTATCGAGCGCGACCAGATCTTCCAGGCCAAGGGCCATACCTTTTCGACCACTGCGCTGGTGGGCGGCGACGCGGCGCTGGGCGCGCTGTTCGAGAACGGCCACTTTGCCAATATCTACCTCAGCCCCAAGGACTACCACCGCATCCACATGCCCTGCGACGGGCGGCTGACGCGCATGGTCTATGTGCCGGGCGATTTGTTTTCGGTGAACCCGGTCACGGCGCAGGGCGTGCCGGGGCTGTTTGCGCGCAACGAGCGGGTCGTGTGTGTGTTCGACTCCCCCCGCGGGCCCTTCGTGCTGGTGCTGGTGGGTGCCGCCATTGTCGGCAGCATGGCGACGGTCTGGCAGGGCATCATCAACCCGCCGCGCGGCCCGGTGCGCGAATGGCGCTACGAAGACCAGAAGGTTGAATTGAAGCAGGGCGACGAGATGGGCCGCTTCCTGCTGGGTTCTACCGTGGTGATGCTGTTCCCCAAGGGACCACTCACGTTCAACCCCGCCTGGGCACCGGCAAAAAGCGTGCGCCTGGGCGAGGTGATGGCTAACGCTATTTGAAAATCACCGTCTTGTGGCCGTTGAGCAGCACGCGGTGCTCGCTGTGCCACTTGACGGCGCGGGCCAGCACCTGGCTCTCGGTGTCGCGGCCCTGGGCGGTGAAGTGCTCTACCGTACGGCTATGGTCCACGCGGGCCACGTCTTGCTCGATGATCGGGCCTTCGTCCAAATCCGCCGTCACGTAGTGGGCGGTGGCGCCGATCAGCTTCACGCCCCGGTCGTGGGCCTGGTAGTAGGGCTTGGCGCCCTTGAAGCTGGGCAAGAAGCTGTGGTGGATGTTGATGGCCCGGCCACTCAGCTTGCGGCACAGGTCGTCGCTCAAAATCTGCATGTAGCGCGCCAGCACAATCAGTTCCGCGCTCTCATTTTCGATGACTTCATAGATGCGCGCCTCGGCCTGGGCCTTGGTGGCAGCGGTTACCGGGATGTGGTGGAAGGGCACGTTGTAGCTGGCCGCCAGCTGGTAGAAGTCGCGGTGGTTGCTGACGATGGCGCGGATGTCCAGCGGCAGCAGGCCGCTCTTCCAGCGGAACAGCAGGTCGTTCAGGCAGTGGCCTTCCTTGCTGACCATCAGCACGGTGCGCACGGGTGCCGATGCGTCGTGCAGGCTCCAGCGCATGGCAAAGCCCTCGGCAAACGGGGCCAGCTGGCTGCGCAGGTCTGCGGTGGCGATGGCCGCGCTGGCGAACTGCACGCGCATGAAGAACAAACCCGTGTCGGGGTCGTTGTACTGGCCAGCTTCTTCGATGTTGCAGCCGCGCTCCAGCAAGAAACCAGAAACAGCGTGCACGATGCCCGGGCGGTCGGGGCAAGACAGGGTGAGGATGTGGGCGTAAGTCATTGGGGCTGGATTGTCGCGCAGTAGTCGGTCGGTGGAATGGGGGGCGTGACCCAGGTGCTATCAAAATTTACTATGCTTTTAGGAGCTGCTTGCGCTGATTGGACGAGCAGTAGCACCGTTTTTGACTGGAAATTTGGGGGTAAATATTGCGGAATGCCCAGGCTGGTGTCCACATGGCCTGCCCCGGCCAGCAGCAGCACCGTCTTGCCGGGCACTGCGGCCGCCTGCAGGGTCTGCGCCATGGCCTGGTCGCGGGCGATCTGGATGCGGGTCATGGGCGCGATCTGGCTCTCGGGCAGCAGGCCGCAGTGGCCCAGGCGGATGGCCTGCTGCTGGGCTTTCAGCGCTGGGCCGGGCAGGGCACCGTCCAGTCGCACATTGGCCATGGCGGCGCGCATCTGGGCGCGGGGCAGGTTGGCTCCGAGTACTGGCACGCCTGCCTGCACCGCTGCCATCACCGCCGGGCCGTAGGCCGCCCAGGGCCAGCCTGCGTCGTTCCAGGCCAGGGCGGTCTGGACTTCGGTGGGGCTGGCGGAGGCGGGCAGGGCGGCGGTGCTGTGGCCTTGCTCGGCCATCTCCAGCACCAGGGCGGCGAGCTGGCCGTGGGCGGCCAGGCTTTCAACCGTCTCGCGATGGATACGTTGGTGGTCGGGCGCGTCGTGCTGTTCGCCCAAGAGGATGGCATCGGCGGGCAGCAGCGCCAGGGTGCGGTTGGGTGCGACGCTGGCGCAGCCGACCAACAAGGCCGTGGCCAGCAGGGCGGCGCGCAACATTGCTGTTAGTGGATGACGACCGGGTTCTGCGCCAGCCCGGCGTACTGCTCCAGCGTGTCTTCCACTTCTTCTTGCGTGGGCGTGTTGAGCTGCCAGGCGGCGATGTGGCGCTGGAACAGCTCGGCCCAGGAGCCGTCTAAATACACCTCTTTGCCCGAGCGTTTGTCCACGATCTCAAAACCGTGGCGCTCCAGCGTGGGGGGGCGGGGGGTGTCTGGCACCGGCAGCAGGGCTTCCAGGGCGGCGACGGGCTGCATGTGGACCACCACAAAGGATTCGGAGTCGTACAGCGTGTTCATGGTGGGGTCCTTCATTCAAAGCTACAGCACAGTTGGAGTCGATTGCTGTGGTTTCAAGCTTAGGGCTTTTCCATGCCGCGCAACTGCAGGTCCATGAAATCTCTGTTGGCGTTTGTGATGATCAGCCGAACCGGCAGATAGCCCATGCCGGGGGCCAGCCAGAGCTCGACCTGTTGGTCGAAGGGTTTGCGCGGCTTGCGGGTGAGCTTGAGCGTATCGATGCCGCCAGAGGGCACGTGGATTTTCTCCGGCCCTTCCACGTTGAAGATCCACAGGTCGGCATCCTTGGGGCCCACCGTCTGGATGGCGATGGTGGCTGCGGGCGGGTAGGCGGCGGGGTCGGCGGCCAGGATGCCCGCGATCTGCAGGATCACGCTGAGCTGGTCTTGCGCGGCGGTTTGCAGCACCACGTCGGGCGTGTTGGCGCTGAAGCTGGCGCGGCGCTGGGCCTGGTCGAAGTGGGCCGCCACCTCGGTGCGCCATTTGTCGGAAAAGCGCTGCGGTGCCAGGCCCTCAGGCGTGATGCTGCCCACGCTGGTGCGGGTGCGCGAGCCTAAAAACAGCATGCTGGCCTGCAGCGTGGCCTGGTAACGCAGGCCATCGTGCTGCCACAGCAGCTCGCCGCGCGCGTTGTAGGGCAGCTTTTTGGATTCACCGGTGAGTGCGTACAGCAGGCGCACCGGGTCGGGGAAGGCGAATTGGGTGGCGTGGGTTAGCGGCACAGCGGGTGGCGCAGGAGCCGAAGCGGCGGAGGCCGGTGGTTCGGGCGGAGGTAGCACTTCCACCGGCGCAGACGCGGGCGGCTCGGGCGGTGGCGGCAAGGGCTCTACCGGTGCGGGTTCCACGGGCTCTGCTGCGGCGACCGTGGTGGTGGATTCTGTTTCGGGCGGCGGCGGTGCGGGCTTGCGCACCGGCTTCGTCGGGGCGGGCTGGGGTGCAGCAGGAGCCGGTGGAGGAGGTACCGGTGCGGCGATGCTGCGGGTGCTCAGCGTCTGCACCACCATCGGGGCCTGCACCTGCAGCATGGCGGGCAGGCGCTGCAGCACGGCCAGGTGGGCGGCCAGTACGGCGGTGGCCACGGCCAGCAGGGGCCACCAATAGGGCTTCGTTAAACTCATTGGGCTATGCAACGTTTGACTATCCCCACCCGGCTGACCTCTCCATGAAACTGGCTACCTACCAAGACGGTTCCCGCGACGGCCAGCTCGTGGTGGTGTCGCGCGATCTGGCCACGGCCCATTATGCGACCGGGGTGGCCAGCCGCCTGCAACAGGTGCTGGACGACTGGGGCTTCCTCAGCCCGCAGCTGCAAGACCTGTATGACGCGCTGAACCAGGGCCGCGCCCGCCACAGCTTTGCGTTCGACCCGCGCCAGTGCCTGGCCCCGCTGCCGCGCGCCTACCAGGTGGTGGAAGGCCAGGCCTACCCCAGCCTGCTGCAAGCCCGCGAGGCCGGGAGCAGCCCGGTGCTGGCCCCTGGCACGGGCGACCACTTTGCCGGTGCCTGCGACCCGCTGCGCTGCGGTTCCGAGGCGCTGGGCATCGACTTCGGCGCAGGCCTGGCCGCCATCACCGCCGACGTGCCCCAGGGCGCGAGCCCACCGCAGGCGCTGGACGGCGTGCGCCTGCTGGTGCTGACCAACAGCGTGCGCCTGCGCAGCCTGGAGGCGGCCGAGCGGGCCGTGGGTGCGGGTTGGGTGCAGAGCGCGCCCATGCTGGCGTTCAGCCCGGTGGCGGTGACGCTGGACGAGCTGGGGGAATCCTGGGACAAGGGCCGCGTCCACCTGCCGCTGCACACCAGCTGGAATGGCCGCAAGGTCGGCATGTGCGATGCCGGGGCCGAGATGCAGTTCCACTTTGGCCAGCTCATCGCCCACCTGTGCGCCACGCGGGCGGTGCGGGCGGGCAGCGTCATTGGCTCCGGCCCGGTGGCGAATGCGGGTGTAGATGCCAAAGGCAAAGCCCAGTGGCCCAACGGCTACCACAGCATTGCCGAAAAGCGCGCCATGGAAACCCAGCGCAGCGGCCAGGCCAGCACCGGCTACCTGCAGTATGGCGACACGGTGCGTATCGAGATGAAGGGCCAGGACGGCCTGACCCTGTTTGGGGCCATCGACCAAGAGGTCGCCCCCCGCTAGTATTTTTGAGGAATTGCCATGCGAAGTTTTGTAGTTCGTGGATTGTTGGCCGCCGCCGTGGCGGTGCTGGTGGGCTGTGCCTCAGGGCCGCCCGAAGCCGAGTGGCCCGAGCAACTGGTCAGCATCGACGACATGCGCTCCACCAGCCCCTGGGTGGCCAAGGTCCCGCTGCCCGCCGTAGACATGGTGCGCGACCGCTCGCGCAACAGCACGGTGGTGCTGCAGGTGCACGTGGCCGCCGACGGCACGGTGCAGCGCGCCCGGGTCTTCCAATCCAGCGCCAACGCGGAGCTGGACGAGGCCGCGCTGGTGTCGGTGCGGGCCCTGCGTTTTCGGCCTTATTACGAGAACGGCGTGGCCCTGCCGGTCACCGTGGTGGCCCCCATGACCTTCAAGTTCTACGACCGGCCCCGTTAAGCATTGCTATGTAATCAGGAGCTGCTTGTGCTTATTCCATGGGCGCTAGAGCCCTGAAAGGCTTAATTTTTGGAGGTGCAGCATCGGCGGCAGCCCGGAACCTTTGGGCCGGTACCGGCACCAACCCGTTCCGTTATGTCCCGAGAACCTGTCCATGCAAGCATCTGAAACCCGCGCCATCGTCACCCTGAGCCTGCTCGCCGCTTTTGTGGATGGCGAAAAGCACGAACGTGAGCGCGCCGAAATCAAGCGCATCGCCGAAGGCCTGTCGCAAGCCGATGGCCTGAACCTGCCCACGCTGTACCAGGACGTGCTGATGCAGCGCGTCTCGCTAGCCACCGTGGCCGCCGCGCTGACCAGCGCCGAGTCCAAACAACTGGCCTACGAAATGGCGGTGTGCGTGTGCGATGCGGACGGCGTGCAGTCGGTGGCCGAACAGCGCTTTCTGGCCAGCGTGCAGCAGACCCTGGGGCTGGGCACGGCGGCAACCGCGCAGTTTGTAGAGCAGGCCGATGCCATGGCTTCTGCACCCTTAACTACGCCGGTGGCCGCCAAGCCTGGCGATGCCGAGCTGGACAAAACCATTTTGAACGCCGCCATCGTCAACGGCGCGCTGGAGCTGCTGCCCGAATCCCTGTCCACCATGGCCATCATCCCTTTGCAGATGCGGCTGGTGTACGGCATCGGCAAAGCGCACGGCTTTGAGCTGGACCGGGGCCACATCAAGGACTTTTTGGCCACCGTGGGCGTGGGCCTGACCTCGCAGTACCTGGAGCAGGCCGGGCGCAAGCTGCTGGGCGGCCTGCTCGGCAAGCTGGGCGGCGGCATGGTCGGGGGCCTGGCGCGCGGGCTGGGCCAGCAGGCCGTCAGCACCGGCATGAGTTTTGCCGCCACCTACGCCCTGGGCCACGTGGCCAAGCGTTACTACGCGGGTGGGCGCACGATGTCCACCCAGGTGCTCAAGGATGCCTACACCAGCGTGGCCCAGGAGGCGCAAGGCCTGCATGGCCGCTACCTGCCCGCCATCCAGGAGAAGGCCCGCACCCTGGACGCGGGCAAGGTCCTGGCCATGGTGCGCGGTGTGTGATGCTATGTAAATAGTAGCTGCTTGCGCTTATGAAATAAGCGCTGGCGGCCTAAAACTCATGCAACCCGGGTGATGGTCAACCGCACGCTGCCGTGGTTGTTGCGGTACAGCGCCCACACGTCGTTGGCAAAGCAAAACAGGTAGCCCGACCGGGTCACCGGGAACGGCGTTACAGCGTGGGCGGGCAGGTGCAGGTACTCGTGGGGGTCGGGGCTGCCGTCGTTGGGCACGATGGAGTCGTCCCCCGAGTCGTTGGCGATGGCGCCCACCAGGCTGAACCAGCGGTAGGACTCCACCCGCTTGGTCAGCCAGAAGTCGCTGGACGCGTTGCCGGTGGCGCGTTTCACCAGGTCCTCCAGCCTGCCGCCCAGTGAGCCTACGGCCCGGGCCAGGTCGCCAAAGGTGTAGTCGTCGTTCTCGGTGCCCCGCCAGTCACAGGCATCTTTGCTGTCCAGCCATTCGCCGGTCGCCGCAAAGGTGTAGCGCTGGCCCGCGGCCAGGTACACGCCGGTGGCGTTCCAGACGGTGTCGGCGTGGATGTCCACCGTGTGGCTTTCTTTTACGTCCAACTCCACGGTGCGGTGGTAGGCCGGGTAGGCGATGGGCGAGGCGGCCTGCCGGGTGCGGGCGCTTTCGTGGAAGCGCGCCTGCTGGGCGGGCACCATGGCTTCGATCTTGCGGGGCCGCGAGCGCAGCTTGGCAAACGCACCCTTGTACGAGTTGTGCAGCACGCCCAGCGGGTTGGGCTTGAGGGTGTTGGTGACTCCGGGGCGGAAGGCCAGGTCGGCGTCTTTTGCCTCGTCCATCATCCACAGCAGCGCGCCGTCGGACAGGTCGGTGTTGGCATAGCCGCCGCCCACGTTGCTGTGCACGCCGGGGAACCACACCTCTTGCGCATCGGGGTGCGCGCCGGGCGACCCTGCGGCGTTGCTCCAGCGGGTGACGGTGAAGCTGGCGCGGATCTCGTCCAGCGCCATGGCGTGGCGGGCGGTTTGCACGTGCTTGCCCAGGGCGGTGTTATGGAAGCGCCACTTTTTGCCGTTGTCGAACAGGTTCAGCAGCTCGAAGTCGTCGGGCACGCCCAGTGCGCCCACCGTATCCCACACGCCGATAAAGCGCACCGGGGTCGCGGCCTCGCCATGGAAGAACCGCCAGGTGGGCACGCCGTCAAACTCCGCATCGCGGGCCCAGACACGCGTGTCTTCCTCGCGTGTGGTGTAGCGCTGGTAGGCTGCGTAGGCCGCGTCCACCCGCTTCCAGGCGGTTTTGGACGGCAGCTCGCGCAGGTCCAGCAGGCCGCGCCCCAGCCAGCCGCCCAGGCTGCGGGCGGTAAACGCGCCCCGGCTGAAGCCAAAGATGTAGATGGCATCGCCCGGCGTGTAGTGCGTGGCCAGCCAGTGGTAGGCGCTGCGCAGGTGCTTGCTGATGCCCGTGCCCACGGCCCCGCCGGTGATCCGGTCCAGCGCATGCCCCTCGGCCCCCACGCCGGGGTGGTAGTAGGTGGTTTGCGGCTGGCCTTCGCTGTCCTTTTCGGCCAGGGCGTTGTACAGCTTGACCACATTGGTCGGGGCCAGAATGCCGTTGTCCTCCTGGGTGGGGGAGTTCCAGGTACCGTCGTTGCACAAAATGAGCCGCTTCATCGGGTTTTCTCCACATGCGATGCGCCATTGTGTGCAAAAAGTCCTTGCCGGGTCATCCTCCAAAGAGGGGAGTGATAATGTGCAGAATGCTTGCCCCGCACAACCCCCACACCCTGGCCCGCCGCTTTGCGCGCTGGGTGCTGCTGTGTTTTGCGTTGTCGCTGGGCGTGGCGATTGCGTCGCCGCTGACGCATCCGCAGGCCATGGAGCTGGTGTGCTCCAGCGGCGGGTCCGTCAAGCTGCTGGTCACCGCCCCCGACGGCAGCACCCAGGTGGTCAGCCAGATGGGCGACTGCCCGCTGTGCATCACCCCTGCCGCCCCGCCCCCTTGCGCCGTGGGGATGGCCGAGCCCGCCCAGCCGCTGTCGTATGCCTTGCGCAGCATACCGGCGGCGCACATCGCGTACGCCACCGCCGCGCCCCTGCCCGCGCGCGGGCCGCCTGCTTCCGTCTGAATTCCTAAATTGATAGCTGCCCACGCCGGTGTTACCAGCGTGAGCGGTGGTTTTCTTATGTTTTTTGCCGGAACGCGTATGTCTTTTTCTTTTGCTCTTAAATCCGTAGCTGCTTGCGCCCTTGCCATCAGCGCCAGCACCACTTTTGCCCACATTACCCTGGCCGACCAGGCCGCCTTGGCAGGCACTTACTACCGGGCCACGCTGCGCGTCGGCCACGGCTGCGAAGGCACGCCCACCACGGCCATCCGCGTCAGCATCCCGGCGGGGTTCACCGGGGCCAAGCCCATGCCCAAACCGGGCTGGACGCTGGCCGTCACCACCGGCAAACTCGCCAAACCCTATGACGACCACGGCAAGCAAATCACCGAAGGCGTGACCGACATCACCTGGACGGCCACCCCCGGCAATGCCCTGCCCGATGCCTACTACGACGAGTTCGTGCTGCGCGGTGGCCTGCCCGCTGCCGCCGGGGCCATGTGGTTCAAGGTGCTGCAAACCTGCGAAAAGGGCCGCACCGACTGGTCCGAAATACCGGCCAGCGGCACCTCGGACAAGGGTTTGAAGAACCCCGCCGCACTGCTGGAGATCATCCCCAGCGAACACGTTGGCCATGCCCACTGAGCGCGCGCCATGCTGTCTACCCCCACCCCTGACCGCCCGCCGGGCGGGTCGCGCTTCTACGCCCTGGCCTGGCGCTGGCACTTTTATGCCGGGCTGTATGTGCTGCCGTTTCTGGTGATGCTGGCCCTGACCGGCCTGGTCATGGTGTTTTTTACCGGTTTTCAAAGCCGCCTGGGCATGACCATGCACCTCACACCCCAAGGCCAGGCCTTGCCCGTGACCGCCCAGGCCCAGCCGGTGCTGGCGCAGTTTCCCAACGCCCAGCTCAAGGAATACATCGCCCCCAAAACGGCCGACGTGCCCAGCTGGTTTCTGATGGTGCACGACGGCGTGACCGATGCGGTCGCCGTCAATCCCTACACCGCCGAGGTCATCAAGGTGGTCAACAAGGACACCACGGTCTTTGCCTGGGCTGAGAAGATCCATGGCACGCTGCTATTGGGCGATACCGGCGACCGCCTGGTTGAAGTGGCGGCGGGCCTGGCCATCGTGATGGTGGTCACCGGCCTGTACCTGTTTTGGCCGCGCAAGCTGGAGCGCTGGTCCGAGGTGCTGCTGCCCGACTGGCGGGCCACGGGCCGCAAGTGGTGGAAGTCGCTGCACGCCAGCCTGGGCTTTTGGCTTAGCGTGGTGCTGTTTTTGTTTTTGCTGACCGGCATGTCCTGGACGGGCGTGTGGGGTGCCAAGCTGGTGCAGCCCTGGAGCACGTTTCCGGCCACCAAATGGGACGCAGTGCCCACCTCGGACGCCACCCATGCCACGCTGAGCAGCGGCGGTTTGCACGACGTGCCCTGGGGCCTGGAACAAACGCCCTTGCCGGTGTCGGGCTCGTCGGCGGGCACGCCGGGCATCCTGGCAGGTGAACCGGTCAACCTGGACGGCGTGGCCGCGCTGGCCCAGCGCCTGGGCTTTGCCGGGCAGTACCACATCAATGTGCCGCAGGATGCCAACGGCGTGTACTCCATCTCGGCCGACACCATGAGCGGCGACCTGGCCAACCCGTTCCACGACCGCTTTGTGCACGTGGACCGCTACACCGGCCGCATCTTGGCGCAGGCAGGCTTTGCCGACTACGCCCCCGTGGCCAAAGCCATGGCGGTGGGCATTGCGCTGCACCAGGGCGACGTAGGCCTGTGGAGCGCCTGCGCCAACGTGCTGTTTTGCCTGGCCATCGTGACCCTGTGCGCCAGCGGCGTGGTGATGTGGTGGAAACGCCGCCCCCAGGGCAGTGGCCGTTTGGCGGCCCCCAGCGTGCCCGCCCAGGCACCGCTGTGGAAGGGCGGCGCGGTCGTCATGCTGCTGACGGCGCTGGCGTTCCCGCTGGCCGGCGGCGTGTTGCTGGCCGTGCTGCTGCTGGACTGGCTGCTGATCTCGCGCATTTCCGCGCTCAAACTGGCTTTATCTTGAAGAAACCAAATACTATGAAATTTATAGCTGCTATCGCCCTATTGATGGGCACGAGTGGTCATTTATATGCCCAAAATGTGACGGTCAAGGATGCCTGGGTGCGCGCCAGCGTGCAGGGCCAAAAGGCCAGCGGCGCGTTCATGACCCTGACCGCCCAGGCCGATGCCCGGTTGGTCTCCGTGTCCACCCCGGTGGCCGGGGTGGCCGAGGTGCACGAGATGAAGATGGACGGCGACGTGATGCGCATGCGCGCCGTGGCCGGTGGCCTGGCGCTGCCCGCAGGCAAGCCGGTGGCCCTGGCCCCCGGCGGCTACCACGTCATGCTGATGGACCTGAAGGCGGCCTTGCCCAAAGACAGCACCGTGCCCCTGACCCTGGTGTTCCAGGATGCCAAGGGCGTGGAAAGCAAGCTGGAAGTGAAGCTGCCGGTGGCATCCACCGCCCCCGTTGGTGCGGCGGCGCACAAGCACTGACGTATTCCTGACACATTGGGGTAAGCTTCGATTCGTGACCATAGCACCCCAAAAAATCAGGAGACACCATGAGCGATACCCCGGCCTTTGATTTCAGCAAATTCGTACCCGGTTTTGACTTTTTGAAGAGCCTGGGCAAAGGCGCTTCCACCGGTGCCCCGGCCATGGGGGGCTGGGTCGCGCCTACCCTCAGCGTGGAAGAGCTGGACAAGCGCATCACCGAACTCAAGGCCGTGCAGTTCTGGCTGGACCAGAACGCCGTGGGCCTGAAAGCCACCATCCAGGCGCTGGAAGTGCAAAAAATGACCCTGGCTACCTTGAAGGGCATGAACCTGAGCATGACCGAGCTGGCCAGCGCTTTCAAACTCAAGCCCGAAGCCGCCAGCCCCCCTAAGGCCGCTGAAAAACCGGTAGAAAAGCCCGCCGAAAAAGCCGAGGAACCGGCTGCCGCCGAAGCCCCCGCCGCGCCCGGCATCGTCGATCCGCTCAAATGGTGGGGTTCGCTGACCGAGCAGTTCCAGCAAATCGCCGGTGCCGCGCTGAAAGATGCCAACACCCAGGCCGCGCTGGAAAAGAGCAAGAACATGGCCACCAACTTCGCCGCCGAGGCCATCAAGAGCGTGGGCGAAATCGCCAAGGCCGCCGGTAAGACCGTGGTGCCACCTGCTGCCCCCAAGGCCGATGCCGCCAAGCCTGCTGCTGCCAAAAAGACCCCGGCTAAAAAAGCCCCCGCCAAGAAGGCGGCGGCCAAAAAGCACCCGGGATAACATCCCCAACTCGTTTTACCCCCGGAGGCCGCCATGCAACTCTTTCCCCACGGCCACGCCACGCACCCCGACTGGCGCATGGCCGCCGGGCTGGTGCTGGCACAGTTGCGTGCCCAGATGGCGCTGCCCGACTACGCCAGCACGCCCACCCTGGGCCTGCTCTACATCACCGACCAGTACGCGGCCCAGGCGCAGGACATCCTGGACCACCTCAGCGGCGAGCTGCCCGAGGTGACCGACTGGTCGGGCACGGTGGGCATAGGCATCTCGGCCAACAACGTCGAATACTTTGACGAACCGGCCCTGAGCGTGATGCTCTGCGACCTGCCCGCCGACCAGTACCGCGTGTTCTCCGGCGTAGCGCCCCTGGGCCTGGGTTTCGAGGCCCATACTGCCCTGGTCCACGCCGATGCCGGTACCCCCGACCTGACCGAGCTGGTGGCCGAGATGGCCGCCCGCACCGATACCGGCTATTTGTTTGGCGGCCTGGCTTCCAGCCGCTCGCGCTCGGTGCAGTTTGCGGTGGGCGGCAACGGCAACATCAAGGGCCATGGCGCGGCGCGCGGCGTGTTCAGCGGCGGCCTGAGCGGCGTGGCGTTTGGCCCCGCGGTGTCGCTGGTGTCGCGCGTCACCCAGGGCTGCCAGCCCATCACCGCCAACCGTGTGGTCACCGCGTCCGATGCGAATCTGGTGCTGGAGCTGGACGGCCAGCCCGCCCTGGCCGTGCTGCTGGCCGACCTGGGCGTGGACCTGGAACACCCGCAAGAGGCGCTGGGCCGGGTACGCGCCACCCTGGTGGGCCTGACCCGCGCCAATGTGGGCGACGCGCCGGTGCGCACCGCCCATTTCGGCAGCGACGTGGTGGTGCGCCACATCATCGGCCTGGACCCCACGCGCAAGGGCGTGGCGGTGGGCGACCACGTGGCGGTGGGCACCCGGCTGGCGTTTTGCCAGCGCAACGTGGCTGCGGCCAAAGCCGATCTGGTGCGCGTCTGCGCCGAAATCCGTGAAGAGCTGGAGCCCGAAGAGCTGTCGGTCGAGCTGGCCACCGCACTCGCCGCCCCTGAGGCCGAATCCGCCCCGCACCCGGCGCGGCGCATTGCCGGAGCCATCTACGTGAGCTGCACCGGCCGCGGTGGCAACCACTTTGGCGGCCCCAGCGCCGAGCTGCAAATCGTGCGCCGCGCCCTGGGCGACGTGCCCCTGGTGGGCTTCTTCGCCGCCGGTGAAATCGCCCGGCAAAACCTGTACGGCTACACCGGCGTGCTGACGGTGTTTACCGGCGGCAGCGCAGCGGCATAGGAGTCGGCGGGGTGGGTTGCATTTAGTAACAATGCAATGAACAATGGCCTGCCGTAAAGTGCGCAGGCCAACTCTTTTGCACGGTGCGGTCCCCCCACCGCAGCTTAGGAGAACCCTTCTATGGCCATGCCGTCTTCTCTTCGTACCGGGCTGACGCTGATCTGCTCGGGCATCGTGGCCACCGCGATGCTGGCCCTCACCGCCGCCAACTACGTCACCGCCCGCAACAACACCCTGGATGCGCTGCATACCGAAATGGCACGCTTGGCCGACACCAGCGTGGCCAGTATCAGCGATTGGGTGCGTTCCAAGCAGCGGGTGGTGGCCTCGTTGCAAGACACGCTGGCCCACCCCGAGCCCCTGGCTTTTCTGCGCAGCGCCAAGATTGCCGGTGACTTCAGCGGCGTTTTCATCGGCCAGGCGAATAAACAGCACCTCACTTTAAGCACCGTCTCCGCCGGGTACGACCCGACCGCGCGGCCCTGGTACATCCAGGCGGCCCAGGCGGGCGGGCCGGTGCTGACGCCCCCCTATGTGGACAGCACCAGCCAGAAACTGGTGGTGACCTTTGCCGAGCCGATCCAGAAGGGCGGCCAGGTCAGCGCGGTGATCGGGGCCGATGTATCGCTGGAGCAGGTGGTGCGGGTGGTCGCGGCCATCCAGCCCACGCCGCACAGCTACGCGTTTCTGGTGGGCAGCAAGGGCACCATCCTGGCGCACCCCGAGCCCGCGCTGCGCCTCAAGCCCCTGGACGCGCTGGACCCCGCCCTGGCCATGCCCGCGCTGGTGGCGCTGGACAGTGCCCAACAGGGCGCAGCCATGCGCATCGCCGGGACCGACATGCTGGTGTACGCGCGCCCGGTGGCGGGCACCGACTGGCGGCTGGTGGTGCTGATCGACTACGCCGAAGCCACCCACCCGCTGCAGACCCTGCTGATGGCCTCGGCGGTGGCGGCGCTGGTGGCGATTGCGCTGGCGGCCTTGGTGCTGGCCACCTCGATCACCGGGGCCTTGAAGCGGCTGGAGCATGTGCGCGATGCGATGAACGAGTCCGGCGCGGGCAATATCAGCCGCCGCCTGCCCGCCATGGGTCGCGACGAGCTGGGCAAAATGGCCCAGTCGTACAACCAGTTTGCCGACAAAACCAGCGGCATGCTGCAGCAAATCCGCAGCGCCAGCGAGTCGGTGCGCCTGGCCTCCATGGAAATCGCCAGCGGCAACACCGACCTGTCGCACCGCACCGAGCAGCAGGCGCAGGCGCTGGAAGAAACCGTCTCGGCCATGGAGCAGCTCACCGGTACCGTGCAGCAAAACGCCGATAACGCGCGCCAGGCCAACACCCTGGCCGTGTCGGCATCTGACGTGGCGGTGCAGGGCGGCCAGGTGGTGGGCCAGGTCATCACCACCATGGGCTCCATCAACACCTCGGCCCGCAAGATCGTGGACATCATCGGGGTGATCGACGGCATTGCCTTCCAGACCAATATCCTGGCGCTGAACGCCGCCGTCGAGGCCGCCCGGGCGGGCGAGCAGGGCCGGGGCTTTGCCGTGGTGGCTACCGAGGTGCGCAGCCTGGCCCAGCGCAGCGCCAGCGCCGCCCGCGAGATCAAGGGCCTGATTGCCGACTCGGTGCAAAACGTCGAAGCGGGCACCCGCTTCGTGGAAGAGGCCGGGGCCACCATGCAGGAGGTGGTGGCCAGCGTCAAGCGCGTGACCAGCATCGTCGGCGAAATCTCCCTGGCCAGCCAGGAGCAGAGCACCGGCATCGCCCAGGTCAACCAGGCCATCACCCAGATCGATGTGACCATGCAGCAAAACGCCGCACTGGTCGAACAGGCCGCCGCCACCGCCCAGTCGCTGCAAGACCAGGCCGGCAACCTCACCGAGATGGTGGGCGTGTTCCGGCTGGGCGAGGCTAGCGCCGCAGCGCGGTAAAGGCGGCAAACTCCCAGCGCCGCATGGCCAGCACCAGGGTATAGGCTTCGCGGGCGGATTCGGGCAGCTTCTGGTCGGCCAGGTGCTGCTGGGCAAAGTCTTGCGCCACCCGCTGCAGGCGCTCCAGAAACGCCGGTGCCAGGCTGCGGCCCACCGAGCCGTGCACCAGCAGCAGCCCCTCGGCGGGGCCGTCAAAGCCGCCGCTGTAGTAGTCCAGCACCACATCCTCGCGGAAGAACTGCATCACCGGCCCGTGCGGTCGCCAGCGAAACGCCTTGGCCAGTTTCAGGCGGTAGCGGTTCAGTGGGCGCAGCTCGATGATGCCGATGCGGTCCAGCTGCGCCAGGCAGGCGATGCACTCGGCCTCGCTGAGCCGGTAGGCGGTGGTGATCTGCTCCAGCGTCCACTGGCTGAGCACGCAGATTGCCACCAGCAGCAGCTTCTTGTCGGCCACTACCGCCTGCTCTTGTTGCTGCGTCAGCGAGGCCAGCAGCGGCTGGGCATCTACCACGCGGCGGGCCAGTTCGGCAAAATCCAGCTTCAGGGCGCGGCAGATGGCATCCACGCGCGACAGCGGCATGTCACCCTTGGCCAGCATGCGCTTCACGCTGGATTCGGCCACACCCAGCTGGACGGCCAGGTCGGCATAGGTCATCTGCGCGGCCTTGAGTTCTTTTTTGAGGGCGGTAACGAGGTCGGCGGTAGTGCTCATGGGTATCGATTATGGATACTTTGCGTATGAATATCTGGATAAAGTCTGAAATTTTCTGCTTCACCACGCCCGTGTGCAGACACTCGCACCATCTTGTTTTTAAAGGAATGCACCGTGAACCGATTGGAAACCACTCTGCTGTGGGCCCTGGCCATCGCCGCCGTGGCCGCAGCCTGCGGCCCGGCTGTCGCCCAGCAGGCGCACTACCACGGGTTTGCCGACCAGCGGGCCTGGGCGGGCCTGCCGAATGCGCTGGACGTGCTGAGCAACCTGCCGTTTGCCGTAGGCGGGCTGTGGGGGCTGCTGGCCTTGCAGCGCCAGCCACCCAGCGTGCAGCGCGGGCTGGCGGCCCTGTTCTTTGCGGGCTTGCTGGTAGCCGCGCTGTGCTCCGGCCTGTACCACTGGCAGCCCGACGATACCCGCCTGGCCCTGGACCGCTGCGGCATGGTGCCCGTGTTCGCCGGGCTGCTGGGCCTGGCCGTGGCCGACCGCAGCAGCGACCGCTCTGGCCTGTGGACGGCAGGCGCGGTGCTGCTGTGGGGCCCGCTGTCGGTAGCGGTGTGGTCCGCCACGGGCAACCTGCTGCCTTGGGCGGTGCTGCAAGGCGGCGGCATGCTGCTGGTGCTGTGCCTGGCCCTGTGCCCGCCACGGCCAGGTGCCTGGGGCATCCGCCTGGGTGGGGTGATTGCCGCGTACGCCCTGGCCAAGCTGCTGGAGCAGGGCGACCACAGCGTGTTTGCCTGGACCGGCGGCTGGGTGTCGGGCCACAGCCTGAAGCACGCGGTGGCCGCATTGGCGGCTTGGCCGGTGCTGGCGGCAATGGCGGCGCGCAAGCAGGGGCACACTGCGGTAGCAGCCTAAGTTTTAACGCTCTATTTTTTATAGCTACTAGCGCTTATAGAATAAGCGCAGACACCTTATTTGGTTCATAAAATGCAAGCCTCACACCCTGATTCCACCCCCCATCCCAACCAGTTCGCCCTGCTCAAACAGCGCCGCTTCGCGCCGTTTTTCTGGACGCAGTTCTCGGGGGCGGCGAACGACAACCTGTTCAAGTTCTCGTTCACCGTGATGGTGACCTACCAGCTCAGCGTGGCCTGGCTGCCGCCTGCGCTGGCGGGGCTGGTGATCGGGGCGCTGTTTATCTTGCCGTTTTTGCTGTTTTCGGCCACCAGCGGGCAACTGACCGACAAGTACCCCAAGACGCTGATGATCCGCACGGTGAAAAACCTGGAGATCGCCATCATGCTGCTGGCGGCCTACGGCTTCTTCACCAGCAATGTCCATGTGCAAATCCCCGTGCTGCTGGCCTGCGTGTTTTTGATGGGCCTGCACTCCACGCTGTTTGGGCCGGTCAAGTTCGCCTATCTGCCGCAGGTGTTGAACGATGCAGAGCTGACCGGTGGCAACGGTATGGTGGAGATGGGCACTTTTGTGGCCATTTTGCTGGGAAATATCGTCGGCGGGCTGCTGGTGACGATTCCCGAAGTGGGCCACACCGCCGTGGCCGTGGGCTGCGTGGCCCTGGCCCTGGTGGGGCGCTGGCTGGCCCAGGCCATTCCCGACTTGCCCGCCACCGACCCCGGTTTAAAGATCAATTGGAACCCTTTTACCGAAACTTGGCGCAATTTGCAGCTGGCGCACGGCAACCTGGTGGTGTTTCGCTCGCTGCTGGGCATCAGCTGGATGTGGTTTTTTGGCGCGGTGTTCCTGAGCCAGTTCCCCAGCTTTGCCAAAGATGTGCTGCATGGCGATGAGCAGGTGGCCACACTGCTGCTGGTGGTGTTCTCCATCGGCATCGGCACCGGTTCGCTGCTGTGCGAGGTGCTGAGCCGCCGCCATGTGGAGATCGGCCTGGTGCCGCTGGGCGCTATCGGCATGAGTGTGTTTGCGGCGGATTTGTACTTTGCCTCGCGCGGCCTGCCGCCCAGTGCCACCATGGGCCTGGGGGCTTTTATGGCGCAGGCCGCCCACTGGCGGGTGCTGGCCGATCTGACGCTGCTCAGCCTGTTTGCCGGGCTGTACAGCGTGCCCATGTATGCGCTGATCCAGCTGCGCAGCCAGCCCACGCACCGCGCCCGCATCATCGCGGCCAACAATATCTTGAACGCGCTGTTCATGATTGCCAGCTCGGTGATCGCCGGGGCGCTGCTGACCAGCGGCTTCACCATTCCGCAGATCTTTTTGCTCACAGCCATCGCCAACGCGGTGGTGGCCTTCTACATCTTCATGCTGGTGCCCGAGTACCTGCTGCGCTTTGTGGCCTGGCTGCTGTCGCACTGCGTGTACCGCTTCAAGGTCACGGGCGACCAGCACATCCCCATCCGCGGCCCGGCCATCCTGGCCTGCAACCACGTCAGCTTTGTCGATGCCGTGCTGCTGATGGCCGCCAGCCCGCGCCCCATCGTGTTCCTGATGGACCACCGCATCTTCCAGGTGCCGGTGCTGGGCTGGCTGTTCCGTCTGGCCAAGGCCATCCCCATCGCCCCCCGCGCCGAGGATCCCGTGGCCTACGAAGCCGCGTTTGCTGCCGCCGCCAAGGTGCTGCAAGACGGCGATTTGCTGGGCATCTTCCCCGAAGGCGGCATCACCAAAGACGGCACGCTGCAAGAATTCAAGGGCGGCATCATGAAGATCCTGGAAGCCGCCCCGGTGCCGGTTATCCCGATGGCTTTGACCAATCTGTGGGGCTCATACTTCAGCCGGGTCGAGCGCGGCACGGCCATGGTCAAGCCGTTTCGGCGCGGGGTGTTGAACCGGGTGGGCCTGCACGTGGGGCCCGCGATGGCGGCGGCAGAGGTGCAGCCGGAGCTGCTGCGGGCTCGGGTTGCGGGGTTGTTAACCGGCCATCCGTAGCCTACGCGCCGCATCTTCCGCCTTCGCATCGTCAATTTCACGCATCACGCTACCCATGTCCACCGCACCGCGCTGCGGCTGGTAGTGGCCGGTGAGCGCCACGTCGGTAGACAGCAGGCCGCGCACGTACAGCTCCCACATCTCGGGGCCGTACTGGGTGGCCAAGAGCTCGGGGGCAAACTGGCCGAAGAAGTCGCGCAGGTTCACCACGTCGCGCAGCAGCATGCGCTGGGCGTGGTTGTTGCCCGCAGCGTCCACGGCCTGGGGCAGGTCGATGATGACCGGGCCGTCGGCAGCTAGCAGGATGTTGAACTCCGACAAGTCGCCGTGCACCGTGCCCGCGCACAGCATGCGCACCACCTCGGCCAGCAGGGTGGCGTGGTGGTGGCGGGCATCTTCGGGGCTGAAGGCCACGTCGTTCAGGCGCGGGGCTGCATCGCCGTGGGCATCGGTCACCAGCTCCATCAGCAGCACGCCTTCGAAAAAGTTGTACGGCTTGGGCACGCGCACCCCGGCATCGGCCAGTTTGTACAGCGCATCGACTTCGGCACTTTGCCAGGCTGCCTCCTGGGATTCGCGGCCAAACTTGCTGCCCTTGGCCATGGCGCGAGCCTGGCGGCTGTTTTTGACCTTGCGGTTTTCGGTGTAGTCCACGGCTTGGCGAAAGCTGCGGTGGGTGGCTTCTTTGTAGATCTTGGCGCACAGGGTGTGGTCGCCGCTGCGCACCACGTAGACCATGGCTTCCTTGCCGCTCATGAGCTGGCGGACCACGGTGTCGATCAGGCCTTCTTCGACCAAGGCTTGCAGTCTGGGGGGAGCTTTCATGCGGCCCATTGTGCACCGGCCTGTTAGTGGCTAAGAAGTATCGATTTTTGATACTTAAAGGCTTGATTCTCTTTGCTGGAGAACATATTCATACTGTACGGGATGGCACGTTGCACACAATGGCAGCCATGTTCAACCACTCCGAGGAGTCCACCATGCAAGTTTCCACCTCTGTTCCTACCCGCCGCGATACCAAGGCCTGGTCGCTGCAAGTCTGGCTGTCGTTTGCCATAGCCATTTTCGTGTGTGCTGTGGGGCTGGCCTATTTGCCTGGCCAGGACCTGGACCGCGCCTTTATGGTGATGGGCTATTTCTTCTGTTTGTCGGCGGCGTTTGTGCTGGCCAAGTTTGTGCGCGACAACGAGCGCAGCCAGGAGCAGGCTCGCACGTCGGATACGCCGATGTTCAAGTTCGTGGTGTGGGGTGGCTTTTTTCTGGCCATGGGCCTGACCGCCTGGGGGCTGGCGCGCATGGAGGTAAACGAAACTTACAAGGCCTTTCTGGGTGTGAGCTGGCTGTACCTGATTACCTGCACCTTTACCCTGGCCAAGATGGTGCGCGACCGGCACGAAGCCGATGTGCGTGATGCCGCCATGGCATGAACCATCTTTCAACTAACGACAAGAGAAAACCATGAAATCCAAAATTGCTTCTATATTAATAGCTGCTTGCGCCCTATCCATGGGTGCAGGAGCCTCTTTTCATGCCCAAGCGCAGAGCGAGGCTTCGGCCCTGAGCGCCGTCTCGGCCTTGCCGCTGGCCTCGGTGGTGGTGGGTGCCAGTGTGGTGGCGGCACCGGTCGTGCTGTTGGCTGGGGGCGCGGTGCTGGTGGTGAAGACCGTGCAGTCCACCGCGCGCGGCACGGTTTATCTGCTGGAGCGGGCCTCCGATGGCGCGCAGGCCAGTGTGGAGGTGGTCGGCAGGGGCGTTGCAGGGGCTTCGCTGGTGGCGGGGGCGGCGGTCACGGTCAGCGTGATTGGCGCGGGGGTGGTGTTGTCGGCGGCGGGCGAGGCGATTGCCTTCATCCCCAACGCCCTGGGCCGTGCCCTGCTGCACAACGAACGTGTGACTTACTAAGAGATCGCCATGCCAACAAAAAACCTGTCCCTGCTGTGGCTCTGCGCCAGCCTGTGGTGGGCGCAACCCGCGCTGGCCGGGCGCTCCTGCGATGCCGAGCAGCCGCCCAAGCTCGCCACCATCGAGCGCGGCCTGACCCTGGCCGAGCGCACCCTGGCGGCGCTGGATGCCAGCGGTGCGCAGGTGGTGGTTCTGGCCCGCGCCGGGCAAGACCTGGGCAAATACGGCCTGCACTATTCGCACTTCGGCTTTGCCTACCAACAGCCCGACGGGCAGGGCGGCCACGTGTGGCGGGTGCTGCACAAGCTCAACCAGTGCGGCACGCCCGATGCGTTTGTCTACCGCCAGGGCCTGGGCGAGTTTTTCCTGGACGACCTGTGGCGCTATGAAGCCGCCTGGGCCGTGCCCACGCCCGAGGTGCAAACCCGCCTGCTGGCCTTGCTGCAAGACACACCGCGTGCCGTGCGCCTGCACAGCAAACCCTACAGCCTGGTCAGCTACGCCTGGGCCACCAAATACCAGCAGTCCAACCAGTGGGCACTCGAAACCCTGGCCGCCGCCCTGGAGCCGGGCGTGGATTCGCGCGCGCAGGCCCAGGCCTGGCTGAAGTTCAAGGGCTACACGCCCACCACGCTCAAGATCGGCCCGATGACCCGCCTGGGTGCCCGGGTGACCAAGGCCAATGTGGCTTTTGACGATCACCCCAATGAAAAGCGTTTTAGCGACCGTATCGAGACGATCACGGTCGATTCTGTATTTAGCTGGCTGCAAAAGGCGCAGCTGGCGGGTGCACCGGTACAGTTGGTTTTGCAATAAGGAATTGATATGAGCAAAGCATTGCGTTTGTCCGAAAAGTGGTTCCAGCGCGGCCTGTGGTTGGTGGCGTTTGTTTTCGCCGGATTCCTGATCGGCCTGGGCGGCAGCGTGGTGGGTGATCTGCCACAGGTCGAGCAGACCCTGAGCCTGGAAGATTTCATCGACAAACCCGCTGCCGCCCAGGTGCGGGCCACCATCGCCAGTGGCCGCAAAGCCGAAGAAGCTGCCGATGCCGCGTTGGAACAGGCCCAGCTCAAGCTGCAAACGGCCCGTGCCAACAGCAGCGCCGCCCGCGAAACCTTCGACAACTGGCTCGCCACCCGCGGAGCCACGGGCCGCTCTGATCAGGACCCCGAACTCATCCGCCGCACCCAGGCGCTGGATGTGCTGGCTACCGCCGAGCGCAAAGCCCAAAGCGCCATCGAGCAGCAAGAGCAGGTCGCCCTGGATGCCCGCCAGTCGGTACACGCCGCGCAAACCCAGCTCGACACCCTGGAGAGCGCGGCGGGCAACGGCTGGCAGCAGGCCCAACGGGCCCAGGAACTGCGCGTGTTTGCCTACCGGCTGGCGCTGACCCTGCCGCTGCTGGCCATTGCCGGTTGGCTGTTTGCCAAAAAGCGCAAAAGCACCTACTGGCCATTTGTGTGGGGCTTCATCTACTTTGCCTTGTTCGTCTTCTTTGTTGAGTTGGTGCCTTACATGCCCAGTTATGGCGGCTACGTGCGCTATCTGGTCGGCATTGTGCTGACCGTGCTGGTCGGGAGGCAGGCCATTGTGGCGCTGAACCGTTACCTGGAAAAGCAAAAGTTGGCCGAAGCCTTGCCCGATGCCCAGCGCCGTGAAGAACTCAGCTACGACGTAGCCCTGGCCCGCCTGGCCAAAAGCGTATGCCCCGGCTGCGAGCGCCAGGTGGACCTGAAAAACGACAGCATTGACTTCTGCCCGCACTGCGGCATCGGCCTGTTTGACCACTGCGTGCCCTGCCACACCCGCAAGAGTGCCTTCGCCAAGTTTTGCCACGCCTGTGGGACATCGGCCACAGTGTTGCCGCCGGTAGTGGCGGTTTCGCCACCTGTTTAGCCACTTTTGGAGGAACTTGGCAGAAATTGTGTAACGCCTGCACATAGTTTGGCGCGTGCATTTAAGATGCGGGTAAACCCCAGTATCTTCGCTTCTGCCCTCCAAAGGTCGCCCCACCATGAGCCTGCTCACCCACCTGCGTGCGCGCATCCCGCTGTTTGCCCTGACCGTGGGTGCTTTCGGCATCGGTTCCACCGAATTCGTCATCATGGGCTTGCTGCCCGAGGTGGCGGCGGACCTGGATGTGTCCATCCCCTCGGCGGGCATGCTGGTCACCGGCTACGCCATGGGCGTGGTGGTGGGTGCACCGCTGATGGCCGCCGCCTTGTCACGCGCACCGCGCAAGGGCAGCCTGCTGGCGCTGATGGCCATCTTCATGCTGGGCAACTTGCTGTGCGCCGTGGCCCCCAGCTTTGGGTTGATGATGGCCGCCCGGGTCTTCACCGCCTTTGCCCACGCCGCCTTCTTTGGCATGGGCGCGGTGGTGGCCGCCGACCTGGTGCCGCGCGACCAGCGGGCCAAAGCCATGGCGCTGATGTTTGCGGGCCTGACGCTGGCCAATGTGCTGGGCGTGCCCGGCGGCACGGCGCTGGGCCAGGCGCTGGGTTGGCGCTACACCTTTGCGGTGGTGGCGGCGATTGGCATGGTGGCACTGGTCGGCATTGCCGCCGTGCTGCCCCGCATGCCTGCCTTGCCCAGCCCCGGTCTGGCGCAAGAGTTCCGGGTGCTGCGCGACCCGCGTGTGCTGCTGGGCATGGCCATGAGTGCGCTGTCAGCAGCCAGCCTGTTTTCGGTGTTTACCTACATCCGCCCCATTCTCAGCAATGTGACGATGGTGACCGATAGCGGCGTAAGCGCATTTTTACTGCTGTTTGGCGTGGGTTTGACGGTTGGCAACATCGCGGGCGGCCAGCTGGCCAACCACCGCCCGTTGCGCCTGATCCGCATCGTGTTCTTTTTGGTGGTGCTGGTGATGGCCGCCTTTACCTTCACCAGCCACAGCTACTGGCCCGCCATGCTCACCCTGCCGCTGTGGGGCGCGCTGGTGTTTGCGGTGGTGCCTCCCCTGCAGATGCGGGTGATCGATGCGGCGCACAATGCCCCCAACCTGGCCTCCACCCTGAACCAGGGCGGCTTCAACATCGGCTGCGCCAGCGGTGCCTACCTGGGTGGCCTGGCCATCCAGTCCGGTGTGCCGTACAGCCAGTTGCCCTGGGTGGGCGCGGCGCTGGCGTTGGCAGGCTTTGCCCTGAGCTTCGTCGCCCGCGCCCAAGACCGCAAGCATGGCCGCACGCAGATGGCGCAGGAGAAGAGGGACGCGGCAATGTTTGCGCATTGAATTAGCGACAAAATAGGCACTTCACGCTTGTACTGTAAGCGGTAGCAGCTCTTAAAAATAGAGCATTTACCTGCCCATCCGGCTAGACCCCGCGCGCCCTGTCGGCCTTGAACTGCGCCCGGAACGCGCCAAACGCGCCCACATCCAGCGCTTCGCGTACTTCCCGCATCAGGTTCAAAAAGTAATGCAGGTTGTGGATGCTGGCCAGCATGGGGCCGAGCATTTCGGCGCAGCGGTCCAGGTGGTGCAGGTAGGCGCGGCTGAAGCCGTCGCGGCCACCATCGGCGTAGGCTACACCGCTGGTGCCCGCACAGGCGTGGCAGGTGCAGGTGACATCCAGCGGCTGCTCATCGGTTTTATGGCGGGCGTTGCGGATCTTTAGGTCGCCAAAGCGGGTGAATAGCGTGCCGTTGCGTGCATTGCGGGTGGGCATGACGCAGTCGAACATGTCCACGCCGTCGGCCACGCCCTGCACCAGGTCTTCGGGTGTGCCTACGCCCATCAGGTAGCGCGGCTTGTGGGCGGGCAGGCGGTGCGGGGTGTGGGCCATGATGCGCAGCATCTCGTCCTTGGGCTCGCCCACGCTGACACCGCCCACAGCGTAGCCGGGAAAGTCCATCTCCACCAGCTGCTCCAGCGATTCCTGGCGCAGGTTTTCGAACATGCCGCCCTGGACGATGCCGAACAGGGCGTTGGGGTTCTGCAGTTTGGAAAATTCGGCCTGGCAGCGCTTGGCCCAGCGCAGGCTGAGCTCCATGGAGTTGCGGGCTTCGCGTTCGGTGGTGATGTGGCCCTTGGTGTCGTAGGGCGTGCATTCGTCGAACTGCATCACGATGTCGGAGTTCAGCGTGGTCTGGATTTGCATGCTGATCTCGGGCGTAAGAAACAGTTTGTCGCCGTTGACGGGCGATGAAAACTTTACGCCTTCTTCGCTGATCTTGCGCATCTCGCCCAGGCTCCACACCTGGAAGCCGCCGCTGTCGGTCAGGATGGGCTTGTTCCACTTTTCGAACTGGTGCAGGCCGCCAAACTGGGCCATCACGTCCAGGCCGGGGCGCATCCACAAATGGAAGGTGTTGCCCAGGATGATTTGCGCGCCCATTTCCTCCAGGCTGCGCGGCATCACGCCCTTGACCGTGCCGTAGGTGCCCACGGGCATGAAGATCGGCGTTTCCACCACGCCGTGGTTCAGCGTCAGGCGGCCACGGCGGGCGTGGCTGCCATCGGACGTGGCGGTAGGGGTGTCGGTTTGGAGCAGGTCGAATTGGAGCATGGGGGCGATTTTACGGACGTAGGGCTGTACCCCCCTATGGGGCATTGCAATTCCTTTACTTCGGCGTATGCTTTACTTATTTGAAAGTAAGGAGACTGCGCTATGCAAGCCGAAGCAATTGTGTCCAGTAAAGGGCAGGTGACGCTGCCCGCCGCCATGCGCGCCAAGCTGGGTTTGACGGCGGGGTCGCGGATTGTTTTTGAATTGAAGGGCAAGGCGCTGACCATCACGCCCGAGCTGCCCATCAGTGCTTATCGGGGCATGCTCAAGGGGTATGACCTGGGCGATATTGAGCCCGAGAAAGAGCCGGATCGGACCTTTGAATGAACGTCGTTGATTCTTCGGGCTGGATTGAATATTTGCTGGATACGCCACGCGCCGATCTATTTGCAGCAGTGATTGAAGACCGTGCCCAGCTTCTGGTACCGGTCATTGCCCTGTACGAAGTCCACAAAATCCTCAGCCGCCAGGTGCCTGCGCCGGTGGTGGCATCGGCCTTGAACGTGATGCGCCTGGGCCGCGTGCTAGATCTGACCGATGCCCGCGCAATAGCCGCGTCCGGTGCGGCGGCGGCCCACGGCCTGGCCATGGCCGATGCGGCGATGTACAGCATGGCCCAGGAATTCCAGGCCACCTTCTGGACCCAGGATGTGGACTACCAGGGCCTACCCGGCGTGAACTACTTCGCCAAATCCTGACGGGCCAGCAGCATTGCGTCGCCGTAGCTGAAAAAGCGGTAATTTGCTGCGATCGCATGCGCATACAGCGCCATCACGCGCCCATAACCCGCAAACGCGCTCACCAGCATCATCAACGTGGATTTCGGCAGATGGAAGTTGGTGACCAGCAAATCCACGTGCTGGAACACAAACCCCGGCGTGATGAAGATGCGGGTGTCGCCCATGGTCAGGCCCGACTGGGCCCAGGATTCCAGCGTGCGCACGGTGGTCGTACCCACCGCAACCACGCGGCCACCGCGTGCTTTGCATGCCGCAATGGCTTGCTGGGTCGCCAGGGGCACCTCGTACCACTCGCTGTGCATCTGGTGCTCGGCCAGGTTTTCGGTCTTGACGGGCTGGAACGTGCCCGCACCCACGTGCAGGGTCACGCTGGCGCGCTGCACGCCCTGGGCCTCCAGCTGGGCCAGCAGTGCATCGTCAAAGTGCAGGGCGGCGGTGGGCGCGGCGATGGCGCCCGGTGCGCGGGCAAACACCGTCTGGTAGCGCACTGCGTCTTCTTCCGAATCGGTATGGGTGATGTAGGGCGGCAGGGGGATGTGGCCGTGGCGTTCCATCAGGGTATAGGGGTCGTCACCCGCGTCGTTGCTCAGCACAAAGCGAAATAGCGTGCCGTCGGCATCGGGCCAGCGGCCCAGCAAGGTGGCGCAGAAGCCACTTTCCCCGTCTTTACCGGCCAGGGTGATGGTGGTGCCCGGCTCCGGCTTTTTGCTGACCCGCATGTGGGCCGCCACTTGGTTGCCGGTAAGAACGCGCTCAACCAGCAGCTCCACCTTGCCGCCGCTGGGCTTTTCGCCAAACAGGCGCGCTTTGAGCACCTTGGTGTCGTTAAACACCAGCAAATCACCGGTTTTAAGCAGGCTGGGCAGGGTGTGGAAGATGCGGTCCACAGGGGTGGGGCCTGTGCCGTCCAGCAGACGCGAGCCGCTGCGTTCGGTCGCCGGGTGTTGGGCGATTAGCTCGGGAGGCAGCACAAAGTCGAAGTCAGAGAGGGTGTGGTGGGTCATGGTGCTTTTGCGGTTATTGGGGCTCAAAAATAGAGATTGATAGGTTCATTTCTTGAGCATATATGGAGCGCATTTAGAACTATTTGGAGATATAAGCTGAATAAAACCTCGACTTTTTGGCTTTTTGGTCAATAAATTTGTGAAAATTTACGGTTTTTTGTTTAAATTATCGTTAATTTGTAATAAATTGCTCTAAAACTCAGCATCTTCTAGAAACATTGTCGGCTTGCTTTACAAACTTAATGGTTGCATTTTGTTGCATTTATATAAGTCCTTATGGGGATTTGCAAAACTGTGAATGGCATCTTTTCTGCGTAATGGCACTGTCAGCCTGGTTATCGGGTTGATGAAAAACAACACCAAATCGCTGCAAGCTTTTTGGTGAGACAAATGAACATTTAGAGAAAGTAAGCAATGAAGAAACTTCTAATAGCCGCAATTCTTGGCGCAACGGGACTCATGTCCGCGCATGCAACCGTGGTGACGCAGTCCGATTCGTACGGACTTGCAACAACCAACTGGAACTACCAGCTAGGTGCGTTGAATCTGTTTAACACCGCGCTGGGAACCTTGAACCAAGTCGTCGTCACTTTGACGGGTCGCGTTAACCAGAGAATTTCTGCGGAGAACCTGGGTGCCGAGGTCGATACCTTGATTCCCACTGCGGGTGGCACCATCTTTTTCCAAAAGGGAACGACCACCACGCTGGCCTCGGTACTGCCCACCACCACAGGCGCTGGCTTTTCAGCCACCGCGTACGACGGAGTGACCGATAGCGCAGGCACCTCTGGCGTTGACTTCGGCACGCTTACCGCAGCTGACACCACCACCATCACCTTCAGCTCGCCAGCAGAACTGGCGAATTTTATGGGCACGGGAACGATGGCAGGCTTCCGTTTGCGAGCCGTGGGTGGCGGCAATATTGCTACAGACAACGGCAATATCACCAGCACCTTCCTGACCCAAGCCTACGGCCGCCTGGATCTGTCGTATGACTACACCGCCGCCGCTACCAACAATGTGCCAGAACCCGGTTCCTTGGCCTTGATGGCGATTGGCATGCTGGGCATGGTGGCTGCGCGCCGCAAAAAGGCCTGATGTGCCTGGATGCGGGTCCACCGCATCCAGCCCCTTGCGTGCGACCCAAAAGGCTGTCTTCGGACGGCCTTTTTCCCCTTAGCCGTTGAGCTGCGGCATGCCCGACCAGAGTTCGTTCAGGTCTTTGAAACGCCAGAACTCGGGGTCTTCGCGGCCGGTGATTTTTTCCTTGCAGCCCGGCTCCGACAGGTCCACCACTTCGGGTGGGATACGGATATCGGACTTGGTGGAGAAGAACACCTTGACCACTGGTTTTAGCAGCGAACTGGGGCTTTGCTCCATCACCACGCCCAGGCGGCCCGAACCCAGCCGCACCAGCGAGCCGGTGGGGTAAATGCCCAGGCTCTTGACGAAGGCCTGGAAGATTTGCGGATCCAGGTGGCCGTTGGTCCATTCGGCCATCTTTTTCAGCGATTCGGCCGGATCCCAGCCTTTTTTGTAAGGCCGGTTGGAGGTGATGGCATCGTACACATCGCAGATGGCCCCCATTTTGGCGAACAGGCTGATACCGTCGCCCTTGAGCCGGTCGGGGTAGCCCGAGCCGTCGAGCTTTTCATGGTGGTGCAGCACCACATCCAGCACCACGTCGTTCACCACCTGCCGCTCTGCCAGCATGCTGTGGCCCTGTCCGGGATGGGATTTGATGATGTGGAACTCGGCATCGGTGAGCTTGCCCGGCTTGTTCAACACCTCCATCGGCATCATGGCCTTGCCCAGGTCGTGCAGCAGGCCGGCCAGACCCATGGAACGGGTCTGCTCTTCATCCAGCTTGAGTTGGCGCGACAGCGCAATCATCAGCGCGCACACCGCCACCGAATGCATGTAGGTGTAGTCGTCGGCGTTTTTCAGCCGGGCCAGGCTGATCATGGCCCCGGGGTTGCGGATCACCGAGTCGGACACCTCGTGCACCAGGTTATGGGCCAGCTCGGTGTCGATGGCGTTGCCCATGCGCGCCTCCTGGAACATGGCCATCACGGCCTGCTTGGACTTGGCACAGATCTGCGCCGCCCGCGCGTATTCGGCGGCGGCCGAGGTGGGGGTGGTGTCCCGCGCGGGGGCATCGGTCTGCAAAATTTCCTGCACCACGGCCTGGATGGTCTCGGCTTGCATCACCGTTTCGGTGCCGGGGGGCACATCCAGGCCCTTGCTGGTGTCGATCCACACATCCCGGATGCTGCTGGCCAGCACCCGGTCGATATCAACGGGGTCCGTCAGCACAAAGTGGTTGCGCCAGAAAGGATGGTCCATCCACGGGCCGCAGAATCCGTCGATGTGCATCCCCAGAGTCAGTTCATGGACGTTAATTCGTTTGAGCATAAAACGCTGCGGGGGTGGAAGGCAGGCAAAAAGGGGAACAGAAACCGGGACTAGTTGTACGCACCAGAAACCAGGTGCAACAAGATGATACGTTTACTTTACGGGTGCGTGCGATGTTTACCCGGGCTTGCGCCCCGCCATGTCGGCACTACACACCGGTTTATGGGATGCAACAGGGCAAAATCCGCCCCCATGGCCGTCCCTCCACCCAAGTTGAACCCCGCGCAAAAAGCCCTGCTCAAAATGGGCCTGCGCCGCGACATCGACCTGGCGCTGCACCTGCCCCTGCGCTACGAGGACGAAACCCGCATCACCCGCCTGGCCGATGCCCGCGAGGGCGACACCGTGCAGATCGAGGCCACCGTGACCCACAGCGAAGTCAGCCTGCAGTCGCGCCGCCAACTGGTGGTGACGGTGGATGACGGCAGTGACACCTGCACTCTGCGCTTCTTCAGCTTCTACCCCTCGCACCAAAAAACCTTGGCCGTGGGTGCGCGCTTGCGGGTGCGCGGCGAGGTCAAGGGCGGCTTTCTGGGCAAGCAGATGCTGCACCCGGCGTTCAGGCTGGCCAGCGGCGACCTGCCCACGGCGCTCACCCCGGTCTACCCCAGCGTGGCCGGTCTGCCGCAGGCCTACCTGCGCCGCGCGGTGCTGGGTGGCTTGAAGCGCGCCAACCTGTCTGAGACCCTGCCACCGGGCAGCCCCAATTACAACCCTGGGTATTTAAGCCAAACAGGCACTCACCGCCCTTGCAGCCTGCATGAGGCGCTCTCATTTTTGCACCACCCCGCGCCCGACGTGTCGCTGGCCGCGCTGGAAGACCGCAGCCACCCCGCCTGGCAGCGCCTGAAGGCCGAGGAGCTGCTGGCCCAGCAGCTCTCGCAGCTCCAGGCCAAGCGCGCGCGCGACCTGCTGCAGGCCCCGCCCCTGGCCGCGCAGGATGGCGGCCTGCTCGATGGCCTGCGCGCCGCGCTGCCCTTCGCCTTGACCGCCGCCCAGCAGCGCGTGGGGGCCGAGATTGCCGCCGACCTGGCCCTGCCCATTCCCATGAACCGCCTGCTGCAGGGCGACGTCGGTTCGGGCAAAACCGTGGTCGCTGCGCTGGCCGCCTGCACGGCGATGGACACAGGCTGGCAATGCGCGCTGATGGCCCCCACCGAAATCCTGGCCGACCAGCACTTCCGCAAGCTCGTCGCCTGGCTGGAGCCGCTGCTGGCCCCGCTGGGCAAATGCGTGGCCTGGCTCACCGGCAGCCAAAAGACCAAGCAGCGCCGCGAAATGCTGGAAAAAATCGCCAGTGGCGAAGCCGCCCTGGTGGTGGGCACCCACGCCGTGATCCAGGAGAAAGTGGTGTTCAAAAACCTGGCCCTGGCCCTGATCGACGAGCAGCACCGCTTCGGCGTGGCCCAGCGCCTGGCCCTGCGCAGCAAGATGGTCGATGGCGCGCTGGAGCCCCACCTGCTGATGATGACCGCCACCCCCATCCCGCGCACCCTGGCCATGAGCTACTACGCGGATCTGGACGTGTCCACCATCGACGAGCTGCCGCCGGGCCGCACGCCCATCGTCACCAAGGTCATCAATGATGCGCGCCGCGACGAGGTGATAGAGCGCATCCGCGCCCAGATCGCCCAGGGCCGCCAGATCTACTGGGTTTGCCCGCTGATCGAAGAAAGCGAAGCCCTGGACCTGCGCAACGCCACCGAAACGCATGCCGCGTTGAGCGAAGCCTTGCCCGGCGTGTTGATCGGCCTGCTGCATTCCCGCATGCCGGTGGCCGAGAAGAAGGCCGTGATGGCGCTGTTCACCGAGGGGACCATGGGCCTGCTGGTCAGCACCACCGTGATCGAGGTCGGCGTGGACGTGCCCAATGCCTCGCTGATGGTCATAGAGCACGCCGAGCGCTTTGGCCTGAGCCAGTTGCACCAGCTGCGGGGCCGGGTGGGGCGGGGCGCGGCGGCCTCGGCCTGCGTGCTGCTGTACTCCACCGGCGACGCGCCGCGCCTGGGCCAGATCGCCCGCGCCCGCCTGCAGGCCATGGCCGAGACGAACGACGGCTTCGAGATCGCCCGCCGCGACCTGGAAATCCGCGGCCCCGGCGAGTTCCTCGGTGCCCGCCAGTCGGGTGCACCGCTCTTGCGCTTTGCCGACCTGGAAACCGATGCCGACCTATTGGAATGGGCCCGCGCCCTGGCCCCGCAGATGCTGGACCGCCACCCCCACCTGGCCGAGCAGCACGTGCTGCGCTGGCTGGGCGGCAAGGCCGAGTATCTCAAAGCGTAATTTCTAAGTCTTTTTGGCCTCTGGCGCTTATTCCATAAGCACAAGCAGCTATTGTTTTTGAATACAACCCGGTTCTTTCCCACCCATGTTTTCCATCCCCTTTCCCTTTCTTAGTGCGATTTTCCTGGTGCTGCTGCTGGCGCAAATGACCTGGCGGCAGGGCCGGGTGGTGCAGGCGAACCGGCCATGGCGCATCCTGCTGGGCGGCTACGCGCTGCTGTCGGTGCTGGCGGGGCTGCGTTGGGGCCACCAGGTCACGCTCTTGCTGCCGCTGCAGGCCACCCTGGTCGTGGGGCTGGCGGCTTGGTCGTGGTGCTGCTTTGCGGCGCTGGCCTACCGCGGCGGCGGGCGCTGGCAACTTCTGCATGCGTTGCCCGCGCTGGCGGTCGTGCTGTTGTTCGCCGGGTGGCCCGAGGGCGTGGATGCCGTGGTGGTGGCCGCTTTGGCGGGCTACGGCCTGGCGTTGCTGCGCCTGGCCCGGCTGGACAAGGCGCTGGTGGCCCACCGCGCGCTGTGGATGACGGCGCTGGTGCTGCTGCTGTCGGCGGTGCTGGAGCTGTTGGTGGCCGGGGGCATTCTGCGCGCGGGTGGCCGCCACGCAGGCATGGTGGTGGGCGGCTTGCACTTGGTGGTGTTGCTGCTGGCGGGCTACGCGGCATCCATGGCGGGCAACAGCGTGCCCGGTGCGCAAGGTCCGCAGGCCTAACTCAGCGGCCCCAGCCCCGACCACAGCGCGGTCAGATCCTGGAACCGCCAGTACGCCGGGTCTTCGCGCCCGGTGATCTTGTCTGGGCAGTCGGGGGCCGACAGGTCGATCATCACCGGCGGAATCCGCATGTCCGATTTGGTGGAGAAGAACGCCTTGACGATGGGCTTGAGCAGGCTGCTGGCGCTTTGCCCGGTGACCACGGCGATGCGCCCGCTGGCCAGCCGCACCAGCGAACCCGTGGGGTAGATGCCCAGGCTTTTGACGAAGGCGTGGAACACCTGGGTGTCGAGGTGGCCATTCGTCCATTCGGCCATTTTTTTCAGCGACTCGGACGGGTCCCAGCCTTTCTTGTAGGGCCGGTCCGAGGTGATCGCGTCGTACACGTCGCAGACCGCGCCCATCTTGGCCAGCAGGCTGATGGCATCGCCCTGGTGCCCGTTGGGGTAGCCGCTGCCGTCCACCTTTTCGTGGTGGTGCAGCACGATGTCGAGCACCGCCGGGTCGTCCGTCAGGCACTCGACCAGCAGCTTGTGGCCCTGGGCGGGGTGGGCCTGGACGACGGCGAACTCGGCGGGCGTGAGCTTGCCGGGCTTGTTCAGCACCTCCAGCGGCACCAGCGCCTTGCCCAGGTCGTGCAGCAGCCCGCCCATGCCGGCCGAGCGGATCTGGGCCGGCTCCAGCTTGAGCTGCAGCGCCAGCCCCACCATCAGCGCGCACACCGCCACCGAATGCATGTAGGTGTAGTCGTCGGCCGTCTTGATGCGGGCCAGGCTGACCAGGGCGCTGGGGTTGCGCATGACCGAGTCGCTGATCTCCTGCACCAGGTGCTCGGCCAGCTCGGTCTGCACCCTCTGGCCCAGCCGCGCCTCCTGGAACATGGCGGTCACGGCCAGCTTGGCTTTGGCGCAGATCTTGGCGGCCCGCGCGTACTCCACGGCGGTGGTGGTGGGGGTGGTGTCGCGCGCGGGTGCAGAGGGGGCAATGGCTTCGGGGGCCGCCTCGGGGGCCGTCTGCACCGCGGCCTCGGGAGCCACGTCCAGCCCTTTGCTGGTGTCGATCCACAGCTCTTGCACGCTGCTGGCGCGCACCCGGGCGATGTCTTGCGGGTCGGTCAGCACAAAGTGGTTGCGCCAGAACGGGTGTTCCATCCACGGCGCACAAAACCCGTCGATATGCATACCGAGGGTCAGGTGGTGGACGCTGATACGTTTGAGCATGGTGCGCAGCGGGGTGGGCGTGCTGCCAGTATGGACCAGTATGCAGTTTTTTATGCACGAATAGTTAACACGATGTCCCCACAATTGGGTATAAAAATGGCAGCCTGTGCTTATCTGATAATGATTTATAGCTACTTTTTTGGGAGCTACGGGTGGGCGGCGGTCGGAGGCTAAGATGCAGCCCTGTTTGTCAGAAAGAGGGTGGGCTATGCGTGGTTGGATAGGGGGAGTGTGTGTGGCGCTGGCCTGCAGCGGCTGCGCCGTGGTTGCGGTGGCCGACGCGGTGGTCACCACGGCGGCTGTGGTCGTCAAAACCGGGGTCAAGGCCACCGGGGCGGTGATCAACGCGGTGATTCCGGACGGCGACGACGACAAGAAAGACTGAAGGGCGCTTGCACCCTGAACCAGCGGGAGGACAATACCGACCATGACCCTCACCGAACTCAAATACATCGTGGCCGTGGCCCGCGAGCGGCACTTTGGCAAGGCGGCCGAAGCCTGCTTCGTGTCGCAGCCTACGCTGTCGGTGGCGATCAAGAAGCTCGAAGAAGAGTTGGACGTAAAGCTCTTTGAGCGCAGCGCCAACGAGGTCACCATCACCCCGCTGGGCGAAGAAATCGTGCGCCAGGCGCAAAGCGTGCTGGAGCAGGCTGCGGCCATCAAGGAAATTGCCCAGCGCGGCAAAGACCCGCTGGGCGGCGCGCTGCGCCTGGGCATCATCTACACCATCGCGCCCTACCTGCTGCCCGATCTGGTGCGCCAGGTGATCCAGCGCACGCCGCAGATGCCGCTGATGCTGCAAGAGAACTTCACCGTCAAGCTGCTGGAGATGCTGCGCATGGGCGAGATCGACTGCGCCATCATGGCCGAGCCCTTCCCCGACACCGGCCTGGCTGTGGCTGCGCTGTACGACGAACCCTTCATGGTCGCCGTGCCCACCAACCACGCGCTGGCCACGCAGACCAGCGTCACCGCCGAGCAGCTCAAGGCCGAGACCCTGCTGCTGCTGGGCAACGGCCACTGCTTCCGCGACCATGTGCTGGAGGTCTGCCCCGAGTTCGCCCGCTTCTCCAGCGGGGCCGAGGGCATCCGCAAAAGCTTTGAAGGTTCGTCGCTGGAAACCATCAAGCACATGGTGGCCGCCGGCATGGGCATCACCCTGGTGCCGCGCTTGAGCGTGCCCAAAGCCGCCTTGGTGGCCAAGCCCAAACGCGGCGACGATCCCTACGTGCGCTACATCCCCTTTGACGGCGACCCACCCATGCGCCGCGTGGTGCTGGCCTGGCGGCGCAGTTTTACCCGCTACGAGGCGATAGCCGCCCTGCGCAACGCCATCTACGCCTGCGAGTTACCGGGCGTGAAACGTCTGTCTTGAACCTGTGGAGATCTGTGTGAAGTTTGCGCAACCTGGCATTTTGGAATCCGCACCCGCCCACGGGCGTTACCTGTTTTTATCGCCCACGGCCGGAGCCACGCCCGCCGCCCTGGGTGCCGCCTTGCGGCAATTGGCGGCCCTGGCCGATGGCGAATCGGTCGTCGTCGGCATTGGTGCCAAGCTGGCGGATGCGCTGGGGGCCGAGGTGCCCGGCCTGCGTGCCATGCCCGACTTTTCCGGCCACGGCGTGCAGGTGCCCAGCACCCCGGTCGCCCTGTGGTGCTGGGTGCGCGGCGCAGCCCAGGGCGAGGTGGTGCTGCACGCCCGCCGCGTTGAAAAAGCCCTGGCCCCGGCCTTCCACCTGGACCGCGTGCTCGACGGTTTTCGCCACGGCGATTCGGCGTCCAACGACCGCGACCTCACCGGCTTTGAAGATGGCACCGAAAACCCCGAGGGCGAGGCCGCCGAGGCCGCTGCCCTGGTGCAAGACGCTCCGGACGGCCTGACCGGCTCCAGCTTCGCCGCCATCCAGCAATGGGTGCACAACCTGGATGCTTTCGACGCGCTGGGCACCGACGGCCAAAACAACGCCATGGGCCGCCGCATGAGCGACAACGAAGAGCTGGACGATGCCCCCGCCTCCGCCCACGTGAAACGCACCGCCCAAGAAAGCTTCAGCCCCGAAGCCTTTGTGCTGCGCCGCTCCATGCCCTGGGCCGTGGGCCACCAGTGCGGCCTGTTCTTC
Organism: Rhodoferax sp. LS1P39; assembly: GCF_056521425.1. Taxonomy (NCBI): domain Bacteria; kingdom Pseudomonadati; phylum Pseudomonadota; class Betaproteobacteria; order Burkholderiales; family Comamonadaceae; genus Rhodoferax; species Rhodoferax sp. LS1P39. The sequence goes on along the minus strand of NZ_JBWMAV010000010.1, from coordinate 145,027 downwards.
GTGGCCTTTGGTGCCAGCCTGTACGCCTTCGAAGCCCAGATGCGCCGCATGGCCGGGCAAGAGGACGGCATCGTCGATGCCACCTTCAGCTACTCCAAACCCGTCACCGGGGCCTACCTGTGGTGCCCGCCCGTGCGCGACGGCAAGCTGGACCTGCGCCAGTTGGGCCTGTAACTTAATTGCTCCTTAAATCGTAGCTGCTCGTGCTTAGTTAATAAGCGCTAGTGGCCAATTTGACTATGAACTCTCCCCGTCTTTATTTGCAACTCATCCGCTGGGACCGCCCGGCCGGTTGGCTGCTATTGCTCTGGCCCACGCTCAGCGCGCTGTGGATTGCGTCCGGGGGCTTCCCCGGTTGGCACCTGCTGCTGGTCTTTACTCTGGGCACCATCCTGATGCGCAGCGCGGGCTGCTGCCTGAACGACGTGGCCGACCGCGAGTTCGATAAACACGTCAAACGCACGGCGCAGCGCCCTGTCACCAGCGGCGCGCTGTCGGTGGGCGCGGCCTTGCGCTTTGGCGCGCTGCTGGCCCTGGCCGCGTTTGCGCTGGTGCTGACCACCAACGCCGCCACGGTGGTCTGGTCCTTCGCCGCGCTGGCCGTGGCCGTGGTCTACCCCTACGCCAAGCGTTTTGTGTCCATGCCGCAGGCCGTGCTGGGCGTGGCTTTCAGCTTTGGCATCCCCATGGCTTTTTCGGCGGTGCAGGGCGGGCCACCATGGCAGGTACTGTTTGCCGTCGGTTGGGCCGATTTTTCATTCGCCAAATTGACGGCCAGCGTGCCGCCCGTGGCCTGGGTGTTGCTGCTGGGCAACCTGTTCTGGGTGTTGGCCTACGACACCGAATACGCCATGGTGGATCGCGACGACGACCTCAAGATCGGCATGAAAACCTCGGCCATCACCCTGGGCCGTTTCGACGTGGCCGGGGTCATGGCCTTCTACTTCATCTTCATGCTGATTTGGGTGCTGGCGCTGATGCCATACGCGCTAGGCGCTATTTTTTACATAGCAATCGCCGTCGCCGCCCTGCAAGCCCTGTGGCACTGGACCCTGATCCGCCACCGCACCCGCGACGGCTGCTTCAAGGCCTTCCGACTGAACCACTGGGTGGGGTGCGCGGTGTTTGTGGGCGTGGCGGGGAGTTATGCCTTGGGCTGAGTCTTGGGTTTGCGTGGCGCTTTGGGCTTGGGCTCGGGCAGCGCCCCCGCCGTGGCCTGCACCAGCTGGCACAGCCAGGGGGCATCTTCCCACTGGTCGGCGGTGATGCACCAGTGGGACCGGGCACCGGGGAAGGGGAAGCCTTCCACGGGCTGGGGCACCAGGGTTCGGCCTGCGTCGGTGGGCTTCAGATACAGCTGGTTGTCGCACACCAAACCCACCGGCTTGCCCGCCATGTACAGGCAGTATTCGCCAAACATGCGGCGCACCGATGCGTGGCCGGTGGCGGCCAATTGGTCGAGCAAAAATTCTGCGGTGCTGGGGTGGGTGGACATGTTTACTCCAATGTCTGCGCAGTGTCGCCCAGTTCCATCCTCCGCTTCGCCCGCCATTGCTGCGGCGTGGCGCCAAACTGCTGGCGGAAGGTCTGGATGAAATAGCTGGGGGTGGTGAAGCCACAGGCCCAGGCCACTTCTTTGCCCGCCAGGTCGGTCTCGGCCAGCAGGTGGGCGGCGCGGTCCATGCGCTGGCGGTTGATGTGGGCGATGAGGTGGCCGCCGGTGGTCTGGCTGAACACGTGCGACAAATATTCGGGCGTGCACCCGGCCTGTGCGGCCAGGGCGGTGACGTTCAGGGCGTGGTCACCCAACTGGTTGTTGACCCACATGCGCACGCGGGCCACCAGCGGCGGCTCGGGCTGGGTGCGCGGCGCGGCATCGTCCAGCACCCGCAGCACGCCCGCGCAGGCGCTGGCCAGCAGGGCGCGCACCTGCAGCCGGGCATCACCATCGTCGGCCTCGTTGCCCAGCGCCGCGGCATCGGCCAGCCAGTCGTGGATGCGGGCGGCGTGCGCGTGCTGGCGCGACTCCAGGTGGTCGATGCCGGGGCGGCCCGGCGTGGTCTCGCTGGCGAGGTGGCAGGTGAGGGCGGTGCCGTCGGCGTAGACCACGATGTTGCTAAAGCCCGTGCCCACGGTGGCCTCGGCATGCAGCATGCGCGGCGGCATCAGCAGGGCCTCGCCCGCGTGCAGGGTCAAAGGGCCGTGCGGCAGGGTAAAGCAGGTGCTGCCACCAGTTTGCAAAAACAACTCGGGCACCAGGTGGAAGTGGCCTTCGCCGCGCAGGTCGGCCACCCGCTGGCCGATGCAGGGGCGCACTTGCTGGCTGTTGTCCAGCAATCTAGCCATGCTGTGGCGCAGTTGCTGGCGCATCCACAGGGCTTTTTCGGCGCTGTTGCGGGCGTTCTCGGCCTCCTGGGATTTGAGGCCACGGCGCTCTGGTTTTTGTTGCATAGGTCTGCCATTAAAACCAGCGTTTCGTTGCAGCGCCAGAGGCAAGACTCCGTATTTACCCTTGGATACGGCTTGTTACCCATCCAGGTTTTGTGGCATTGCTTGCAGTTTTCTGGCAGTGGATTCGCTGGTGGCGGACGGGCGTGGCTCCTAAACTTTCCCCCACACAACAACCCCAGACAAGGAAACAGCAATGGCCCAGCCGTGGTGGAAAAGCAGCGTCGCGTACCAAATTTACCCCCGCAGTTTTTGCGACAGCAATGGCGATGGCGTGGGCGATCTGCCCGGCATCACGGCTAAGTTGGATTACCTGCAAACCCTGGGCATTGACGTGGTGTGGCTGTCGCCCGTCTACCAGTCGCCCAACGACGACGGTGGCTACGACATCAGCGACTACCGCGCCATTGCACCCGAATACGGTCGCATGGCCGACTTTGACGCGATGCTGGCGCAGATGCACCAGCGCGGTATCAAGCTGATGATGGACCTGGTGGTGAATCACACCTCGGACGAACACGTCTGGTTTACCGAGGCCTGCCAATCCAAAGACAACCCCTACCGCAACTACTACATCTGGCGCGACCCCGCCGCCGATGGCGGGCCGCCCAACAACTGGGAAGCCGCCTTTTCCGGCTCGGCCTGGGAATTCCATGCGCCCACCGGCCAGTACTACCTGCACATGTTTTCCAAAAAGCAGCCCGAGCTGAACTGGGAGAACCCCACCGTGCGCGCCGAGGTGCATGGTCTGATGCGCTTCTGGCTGGACAAGGGCGTGGACGGTTTCCGCATGGACGTGATCAACATGGTGTCCAAAACCTACGCGGCGGATGGCAGCCTGCAAAACGCCCCGGTGGTGCGGCCCGGCTTTTTGCAGCCCGCGTTCACCCTGGTTACCAACGGCCCGCGCCTGGTCGAATATTTGCAGGAAATGCGGCGCGAGGTGCTGGACCACTATGACACCATCACCGTGGGCGAAGCACCCAACGCCACCCTGCGCCAGGGCGTGGACATCACACACCCCGAGACGGGTGCTCTGGGCATGCTGTTCCAGTTCGAGCACATGGATCTGGACTCCGTGCCCGGCCATGGCGAGGGCAAATGGGCGCTACGCAAGCTGCCATTGGGCGAGCTGAAAACCAGCCTGTCGCGCTGGCAAGACGGCCTGGCGGGCCGGGGCTGGAACAGCCTGTACCTGAGCAACCACGACCAGCCCCGTCCCGTGTCCCGCTTTGGCGACGACGGCGTGTACCGCGTGCAATCCGCCAAGATGCTGGCCACGCTGCTGCACGGCATGCAGGGCACGCCCTACGTGTACCAGGGCGAAGAGCTGGGCATGACCAACAAGCCCTACGCCTCGGTGGACGACTGCTACGACCTGGAGTCGCGCAACATGTTCCGCACCGCCACGCAAGAGCGCGGTGTTGCCCCCGAGGTGGCCCTGCAGGCCATCCGCACCAAGGGCCGCGACAACGCCCGTACGCCCATGCAATGGAACGCGAGCGCCCACGCCGGTTTCACGACCGGCACGCCCTGGCAGCCGGTGAATCCCAACTACACCGCCGTCCACAGCGAGGCGGCGCTGGCCGATGCGGACTCGGTCTTTCACTACTACCGCGCCCTCATCGCTTTGCGCCGTGCGCACCCGGTACTGGTGGAAGGCACCTACCAGTTGCTGCTGGCCGACCACCCCGAGATCTACGCCTACCTGCGCACCCTGGGTGACGAGCGCTGGCTGGTGGTGTGCAACTTTTACGGTGGCACGCCGACGCTGGCCCTGCCGTACCGGGCGGTGCAGCGGGTGATCGGCAACTACCCCGAGGCGGGTATGGATGTGCAGGGCATGGTTTTGCTGCCTTATGAGGCGGCGATTTTTCAGTTGGTGTGAGTGATTTTTCAATAACCTTTAGGAGACAAACATGAAGATGCAAAAAATGGTGTGGATGGGTACTTTGGCACTAGGCGCGGCCAGCGCGCAGGCGGCGGGTGTCACGCTCACCATGTCGTGCAGCTCCAGCGAGCAAGACGTGCAGTACTGCAAAAAAATCGCCGCCGAGTGGGGTGCCAAAACCGGCAACAAGCTGGAAATGCTGAGCCTGCCGCAGTCGTCCAGCGACATCCTGGGCCTGTTCCGCCAGCTGTTTGCCGCCAAGTCCGACAAGCTGGACGTGATGCAGATCGACGTGGTCTGGCCCGGCATCCTGAAAGACCAGTTGCTCGACCTCAAGCCCTACACCAACGGCATTGAGAAGACCCACTTTCCCGCCATGGTGGCCAACAACACCGTGGGCGGCAAGCTGCTGGCCATGCCCTGGGTCACGGACGCGGGCGTGATGTTCTACCGCAAAGACCTGCTGGCCAAGTACGGCGAAAAGCCGCCTACCACCTGGGCCGAGCTCAGCGCCACCGCCAAAAAGGTGATGGACGGCGAGCGCAAGGCGGGCAATGCCGGCATGCAGGGCTTTGTGTTCCAGGGCCGGGCCTACGAGGGCCTGACCTGCACCGGGCTGGAATGGGTGGCCAGCTTTGGCGGCGGCACCATCATCGACCCGGCTGGCAAAACCACCATCAACAACCCCCAGGCGGCCAAGGCGCTGGACATGGCCGCAGGCTGGATCGGCACTATTGCCCCCACCGGCGTGCTCAACTACGCCGAAGAAGAAGCCCGGGGTGTGTTCCAGAACGGCAACGCCGTGTTCATGCGCAACTGGCCGTACGCCTGGGCGCTGGTCAACGGGGCCGACAGCAGCATCAAAGGCAAGGTGGGCGTGATGGTGGGCATGCCCAAGGGCGACGGTGCCAACAGCACCGGCGCGGCCGCACTGGGCGGCTGGCAAATGGCGGTCAGCAAATACTCCAAACACCCCAAGGAAGCCGCCGACCTGGTGCTGTACATGACCAGCCAGGCGGTGCAAAAAGAGCGCTCCATCAGCCTGGCCTCCAACCCCACCATCCCCGCGCTGTACCAGGACAAAGACATCCTGGCCGCCAACCCGTTCTATGGTGATTTGTTCGAGACGCTGAAGGTCGCCGTGCCGCGCCCGGCCACCGTGACCGGCATGAAATACAACGAAGTGTCCGCCGCGTTCTGGAACGCCACCCACGAGGTGCTGTCGGGCAAAGCCACCGGGGCCGACAGTGTGAAAAAGCTCGAAGGCAAGATCAGCGCCATCCGCCGGGGACCGAGCTGGTAAGTAGTACGTGTTGGAGGTGTTGAGGATTAAAAAGGCCTCCAGCGCTTATTCCATGGGCGAGAGCAGCTATCATAAAAATAGCTGCTGGCCCACCGGGGTTTGCCACAGCACTGTCACACAGGCTTTCTAGCATCAGGGGTTTTCCGATAACCGATAACCCCCACAGAAAGCCTCCACGATGACCGCCGATAGCCACTCTGAAGACAGCAACACCAGCAACAACCCCAGCATCTCCAGCCTGATCGACACCCGCCTGAGCCGCCGTGGCCTGCTGCGCATGGGCGTGGGCACGGCGGGCGCTGCCGTGATGGGCAGCTTTGCGCTGACCGCCTGCGGTGGTGGCGGCGATGGCGAACCCGTGGCCGGTGAGTACAAACTGGGCTTCACCGCCGTGGACAAGAGCCTGGCCGACATGGCCACCGTGCCTGCGGGCTACACCGCCAGCGTGATCTATGCGCTGGGCGACCCGCTGAGCGCGGCCACCCCCGCCTATAAAAACGACGGCACCGACACCGACTTCGACAACCGCGCAGGCGACCACCACGACGGCATGGAGTTCTTCGGCCTCAACCTCGCCGGTACCGCCCGCGATGCCAACGGCTCCAGCCGGGGCCTGCTGGCCATGAACCACGAGGCGCTGTCGCAGCAGTTTCTGCACGCCGCCGGTGCCAGCGCCAACCCGCGCCCGGCCAGCGAGTCCGACAAGGAAATCCCCGCCCACGGCGTGTCCATCGTCGAAGTGGCCAAGAACGCCTCGGGCAAGTTCGTGACCAACCAGGCATCTACCTACAACCGCCGCATCACGCCGCTGACCGAAGTCACCCTGTCCGGCCCGGTCAAAGGTAACGCGCTGGTCAAAACCCTGTTTTCGCCCACCGGCCTGCTGGCACGCGGCACCATCAACAACTGCGGCACCGGCTACACGCCCTGGGGCAGCTTTTTGACCGGCGAAGAAAACTGGGCCGGCTACTTCACCCGCGCCAGCACCGACAACACTGCCCGGGGCGGTGCCACCGCCAAGAGCGTGGTGTCGCTTAACCGTTATGGCCGCGCCGCCGGTGCCGCCAGCCGCCACGGTTGGGAAACCAGCGGCACGGCCGACAAGTACAAGCGCTGGAACATCGGCCAGACCGGTGTCTCCGTGGACGGCAGCGACGACTACCGCAACGAGCTCAACACCTTTGGCTACATCGTCGAAATCGACGTGTACGACAAAACCAAGGCCATCCGCAAGCGCACCGGCCTGGGCCGCTTTGCCCACGAAAGCGCCGCTTTCGGCAAGCAAACGGCAGGCAAGCCGCTGGCCGTGTACATGGGTGACGACTCGCAGGGCGAGTACATGTACAAGTTTGTCTCTACCGCCCCCTGGGCCGCCGCCGATGCCAACCCCAGCGACCGCATCGCCACCGGCGACAAATACCTCGACAGCGGCAAGCTGTATGTAGCCAAGTTTGCTGCCGACGGCTCGGGCACCTGGATCGAGCTGGCCGTAACCCACCCGTCCATCGCGGGCTACGCCAGCTACGCGTTTGCCGACCAGGCCGACGTGCTGGTCAACGCCCGCCTGGCCGCCGACGCGGTGGGCGCTACCAAGATGGACCGCCCCGAGTGGTGTGCCGTGCACCCCGTCACCGGCGAGGTCTACTACACCCTGACCAACAACAGCAGCCGCAAACTGGAGCCCACCGGCACCCAGACCATGGTGGACGCGGCCAACCCCCGCTCGTACCAGGATGCCAAGATCGGCGGCGCGCTGGGCTCGGCAGGCAACATCAACGGCCACATCATCCGCATGGTGGAGGCCGGTGGCGAGTCTGCCGCCACCACCTTCAGCTGGGACGTGTATTTGTTTGGTGCCGAAGCGGGCGCGAGCGCCAGCATGGTCAACCTGTCGTCGCTGGCCTCCACCCAAGACTTCTCCAGCCCCGACGGCCTGTGGTTCAGCCAGAAGTCCGGCTTCTGCTACATCCAGACCGACGACGGCAGCTTCACCGACGTGACCAACTGCATGATGCTGATCGGCAAGCCCGGCAAAGTGGGCGACGGTGGCACCACCACGCTGAACTACACCAAGGCCGATGGCGTGACTCCCGTGGCCATCACCACCCGCGTAGGCGCCAAGCCCACGGTGGACACGCTGCGCCGCTTTTTGGTGGGCCCGGTGGACTGCGAAATCACCGGCTGCAGCGAAACGCCCGATGGCAAAACCCTGTTCGTCAATATCCAGCACCCCGGTGAAAGCATCACCAAGGCCAACATCGCCGACCCGACCAAGTACCTGAGCCACTGGCCTGCCAACGCCGGATACGGTGCCGGTGGTGCCACCACCGCCCGCCCACGCTCGGCCACTATCGTCATCACCAAGAGCGACGGCGGTGTGGTCGGAACGTAACTACAGCAAATACAGCGGGCACAAAAAAAGCCTCTACCGCACACCTTGGTATGCGGTAGAGGCCTTAAACCCGAGGTTTGGGCCCAGCGCTTGGGGCACCGAGCCGTGGATCCGGGACACAGGACATGGAATTACGCAACGCCCGGCCGGAGGGCCGCAAACCTGCCAGCCAGGCGTTGCGCAATTCCTGGAGACTGGCTTATTCGTTGCTGTCGTTGGAGAAGGTGCGCACGTCGCTGTAGGCGTTGACCACGCCGGGCACGGTGCTGGCCACATAGCGGGCCTTGGATACTTCTTGCGGGCCTTGGGTCCAGCCGTGCAGTACCACGGTGCCGTTGCTGGCGGTGACGGTCAGGTCTTTGGCGTCGCTGCCGAGCTGGCTGGTCAGGGTGGATTGCACCGCGCTGGCCAGGTCTGCGTCGTTGCCAGCAGCGTGGGCGGGGAGGAATGCGCCTGCGGCCAGGGCGAACAAAGCGGAGGCGGCGATACGGTTGAAAGAGCGGGTCATGGTGAAGTCCTTTGGGTTGTTGCAATGTTTTGCGGTGAGGTGATCTTCCCAAGCGGCCCGGACTTTTGTGTGTCGGCAACACGCAGGCTGTGTTGCATCTGTCATCCAGGGTGCAACCCTGGATCTATCGTTTGCTATATTTATAAGAGCTGCTCGTGCTTATGCAATAAGCACAGGCTGCCCATTTGACGTAAATTTTTTTGGTAACTCAGAACTTCCAGCCCAGGCCGATGCCGAACAGCACCGGGTCTACCTTGAAGGTGCCCAGCTTGCTGCCACCGGCGGCCACGTCGGTGCGGATATAGACCTTCTTCAGGTCGACGTTCAGCACCAGGTTTTTTGCCAGCGCAATGTCCACACCTACCTGCAGCGCGGGGCCGAAGCTGTTGCGGTCTACCGTCACGCCTGCGGGCAGGTTCACCGCGCTCAGGCGGGTGTAGTTCAGGCCCGCACCCACGTAGGGCGTAAAACCGGCCTGGGGCGCGTGGTACTGCAGCGTCAGGGTGGGGGGTAGGTGCTTGAAGCTGCCGATGGCGGTGCCGCCTGCGCTCAGCGTCTGCTTCTGCGGCACGGTCAGCACCAGCTCGGCGGCAATGTTGGGCGTGAAGAAGTAGCTGATGTCCAGCTCGGGCAGCCACTTGTTGTTGATGGACAGCGCCAGCGGGGTGCTGTCGCCATTGGCGCTGTCCAGGTGCACGGCGCGGGCGCGTACCAGCCAGGGGCCGGGGGCGCTGGACTGGGCCAGGGCGGCGGTGGACAACAGGGCGCAGAGCGCGGCGGCGAATACGGTTTTTTGCATGGTCTTCTTTCAAATGGCTTGTGGAAACATCCCACCCGTTGATTACAGAAGACCGCGCGTTGGGGAACTTTGCGCCGCATCAAACCGGGCGCGCGCCCGGTTTGCGGCAGATCAAGAATGCCCTGGTTCAGGCGTTTTGTGGGCGTGGCGTACTGGTGGCCTGGCCCTGGAAGTCGGTCCAGCAGTGGCGCGTGAAGTCGTACAGCTTGCAGGCGCGCGCGGTGTCAAAGTACCAGCGCCACGAGAAGCGCTGCACCACGATGCGCCCGGGCAGCAGCTCCTCCAGCTTGGCCTGCGCGGCCTTGAGCTTGTACAGCGGGATGCTCATGTCCACGTGGTGGGCGGTGTGCTCCATGATGTGGTGCAGCAGCGCGCCGATCTGCAGCGGGAAGGTCAGGTGCACCGTGGTCGACACAAACGGCTGGGCCCGCAGCCACACCGCCCGGTCGTCGTGCCACGACACCTTGACGTGCGTGTGGTGGCCGTAGATCACAAAGCCCATCATGTTGAACCAGAAGAAGATGGGCACCGCAAAGCCCAGCACCAGCAGCAGCGCCACCGACTGGTCGGTGACCACGGCGGCCACCGCCAGTGCCGCGATCCACAGCAGACCAAAGGCGCTGACCAGAATGCAGTCCCAGGTGAAGATGGCGCGGTTGGTGTTGCCCATTTGCGACTGCGGCGGGAACATCATCTTCTTGCCCCAGATCTCCACCATGTAGTACAGGCCCGGGCCCCAGCCGCTGCGGTAGATGCGTTGCAGCACGCGGCCCACGGGCGACAGGGCCTGGTACTCCTGCTGCGTCAACGGGGCCCAGACAAAGTCCACCCCCTTGAGGTTGGTAAAGCCGTGGTGCACCACGTTGTGGCCCACATCCCACAGGCTGTAGGCGGTGAGCGACGGCAAAAAGGCGATGCGGCCCAGCCATTTGTTCAGGCGGCGGTGCGGGGTCAGGCTCTGGTGGCAGCCGTCGTGGCCGATGACGAAGAGGCGGCCAATCACAAATCCCGCCACCAGCCCGCACAGCAGCTTGGCCCACACCGATGCCAGCAGCACCGTGCCAGTGAGCAGCGCGCCCAGCACCGCATAGTCCAGCGCCAGCAACAGCAAGGCCTTGAGTGTGGTGCGCTGCGACAGCGGAATCAGCCAGGAACGGATCACCTTGCGGTGCGGCAGCGGTGCGCCGGAAGCCAGTGGCACAGGGGTGGGCGCGGAATGGGGGGTTTCAATCAAAGAAGACATGGCAAACACGCTGAACGTGCATTTCGTGTGGGTGAATTGCCTAGCGGGGCCGGGGGCCGCGCATGGGTACGCAAATCAGTTGCCGCGATGCTAAGCGCGCTGCGCGGCAGAGGTACTGACGTAGATCAAAGCTTATGGACGGCGGTAAACGCTGGTAACTTTGTACCATGGCTGTGTTTCAATGGCGCAACTAGGGTTTTCATGCTTGTTTTGTAACCTTTTCGTAACTATTTTCGTGTAAAAATGGAAACTAAATTACAACGGAGACTTTAGTCATGCCCCGCCTCGCCACCAAAATTGTTGCCACCCTGGGTCCTGCGTCCAATTCGCCAGAAATTCTGGAGCAACTGATACGGGCCGGTGTCAATGTGGTGCGGCTGAACTTCAGCCACGGCAAGGCACAAGACCATATCGACCGCGCCATGATGGTGCGCGAAGCCGCCCGCCGCGCGGGTGTGGAAGTGGCCATCATGGCCGACCTGCAAGGCCCCAAGATCCGCGTGTCCAAGTTTGCCGAAGGCAAGGTCATGCTGGAGCCCGGCCAAAAATTTGTGCTGGATGCCGCCCGCACCGAACCCGGCGACATCAACGGCGTGGGCCTGGACTACAAGGAACTGCCGCGTGAAGTCAAACCCGGCGACGTGCTGCTACTCAACGACGGCCTGATCGTCATGACCGTGGAAGCCGTGCACGGCGAGGCGGTGCACACCATCGTCAAGCTGGGCGGCGAGCTGTCCAACAACAAGGGCATCAATAAAAAGGGCGGCGGCCTGACCGCCCCGGCATTGACCAGCAAGGACATGGACGACATCAAGACCGCCATGTCCTTCCAGGCCGACTACGTGGCCGTGAGCTTCCCCAAGAACGCTACCGACATGGAAATGGCCCGCCAGCTGTGCAATGTGGCCGCGGCCGAATACCGCCACAAGCCCGGCATGATCGCCAAGATCGAGCGCGCCGAAGCCATTCCGCACCTGCAGTCCATCCTGGATGCCAGCGACGGCATCATGGTGGCGCGCGGTGACTTGGCGGTCGAGGTGGGCAATGCCGCCGTGCCCGCCCTGCAAAAACGCATGATCCGCATGGCCCGCGCCAGCGACAAGGTGGTGATTACTGCCACCCAGATGATGGAGAGCATGATCACCAACCCGGTGCCCACCCGCGCCGAGGTCAGCGACGTGGCCAACGCCGTGCTGGACGGCACCGACGCGGTGATGCTCAGCGCCGAAACCGCTGCGGGCAAGTTCCCCCTGGAAACCGTGCTGGAAATGGCCAACATCTGCCGCGAAGCCGAAAAGGCCGAGTACGGCGAACTGGAAGCCGACTTCAAGGGCAAAATTTTCAGCCGCATCGACCAGTCCATCGCCATGGGCGCGCTGTTCACCGCGCAGCACCTGGGTGCCAAGGCGATTGTGGCCATGACCGACAGCGGCTCCACCGCCCTGTGGATGAGCCGCCACAGCATCCACGTACCCATCTATGCCCTGACCCCGCGCCTGGCCACCCAGCGCAAGATGGCGCTGTACCGCAACGTGCTGCCCCTGTTGATGGATGCCAGCACCGACCGCGACACCGCGCTGGAGCAGGCCGAGCGCCACCTCACCAACCGCGGCATCGTGCAGCGCGGCGATGTGTACGCCATCACCTGCGGCGAGCCCATGGGTGCCCCCGGCGGCACCAATATGCTGAAGATCTGCCAGGTCGTCTGATCGGTTGGTTCTTCTGGCGGGGGCCTTTTCAGGCCCCCGTTGCGCATGTGCGGTACATGTCCAGGGCAGGGCGGTACACGCCGGTCTGCACCCCCATCAGCCCCAGCACCGAGTGGAAATAGTTGTCGTGCGAGATGGGGGCTGCCGCCTGTTTTTGCAGGCAGGCAGGCGCAATGCCGCTGCGCTGCGTGAACGCCGGGGACAGCCAGGTGATCCAGGGCACATGCTTTTGCACATCCGGGGCCACCGCATAGGGCAGGCCGTGCAGGTAGAGGTTGTTCTCGCCCAATGATTCCCCGTGGTCTGCCACGTACTGCATGGCGGTATCCCACTGGCCCGAGCGGGCTTGTAGCCACTGCACCACCCCGTCCAGCAAAAAGTCGGTTTCCACAATGCTGTTGTCGTAGGCATTGGTGATGCTTTCCTGGCTGCATTCCTGCAAAGCGCTGCTGGTGCATTCCGGGCTGAATTTCTTGCGCTGCGTGGCGCTGCGGTGGCTGTAGGCCGGGCCGTGGCCGCCCATCTGGTGCAGCACCACCACCACGCCTTGGGCGCGGGCCGCGGCGGGCAGGGCGGCGATACGCGCGTCCAGGCCCTGCAGCATCACCGCATCAAAGCATTCCCCGCCCTCGCACAAGTCCGGCGCACCTGGCACGCCGGTGGTGCTGGCGCTGGACACCCTGTCGCACACGCCCTTGCAGCCCGCCTGGTTGTCCACCCACAGCACCGCCAGCCCGGCATGCTGCAACACGTCGAGCAGGCCCTCGGTATCGGCCTTGCGGTCGTTGTAGGCCACCCGGCCCAGCGGCGAGAACATGCACGGCACCGAGGCCGCGGTGCTGGTGCCGCAGGACCAGGCGTTGGTGAAGCTCACGGTCTGGCCCTTCTGCACCTCGGCTTGCAGCAGCGGCGTGGTGTTGCGGGCGTAGCCGTTGATGCCGAAGTTGCCGCTGCGGGCGGTTTCACCCAATACCAACACCAGCAGCGGCGGACGGCTGTGGGTGCTGGCACTGGCTGCCAAGGGTGCTATATGGGCATCCTCACCCAGCGGCAGCAACGGCCCGGTGCGGTCCACCTTGGGGTGCGCCAGGCGGGCCACGGCATACACGCTGTTGAGCGGGTTGACCAGGTAGCGCAGCTGGGTGTGGTTGCGCATCAGGCCCGCCATATTTTGGTAAATAAGGCCGGTAGCGCCTATGGACAGGGCGAGAGTAGCTATTAAAAATAGAGCATTCTTGAGGTGCGCCTTGGGGCCTTGCGGATACCGCAGCGCGGTGCGCCAAAGCCACCAGGCCGGTGCGCCCGCCAGCCCGGCCACCGTCAGCAGCATCCGCCAGTGCAGCAGGTCGGCGGCTTCGCGCACATCGGTTTGCAGGGCATTGGTCAGCATGCTCGCGTCGATCACGATGCCGTAGGTCAGCATGAAATAGCTGCCGATGGCGGTAGCCACCAACAGCACGGTCAGCACCGGCTTGAGCAGCCAGCGCGGTGCCAACAGCGTGAGCAGCAGCACCAGGGATGCCAGCAGGGCGGCGATGCCCAGCCCCAGCCCGAGGGCCAGGCCTAGACCGGTGGTGCCGTGCAGAGCGCCCACAGCGTGCAAGGCCCGCCACAGCGCCAGGTTGCCCACGCTGGCCATCCACAGGCACAGCAGCGCGGTGGCCGTGTGCGGGTGCCAATCGGCGCTGCGCCCCGGCATGTGCCAGGCGGCCCCGGGTAGCACGTGGCCGCGCTGCATCCATTTAGGCTTGTGCATGGCGGCCTCCTGCAAAGTGCTGGTGGGCGATGTCGCCTATCCAGGCCACCGTCCAGCACAGCCAGGCGGTCCACAGCGTGTGGCTGGCGTAGTGCGCGCCGCGCGCCTGCTGGGCCAGGCCGAACACCGCCCCGGCCAGCAGTGACCCGACCAGCCAGCGGCGAGCAATACCAGGCTGCGCCCGGTAGACGAACCAGCCGCCCAGAAACGAGAAGCCTGCGGTGGCGTGCCCCGCCGGAAAGCAGTGGCCGCTGCCGCCGTCGTGCAGCGTCCATTGCCAATGCGATACATGCTGTGCCACGCCGCCAAACGCCTGCATGTCCCAGGGGCAGCTGCTGGCGCTGGTGGACTTGAGCAGCGACACGGCCAGCGCACCCGCCAGGGGTGTGGCGGCCAGCTGGATGCGCCGCGACAGCGGCATGTTTCGCAATGGCCCCCAGGGCAGCACCGCCCCCACGCACAGCGCCAGAACCAGCGCCCAGGCCAGCAAGCGCCCGCCCTCGTGCAACACGCTGCTCAGCAGCCAGTGGTCGCGCAGCGCAAAGCCCTGTGCCGACCCAAACCACGCCGCCAGCGGCATATCCCAGCCGCTGGCATCCCATGCCAGCAGCGCGCCCAGGGCCAAAACGGTGGCCCACCCCTGTTTTTCAGTTTGCATGGGGGGCGAGTCTTGGGGCCGCGCATTAAGCCTTCCTTAAGCCCCCCCAATGCCCCGCACAATACGGCCATGCGCATTTTGGTAGTGGAAGACGACACGGGCATTGCCCTGGGCCTCACAGTAGGTCTGCGCCAGCGTGGCTACGCCGTGGATCTGGTGGGCAACCTGGCCGATGCCTGGAGCGCGCTGTGCGTCGAACCGTTTGACCTGGTGCTGCTCGACCTGGGCCTGCCCGACGGCGATGGCCGCAGCCTGCTGGAGCGGGTGCGCAGCAGCACCGCCACCTTGCCCGATGCCCACACCCCGGTGCTGATCATGACCGCGCGCGACGCGGTGGCCTCGCGCATCGAAGGCCTGGACTCGGGGGCCGACGACTACGTGACCAAACCCTTCGATGCCGACGAGCTGGAGGCCCGCATGCGCGCCCTGCTGCGCCGCTCCGCCGGGCGCGCCCAGCCGCTGCTGACACGGGGTGACCTGTCGCTCAACCCCGCCACCCGCACGGTGCACCAGGCCGGGCAGCTGGTCAGCCTGTCGGGCCGCGAATACGCGGTGCTGCTGGCCCTGCTGCAAGCCCGGGGCCGGGTGCTGTCGCGGGCGCAGATCGAAACCACGCTGTACAGCTTCGACCAGCTGCTGGAGAGCAACGCCATCGAAGTCCACATCCACCACCTGCGCAAAAAGCTCGGCTCCCAGCTAATCCAGACACTGCGTGGCGTGGGCTACTTTGTGCCACAGGAGAGCGCATGAAAAAGCCGGGCAGCTCGTTGACGCGGCACCTGCTGGTCTGGGCGCTGGGGGCGCTGGTAGTGGTGTGGCTGGCCTTTATGGCGGTGGGCGTGCAGACCGGGCTGCACGAATCTGACGAGCTGACCGACGGCCACCTGGCCAGCGTCTCGGCCTTGTTGTTGCGCCAGCAAGGCGGGGTGTTTGCGGCAGACGATGTGCGGCCCCTGGCCATGGGCCATGCCAACCTCAAAAGCCACGACTACCAACAGTCGTTGAGCGTGGTGGTGTGGGATGCGGCGGGCCGGGTGCTGACGCACACCGGCATCGCCGCGCTGCCCGCCTTTGCGCCCGACGAAGGCTTTGTCGATCTGCAACTCGGCCCGCAGGCCACGCCGTGGCGCGGTTTTGCCCGCTGGGATGCCGAGGGCCCGGCCCGCACCCGCCGGGTGCTGGTGCTGCTGAGCGCCCAAGAGCGCGACGACCTGGCCTGGGACATTGCCGAGCAGGTGGTGCTGCCCGGCCTGTGGCTGCTGCCGGTGGTGGCGCTGGCACTGGGCCTGGCCATCCGCCGGGGCCTGCGGCCGCTGCACCTGCTGTCGGCCGACGTGCATGCGCTGGACGTGGCCCAGGCCAGCACCTTGCAGGCCCGCCATCCGCACGCCGAGTTCGAGGCGGTGGTGGCGGCCATCAACATTCTGGTGGCGCGCCAGCAGGCCGCGCTGCAACAAGAGCGGGCCTTGGCCGACGAAGTGGCCCACGAGCTGCGCACCCCGCTGGCCTCGCTGGCGCTGCTGGCCCGGGCCCTGCAAGGCCCGCTGTCCGAGGCCGAGCGCCAGACCAGCCTGCAACAAATAGAGGCCGATGCCCTGCGCGCGGGAGCGGTGGTGTCCCAATTGCTGGTATTGGCCCGCACCAGCCGGGTGGCGCTGGCCGAGTCGGCCGAACCGGTGGCCCTGCGGCCCCTGGCCCAGCGCGTGGTGGCCGACTACGCCCCTGCCGCCTGGGCCAGCGGCCACACGCTGGCGGTTAGCGGCGATGCCGATCCGGTGGTGCACGGCCACTCGGTGCTGCTGGAGCTGGCCCTGCGCAACCTGGTGGAAAACGCCCTGCGCCATACGGCGCGCGGTACCGAAATCGAGGTCCAGGTGGGCAGCAGCCCGGCCCACGCCTGGCTGCAGGTGTGTGACACAGGCGCGCCGGGCGGGCCGACCCAGGCCGTGGACGGGCTGGGTCTGGGCCACAAAATTGCCCGCCGGGTGGCCGAAGTCCACGGCGGGCAATGCGCGCAGATGGCCGCTGAAACAGCTGTGGATGGGCGGCCAAGCCGCTGGCAAACCTGCTATCGCCTGACTTTGGCCTGGGGGTCACCCGTGGGACACGGCTAGAATTGGCATAGTTACCAAGCGGTTACCAAACTGCCCGGCTCCTTCTTTTCAACTCTCTGGACCTCCCACCATGGCACTCGTCTCTATGCGCGAACTGCTGGACCATGCCGCCGTCAACGGCTATGGCATTCCGGCCTTCAACGTCAACAACCTGGAGCAAGTCCAGGCCGTCATGCAAGCCGCCGACGAGGTGGGTGCGCCGGTGATCTTGCAGGCCAGCGCCGGTGCGCGCAAGTACGCGGGCGAGCCATTTATCAAGCACCTGATCCAGGCCGCGATTGAGACCTGGCCGCACATTCCGCTGGTGATGCACCAGGACCACGGCCAAAGCCCCGAAATCTGCCAGGGCGCGATCAACCTGGGCTTCAGTTCGGTGATGATGGACGGCTCCTTGCAGTCCGACGGCAAAACCATTGCCAGCTTTGACTACAACGTCGATGTGACGCGCAAAGTGGTCGAGTTGGCGCACCGCGTCGGCGTGACGGTAGAGGGCGAGCTCGGCTGCCTGGGTTCGCTGGAGACCATGCAGGGCGACAAGGAAGACGGCCACGGCACCGACGATGTCATGACCATGGCGCAGATGCTGACCGACCCCGAGCAGGCCGCCGAATTCGTGCAGCGTACCCAGATCGATGCGTTGGCCATCGCCATCGGCACCAGCCACGGCGCGTACAAGTTCACCCGCAAGCCCACCAGCGACATCCTGGCCATCCAGCGCATCAAGGAAATCCACCAGCGCATCCCCAGCACCCACCTGGTACTGCACGGCAGCTCCAGCGTGCCGCAAGAGCTGCTGGCCATCATCCGCCAGTACGGCGGTGACATGAAGGAAACCTACGGCGTGCCGGTCGAGGAAATCCAGGAAGCCATCAAGCACGGCGTGCGCAAGATCAACATCGACACCGATGTGCGCCTGGCCATGACCGGCGCGATCCGCAAGTTCTTCTTTGAAAACCCCGATAAGTTCGACCCCCGCGACTACCTCAAACCCGCCCGCGAAGCCGCCAAGAAGCTGTGCAAACAGCGCTTTTTGGAGTTTGGCTGCGAAGGCCAGGCTGCGGGCATCAAGGGCCACACCCTGCTAGTGGTGGCCGGCCACTACGCCGACGGCCTGCTGGCCCAGGTGATCCACTAAAGAGGTTTGGGCCTGATCTGGACCAGCACCATGCTGGCCAGGATTAGGCCGCAGCCGACCAGCCCGGCGGCGTTCAGCCGGTCGCCCATCAGCCAAGCGCCAAACAGGGCGGCAAACAGCGTCTCACTCGACAAGATGATGGCCGCATGGCTGGCGTTGGCATGGCGCTGGCCCAGCACCTGCAGCGTATAGCCCAGGCCTACCGAGACAAAACCCGTGTAGGCAATGCTGGGGGCCGACTTCACCAGTTTGTCCAGCACCCAGGGCTCGGCCACGGCGGCTACCGACAGGCTGGCCGCTGCGCACACCGCAAACTGCACCAGCGACAGCACAAACGGCCCGCTGCTGTGGCGCGACACCCGGCCCACCAGCAGCACGTGCAAGGCCCAGAACAGGCTGCTGCCGATGATCCACCAGTCGCCCCGCGCAATCGCCAGGCCGCCGCCTCCGGCCAGCAGCCAGGTGCCCACCACACAGGCCAGCGCCGCAGGCCACACCCGCCATGCGGGCCGCTGGCGCAGCAGCACCCAGGCCAGCAGCGGGGTGAGCGGCACGTACAGCGCGGTCAGCACCCCGGCGTTGGTCACGCTGGTCTGGCCAATGCCGATCTGCTGCATCACCACACCCGCAAAAATCAGAAAACCCAGCCCCGCCACCGGCAGCAAATGGCCCGCCCCCGCAGCCTTTTGCACCACGCTGCGCTGTCGCCATTCCCACCAGGCCAGCGGTGCCACCACCAGGCAACCCAGCGCAAAACGCAGGCCGGTGAACAGAAACGGGGCCACATCCACTGCGCCCCAGGCCTGGGGGACAAAGGCGGAGCCCCAGATCAGGGCGGCCAGGAGCAGCAGGCCGTTGGCTTGCCAAGGGGGAAGGGTGTGCATGGAGGAGCTTGTCAGAGTGTGCGAATTGTCACGCATCTGGTTTGACATTTAGATAGTAGACAATGTGCGGTCAACCTGCGGGTTGTTCCCAGCGTTGCGGGCGGCGGCAACGTATTTTTATCTCCACTTACCAAGGAAACACCATGGGCTTACTCGACTCGGTTCTCGGCGCGGTTTTGAACAACGGCCAACAGCAGCAACCCCAGGGCGGCCTCGGCGGCTTGGGTGGTGGTTTGGGCGGCATCATCGGCATGCTGGCCAGCAACCCGCAGCTTATCCAGGTGGTGACCAGCATGCTGAGCAACAACGGCGCGCAGGGTGGCCTGGGCGGTTTGGCCGAGAAGTTTGGCCAGGCGGGCATGGGCGATGTGCTGGGTTCCTGGGTCGGCACCGGCCAGAACCAGCCGATCTCGGGCGACCAGCTGGGCAACGTGCTGGGCTCCGACGCGCTGGCCGGTATCGCCGCCCAACTGGGCCTGAACCCCGGTGAAGCCGCCGGTCAACTGGCCCAGGTGCTGCCAGGCCTGGTAGACCACCTCACCCCGAACGGCCAGGCACCCCAAGGCGGCCTGGGTAACAGCAATGACCTGTTTGGCATGCTGGGCGGTTTGCTGCAGAAATAATAGCTGCTTGCGCTTATTCAATAAGCGCTAAGGCCACTTTTCGTACATGAAAGTGGCCTTTTTTACGTCTATGCGTTGTGCAGCGGGAAGCTGGCAATCACCTGCGCCACCGCGGCGGTGAGCTTCTTGGCGTAGGGCACGTGCAAGAACTCGTTCGGGCCGTGGGCGTTGCTCTTGGGGCCGAGCACGCCACAGACCATCATCTGCGCTTTCGGGAAGCCCTGGGACAGCATGTTCATCAGCGGAATCGTGCCGCCCTGGCCGATGTAGCCGCAGGGCGCGCCGAACTGGGCCTGCGACGCGGCGTGCAGCGCGGTTTCGAACCACGGCGCGGTGCTCGGTGCATTCCAGCCGGTGGCGGCACCGTCGGGCTGGAAGGTCACACGGGCCTGGTAGGGGGCGTTGTCTTCCAGCAGGGTTTTGAGTTCTTGCACGGCCACCGATGCATCTACCAGCGGTGGCAGGCGCAGCGACAGCTTGAAGGCGGTGTAGGGGCGCAGCACGGCCCCGGCGTTCTTCAGCTCGGGCAGGCCTTCGGCCCCGGTGACGCTGAGCGTGGGGGCCCAGGTGCGGTTCAGCAGGGCCTGCACCGGCTCGGTGGTGGTGGGCAGGCACAGGGTGCTGGCACCGCCGCAGTCGTAGTGCGCCCAGGGGAAGCGCTTGTAGATTTCGTCGCCCAGGATGGCCGCCGTGGCGCGGGCCTGCAGCAGGCGGTCTGCCGGTACTTCGCAGTGGAAGCTGGCGGGCAGCAGGCGGCCGGTGGCGCTGTCTTCCAGCCGGTCCAGCACCTGGCGCATGATGCGAAAGCTCGACGGCACCAGGCCGCTGGCGTCGCCGGAGTGCACGCCTTCGGTCAGCACCTCTACCTTGAGCACGCCATTGGCCAGGCCGCGCAGGCTGTTGGTCAGCCACAGCTGGTCGTAGTTGCCCGCGCCGGAATCCATGCAGACTACCAGCGCCACCTCGCCCAGTTGGTCGCGCATGGCATCCACGTAGGGCAGCAGGTCGTAGGAGCCGCTTTCTTCGCAGGTTTCGATCAGGCCGACGATGCGCGGGTGCGGCACTTTTTGCGCCTTGAGTGCCTGCACGGCAGTGATGCTGGCGTACACGGCGTAGCCGTCGTCGGCACCGCCGCGGCCATAGAGCTTGCCGTC
The DNA here is from genome assembly GCF_056521425.1 of Rhodoferax sp. LS1P39. NCBI lineage: Bacteria > Pseudomonadati > Pseudomonadota > Betaproteobacteria > Burkholderiales > Comamonadaceae > Rhodoferax > Rhodoferax sp. LS1P39. The sequence continues at coordinate 124,410 of NZ_JBWMAV010000010.1, read as the reverse complement.
CTCGTACTTGGGGGTCCAGGGGCCGAGGTCGTTGCGCCAGCCGGTGAATTCGGGCTGCTTGTCCAGGTGGCCGTACATCAGCACGGTGTCGGTGCAGGCGGTCTGGCTGGCGGGCACCTCAAAGTACAGCACCGGGGTGCGGCCTTCCAGGCGGATCACTTCCAGCGTCAAGCCTTCGACCTTTTGCGCCTCGACCCAGGCCGCCGCGTTGCGCATCACCGTGTCGATGTAGCCGTGCTCGGACCAGGCCGCGTCGTAGGCGGGGGATTTGGCCGGGATGGCAATGTAATCGCTGAGCTGGCGGACGATGTCGCCGTCCCAGGCCTGGGTGGCGTGGGTCAGCACTTGTTGCGGATCGAGTACGGTGGCGGGGACACGGGCGTTCATGGGGGCTTCCTGCAATGCAAAGCCCACAGCTTACGCCGTTCGGAATACCTCCACCGCGTCCACCAGTTTCTGCGCCTGGTCGCGCAGGCTGGCGGCAGCTGCGGCAGATTGCTCCACCAGCGCGGCGTTTTGCTGGGTCATCTGGTCGAGCTGGCCGATGGCCTGGTTGACCTCGGAGATGCCGTCGGATTGCTCGCTGGAGGCGGCAGTGATCTCGCCGATGATGTCGCTGACCCGCTTCACCGAGTGGACGATTTCGGTCATGGTGCTGCCCGCGTGGTTCACCAGCCGCGAGCCGGAATCGACCTTTTCCACCGAGGCGCTGATCAGCGCCTTGATCTCCTTGGCCGCCTCGGCGCTGCGCCCGGCCAGACTGCGCACCTCGCTGGCCACCACCGCAAAGCCGCGGCCTTGCTCGCCCGCGCGGGCGGCCTCGACGGCGGCATTCAGCGCCAGGATGTTGGTCTGGAAGGCAATGCCGTCGATCACGCCGATGATGTCGGCAATCTTTTTCGAGCTGTGGTTGATGTCGTCCATGGTGGTCACCACCTCGCTCACCACCGCTCCGCCCCGGGCGGCCACGGCAGCGGCAGAGGCGGCCAACTGGTTGGCCTGGTGGGCGGCATCGGCCGACTGTTTCACCGTGCTGGTCAGCGTCTCCATGCTGCTGGCGGTGCGCTGCAGGTTGCTGGCGGTCTGTTCGGTGCGCACGCTCAGGTCCTGGTTGCCGGTGGCGATTTCGCTGCAGGCGCTTTCAATGCCCGAGGTGGCACTGCGCACCGTGGATACCGCCCCGTCCATCCGCGCCAGCGCGGCTTGCAGCGCCTGCGATACCGGGCTGCGCATGGCCATGTGGCCCACACCCAGCGCAATGCCGTCGGCCCGGTCCACGCTGCCCACCAGCGCCACCAGCTCTTCGCCCTGGCGGGCGGTGCGGCCCATGCCAATCGCCAGCACCACCTCCAGCGCGGTCTGGATCACCACGTAGGTGGCGTGCAGCAGGATGCGCAAAAAGTCAGGTGCAGTGGTGCAGTAAAAGCCCAGGCCCGCGGCCTGCAGCCGGTCAAACACCACGTGGTGCACCGCAAACAGCGCTGCCGCAAAGACGATGGGCCGCCAGTCCAGGTACACCAGCAGCAGTGCCAGCGTGACAAACACGCCAAAGTGCAGCTCGATCATGCCGTGCGCCAGCTGGATGTGCAGCGCCACCAGCGACACCTGCACAAAGGCCAGCACCAGCCGCGCGGCCATGCTGCCCTTGGCCATGGCATAGGCCAGCGCGGCCACCACCAGCAACAGCAGCGATGCGCCGATGGCCAGTGCGGCATCGACAAACTGGAACCCCAAAACGACTGCGGCGATGGCACTGAGTGCAATCGCCGCCAACATCACCCTGTCGCCCAGCAAGGCCTGGGACAGGGGCTGGGGACTCTGCTGGCTGTGGGAATGTGCATGCATCATGGGGGGCTCCTCTTTGTTGTTTTGGCTTGTAACGATACTCCCGCTGAATGTAGGTGAATGTAACTTTGTGCATCTAAAGATCGCTGGTTTACCCGCACTTCCACGGGGCTTTAAAGGGCATTGCAGGCTCTAACATCGCCTCTCTGTTCCCACCGGCCCTTCCCATGCTCAAAAATCTTTCCCCTTTGCTCAGCGCCGACCTGCTGCACGTGCTGGCCTCCATGGGCCATGGCGACGAAATCGCGCTGGTCGATGCCAACTTCCCCGCCACCACCAACGCCAAACGCCTGGTGAACCTGCCCGGCGTGGATGCCACCCGCGTGCTGGATGCCGTGCTGTCGGTGCTGCCGCTGGACGACTTTGTGCCCGATGCCGCCTGCACCATGCAGGTAGTGGGCGACGCCAGCGCCGTGCCACCGGCGGTGCAGGACTTTGCCGCCACCCTGGTGCGCCACGGCGAGAAGCCACCCACCTCGCTGGAGCGCTTCGCCTTCTACACCCGCGCCGCCCAGGCCTTTGCCGTGGTGGCAACTGGCGACACCCGGCTGTACGGCAACATCCTGCTGAAAAAAGGTGTGGTGCGTTCTTGAGGCTTTTGCTGCATTTCTTATAGCTGCTTGTGCCCATTCCATAAGCGGTAGGCACTGATTTAATGCATAAAAAAGGGCGAGCCCATGGACTCGCCCTTTCAGGTCGGCATTCAGCCTTGCCGCGGTGCCACCGCGTAGTGGTCCAGCTGCATGGTGTAGCTGGCGCGGCCTGCGGTGAGGGCGCGCAGGCTGCCGATGTAGCCGAACAGCGTTTGCAGCGGCACCATGGCCTGCACCACGGCGGCGTTGCCGCGCTGGTCCTGGTGGCGCACCTGGCCACGGCGGCGGTTCAGGTCGCCGATGACATCGCCCACGTGGTCCATGGGCGTGGTCACTTCCACCGCCATCACCGGCTCCAGCAGCATCGGCCCCGCCTCGCGCTGGGCTTGCATGAACGCCTGCAGACCCGCAACCTCGAAGGCCAGCGTGGACGAGTCCTTCTCGTGGAAGCTGCCGTCTTCCAGCACCACCCGCACATCCGTCACCGGGTGGCCCGCCAGCACCCCCGCCAGGGCGGCACGGCGCACGCCTTGCTCCACGCTGGGGATGAATTCCTTCGGAATCGCCCCGCCGGTGATGGCGCTCTCAAACTGCAGGCCCGCGCCGCGTTCCAAAGGTTCCACGCGCAGCACCACCTCGGCGTACTGGCCGGGGCCGCCGCTCTGCTTTTTGTGCAGATAGCGCACGTGGGCCGCATGGGCAATGGTTTCGCGCAGGGCCACTTGCGGCGGCCCGGTGCGCACGGTTACGCCGAAGCGGCTGCGCAGCTTTTCCAGCGTCACTTCCAGCTGCAGCTCGCCCACGCCGGACAGCAAGGTCTGGCCGGTGTCGCTGTCCTGGCCCAGGCGCAGGCTGGGGTCTTCGTCCACCAGGGTGTGCAGGCCGCGCGAGAAGCTGTCCTGGTCGTCGCGCGAATGCGGCTCCACCGCCATGGCCAGCACCGGCTCGGGCGCGTGGATTTCCTCCAGCACCACGGGCTGGGCCGGGTCGCTCAGCGTGTGGCCGGTCTTGCTGTGCTTCAGGCCGGCCACGGCCACGATGTCGCCCGCCTGGGCCAGCGCGAGTTCTTCGCGGCGGTCGGCGTGCATCTGCACCACCCGCGACAGGCGCTCGCGCTGGCCGGTGTGGGTGTTCAGCACCGGCGTGCCCGCATGGGCTTCACCGCGGTAGACGCGCAGATAGCTCAGTGCGCCGTGCTCGTCGTGCACCACCTTGAAGACCAGCGCGGCAAAGCCGTCGCCCGGCGGTAGCGCCAGCGGGCGGTCTTCGGGGGCGGGCAGGTAGTCCACCACTGCGTCGAGCAGGGGCTCGATGCCTTTGTTCTTCAGCGCGGCCCCGGCCAGCACGGGCACGAAGGCGCCTGCCAGCGTGCCTTTGCGGATGCAGGCGCGCAGCACGTCCTCCGGCACGGTCTGGCCGTCCAGGTAGGCGGTGAGGGCCGCGTCGTCTTGCTCCACGGCCAGCTCCACCAGGTTGCGGCGGGCGGCTTCGGCGGCGGCTTGCAGCTCGACGGGCACGGCGGCGCGCGTCAGCGTGGGCTGGCCCCTGTCGTTGGGCGGCCAGTACAGGGCCTGCATGCTGAGCAGATCGATAACGCCCGCAAACCCGGCCTCCTGGCCGATAGGCAGTTGCAGCACCAGCGGTTTGACGGCCAGGCGCTCGGCGATCATGGCCACCACGCGGGCAAAGTCGGCCCCGGTGCGGTCCAGCTTGTTGACCAGCGCAATGCGCGGCACGCCGTAGCCGTCGGCCAGGCGCCAGTTGGTTTCGGTTTGCGGCTCGACCCCGGCCACGCCGTCAAACACCACCACCGCGCCGTCCAGCACGCGCAGCGAACGGCTCACCTCGATGTTGAAGTCGATGTGGCCGGGCGTGTCGATCAGGTTGATCTGGTGGCCGCGCCAGGCCACTGTTGTTGCGGCGCTGTTGATGGTGATGCCGCGTGCCCGCTCCTGCGGGTCGTAGTCCATGGTGGTGTTGCCGTCGTGCACTTCACCGGTGCGGTGGATCTCGCCGGTGGTGAACAAAATGCGTTCACTGACCGTGGTCTTGCCCGCGTCGACGTGGGCGATGATGCCGATGTTGCGAAGTTTTCGCGCCAATGTGTTCGTAGTCATACGATGTTCCTTAAAGACAAAAACCCTGGTGGCGTGCCGCCAACCAGGGTTCTCAGGGTCCGAGGCGGACCGCTAAAAAATTCCCGAAGCTAGGGGCTTTTGTCTTGCGCAGTAGACGCCGCACCAATGGACGAGCGCAAGCCCACCATCCACTGGTGGGGATGAATCGTGGCGATCAGCTTGTCGTAGGTACGCATAAGAACTTTCAGGTCGTCAAAAACAAAAAAACCCGGTCAAACATCTTTGCCGGGGTGGGGAGTTCGTTCCGGCAAGGCACAGCGCCTTCCGAAAAATCGGAAGGTGTCTAGAGGATCAATGCTTTGTTTATCGATGTCATGGTGCCGATTATAAAAACTAAACGAGTTGCTGTCCACTGGCCTGCGTTAAGGCGCAATTTTTTCCAGGCAATACCCCAGCCCGCGCACCGTGGCAATGCGGATCGGGCCTTTTTCGATTTTTTTGCGCAGGCGGTAGATGTAGACCTCGATGGCGTTGACGCTGACCTCTTCGCCCCATTCGCACAGGCGCTCGATCAGCTGCTCCTTACTCACCAGCCGCCCCACGCGTTGCAGCAGCACCTCCAGCAGGCCCAGCTCGCGAGCCGACAGCTCCAAGGTCTTGCCGTCGATGCTGGCCATGCGCCCGGCGTGGTCGTACAGCAGGGGGCCATGCTGGATGCTGCTGCTGGCCGCGCCCGCGCCGCGCCGCGCCAGGGCGCGCACCCGGGCTTCCAGCTCTTGCAGGGAGAACGGCTTGGCCATGTAGTCGTCGGCCCCAAAGTCCAGGCCTTTGACGCGCTCTTCCACGCTGTCGGCTGCCGTCAAAATAAGCACCGGCAGCGACGAGCCGCGGGCACGCAGGCGCTTCAAGACCTCCAGGCCGTGCATTTTGGGCAGGCCCAGGTCGAGGATCAGCAGGTCGAATTCGCGGTTGGTCAACAGTGCGGCATCGGCCTCGGTGCCGCTGGCCACGTGGTCTACCGCCGCCCCCGAGGCGCGCAGGCCGCGCAGCAGGCCGTCGGCTAAGACCTGGTCGTCTTCTGCAATCAAGATACGCATGCTTGTCTCCTGGTTTTTTGCGCAATTATGTCGCGTAGGCTTCCAGACCGAGTGCGACGACGGTGGCCACCTCCGGGCCGACGGCCTGGTGGAACTCGTCTTCGGCCTGGGCCACCGCGTCCTGGAAGGCCTTGAGCCAGGCCAACCCGGTGGCCGTAAACACCACCCGGCGGGCGCGTGCATCCAGCGGGTCGGGGGCACGGGCCACCATGCCCCAGGCGGCGCACTGGTCCACCAGGTCGCCCATGGCCTGCTTGCTCATGCCTGCCTGGGCCGCCAGCTCGGTGAGCCGCGCGCCCTGCAGCGGCAAATGCCGGGTGATATGGATGTGCGCCGCACCCACCTGCGCCCGCGCTGCCAGGTTGCCCAGGGCCAGCGGCACGTCCACGTTGCGGGCCATCAGTTCCAGCACGCGGGCATCGAAGCGGCGCAGCGCGGCGGCCATCAAGCGGCCCAGATGGGTTTCGCGCCAACCTTGTTCAGCAGTGATTTCTAACATTATCAAATGGTAAGCCAAACTGACTAAAAAATCTATTGCAGAACTATCGGGTCGCCGTAAACTACTGTTCAAGCATCCAGCCTGTAGTTAACCGCAGGCAACCCAGCCACCTATTTTTTGAAAGACCCGCAGCATGAACGCCGTCGCCAAAGCCCCTCCCGCCGCCCCCACCCCCGCCGCCCTGGCCGAAAAAGCCAAGGCCCTGCAAGCTGCGCTGGCGCAGATCGAAAAGCAGTTCGGCAAGGGCACCATCATGCGGCTGGGCGAGGGCGAAGTCATTGAGGACATCCAGGTGGTGTCTACCGGCTCGCTGGGCCTGGATATTGCGCTGGGCGTGGGCGGCCTGCCCCGTGGCCGCGTGATCGAGATCTACGGCCCCGAGTCCAGCGGCAAGACCACGCTGACCCTGCAGGTCATCGCTGAAATGCAAAAGCTGGGCGGCACCTGCGCCTTTGTGGATGCCGAGCACGCGCTCGACACCCAGTACGCCCAGAACCTGGGTGTGAACCTGCAAGAAATGCTGATCAGCCAGCCCGACACCGGCGAGCAAGCCCTGGAAATCGTCGATTCGCTGGTGCGCTCGGGCGCGGTCGATCTGATCGTGGTGGACTCGGTGGCGGCGCTCACGCCCAAGGCCGAGCTCGAAGGCGAAATGGGCGACAGCCTGCCCGGCCTGCAAGCCCGTTTGATGAGCCAGGCGCTGCGCAAGCTCACCGCCCACATCAAGAAGGCCAACTGCATGGTCATCTTCATCAACCAGATCCGCATGAAGATCGGCGTGATGTTCGGCTCGCCCGAAACCACCACCGGCGGCAACGCGCTGAAGTTCTACGCCTCGGTGCGCCTGGACATCCGCCGCACCGGCACCATCAAAAAGGGCGACGACTCCATCGGCAACGAGACCAAGGTCAAGGTGGTGAAGAACAAGGTGGCCCCCCCGTTCAAGACGGCCGAGTTCGACATTCTGTTTGGTGAGGGCATCAGTCGCCAGGGCGAGATCATCGACATGGGCGTAGAGGCCAAGGTCATCGAAAAGTCGGGTGCCTGGTACGCCTACCAGGGCGAAAAAATCGGCCAGGGCCGCGACAACGCGCGTGAGTTTCTGCGCGAGAACCCCGGCCTGTCTATCGAGATCGAAAACAAGGTGCGCGAGTCGCTGGGCATCCCGCTGGTGCCGGTGGCAACCGAGCCCGCCAAAGAAGGCAAGAAGGTCAAGGTAGAAGCCTAATCATGCCCCCGTGCTGATCCCATCAGCACGAGCAGCTATTAAAACTGTAGTAAATGGTTTTCGCACCGTCCAAGGGTCTGGTACCCATCAGCCTCAAGGGCCGGGCCCTGCGCCTGCTCAGTGGCCGCGAACACTCGCGCGCTGAGCTGGAGCGCAAGCTGACACCGTTCGAGGAAGTGCCCGGCACCTTGGCCCAGGCGCTGGACGAACTCCAGGCCAAGGGCTTCATCAACGAGCAGCGGGTGGTGGATTCGGTGCTGTACCGCCGGTCTGCCAAGCTGGGCACTGCGCGTATCCGGCAAGAGCTGCAAACCAAGGGCCTGGACCCTGGCATGGTGCTGGACGCGTTGGCCAGCCTGCAAGACACCGAGCTGGCCCGCGCCCGCGAGGTCTGGCGCAAGAAGTTCGGCAGCCCGCCGCTGGATGCCGCCGCCCGGGCCAAGCAGCAGCGCTTTCTGCTGGCCCGTGGCTTCTCGGGCGATGCCGTACGCAAGGTGGTGGCGGGCGGGGATGATGAAGATTGGCAGTAACTCCCCCTGCCTGCCCCAAGGCAAGCGCAAGCGTTGCCCCTTCGTGAACAGCGCAGGGCTGGCTTTGCCAGACTGCTGCTGTTGCCCCCTGCAAGGGGGTTGGCGAAAGATGCGCAGCACTGCAGCCTGGGGGTGTACCTAGTTAAGCCCGTCCGTGCGACACGCGGGATTGGCGGGCGAGTGAGTCCACGATCACCGCAATCGCCAGCACCGCACCGGTAATCATGTAGCGCAGCGACGACGACAAGTCCAGCAGCGTCAGCCCGCTGGAGATCGACTGGATCACGATGATGCCCAGCAGCGCCGAGTACGCACTGCCGCGCCCGCCAAACAGGCTGGTGCCGCCAATAACGGCAGCGGCAATCGCGTTCAGGTTCACATCGCCGGTACCGGCCTGCTGGCTGGCCGATGCCAGGCGGGCCGAGGCCATCACGCCACCCAGCGCGGCCAGCGAGGCGCACAGTACGAACACGCTGGCGTAGATGCTGCGCACCTTGATACCGGCGCGGCGGGCCGCCTCGCGGTTGCCGCCCACGGCGTGGACCATGCGGCCCCACTGGGTGCGGGTGAGTGCGTAGTCCAGCCCCACCACCAGGGCGATGAAGATGCCAAACATCCACGGAAGGCCCCGGTCCTGGTAGAAGTAAAGCGCAATCAGCTCCAGCACCACGGTGAGTACGGCAGTGCGCAGCACCAGGCGGCCCATGGATTCGGCGGACAGACCGGCAGCGCGGCGGCGGGCAGCGGTTTTCATACCCGCCACCAACATCACCAGCCCGGCCATCGCCACCACGCCGTAGGCCACCCAGGCGGGCATGAACAGCGACTGGCCCAGGTTCACCAGCGGCGAGTCGTAGGGCAGATTGATGGAGCCGGTGCCGCCCAGCACATACAGCTGGGCTCCCAGAATGGCCAGCAAACCGGCCAGCGTGGACACAAAGCTGGGCATGCCAAAGCGGTTGAACAGCTGCGCGTAGACCAGGCCGATCACCGCGCCCGTGGCCACCGCGGCGGCCACCGCCCAGCCCACCGGCCAGCCGTGGTTGACCCACAGCACGCCGACGATGGCCGAGGCAAAGCCGCTGACCGAGCCGACCGACAGGTCGATTTCACCGACCATCAGAATGCAGATGATCCCCAGCGAGATCACCCCGATGGTGGACGCGTCGAACAGCATGTTGATCAGGTTGGTGCTGGACAGAAAAATCGGGTTAATGCTCTGGAACACCGTCCAGATAACGGCCAGGCCGACGATCACGGGCAGCGAGCCCAGGTCGCCCGCCTTGACCTTGTCGATAAAGGTGCGGATAGCGCCGCCCACGCCGGTTTCGACCTGGTAACGTTCGTCGCTGCGGTCCAGCAGCGGTGGGGCTTTCGCCACGGTTTGGGTAGACATGGTGGTGCCTTATGCGGTGTGGGTTTGTAAAGATTCACGGCGCGTGGAGCGGCGCGAAACAGAGTTGTCGGCGGCCCCGGTGATTGCACCCACCAGTTCGTGGTTGGATGCATCGGGCAGGAACACGCCGTTGTTTTTGCCCAGGCGCAGCACCACGATGCGGTCGGCCACGGCGCGCACGTCTTCCATGTTGTGGCTGATCATCACCACGCCCAGGCCCTTGTCGCGCACCCGCTCAATCAGGTCCAGCACCTCGGCGGTCTGGGCCACACCCAGGGCGGCGGTGGGCTCGTCAAGCAAGATCAGCTTGGGCGAGAGCAACAGCGAGCGGGCGATGGCCACCGTCTGGCGCTGGCCGCCCGACAGCGATGCCACCGGAATGCGCACGCTGGGGATGCGGGCCGACAGCTCGTTGAGCAGCTGCCAGGCCTTGACCTCCATGTCCACCTCGTTCAGGTGGAAGGGGCTGAGCTCTTTGCCCAGAAAGATATTGGCCACCACGTCCAGGTTCTCGCACAGTGCGAGGTCCTGGAACACGGTGGCAATGCCCAGTGCCAGCGAGGCACCGGGGTCGGCCAGCGTGACCTGCTGGCCGCAAAAGGCCATGGTGCCGGAGGTCGGCTGGTGCACCCCGGACAAGATCTTGACCAGGGTGGACTTGCCGGCACCGTTGTCGCCCACCAAGGCAACCACCTCGCCCGCATGCACGTCAAGGTCGATATCGGTCAGCGCGGCCACGGCACCGAAGCGCTTGGTGATGCCACGCAGGCTCAGAACCAGCTCGCGTGCTGGCGTGGAATGTTGCATTGGTTGAGCGGTCATGGTGGCTTACTTGGTGATGCCAAGCTTCTTGCAGCCGTCGGCGTAGCGATCTACGCACAGCACGGCAGCGGTCTGGATCGGCTTGCCGCTGACCATCTTGTCGATGATTTCTGCCTTCAGGTTGCCAGCCACCACCACAGCGGGGGTGAACAGCTGCGAAGGGGTGTCGTACAGCATCATCTCAGCCTTGGGGGTTTCGCCCGCCAGCAGCTTCACCACGACTTGCGCAGCCGCAGCCGCCACGATTTCGCTGGGCTTGGAGATGGTGTTGTACTGGTCACCGGCAATGATGAGTTGCAGCGCAGCGATGGTCGCGTCGTTGCCCGACACCGGCGGCACGGGGTTCACGCCTGCGGCCTTGAAGGCGGCAATTGCGCCACCGCCGGTGCCGTCATTGGCGGCCACCACGCCCACGATCTGCTTGCCGAAGCGCGCAATCTGGCCGCTCACCCACTGCTGGGCCTTGGCGGGCACCCAGTCGGGTGTGTCGTATTCGGCCAAGATTTTGTAGCCGCTGTTGTCCAGCCCGGCGTGGATACCCTTCTTGATCAGGCCTGCTGCCGCATCGGTGGGCGAGCCGTTGACCTGCAGCACACCGCCTTCGCCCGGCTTCACGCCTGCGGCCTTGAGGCGCGCCACCAGCGAGTCGGCAATGGCTTTGCCGATGCCTTCGTTGTTGAACGACACGTAGTAGTCGGCCTTGGCTGCGGGAATGGGGCGGTCATAGGCCACCACCTTGATGCCCTTGGCCTGGGCCTGCTTGACCAGCGAGGCGGCAGCGGTGGAATCCACCGGGTCCAGCACGATGGCTTTTACGCCCTGCGAGATCATGGCGTTGAACTGTTGCTGCTGGCGCGATGCGTCGCCGTCGGCGTTTTGGTAGAGCACTTCGCAGGCGGCGCAGAGCTTCTTCATTTCGGCCTTGAAGCCGGGGCTGTCGTGCTCTTCGTAGCGGGTGGACGACTGGTCGGGCATCAGGAACGCGATCTTGGCGGGGGCGATGGTCTGGGCATACAGCGCGGTGCTGCCCAGGACGAGGGCGGTCAGGGATGCAAGGCGGGTCAGGGTACGAATCTTCATGTCTATCTCCGGTTTATGTAATTGGTCTTCTCAAAGGCGGGGCTGGGGTGTTCAGGGCATGGGCAGGTCATTCCTTCCATAGTTGGGTAGTCGCACAATCGATTGAGCTCTAGTGCACAGCAGAAGCGGAATCCACACTGATCTGGCGCAACTGGTGCATCACCGGTTTGAGCGTGGGGTACAGCGCCACATACAGCTTGAACAGTGCGGCATAGGTGCTGCGGGCCGGTTCCTGCGGCTGGGCGCGGGGGGTGAGCTGCACCCAGCCCTTGCGCACCGTGGCGGCATCAATCAGGCCCACACCATAGGCGGCCAGTTGCGCGGCCCCCAGCGAGGCTTCGACTTCTTCGGCGATGGTGAATACCGGGCGGCCGGTCACGTCGGCAATGATCTGCATCCACAGATCCGACTGGCTGGCGCCGCCGACGATGGTGATGGCATCGTCCAGCGGGTGGCCGTCCAGCGTACCGGTTTCGATGTTGTGGTGCAGCGCGTAGGCAATGCCTTCCAGCACCGCACGGTACAGGTGGGCGCGGCTGTGGTGCAGGCCCAGGCCGATGAAGGCACCGCTGGCCTTTGCATCCCACAGGGGGCTGCGCTCGCCCATCAGGTAGGGCAGAAACAGCAGCGCATCCGAGCCGCTGGGCAGGCCGCTGGCGGCGGCCTCCAGCAGCGCATGCGGGTCCACGCCCTGGGCGCGCCCTGCGGCAATCTCGGCCTGGCAGAAGTTCTCGCGGAACCAGCTCACGCTGGCCCCGGCGGTGATGGCGCCGCCAAACACGTACAGGTCTTCCATGCCGTTGAACACATGCGGCATGCTGATCAGGCCGTGGCGCGCGTCCACCTGCTGGCGGATGGTGCCCCAGGCCATGCTGGTGCCGATCATGCCGACGTGGTTGCCGGTCTGCGTCGCCCCAGCGGCCAGGGTGGCCACGGCGGCATCCACGCCCCCGGCCACCACCGGCAATCCCACCGGTAAACCAAGCTCTTCCGCCCAAGCGGGCAGCAGCGGGCCGACCACGTCGCTGGAGGCAATCAAGCGGTCCGGCATCATGCGGCGCGGAATGCCCAGCATGGCCAGGGCCTCCTCGGACCAGCAACGCTTTGCCAGGTCGTACACGCCGCCGATGTTGCCGGCAGAGCTGTGGTCCACCGCCACCTGCCCGGTGAGGGCGGCGTTGATGAAGCTGTTGGGCGGCAAGAACTGCGCGGTGTTGGCCCACACCGCCGGTTCGTTATCGCGCAGCCAAAGCATCTTGGTGTAGCCGTAGTAGCTGTCCACGCCATTGCCGGTGATGTCGAACAGGCGTTCCAGATCGACATTACTGCGCACCCAATCCACCTGCGCCTGGGCGCGGCGGTCCATCCAGATCAGGCAGGGGTAGAGGGCTTTGCCATCTGCATCCACCGGGATGCCCGAGCCGCCGTACAGGCTGCTGATGCATATGCTTTTGATAGCAGTCTGTGCCCTATCTACTTGGGCTAGCACCCCTTTTATGCATACAACCACTGCATCCATCCACACGCTGGGCCACTGCTGCGCCCACAGCGGCGCCGGGGTTTCGACCTGGTAGCCCTGGCTGTGCGTGGCGACGATGCGGCCATCGGCGCGCACCAGCGCGGCCTTGGTGCTTTGGGTGCCTACATCGACACCGATGACGAACTGCTCTGGGTGCGCCATGCTCACACCTTGCCGGGTTGCAGCAGCACTTTGATCGAGTCCAGCGAGTTGGCCAGCGCAAACGCGGCCTCCCAGTCGCTGAGCGCAAAGCTGTGGGTGACGATGCCGCGCGAGGTGAGCAGGCCGCGCGCCATCAGGTCGATGGCCACGGGGTAGCAGTACGGGCCCAGGTGGGCACCGCGCACATCCAGCTCCTTGCGGTCGCCGATGATGGACCAGTCGGCGCTGGTCTCTTTGCCAAACACGCTGAACTCCACAAACCGGCCCAGCTTGCGGATCACATCCAGCCCCTGGGTCACGCCTGCGGGCGCGCCGGTGGTTTCGATGTACACGTCGCAGCCGTAGCCTTCGGTGAGGCTGTGGATGATTTCCTTGGCGTTCTGGGTGGCGGGGTTGATCACCACGTCGGCCCCAAAGGCCAGCGCCAGCGCCAGCCGCTCGGGCACCAGGTCGATCACCACCAGCTTCTTGGGGGTTTTGAGCTTGGCCACCTGCACCATGCCCAGGCCCAGCGGCCCGGCACCGGCAATCACCACCACGTCGTCGAGCTGGATGTCGCCGCGGTTCACGGTGTGGATGGCGCAGGCCATGGGCTCGATCATGGCCGCGTCATTCAGCGAAATGCCGTCGGGAATCTTGTGCACCCGCGCCGTGGCGGGCAGGCGCATGAAGTCGGCCATGCCGCCGTCGGCCACGATGCGCTGAAAGCCAAAGATGTTGTGCACTTCGCACATGTGGTACTTGCCCGAGGTGCAGTAGCGGCACTTGCCGCAGGGCACGATCTGCTCGGCAATCACGCGGTCGCCGATGGACACGCCAAAGTGGGCTTCGGCGCCCGGCCCGGCTTCCACCACATAGCCAAAGAATTCATGCCCGGCCACCACCGGCGGCTTGACCCACGAGGGCTGGCCGTTGCCGCCCCAGAACATGGCCGCGCCCGAATGGCATTTGCAGTCGCTGGCGCAGATGCCGCAGGCTGCAATCTGGATCACCAGTTCGTGCGGGCCTGCGGTGGGGGTGGGGATGGACTCCAGCCGGTAGTCCTTGGGGCCGTGGCAGACCACGGCTTGCATGGCGGCGGGGGGGGTGGATGGGGAAGCGCTTGTCATGGAGGAGCCTCTGGGTAGATAGAGTTGCACAATCGATGGTGCAATCTTAGGCACTGTCAAAATTTGTGCACCCGGCATTTACCCTAAGAGCGGATAAATAGTTTCTGGCCGGGTTGAGGAGTGGTTGAGCGAAACAGGCGGTTATGCTTGAACCCGAACCAACCCTGCGTCTCTGCACCGCCCCATGGCCACCCGCAAATCCACCATCTACGACCTGGCCAAGCTGGCCGATGTGTCGGCCTCCACCGTCAGCGCCATCCTCAATGGCACCTGGAAAGAGCGCCGCATCGCCGCCAAAACCGTAGAGAAAGTGCAGCAACTGGCGGCCGAGCAGCAGTACACCCTGAACCGCCAGGCCAGCGGCCTGCGCACCAGCAAATCCGGCCTGATCGGCATGCTGATTCCGCTGCATGACAACCGCTTTTTCAGCAGCATGGCGCAAACGTTTGAGACGCTGGCGCGCGCCCGCGGCCTGTACCCCATCGTGGTCAGCACCCTGCGCGACCCGGCGCTGGAGGTGCAGACGGTGAGCGCGCTGATCTCCTACCGCATCGAGTCGCTGCTGGTGGTGGGTGCCACCGACCCCGACGGCGTGAGCCGCCTGTGCGCCAGCCATGATGTGGCGCATGTCAACGTGGACTTGCCCGGCACCCTGGCCAGCTCGGTCATCAGCGACAACTACTGGGGTGCGCAGCAGCTCACCGCGTGCCTGGTGGCCCATTCGCAGCCGCAGCGCGCGGCGCGGCGCAACAAGCTGTATTTTTTAGGCGGTGTGGCCAGCGACTACGCCACGCGCCGTCGCATCGACGGCTTCACCGACACCCTGGCGGCCCAGTTTGGCCCCACCGACCCCGCGCAAATCGTGGCCTGCGGCTACGAGGCGCACCTGGCCGAAGCGGCCGCCCGCGCCCTGTACCAGCGCCTGGGCGGCCTGCCGCGGGCGCTGTTCGTCAACTCGACCATCGCGCTGGAGGGGGTGACGCGCTTCCTGAAAACCCTGCCCGATGCCGAGCTGGCGCGCAGCACCTTTGGCTGCTTCGACTGGGACCCGTTTGCCGCCTACCTGAGCTTTCCGCTGTGGATGGTGCGCCAGGACATCGAGGGCCTGCTGGGCGGGGCCTTCGAGATTCTGGACGCAGGCAGCTACGCCGAGGGCAAGGTGGTCGAGATTAAGCCCGCGCTGCTGAGTACCTCAACCTAAAAGTCCACCAGGCTCAGGCCCACGCTGAGCACCGTGCGGCGCACGTTGTAGTCGACCAGGCTGTCGCCGTAGCCGCTGAACAGCTGGGTGTGCAGGCGCAAGGCGTTCTTGTGGTCGCCCTCGCTGCCCAGGGCTTTCAGCCACTCCAGCCGCACCGAGCCGCGCCCTTCTTTGCGCAGGGCGTGGCGCACGGTCAGGCCCAGGGTGTTGTCTTTGTTGAGGTTCCAGCCTGCGGTCAGCTCGCCCCGGCCGATGTAGTCGCTGATGCCGGGGTTGTCGTCGCTGCCGTTGCTCTCGTGCAGGCGCTGCCACACGCGGGCCTGCACCCGCCACTGGTCGGATTTTTCAAACCCGGCCATTAGGTAGACGCGGTTCCAGCTGCGCGACAGCGGCAGGCTCTGGCCATTGGACTGGTGCACCAGGCCCACGCCGGTGTAGCGCAGCTTCCAGTCCAGCGGCAGGGCCAAGGTGCTGGGGTAGACGTAGATGACCTCGGGCTCGTGGTCGGTGCTGCGGAAAGGGCGCGACAGGTCGGGGCTGAACAGCTGCCAGTACGACTGCTGGGTGTAGCCAAACCACAGCGAATCCTTCAGGCCGCTGCCCTGGGTCAGCAGGCCCTGGGCGATCTTGGTCCGCACCGACACCTGGATGCGGTTTTCGGTGCGGTTGTAGTCGGTGGATGTGGTGGCGGTGTGGTCGGCTGCGGGGCTGCTGGGCTGGCCGTTGACCTTGTTGCGCGTGGTGACCGACAGGCTGATGGGGTGAAAGCCGCGGATGCCAAAGGTGCCGCAGTCGCTGCCTTCTTCCAGCTCCCAGAAGCGCGAGGTTTCCGAATAGCGCGTGTCTTTGCAGCCCTGGTCGGCGGCGATGGCCAGCGCCACGGCCACCGGCTGGGGTGGCACCACCGGCAGGGCGGCGGCCGCCGTGGCCAGTGCAGCCGGGGCCGGGGCGGCGGGGGCCGTCTCCTGCTTCGCCAGCTCGTCAAAACAGGCCAGGCGGGCGACCTTGTCGGTGGTCAGGCGGCTGCAGGCCAGCCAGGGGGCCGACGCGGTGGCCTTGGCGATGGCCGTGGCGGTATCGGTGGCCGTGACCAGTTGCGCCTGCGCGCTACCGCACAGGGCTGCGACCAAGAAGGCGATGGGCTTCATTCCCAGCCCCCTTGCTTGCGCAGCACGAAGGGGCGGGTTTGGTCGGTGAGTGCGTTGGTCCATAGTCCCTTGATTTCTTTGCCACATGAGGTCGCTACGACCTGGCCGCTCCAGGTGGCGCTGATGCGCACACCGTCGTCGGATTCTTCCAACTGAAAATCGCCGTGCTGTACGTCGCCCGCCAGCAGGGCCGGTTTGGTCTTGGCCCCATCGCGCTGGATGCTGCCCACCACGGTGTCGTCTTGCTCGGGGTCTTTTTGAAAGCGCACGCTGGCACCGCCCGGTTCGCCGTCGATCTCGGCGCGCCACAGGCCGTACAGGTGCACGGCGCCCAGGGCTTCGGGTGCCAGGCAGGTAGCCGGTGCATTCTTGGAGGCATTTTGGGCACTAGCGCCCATACAAAGGGCGCAAGCAGCTATTAAAAACAGAGCAAATCTATATTTCATGGATTCTGCGCGGCCAGAGCGGCGGCGGCATTGGCTTGTGACTTCTGGGCGAACTCGGCGCGCAGCGCACGCAGCTTTTCGCGCGGGTCTTCTTTGATGGTGGCCTGGTCCAGCCCCATCTCCTTGATGAAGCGGCTGGGCTGGGCGGCCACGGTTTCGCGGCCCTTTTTCTTCTTTTTGGTCCAGCTCACGGCCAGGCTGCGCTGGGCGCGGGTAATGCCCACGTACATCAGGCGGCGCTCTTCCTGCAGGCGCTGGGTGATGTCATCGGCCACCACCTGTTGGCGGCCCTCGTCGTCGTCCAGCTTGAAGGGCAGCATGCCTTCGGTCACACCCGCCAGCATCACGTGCGGCCACTCCAGCCCCTTGGAGGCGTGCAGGGTGGAGAGCGTCACCACGTCCGCATCCTTTTCGCGCTGGTTGATGGTGGACAGCAGGGCGATGGTCTGGGCCACTTCGAGCAGGCTTTTGGTCTCGCGCATGGTGGTGGTGCCCGAATCTTCGTCCGTCTGGCCACCGGCACGGGCGGCCATCCAGTCGCAAAACTCCAGCACATTGGTCCAGCGGGCGGCGGCGACTTTCTCGCTGTCTTCCCCGTCGTACAAATGCTTTTCGTAATCGATGTCTTTCAGCCACTGCAGCATGAAGGCCAGCGAATCTTCTGCGCCGATGGTGCGGCGGGCCTGGTATTCCAGATCCGTCACGTAGCGGCCAAACTCGTGCAGGCCGTCCAGCGCCTTGGCGGGCAGCAGCGCGCCGAGGGACGAGGTGAACAGCGACTCGAACAGGCTCAGTTTGTACTGCGTGGCAAATTCGCCCAGCTTGCCCAGCGTCTGGTGGCCAATGCCGCGCTTGGGCGTGGTGATGCAGCGCAAGAACGCCGGGTCGTCGTCGCTGTTGATCCACAGGCGGAACCAGGCGCACAGGTCCTTGATTTCGGCCCGGTCAAAAAAGCCGGTGCCGCCGGATACCTTGTACGGAATCGCCGCCTTGCGCAGCGCCTTCTCGAAGGGCTTGGCCTGGTGGTTGGCGCGGTACAGGATGGCGAAGTGGCGAAACTCCTGGTACTGCGGCCCCTGCACCACCGCCGCCGTGCCCGCGCGCAGGCTCTGGATGCGGGCCACGGCGCGCTCGGCCTCGTGCTCTTCGTTGTCGGCATCCACCACCCGCACCGGCTCGCCTTCGCCCAGCTCGCTGAACAGGGTTTTGGGGTAGAGCTTGGGGTTGGGGCCGATCACATTGTTGGCGGCGCGCAGGATGGCGCTGGTGGAACGGTAGTTTTGCTCCAGCGTGATGACTTTCAGCTGCGGAAAGTCGATCGGCAGCTTCTTCAAATTGTCCAGCGTGGCCCCGCGCCAGCCGTAGATGGACTGGTCGTCGTCGCCCACGGCGGTGAAGTGCGCCCGCTCGCCCACCAGGTACTTGAGCACCTCGTACTGGGTGGCATTGGTGTCCTGGTATTCGTCGACCAGCACGTGGTTGAGCACGCGCTGCCACTTGCTGCGCACCTCTTCAAAGTCGCGCAGCAGGCGCAGCGGCAGGCTGATCAGGTCGTCAAAGTCCACGCTCTGGTAGGCGGTGAGGCGCTCTTCGTACAGCGCCATTACGCGGGCGGTAATGGCTTCGCTGTCGTCTGCGGCCTGGGCGGCGGCCTGCTCGGCATTCAGCCCCATGTTCTTCCACTTGCTGATGGTCCACTGCCAGGTGCGGGCCGTGGCCACATCCACGCTGCCGCCTGCGTCTTTCAAGATGCCGGTCACATCGTCGGCATCCAGAATGCTGAACTGGGGTTTGAGCCCCAGCAGCTTGCCGTCTTCGCGCACCATGCGCACGCCCAGGGCGTGGAAGGTGCTGACCACCACGTCCTTGGCATCGCGCCCGATCAGCGCCTTGGCCCGGTCGCGCATTTCCATCGCCGCCTTGTTGGTAAAGGTGATGGCCGCAATACTCTTGGGCGGCATGCCGGATTCGATCAGCCGCCCGATCTTGTGCGTGATCACCCGCGTCTTGCCCGACCCCGCCCCCGCCAGCACCAGGCAGGGGCCGTGCAGGTAGTTCACAGCTTCTTGCTGGGCGGGGTTCATTCCGGCGGACATGGTGTGGGGGGATGCTTTAGACAAAGCGTTGGATCATACAGAGACAGGACGCGAAGGCTTTTGCCACATACGCCTTAGGCGTATATTTGAGATGGAAGGAGTTGCTGGACCATGATGACTGAAGCACAGCTAAAAGCCCGCGATGCCGGGCGTGATATCGGCGCGGAGCTGCTGCAGGCGGTGCAGGAAATGCAGGCAGGCAAGGCGGCCCGCACCACTACCTTTGAGCCGCTACCGGATGGCAGCGTGCGCCGCACGGTGACCTCAGATGGCGTGGTGCAGAAGCAAGAGGTGTTGGTAGGGCCACAATGGCAACTGCTGGCCGCACGCGCGCAATCGGGGCTGTCGCAGGCGGCGTTTGCCAAGGCCACCGGCGTGTCGGTACGCACGCTGCAAGAGTGGGAGCAGGGGCGCAAAGTGCCGAGTGGTGCCGCGCGCAGCCTGCTGACGCTGGTCAGTCGCCACCCGGAGTTGCTGGGGGAGTTGGTGGCTTGAGGCCGGAAATTAGGTGCGAAAAGTGCCGCCTGTGCTTATCCAATAAGCGCAAGCAGCTATCAATTTAGTATTTTTACTTGGGCTTTGCAAACCCGCCATCTGCCCACGCCACCGCCGTACTGCGGTTGAGCTTGAAGCCTGCTGCCACCTTGACTTCCGCCAGGGTCTCGCCGCCGTCGTCTTGCGCGCTCAGCATGGCGTAGGGGTTGTCTTCGTCGGGCACGATGTCCAGGTTGACGGTGACGCGGCCTGCCTCTGCCGTCACGGTGATGCTTTGGTGCAGGGTGGCGTGCAGTTGCTGTTCGTGGCGGCGCACGAACTCGTTGGCGGTTTTGACCAGGGTGCTAAAGGCGTTGCCGTCCAGCGGCTTGGGGTTTTTCTTGTCGCGGCCCATGGTCCAGGGGCCCACCAGCGCGGGCTCGGGCTCGCCGTCTTTCACCATCGCCACCGCCCAGCCGTCGTCGTCTTCGTTCTTGATGACCCGGGCCGTCCAGCCGTCGCCGGTCCATAGGCGGGGTTCCTGGATTTTGGGGCTGTCTTCGGGGATGTCGGTGGTATCGGTCGCGGTGGTCAATGCTGGCAGTCGGTGGAGAAATGGAGGGCCGATTTTAAAGGGGTGAATTTTCGGCACAAAATCGGCACCCCGTGCTTACGGAATGGGCGCAAGCAGCTAGTAATTCAATAGCGTCAAGCTGCAGCCTTGCGCTGCTGGGCCAGGCGGGCGGCTTGCTGCAGCTCGCGCGCCATCGACGTGGCCAGGGTCAGCCGCCGCAGTAGCCAGGGGGTGAGGTCGTCCACCGCCGTGGGGTCAGGCCGGGGCTGGAAGGGCTGGGCAGCGATGGATGGCACCTCGACTTCCTGCCAGGTGGGGGCTGCCACTTCTGTGGGGGGCGCGGCGGCCAGCTCCAGGCCGATCTGCTGCGCCGCCGCTTGCAGCGCCGGGGTGGCCACGGCCATGTCGAGCTGGCTGCGGCGCAACAGCAGCAGCGACTTGATGGCTGTGAGCTGCGCCAGCAACTGGTAGCTGCGCGCCTGCACCGCCTCCAGCGGGGCCAGCGGCGGGCGCACCTCGTCGGGTTCGGCCAGGCTGCGCTGGGTGGCCAGGGTCAGGGCCGACAGGCTGTCGTAGGCCTCGCGCCGGGCCAGCCGCCAGGGCAGGTCGGATGCCTGCGCGGGTTCGCCCAGCTCCAGCGCCAGCTTGGCGTGCTGCAGCTGCGCCTGCAGGCTGCGCCGCACCAGGCCGGGCAACTGGCTGCGCTCCCAGGCGGGCAGCACGTAGCTGAACAGCCAGGCCAGGGCCGCGCCCAGCAGCGTGTCGCCCAGCCGCTCAAAAATCGCAAACGTAGGGGCCACGCCCACCAGCAGCAGGTGCGCCTGCAGCAGCCCGGCCAGCGTGGCAAAAATGCAGGTAAAGAGGTAGCGGCGCAGCGCAAACGCGTGGGCCAGCCCCATGCTCAGCGCAATCACCAAAAACAGCGTGCGCGCCCCGGGGTGGGTGGCCAGCAGCGCCATCACCAGCACACAGCCCAGCAGCGTGCCCGCCACCCGCGCGTCGCGCCGTTGCAGCGTCTGCGCCAGGTTGCCGCGCATCACCACCACGATGGTGGTCAAGATCCAGTAGTTGTGCGACACCCAGGGCAGGTGCAGCGACACGGCGTAGCCCGTCGCCACCGCCAGCGTGGCCCGCAGCGCATAACGCAGGGTGGGCGCGCGCCAGCCCAGTTGGCCTAGCAGCGGTGCCCAGGCCCAGCGCGTGGGGCTCACAAACAGCTGCCACTGCGTGCGCACCGCCGCCAGCTCCGGGCTGGCATCGCCCCGCGCCAGCGCGGCCAGGTGCACGGCCTCGTCATTGATATGGCCAATGCGGTCGGCCATGTTGTGCAGCAACGCGCTGGGGTCCGGTGTGCCCACGGCCAGTGGCTCGGGCACGGGCTGGGCCTCGTGCCGCAAGGGCAGCACCCCGGCCAGGGCAGCGCGCAGGTTGGCAATCGGCGCAATCGACTGCATGCCGCGCCCCAGCAGCAGCGACAGGCTCAGCACCTCCAGCTGCTGGGCGGTGGTGTTGAGCACGTGCTGCAGCGCGGGCAGGGTGGCGCTGCTGCCGGGGTGCTGCAACAGCGTGTCCAGGTCCAGGTCGCAGGCCAGTTGGTGGTCGCGCGCCTCCAGCAGGCCCAGCAGCATGGCCGCCAGCCGGGTGCGCGCCGGGGTGGTGGGCGACTCCAGCACCACGTCGCGGGTGCTTTGCAGATAGTCGGCAAAGGTGGCCTGCTGCTCCAGCATCTTGGCCAACAGCGCTTGCGGGTCGGCATGCGGTGCAAAACGCTGCGCCTGGGTGCGCAAGATCTGCGCAAAGCTGTGCAGGCACTCGGCCAGCAACTGGGTGCGAAAGCGGTTGTTCAGCCAGTGGGTGGTCAGCACGCCCCACAGCAGGTACAGCCCCGCCCCTAGCGCAAACCAGCCGCCGTGCTCGGCAATCATCTCCAGCGAAGCAGGCGGCGGTGCCGCCATCGAGAACAGCATGGAAAACAGCAGCGCAAACGTGATCGGCCCGCCGCGCTTGCCCCAGGCCATTACCATCACCGCCAAAAACGTGCCCGCCACAATCACCACCCCCAGCAGCAAGGCATCGGCCCGCACCAGCTGGACCAGCATGAACAGCGGCAGGCCCAGCAGCGGCGCAGGCAGCATCTGCATGAACTTGCGCCGCCGCGGCGCAGGCACGTCCGGCATGCTGGTCACCATCACCCCCAGCGCCGCACTCGATGCCCCCGCCAGCCCGGCGGACTCGAACACCAGCAGCATGATGACCACCAGGCCCAGCGTGACGCTGAGGCCGTTAGTGACGTACTGGCTCAGGGCGACGCGCAGGAAGCGGTCGGTGTGGGCTAGGAGGCGGTCGGCGAGGGTGGGGCGCATGCGGGGCAATTTAGCAGACTAGAGCGGGTGAAAGACTTATACTTGCACCAGTTTTTGTACAAGTTAAAGGACTCCACCATGCGCATCATCACCTACTCGGAAGCCCGCAGCTCGCTGAAATCGGTGCTGGACACCGTGAGCGACGATGCCGATGTGACCGTCATCAGCCGCCGCGACGGTGCGGATGCCGTGGTCATGTCGCTCGACCACTACCAAAGCATCATGGAAACCATGCACCTGCTCTCGACCCCGGCCAACGCCGAGCACCTGGCCAAGTCCATCGCCCAGCACAAAGCGGGCAAGGCCGTGCGCCGTACATTGGTGAAGGATTAAAGGCGTGGCGCGCTCCATCCGATTCACCCCGGCGGCCTGGGCCGACTACATCTATTGGCAAGGCCAAGACAAGAAAACCCTGAAGCGCATCAACACCCTGATCGAAGCCGCAGCCCGCGAGCCATTCACCGGTATCGGCAAGCCCGAGCCGCTGATGGGCAACTTGGCGGGGTACTGGTCTCGGCGAATTGATGGGACGCATCGACTGGTTTATGCGGTGGACGATGCGGACTTGGATGTGGTGGCTTGCCGGGGGCATTACGACGATTGAGGGGTGTGCATACGACGGCGCGGTTCTTAATATGCCTAGCTTAAGTTTCGATATACGTTTTATTTGAAGGAAAAAATGACAATTGATAAAGCTCGATTTCATGTTGACTCAAGAATTGCAAAAATATTGAGTCAAGAGTACTCCTCGACAGAGAAAGCATTGAAAGAACTTATTGATAACGCTTGGGATGCGGATGCCGACTCGGTAAGTATTTTTTTACCAGAACCCATGACGAATTCACCCATCGTAGTCATTGATGATGGCAGTGGAATGACCTCAGAAGAAGTGCGGCGGCACTATCTCGCCATAGCATCTGACCGGCGCATATTGAGAGGAGGCAGAACTGAAAATAAGCAGAGGTTGGTAAAAGGTCGAAAAGGCGTAGGAAAATTCGCTGGTTTGATGGCCGCCTCTGAAATGGCTCTAGAAACATATACGCGGAATATTCGCAGTAGTTTCGTGGTGCGACTAAAAGATTTGGCATCAGTCAATGACATTGAACAGCTAAATATTCCTCTCACTGCAGAGCCATGTGATTCACCAGTGCGAGGGACAAAAATAACCCTTTCTGGGCTTCATGCTGATCTTACTTTTCCTGATCCTAAGAAGCTGCGACAAATTTTACTTCAGGAGTATGGGCGTGAAGTGGGGATTTCCATTTCTGTAAATGGAAAGTCATTGGGGGTGGATGATGTTGATGGTAGTTTCCATGATTCAAATATTTCAATAGATGGCATCGGAGAAACTAGGTTGCAATTCGCAATTGCTGAAGTTAAATCAGTTTCAAGGCAGCCGGGAATTGTAATAAAAGTAGATGGAAAGGTAGTGGGGAAGCCATCTTTTTTCGGACTAGATGAACAAGATGATTTTCCACCTAAACTGCTTAAGCGACTTTACGGTGAAATAGATGCAGACGGTCTTCGTGATCACGTTACAGCCGGATGGGGCAGCCTGATTGAAAATAGTGAGCTATTGGTTGACTTAACTGAAAAAATAAAGCCAGTGATTTTTGAGGCTTTTAAAGAGCGGTATGGGCGAGATATTCAACTGGCACAGGCCCGGTTACGCCGTGAGGTGCACGAAAGGCTAGCCGCGCTGCCTGAGCATCGACGTGAATACGCGGAAAAAGCGGTCAAACGTGTCCTTGATCGTTTTTTTGGTGAGCCGCCAGAAAAAATCGAGCCGTACGTATTCGTATTACTTGAAGCAATCGAGCAGTCTGAATACGGTATTCTGCTCAAGCACCTCGCAGAGGCTTCGAAAAGCGATATTGCGGCTGTGGCAGAGGCGCTGGATGATTTTGGGCTACTTGATATGGCTCATCTCGTAGAACAAGCGAAGGCAAGACAGGGGTTTTTGGACAGTCTAGAGATTCTTGCTAGAAATTCAGAAACCTTGGAGGCTTCCATGCATAAAGCTATTGAACGAAGTCTGTGGATATTTGGACCAGAATACTCACTTTTCAGTTCAAATAAAACACTACAGCGTCAAGTTGAGGATCTTCTTGGGCAGAAGTATACTGGTGGCAACCCAACTAAGAGGCCTGATTTATTGTTGAATGAGAGCTTGGGTGGAAACTGTTTGTTGATTGAATTCAAAAGGCCATCCCATCCTCTAAATAGAGATGACTATATTCAAGCGACAAGTTATCGGCATGAGCTGGGTAAGCATCTAAATAAACCCATTCAAGTTTTAATTATTGGCGGTCATCGCTCCCCAGACTTTCCAATGCAAAATTTGGAGCCGGAAGTTCGTGCTTTGTCATTCCTTGACGTAATCGCCACAGCCAGAAGACAGATCGAGTGGCAACTGCGTCAAAAAGACTGAGCACCCAAATGCATTGATCATTTTTGCAGTCATGACCAGTAATCGCAGGCCAGCCCCTAAACAAGGGCTGCGCAATGTGGATCGGATTGTCAATTAAGTTGCTATATTTTTAGGATGGTGTGTTGCTACCTATTTGTGCGGTAGGCTTTTATTTGCCACTCAACTCATACCCCACACTTCGCCTCCCACCCTCCAGCCTGCGCCGCACCCTCCGCTCCACCAAATCATTGATATCCCGCTGCGCCGTATCCGCCGAGCATTTGCCCATTGCGGCCCATCTTACATTCGTGAGCTTGCCGTCCCTACCTTCCAGCACGTGGTTCAGCACCAAGGTTTGCCGCGCGTTCATCGGCGTGCCCGCCCAGCGCTGCCAAAACTGGGCCTTTTCCAGCACGCCTGGCAGCAAGCCGTCCGCGCCCTGTACGGCGCGCAGCAGGCAGGCCAGGAACCAGGCGAGCCACGGGGTGGTATCCAGCCCGCCGGTAGAGTGTTCCATAACATCGTTAATGGCTTGAGGTTAACGAATAAATGAAACATACTCGTAGGCCATGCATGCCGCACCCCACACACAGCAGGTTCTCGATCTCGCCAGCCAGCAGGGCCTGCTGCGGGCGAGCCAGTTGCAGGTGCTGGGCATAGGGCGTGTGGTGCTGACGCGGCTTATCGCCAGTGGTCGGCTGGAGCGGGTGGGGCGGGGGGTGTACCGCGTGCCGGGCATGCAGGCCTCAGAGCATGAGAGCCTGGCAACCCTGGCAGTCAAGGTGCCGCAGGCGGTGTTTTGCCTGCTGACGGCGCTGCAGTTACACGGCTTGACCACGCAGCTTCCGCGACAGGTGTGGATCGCCATGCCGCAAGGCAGCCATGCCCCCAGGCTGGACTATCCGCCGGTGAAGATGGTGCAGTTTTCGGGCGAGGCCTTTGCTGCCGGGGTAGAAACGGTGCAGGTGGAGCAGGTGGCTTTGCGGGTGTACAGCGCGCCCAAGACGGTGGCCGACTGCTTTAAGCACCGCAACAAGATAGGGCTTGACGTGGCGATAGAGGCGCTCAAAGACGCCTTGGCTCAGAACAAAACCACTGCGGACGAGCTGTGGCGCTTCGCCAAGATTTGCAGGGTAGGCAATGTGATGCGGCCCTATCTTGACGCCCTGCGTTAGCGGTCTGTTTGGCATGTAACCGCCACCTACCTGCCAGACGCATCACCCCAGATGCTTGCCAAAGAACCGCAGCGCCCGGTCCCAGGCCTGTTGCGCCCACACGGGGTCGTACTGCGTGGCTGCAATGCGGCCGGGGCCTACGGCTTCTTCATTGGCAAACGCGTGGTGGGCCAGGTAGCGGTGGAACTCGAAGCCCACGCCCGCGGCCTTGAGCTTGTCTTCCAGTGCGGCCACGGTGTCGATCTTGAAGAACTCGTCCTGCGTGGCCCAGTGGCCTTGCAGGGGGATCTTGATTTTGCTGGCGTCGATGTATTCCAGCGGCGGGCAGCCGTACCAGACGACGGCTGCGTCCAGTTCGGGCGCCTGGGCGGCCAGCAGGGTGAGTGCGCCGCCCATGCAGAAGCCGGTGAGGCCCACCTTGGGTGCGCGGGCTTTCAGGAACTGCAGTGCACCGCGGATGTCCTGGCTGGCGGCGTCGCCAAAGTCCAGGCCGGTCATGAGGTGGTGGGCTTCTTCCTGCTCCACCGTGGCTTTGCCGCGGTACAGGTCGGGCACCAGGGCCTGGAAGCCCGCAGCGGCCAGGCGGTCTGCCACGCCCTTGATCTGGTCGTTCAGGCCCCACCATTCCTGGATGACCACGATGGCCGGGGCATTGCTGGCGGCTGGCTCGGCCAGGTAGCCCTGCACGCTTGTACCATCGGGCCGTGCGAAATTCACCATGGTTCCCATTGCTGCTCCTTGTTGGTTAATGTGAAACAACTTTCATGGCTCGAGGTGCTCTGCACCCGAGTCCATGAAAGTTAGGGGTGGGCGGTATTGTGGGTGCAGATTTCACCTGCGCTAGTGGCCTATCGGCTTAGCGGACTTGTAGCGCATACCCCGTGTTCCTTCCGCCCCCCTCCAGCCGACGCAGCACCCCCCGCTCCACCAAGTCATTGATATCCCGCAGCGCCGTATCCGCCGAGCATTTGCCCATCGCGGCCCATCTTGCATTGGTGAGCTTGCCGTCCATCCCGTCCAGCACGTGGTTCAGCACCAGGGTTTGCCGGGCGTTCATCGGCGTGCCCGCCCAGCGCTGCCAGAACTGGGCTTTCTCCAGCACGCCCGCCAGCAACCCGTCCGCGCCCCGTACCGCGCGCAGCAGGCAGGCCAGGAACCAGGCGAGCCACGGGGTTACGTCCAGCGCGCTGCTTTGGGTGGCTTCGAGTTGGTCATAGTAAGTTTTGCGTTCGCGCTGGATCTGGGCGCTGAGGCTGTAGAAACGGTGCGGGCTGCCTTCGGCGCGGGCCAGGGCCATGTCGCCCACGGCGCGGCTGATGCGGCCATTGCCATCGTCAAACGGGTGCAGCGTGACCAGCCACAGGTGGGCCAGCCCGGCGTGGAGCAGGGCATCGCCCTTTGGTGCGGCATTGAACCATTGCAAAAAGGCGGCGGTTTCTGCGGGTAGCGTGGCGGCGGGTGGGGCTTGGTAATGCACTTTCTCCCTTCCGATGGGGCCGGACACCACTTGCATGGGCCCGGCAGCGTCGTTGCGCCAGGTGCCCACCTGGATGCGCACCCGACCGCTGTAGCCGGTGGGGAAAAGCGCTGCGTGCCAGCCCCACAGGCGCTCGGCGGTCAGGGGCTGCGCATACTGCTGGGTGGCATCCAGCACCATGTCCACCACGCCGTCCACATGGCGGTCGGCGGGTGCCAGGGCGCCGATGTCCACGCCCAGCCGCCGGGCGATGGACGAGCGCACGGCATCCAGGTCCAGCAGCTCGCCCTCGATGGCACTGGTGGTGATGACCTCCTGGGTCAGGGTCTGCAGGGTGGCCTGGTCGCGTTGTGCCAGCCCTAGCGCGGTCATGCGGCCCGTCAGGTGGCCCTGGGCGCGGTGCACCTCGGCTAGCGGTGCAGCCAGCGCCGCACCGTCAAACCGCCACTGCGGCCAGTCGGGGCGCTGCCAGATGTAGCTACGGCGGTGGGGCGTTTTTTCTTTCAGCATGCGGTGATTATGCGGTTTATTCACCGCATAAAGTGCGGCGAATAACCAGACCAATCGCCGCAGACACAATACCCCCATGCCCCACACCCCACCCCACGCCGTCTCCCGCCTGCGCACCGCCCGGCTTGCGCGCAGCGCCAAGCCTTTTCTGGCCCGGGGCGGCTCCAAGGTGGAGCGCTGCACCGGCTGCCGCCTGGCACCCAGCCACTGCATGTGCGCGCTGCGCCCGGTGCTGCCCAAGCATCCGCACCAGGCCGGGGTGTGCCTGCTGATGGCCGACATCGAGCCGCTCAAGCCCAGCAACACCGGCTGGCTGATTGCCGACGTGGTGGCCGATACCTGGGCTTTTGGCTGGGCGCGTACCGTGGTGGACCCGGACTTGCTGGCGCTGCTGGCCGACCCGCAGTGGCAGCCGTACCTGGTGTTCCCCGGTGAGTTTGTGGCCCCCGAGCGGGTGGTGGGTGCGCTGCCGCCCCCGGTGGAGGGCAAGCGCCCGCTGTTTGTGCTGCTGGATGCCACCTGGCCCGAGGCGCGCAAGATGTTCCGCAAAAGCCCGTACCTCGACCGGCTGCCGGTGCTGAGTCTGCAGGCCGACCGCATCTCGCAGTACAAGCTGCGCCGGTCGCGGCGCGACGACCACTTTTGCACCTCCGAGGTGGCGGCCCTGTGCCTGGAGCTGGCCGACGAGCCGCAGGCCGCGCAGGCGCTGGAGGCGTATCTGGATGTGTTCACCCACCGCTACCTGCAGGCCAAGCAGCAGTTGCCCGCCGATGTAGACAACGCGGCGCACCAGCGCTTGCGCGGCCTGCAGGCCGTGGCCACCGCCGAATTGCTGCAAATTAAATAGCTGTAAGCGCAGGTGGCTATGGCGCTGGGGCACTTTTTCTATGGGATCCCACCCACCGCTGGCCGCTATGCCGTTGGCCCCATGTGCTGCGCCAGGAAGGTTTCCATTTCCTGGAAGAACTCCAGCCGGTGGCTGTAGCGGCTGAGGTAGTGGTCGCCGCCTTCCTGCTCCAGGTAGCGGTGGGGTTTGCCTGCGCGGGACAGGGCGGTCGCCATGGATTTGCTGTGGCTGGCGGGCACCACGCGGTCGGTGCTGCCGTGCACCAGCAGCACGGGTGCCTGGATGCGTTCGGCCTGCAGCGCGGGTGAGGTGGCGCGCAGGCGGTCACGGTCGCCCCAGACGCTGCCGATCTGCGCCTCGACGGAGGCGGCTCCGCCGATGTAGTTGCTTTCCTGGAAAACCAGGTCGATCAGGTCGCTCACGCCTGCAAAGCTGATGGCGCAGCGGTACAGCGCCGGGGTTTTGACCACGCCCATCAGCGCCGCGTAGCCGCCGTAGCTGGCACCCACGATGGCCACGCGCTGCGGGTTGGCCAGGCGCTGGGTGACAGCCCATTGCACGGCATCGGTCAGGTCGTCCTGCATTTCCAGGCCCCAGCGTTGCATACCCGCCAGCTTGTGTTGCAGGCCGCCACCATCCGAGCCACGGAAGTTGACCTGCAGCACGCGGTAGCCGCGGTTGGCCAGGAATTCGGTCCAGCTGTCGAAGTCGGTATCGTCGCGGCTGTGTGGCCCGCCGTGGGGCAGCAGCACCAGCGGCAGCGCCTGGTCTGGCGCGGCACCGCGCGGGTGGCTGATGAAGGCATTCAGCGGCAGGCCGTCGCGGGCGATGATGCGCACGGTTTGCTTGCCCACCAGTTGCTTTGGCGGCAGGCGGGGGTAGGTTTCGCCGATGAGGACCAGTTCGCCCCGGTCGCGGTGGCCTACAAAATACTGGCCAGGGCGGCCATTGCCACTGGAGTGCAGCAGATAGCGCTGTTCGTCGTTGCTGAAGGACAGCAGGCGGTTGAAGCGGTTGGGCAGTTGCTGGTCGATCATCAGCGCCAGTGCTTTCAGCTCGGGGTCCCACAGCGCGGCGCGGGTGTCGTCGATGCCCGAATCGGTGGTCATCCGCAGGCCGACAATCTCGCCGGTGCGGGGCGAGCGCATCAGGCCCGCATCGATGTCGGCACCGGCCTGGGCCATTTTGATGGTGCGGGTCAGGGCCGGGTGGGCCAGGTCCACGGTGAACACGGCCAGGTGGCCCTGGTGCCAGGCCTGTATCCAGAGCTCTTGCGGCTGGCTGCCGAAGCCCATCGGCCAGGCGGCGTCTGCGCTGTTGCGCTCGAAGCTCCACAGCGTGCGCCAGGGGGTGCCGGGGGTGGCGCGTTCGATGATGTCAAAGCGCTTGCCGTCGCGCACCACGCCGATGCGTACCTGGTGGTTGCGGTCCAGCATCCATTTGGTCACACCGCGTTGGGCGCCGCTGTGCACCCCGTTGCGCATGCCGGTGGTGGTGTCCAGCTTGTAAATGGCGGGCCAGTTCTCGCTGCCTTCACCCAGCGCCAGCAGGATGTTTTTGCCGTCTTCGGGCAGCCAATCGACCACATCGTCCTGCACTTGCAGGGAGGCGGCGGCTTCCCGGCTGCCGCCGCGGTCGGCCTTCAGGTTGATTTGCAGCAGCTCGCTGCCATCGCGCCGGACCGAGATCAAACGGGTTTCCTGGGTGCCGATACCGTTGCCACGCACGGCGGCATAGCGCACGCTGGCCACCAGGCGGTCGTCGCTGATCCACTTAACCCATTTAAAGACAAAGCGGCTGTTGTCGTTCTTGAGCAGCGAGACCATCGGGCTGCCCGAGTCCACGGCGCGCGAGACCAGCACGGTGTCGTTCTCGATGTTCACCAGACCGGCCAGGTACTGGCCGTTGGGCGACAAGGCCAGGCCGGCCAGCAAGGGTAGCTGCGCAAAAGCCTCGGTGGGCAGGCGGGTGGCGGGCGCATCGGCGGGCTTGGGGGTGTCGGCCCACAGGGGCGCGGCAGACGGCAAGAGGCATAGGCCGGCGAGCAGGCGGTGCGCGTCGCGGCGGGAAACTTTCACAGAAGCCATGGGTGTTTCAAGATGCCAGGCCGCCCAGACCCTGCGCGGTGTCCAGGCGACCCGAGGGTCTGGTTGCATGGCTGTTGGTGGCTAGCAAGGGGTGCCAGTATATTTCGGCTTTGACTGCCTGGCGCTTACCGTGGTGGGCCTTTATCTGCTATTGAATAAATAGCTGCCAGCGCACGTACGGCAAGCACCAGCAGCGCTTTTGGTTTGCATTGGGTCCGCCGGGCCCCGCAGGCATGGCTTGCAACTTGCGTAGGCGTTGTCTGGCACGATAGCGGTTACTCTCTGACACGGCTACGGGCCCCCGGCCGCTACTTTGAGGTGGCGCATCCCGGCACAGTGGGTGGTATGGCTTTGAAATTTTAAGGACTTACGCGGCGCCCCTGTATCGCCCTTCGGGCTTACAGGGGGAACTTGCGTAAGTCCTGTTTTCAAGGCCGCAATCCATCTTCCCTCTGACTTCTGACCGGGCCCACCATGTTCATCAAAATCGGTTTCGACATCGAGCTCGCCATCACTTCCCCGATGGCGCTTATCCACCTGCTGCACGTGCACCCGTCGCGTCGCGGCGATCTGCTGGCACCGCAGTTTGTGGAGGTACTGCCGGGCCTGGCGGTGGAAGAATATTTTGATGCCTTTGGCAACCTGTGCAGCCGGGTGAATGCGCCGCTGGGTGTGACGCAGGTAGGGTTTCGCAGCGAAGCCATCGTGCGCGATTCCGGCCTGCCCGACGAAGTGAACTGGGGCGCCTGGCAGCACGACCCCACGGTGCTGCCGTCGCCCACGCTGATGTACCTGCTGCCCAGCCGCTACTGTGAGGTAGACAGCGAACTGCTGCAATTTGCCTGGAACCAGTTTGGCACTACGCCGCTGGGCTGGGCGCGGGTGCAGGCGATTTGCGATTTCGTGCACAACCATATCCGCTTCGACTACATGGCCGCCCGCGCCACCCGCACCGCCGTGGAGGGCTTCCGCGAGGGCACCGGCGTGTGCCGCGACTACACCCACCTGGCTATCACGCTGTGCCGCTGCATGAACATCCCGGCCCGCTACTGCACCGGCTACCTGGGCGACATCGGCATTCCGCCAGTGCGCTACCCCATGGACTTCAGCGCCTGGTTCGAGGTGTTTCTGGGCGACCGCTGGTACACCTTCGACGCGCGCCACAACACGCCGCGCATTGGCCGTGTGGTGATGGCCCGGGGCCGCGACGCGGGCGACGTGCCCATCACCATGGCGTTTGGGGCCAACACGCTGCAAAAGTTCGAGGTCACGACCTACGAGGTGGATGCCTACGGCAACGCGATTTTCACGGTGTAACCTGGGCGCACAATGCCGCCCCATGCAACGTAGATTCTTCTTGAATGCCGCGCTGGCCGGCACATCCCTGCTGGCGCTGGCCGCCCAGGCCCAGCCCGGCTACACCGTCTCTGCCGCGCAATTGCAGAAAGCCGTGGCCCAGCGCTTCCCCCTGCGCTACCCGGTGCCGGGCGTGCTGAACCTGGACGTGCAGGCTCCGCAACTGCGCCTCCTGCCCGCGCAAAACCGCCTGGCCGCGCAAATGGCCGTGGAGGCCGCAGGCCCGGCCCTGCGGCGCAGCCACAGCGGCAGCGTGGCGGTGGACTTTGCCCTGCGTTACGAACCCAGCGACCGCACCGTGCGCGCCGTGCAGCTCCACTTCCAAAACCTGCAATTCCCCAGCCTGCAACCCGCCGTGGTCGAGCTGCTGACCACTTACGGCCCGGCCCTGGCCGAGCAGGCCCTGCAAGAAGTGGTGCTGCACCAGCTCACCCCCCAAGACCTGGCCCTGCCCGACACCATGGGCCTGCAGCCGGGCAGCATTACCGTGACGGAGAAGGGGCTGGTGGTGGGGTTTGTGAACAAGCCGATGTAAGTTGGCGGGTATGGTGCTCCTGAATTAAGAGCTGCTCACGCTCATTACATAAGCACAGACAGCCGATTTTGCTTGTAAGAAGCAGTAACGACGGGTTCCGGTCAAAATGCCCCAGCGCTTTACCCTTCAAGGAAACCCATGACCCACCCCATCCAGCAAAAATGGCCCGCCCAGCACCCCGAGCGCCTGCAGCTCTACTCCCTGCCCACGCCCAACGGCGTGAAGGTGTCCATCTTGCTGGAAGAAATCGGCTTGCCCTACGAGCCGCACCTGGTCAGCTTCGAGACCAACGACCAGATGTCGCCCGCGTTTCTGGCGCTCAACCCCAACAACAAGATCCCGGCCATCCTGGACCCGAACGGCCCCGGCGGCCAGCCGTTGGCGCTGTTTGAATCGGGTGCGATCCTGCTGTACCTGGCCGAGAAAACCGGCCAGTGCATTCCGCAGGACGCGGCGGGCCGCTACGAGTGCATCCAGTGGGTGATGTTCCAGATGGGCGGCATCGGCCCGATGTTTGGGCAGCTCGGCTTCTTCCACAAGTTTGCGGGCAAAGACTTTGAAGACAAGCGCCCGCGCGACCGCTATGTGGCCGAGTCCAAGCGCCTGCTGGGCGTGCTGAACCAGCGGCTGGCGGGGCGGGCCTGGATCATGGGCGATGCCTACACGATTGCCGACATCGCCATCTTCCCCTGGGTGCGCAACCTGGTGGGCTTTTACGGCGCGGGGGATCTGGTGGGTTTTGCGGACTTTCCCGAGGTGGCGCGGGTGCTGGCGGCTTTTGTGGAGCGGCCCGCCGTGGTCAAAGGCTTGGCGATTCCTGCGCGGAACTGAGCGCCAAACACAAATCCGCCCAGGCTTTGGCTTTCTCAGGCCGGTTGCGCAGCAGAGTGGCGGGGTGGTAGCTCACCACCACCGGCACGCCGTGGTAGCGGTGCACGCGGCCGCGCATCTGGCCCAGCGGGGTGCTGTCTTGCAGCAGTAGCTGTGCTGCGAACGGGCCCAGCGCCAGGATCACCTTGGGCTGCAGCAGGGCCACGGCGCGGCGCAGGTGGGGGGCGCTGTCGGCCACCGGGTCGGCGTTGTCGGTCAAACGCAGCTTTTGCACGCTGGTGATGCAGGCCGAGGGTGCGCCTTCTTTGCGTGCCGGGGTGATGCCCACGGCGTGCAGCATATTGCCCAGGAGTTGCGCCTCGGGCACGCCAAACGGGCGGGCCGCATCGTCGGCAATGCCCAGCGCTTCGCCCAGCACCAGCCAGTCTGCCGGGCCACCGGGGGCGGCGTTCAGCCACACGCTGGCTTGGGCAGCGGGCCAGTCCAGCGAGGCGGTAATTTCAGTGCCATTTGTGCTGCTGGCGCTTATGGAATGGGCGGGAGCAGCTATTAATTCAGGAGTACGGGCCAGCACCTGGGCGATGCTTTGCGGGGCCGACTTTTGCGGTGCGGGTGCTGCCACCGCTTCCGGCTCGGCCTGCGGCCACCACACGGGGCTGTGCATTTCAGCCAGCATGGCGCGCTGGCGGGGGTCCAGGTCCAGGCTCATAGGGGCATGCTCATGACGATGGCGTGTTCGCGCTGGCCGGGGCCGTTGGGGTAGTAGTCTTTGCGCATGCCCACGCGGTTAAAGCCGTAGCGGGTGTAGACGTGCAGCGCGCGGTGGTTGCCCACGCGGGCTTCCAGCCACAGCCACTGGGCTTTTTGGCCGCGCGACCACAGGGCCAGCGCGTCCAGCATCAGGTGCGACCAGCCCTGGCCCTGGTAGGCGGGGGCGACGGTGATGTTGAGCAGGTGTACCTCGTCCACGCCCTGCATGGCCACGAAGTAGCCCAGCACCGTGTCATCGGCCAGCAGGATTTGCGCCTGGTAGCCCGCGGCCAGCGCGTCAAGGAAGTTGGCGCGCGACCAGGGGTGGGCGTAGGCGGCCAGCTCCACTGGCAGCACCGCGTCCAGCCAGTCGGGGGTGAGCGTCTCGAAGCGCACCTCGGACGCATCGGGGGCCAGCATTGCGCTCATGCTTGGGTCGCCAGCGCCGCCTTGGCCGCCATGCGCTCGTCGGTGGTCTGGGCCACTTTGTCGCGGATGTAGCGCGGCAGGGCCTGGTCGGCGGGGACGGCGGCTCCTGCAGCCAATAAGGCCGGGGCCAGGCGCAGCATGGCAGTGGCGGTGGGCAGGGCGGTGATGCGCATGCCGTCGCTGGCGGGAATGCGGTCCAAGTACACGGTGAACGGATTGCCCGCCTGCGCCCAATCCGCTTCTTGTTGCAGGTGCTCGGGCCGCAGCAGCTGGAAGTCGTCGCGCTGCGCCCACTGGCCAGCCTGGTAGCTATAAAAGCCGGTGTAGACCTCGTCCATGCGTGCGTCCAGTAGGGCTTGTACCTTGTGCACGCCGTGCTGGTGGCGGGCCTCTTCGGCCACGGCCATCAGGGTGTCAATGGGCAGCACCGGCACATCCGCCCCAAAAGCCAGCCCCTGCGCCACCGAGCAGGCCGTACGCAGCCCGGTGAACGAGCCGGGGCCGCTGCCAAAGGCGATGGCTTCCAGCTGGTCCAGCCGCAGCCCGGCCTGTTCCAGCAAAGCCAGAATCGCCGGGATCAAGGTGCTGGACGCCTGCGCCCCACCCGGCCCGGCGTGCTGCCACACCTGCACGCCATCGGTGGCGGCGATGGACAGGGTGTCGGTGCTGGTGTCGAAGGCTAACAAGTTCATAGGGGCAAATTTACATAAGAAAATGGCGGTCAGCGCTGGATTAT
Organism: Rhodoferax sp. LS1P39; assembly: GCF_056521425.1. Lineage (NCBI taxonomy): Bacteria > Pseudomonadati > Pseudomonadota > Betaproteobacteria > Burkholderiales > Comamonadaceae > Rhodoferax > Rhodoferax sp. LS1P39. Next base: position 89,007 of record NZ_JBWMAV010000010.1, on the reverse strand, counting down.
CAAGCGCAATCAGCTACTATTTCTATAGCTGACAACCTATGACACATTCCACACACTCCCCCCGATTTTGGCGCAGCCTGTGCGCACTTGTTTTGTGGGCCTTGTCCACCGTAGCCACCGTGGCCATGGCCCAGCGCCTGCCCCCCGACATCGCCAACGCCCTGGCTCGGGCCAAGGTGCCGCAGGACGCGGTCAGCCTGTATGTGGCGCGGGCCGACGGCGTGGGGCTGCCGCGCCTGAGCCACCGGGCCAACGCGCTGGTGAACCCGGCCTCGGTGATGAAACTGGTCACCACCTTTGCCGCGCTCGACACGCTGGGGGCCGACTACACCTGGAAAACCCGTTTCTACGCCGACGGCCCGCTCAAAGACGGCGTGCTCTACGGCAACCTGTACATCCAGGGCGGCGGCGACCCCAAGCTGGTGCTGGAGCGCATTGCCGCCACCTTTGCCGCCCTGCAAACCCGGGGCGTGCTCCAGGTGCGCGGCGACATCGTGCTGGACCGCCACATCTTCGCGCCCGAAGCCCGCGACCCGGCCGAGTTTGACGGCCAGGCGCTCAGCCCCTACAACGTCGCGCCCGACGGCCTGCTGGTCAACTTCAAGTCGCTGATCTTCACCTTCACCCCCGAGCCCGACAGCGGCATCGCCCGCATCCGCAGCGAGCCGCCGATTGCCGACGTGCTGATGGACGCGCAGGTGCCCCTCAGCGCGCAAAGCTGCAACGACTGGCGCGGTGCGCTGCAGGCCGAGTTTGCCGACCCGGACCGGGTGCATTTCGGCGGCAGCTACCCGGTCAAATGCGGTGAACGCGTCTGGCCGGTGGCCTATATAGACCCCGCCAGCTACGCCCGCCGCGTGCTGCAGGCCATGTACCTGGGGCTGGGCGGCACCCTGACCGGCGTGGTGCGCGATGGCCGCACGCCTGCAGATGCCACCTGGCTGATGGACGCGCCCTCGCTGCCGCTGGGCGAGCTGATTGCCGATATCAACAAATTCAGCAACAACGTGATGGCGCAGCAGATGTTCCTCACGCTGGGCCTGCAGGCGGGCCGCCCCGGCACCTTCGCCGCTTCCCGCGCCGCCGTGGCCGCCTGGTGGCCGCGTGCCATCGGCAGCAACGTGCCCGTGCCCACGCTGGAAAACGGCTCCGGCCTGAGCCGCGACGAGCGCGCCAGCGCCAGCGCTCTGGGCCAGTTGCTGCGCCGCGCCGCCGCGCATCCACAGGCAGCGGTGTTTGCCAACTCGCTGTCCATCGCAGGGCTTGACGGCACCACGCAGCGCATGCGCGACCGCGGCCTGGCCCCCGAATCCATGGGCAACGCCCAGCTCAAAACCGGCACCTTGCGCGACGTGGCCTCGGTGGCGGGCTATGCCACCGGGCGCAGCGGCCAGCGCTACGTGGTGGTGGGCATCGTCAACCACCCCCTGGCCCCGGCGGCCCGCCCGGCGCTGGATGCCTTGGTGGAGTGGTCGGTGAAGGAGTAACAGATGTGATAAACCGGCTCCATCGGTAGTAACCCTTTGATCATTCCGGGTATTCCCGCGTACCATTTTGGCCGCAAACGAACGACCGTTCTTTTTTTCCAACAGGAGTGAGAAATGCATTGGATTCCCACAAAAATGGCGCTGCTGGTGGCCTCGGTATCGGCCGCGCTGGTCTTGGCTGCCTGTGGCAGTGGCGGTAGCGATACCTCCACCAAGGTCACCTACACCGCCCTGGTGTCCTTTGGCGACAGCCTGAGCGATGTGGGAACCTACAAGGTGGGCGCGATTGCCGCCGTGGGTGGTGGCCGCTGGACGGTCAACAGCAGCGGCACCGGCCCGGTCAACTGGACCGAGCTGCTGGCCGGGCAGATCAATGTGGCCGCGCCCTGCCCGGCGCAAACCGGTTTGCTGTCCAACGTGCCCCAGATTCCCCTGGTGCCAGTGGTCACCAACGCCAACTGCACCAACTACGCCCAGGGCAGCTCGCGCGTGACGCTGCCCTTTGGCCCCAACGCGGTGGCCTTGCAGCCCTACATCACCCCCGACACCAATATCGGCCTGATGGCCGTGCCGCTGGTCACCCAGTTCACCACCCAGTTGGCGGCGCATGGCAACTACACCGGCAAGGAGCTGGTCACCGTGATGGCCGGTGCCAACGACATCTTCATGCACGCCAATGCCGTGTCGGCAGCGGCTGCGGGCGGCGCAGCGGCGGCAGGTGCTGCCACGCTGGCGGGCTGGAGCAATGCCGAAGTCAACGCGGTCCTCGCAGGCGGTGCCGCTGCGGTCAACGCCGCCGCCACGGCCGCCGTCACCCATTCGGCCCTGAACGCCGCCGCGCTGGCCGCCGCCATCAAGGCATCGGTCACTGGCAAGGGGGCCAAGTACGTGGTGGTGGTCAACGTGCCCAGCATCGAGTACACGCCTTTTGGCCAGGCCTCTGGCGCGGCTGCTTTGCTGCGCTCCATGGTCACCACCTTCAACAGCACCTTGAAAAATGACCTGGCGGGTGTGCCGGGCTTGCTGGTGGTGGATGCCTATACCCAGGGCATCGCGCAGTACAACAACCCGGCGCAGTACGGCATCACCAACGTCACCGTACCCGCCTGCAGCAGCACCGCCCCCAGTGCCAGCAATCCGGGGGGCAATATTCTGCTGGGCTCGTCCCTGGCCTGCACTGCCAACAATACCCTCAGCGGCGTGGATGTCAGCACCTACTTCTACGCCGATGCTGTCCACCCCACGCCCGCGGGCTACAAGCTGCTGGACCGCTACGTGGCCGAGCAAATGGCCAAAGCGGGCTGGCTGTAGTGCATTGAAGAATAAGGACACACCATGAAACCCCACCCTCTGGCCCTGGCCTGCGCCCTCTTGCTGGCCACTGGTGCGGCCCACGCCCAAACGGCTGGCACGTGGATGCTGCGCGGCGGCCTGACCCACATCACCCCCCAGGTCGACAGCGGCAATCTGTCGGCCTCCAGCCTGCCGGGCACGCAGATCGACTCCGATGCCGACACCCGACTGGGGGGCGGCATCACCTACATGCTGACCCACCACTGGGCGGTGGATCTGCCCCTGGCCTTGCCGTTCAAGCACAAGCTGACCGGTGCCGGGGCCATCCAGGGCGTGGGCAAAATTGGCGAGGTCCAGGCGCTACCCATGTCGGTGTTTGGCCAGTACCGGTTTGGCGAGGCCAATGCCCAGTTCCGGCCCTTTGTAGGCGCGGGCCTGACCTACGCCAAGTTCTACAAAGAGCGTGGCACCTCCACCCTGACGGCCATCACCGGCGGCACCTCCAGCAACCCGACCACGTTGACCTTGGACTCCAAGCTGGCCGTGTCCATCCAGGCCGGTGCCACTGTGGCCCTGAACGAGCGCTGGTTTGTCGAAGGCACGGTGGTCAAAACCTTCCTCAAAACCCATGGGGCCCTGTCCACCGGCCAGACCATCGACGTGACGCTCAACCCGCTGACCCTGTGCCTGGGCGTTGGCTACCGCTTCTAAGCCACCCACGCGCCCACAAAAAAACCGACCCTTGGGTCGGTTTTTTCTTGGATGTTATCCCAGGGATACCGTGGAACTGGCTTTGCCAGGCCACTGGTATCGCCCCCTGCAAGGGGGTTGGCGGAAACATGCGTTCTCGGTCCTTTGGTCCGATTCCGGGGCAGTGTGGAGCCTGGGGGTGAGCCCTATTTCACCAGCGTGTGTGGATGCGTCCGTAGGCGTACAGGCCAAACAGGCGCTGCGCGATGGGCGTGAAGTACAGGTTGTCGGCAAACAGGTACTGGTCGTAGGTCACACCGGCCGACGTGGCGGTAATGGCCGGGTTGACGGTGCTGGGGGTGCACTTGGAGGAGTTGACCTGGCCTGTGCCGGTGCCAATGCCCGCGCCCGCATCTACCGAGTTGCAGGCGATGCCATCGACCGAGGGAATGCCGTAGTTGTTGTGGTCTTCGCCGTGCAGCAGGTTGAAGTAGTAGGCCGCGTCGATGTAGAGCACGCTGGCACCCAGATCGACGATAGACACCAGCATGGCATCGTTGAACTTGCCGCTGGCGGTTTGCATCAGGCCGGTCTGGCCCAGCGTCTTCGCCCAGGGGGTGATGCCCAGGTTGTACGGGCCCACCACCACCACGTGCTTGCCACCGGCCGCCACCAGGCGGCGCACTTGCGCGCCCAGGTCCTTGCCGTGCTGGACGGCGTTGGCCACCATCGCGTCCGAGTTCTGGGTGCCCGCTGTGACGGCCGCCATTTCGACCACCAGGTCGCTGATACCGGCGTTGACGGTCACGATGTCGTTGTCGTTCAGGGTCACGCCGCTGGCCAGGAAGGCATCGATCTGTTGCGTCACCGTCTGGGTGGTGGTGCTGCCGGCTGCGTCGGTGGTGTTTTTGATGCGGGCATTGCCCTGGGCGTACACATAGCCGCCGCTGGTTACCGGGGTTGCGGTCAAACCGTAGCTGCTGGCTACTTGCCCCAGCCAGGTGTGGATGGCGCTGTCGTTGACCGTGTAGCTGGCGCCGGGTGTCACCACGCTGAAGGCATCGCCAAACGCAATGATGCGCTTGGGTGTCAGCGCCGACTCGGTGGTGCTGGAGCCGCAGGCGGCCAACAAAGCGGCCGAGGCGCAGGCCAGCCCCAGGAAGGCGCGGCGCAAGCTAAAAACGGACATAGGTAACTCCAAAAATACGATGGGTGAGTTTAACGAGGCAATCCAGGCATGCCGGGTAAAGAAGCGTAAGCCCTCTTTATGCGACTAACTACGCGACGGACGCGCGTTGCAAACGGTCGTGCACGCCTTCCCATTCGGGGGTGTCGGGCGGGGTCTCCACCCAGATCAGGCGCACGCCCTGGGTGTCGAAGTCGCGCAGGGCGGCAAACAGGGCCTGGGCGGCGGCGACCGCATCCGTGGGCATGGGCTTGCAAATCACCTGGGCCGAGCGGCTGCGCAGGGGCTGGCGGGCGTACACGGCAATCGTCACCGCCTGGCCATCCAGGCCGGTGCCCAGCAGGTCCAGCGCGGTTTGCAGCGCGGCAGCGGTCATCAGCCGTACCTTGGCCGTGGGCGCGTAATGCGCCTCCAGCGTGCCGGATGCGCGCGGCGCGTTGGCCACGTCGTCCTTGTCGCGCAGCGGCTGGCCGCAAGCGGCTTCGATCTGGTCGCGGCCAATGCTGCCGGGGCGCAGCAGCACCGGCTCACCCCGTGTGCAGTCCACGATGGTCGATTCGATGCCCATGGTGCAGGGGCCGCCGTCCAATACCAGCAGATCGGCACCGAACTCGGACTGCACATGCGCTGCCGTGGTGGGGCTGACGCGGCCAAACTGGTTGGCGCTGGGTGCCGCCAAACCTGCCACGCCCAGGGCCGCGCAGGCTTGCAACACTGCCTGGGCCACGGGGTGGGCCGGGCAGCGCAGGCCGATGCTGTCCTGCCCGCCTGCCGCTGCCGCGCCCACGCCGGGGCGGCGCGGCAGGATCAGCGTCAAGGGGCCGGGCCAGAAGGCCGCCATCAGCGCCTGGGCAAACGGGGGCACGTCGGACGCGAAATGCGCCACACCATTGCCGTCGGGTGCGATGTGCACGATCAGCGGGTGGTCGCTGGGGCGGCCCTTGGCGGTGAAGATCTTGGCCACCGCCGCGTCGCTGGACGCATCGGCTGCCAGCCCGTACACCGTCTCGGTGGGCAGGCCCAGCAGCTCGCCCGCAGCCAGTACCTGGGCGGCTTGCCCGATGACGGCGGGGTCGAATCCGTCCAGCACCATCAGAACGTCTCGATGCCGAGCAGCACGGCAGCTTGCAGGGCGGTGGCGCGCACGGCATCGACCGTGGGGCCGGTGAACGTCAAATGGCCCATCTTGCGGCCCTTGCTGGCGCTGGCTTTGCCGTACAGGTGCAGGTGCGCGCCGGGCAGGGCCAGCACGTCCGCCCAAGGGGGCGTGATGGCCTGCTCGGAGCGCACAAACCACAGGTCGCCTAGCAAATTCAGCATGATGGCCGGGCTGTGCTGGCGCGGCTGCACCAGCGGCAGGCCGGTGAGGGTGCGCACCTGCAGCTCGAACTGCGAAACGTCGCAGCAGTCCATGCTGGCGTGGCCGCTGTTGTGCGGGCGCGGGGCAATCTCGTTGACCACCAGGCTGCCGTCTTGCAGCACGAAAAATTCCACGCACAGCACACCCACGTACTGCAGCTCGTTTGCTATGGATTTTGCAGCTGCTACCGCTTGCTCCATCAGCACGGGAGGCATATTTTCTTTATAAACTTCGGTGACGGCCAGAATGCCGTCGCGGTGCAGGTTGCGCTGGGGCGGCAGGTGCACCATCTGGCCGTCGGCACCGCGCGCCACGATCACCGAACACTCGGATGCCAGGGGCAGCATTTTTTCCAGCACGCAGGGCACATGCTTCATGTCGGCCCAGGCGGCGGCCAGCGCGGCGCGGTCGACCACGCGGGCCTGGCCCTTGCCGTCGTAGCCCAGGCGGGTGGTCTTCAAAATGCCGGGCAGCAGGGCTTCGTCCACCGCAGCCAGTTGCTCTGGCGTGTCGATCACCGCATAGGGCGCGCAGGGCACGCCGCAGCGCACGAAATGGGCTTTCTCGGCCGCGCGGTCCTGGGCGATGGCCACGGCGGACGCGGCGGGCGACACCGTGGTGTACACCGCCAGGCGGGCCAGAGCCGAAGACGGCACGTTCTCAAATTCGGTGGTGATGGCATCGCAGGTCTCGGCCAATTGGCCCAGGCCCGGCGCGTCCAGGTATCCGGTGGCGATGTGGTGGTGGCTCACGCGCCCGGCGGGGCTGGCCGCGTCCGGGTCGAGCACGGCGGTGAAATAGCCCATGCGTTGGGCCGCATGGATGAACATCCGGCCCAGCTGGCCGCCGCCCATCACGCCCAGCGTGGCACCGGGAAGGATGGGGCCGCTCATAGCACGGGCGGTGCAGGCGGCACGGTCATGTTGCGGGCCGCCTCGGTTTGCGCCGCGCGGAAGGCTTCCAGTTGCGCGCGCAGGGCCGGGTTTTCATTGGCCAGCAGGGCCACGGCAAACAGAGCCGCGTTGGCCGCGCCCGCGTTGCCAATGGCAAAGGTGGCCACCGGAATGCCTTTGGGCATTTGCACAATGCTGTGCAGCGAATCCACGCCGCTCAGGTGGCGGGTAGCGACCGGCACGCCCAGTACCGGCACCGTGGTTTTGGCGGCCAGCATGCCCGGCAGGTGGGCGGCACCACCGGCTCCGGCGATGATGGCCTTGAGCCCGCGCCCGGCGGCGGCTTCGGCGTAGGCAAACATATCGTCGGGCATGCGGTGGGCCGATACGACCCGTGCCTCATGCGCAATGCCAAACTGTTGGAGAATCTGCACCGCATGCTGCATGGTGTCCCAGTCGGAGCTGGAACCCATCACCACACCAATTTGAACCATTGAATTCATAAGATTTTTCATTAAGTAGCCCGTTGTGGCTCACCGTCTTTTTGCAGCTATGGCGCATCTTTTCCAGAAGCACCGCAGAACTGGCTTTGCCAGGCTGCTGGTGCTGCCCCCTGCAAGGGGGTTGGCGAAAGATGCGCAGCACTGCAGCCTGGGGGTGAGTCGCTCTTTTCCCGAATTTTACTTTTTGCCTTGCGGCAACACCCCAAAATGATCGACGTTACCTTTGCCAACTTTGAAACCGAGGTCATTGCCGCCTCCATGACCACCCCGGTGCTGGTCGATTTTTGGGCTCCGTGGTGCGAGCCCTGCAAGATCATCGGCCCGCTGCTGGAGAAGGTCGAGGCCGATTACGCGGGCCGCTTCAAGCTGGTCAAGATCGACTCCGACCAGGAGCAGCAACTGGCCGAAGCCTTTGGCATCCGCAGCATCCCCACCTGCATTCTGGTGGTCAACGGCCAGCCGGTGGACGGCTTCCAGGGCGCGCTGCCCGAGGGCAAGATCAAGGAATTTCTGGACAAGCACGTGCCCGAGGGCGGGCCATTGGACGCCGAACCGTCCGAGGCCGAGCAAGCCTTGGCCCTGGCGGAGGCGGGCGACACCGATGCCGCCCTGGCCAAGCTGGCCGATACCCTGGCGCTGGACCCGGCCAACGACGAGGCGCGCTTTGACTACGTGCGCCTGCTCATCCAGACCGGCCACCTCGAAGAGGCCGAAGCCGCGCTGCAACCCACGCTGAAATACATCCCCTTGCAGCTGCGCTTCGAAGCCCTGTCGCAGTGGGTGGGTGCTCTCAATTTCGCAGCTGCTTATGCTGATGGAACGGGCGATATGGCCGAATTGGATGCAAAAATAGCCGCCAACAAGCGCGACTTCGATGCCCGCCTCGCCAAAGGCCGCATCCTGATGGCCCTGGGCGAATGGACTGCCGCCATGGACGAGCTGCTGGAAATCATCATGCGCGACAAAAAGTGGAACGACGAAGCCCCCCGCAAAGTCTTCATCGCCATCCTGGAGCTGCTCACCCCGCCCAAGCCCAAGGCCAGCGCCGATGCAGGCAACAAAACCGCAGGTGGCATTGAAATCTCCGGCAAGTCGGTCACCGAGCAAGACCCGCAGGCGCTGCTGGTGGCCACGTACCGTCGGCGGCTGAGCATGATGCTGAATTAATCAGCAATGTAGTAACATCACATCATTTTTATTTTGAGGTGTTGCCATGACTGTTACCACCCTCACCAGCCGCGAATTCAACCAGGATGCCAGCCGCGCCAAGAAGTGCACGCGCACCGGCCCGGTGTTCATCACCGACCGGGGGCGGCCCGCGCATGTGCTGCTCAGCATGGAGGACTACCGCCGGTTGACGGGCGCGCAGGTCACCCTGGCCGAGGCGCTGGCCCAGCCGCCGTCTGCGGTGCCTGATTTCGACTTTGAGCCGCCCCGCGCTGGTGGCCTGTACCGCGCCGCAGACCTGTCCTGATGTTTGTACTGGACACCAACGTCGTCTCGGAACTGCGTCGCCCCGACAAGGCGAATCCGCAGGTGCTGGCATGGGCGGAGGCCACGCCGCTGGCCCACTTCTATCTGTCCGCGATCACGGTGCTGGAATTGGAGCTGGGCACTTTGTTGATGGAACGCCGCGATGCCGCCCAGGGCGCAGTCTTGCGCGCATGGCTGGTGGAGGCGGTGCTGCCCCGGTTTGAGGGTCGCATCCTCACGGTAGACACGCCGGTAGCCCTGCGCTGCGCCGGTCTGCATGTGCCCGATCCGCGTGCCGAGCGCGATGCGCTGATCGCCGCCACCGCCCTGGTCCACGGTATGGCCGTGGCCACCCGCAACGTGGCCGACTTTGCGCCCACGGGCGTACGGGTTTTCAATCCCTGGAGCCTTGCTTAGGCCCCCCGCTTGCACCAAGCGTAATACCCCGCCCGCGTCACCTGGTAGTACTGGCACATCAGCTGCACAGAATGGGTGTCCCGGTTTGCCCCGATAAAGCGGAAGACTTCGGCTTTGGATCGAAAGCAAACCGGATGGCTTTTTTTAGCAGTTCGTGCTCCTGCTGCAGGCGTTTGAACTGCTGCTCCATGGCGCACAGGCGCTGTAGCTCCACCACCGCTTGCGTATCTACCGGGGCGGGCAGGCCGACCAGTTCGCCGTCGCGCACCTGCTTGCGCCATTTGGACAGCATGAAGGGGTGGATCCCCAGCGTGGCCGCCACGTCCTTGATGCGCACGCCGCTTTGCTGGCTCATCTGCACCGCCCGCAGCTTGAACGCGCTGCCGTAGCGGTGGATTTTTTGGGGGCCGGGCGTGGCCATTACACGGCTCCGGGCACAGGCCGACTGACCTGGAAGCTGGCATCCACGGCCTGGCGCTGCAGGGCGGGCAGGATCTCGGCCCAGGCGGCCCACACGCTGGGGTAGACCGGCGGGCACTGGGCCTTGATGGCCTCGTGCAGCTTAGGCAACTGGTGCCAGGGCACCATGGGCAGGCTGTGGTGTTCGATGTGGAAGTTCATATTGCAGTACAGCCACTGGAACACCGGGTTGGTCACAAAGGTGCGGGTGTTCAGGCGGTGGTCGTAAACGTCTTCGGCCAGGCCGGTGTGCTGGGTGGCGTTGAAAAACTGGGCAAAGAAGCCGCCGTAAAAGCGCGGCAGCACGATGTACATCGCGGGCAGGATGCTCTGGCTGTAAACGCACGCGGCAATCACCGCGGCAAACACCAGCATGAAGATGCGCGCCGAGCGGATGACCTTGCTGCGTTCGGTGGCGGGGATGAAGTGCTCGCCATCCGGGCTGATGCGGCCCACTGCCTGCAAGGCAATGTCGCGCAGCAGCAGCACGCCGGACTTCAAGAAGAAGAAATCCAGCAGCGCATACAGCCGATTCGCCGGGCGCGGAAAGGCGATTTCCGGGTCTTTGCCGACGATGATGGTGTGCGTGTGGTGGCGCGTGTGGCTCCAGCGCCAGTAGTGGCCCTCGTGCAGGGTCATGAAGGCGTTGAGGTGGTAGAGCGCCTCGTTCAGCCAGCGGGTTTTGAAAGGCGTGCCGTGCGACAGCTCGTGCGCCCGGTGGTCGCTGGTGGAATACAGCACGCCGTAGACCAGGAAGCAGGGCACGGCCCACCAGGTCCCCCAGGTGAAGAAGCCCGCCACGCCGCTGGCCACCAGCAGAGCGATCCACAGGCCATAGTTCCACAGCGACTCTGTGTCAGAGCGTTTCATGAGCTGTTTCAAAAGCTTGCGGTCGATCTGCGGGGTGAACCAGCGGGCGCTGACTTCGGACTCGAATTCTTCGCGGCGCAGGTCGCCGGTGGGGGCCTGGTCGTCGCGCAGGGCATAGCGGGAGTAAGAGGTGTTGGGCATGGTTTTTTGTCTCTCGTTGTACGTGGGTGGATGCTACGAGTGCAGGTGATTTTTGGGTACTGTTGCTGCCATTTCTGCCCCATAATGTGTCAAGACAACGACCATTTTTGACACAAACATGTCAAGCCAAAATCCTTCCCGCCGCCCCACCATGGACGACGTGGCCCGCCACTGCGGGCACAGCCGCTCCACCGTCGACCGGGTGCTCAATGGCCGCAGCAATGTGCGCGAAGACACAGCCCAGCGCATCCGCGCCTCCGCCGAAGCCCTGGGCTTTTACGCGGCGGGTGTCATCACCGAGCGCCTGCGCGATGTGCGCCCGCGCCTCACGCTGGGCTTTTTGCTGCAGTTGCCGAATGCGGTGTTCTACCGGGGCCTGGCCGCAGCGCTCACCCAGGCCACGCAAGACTGCCCTACGCTGCGGGGCCGCGCCGTGGTCGAGTACCTGAAGGACCAAACCCCCGAATGCGTGGCCGAGCACCTGGCCGACCTGGGCCAACGGGTGGATGCCATCGCGGTGGTCACGGCCGACCACGCCCTGGTCAACAACGCCATCGAGGCCTTGCACCAGCGCCAGGTGCCGGTGTTCGGACTGATTTCGGACTTGAGCTCGCCCTTGCGCGCAGGCTATGCCGGGCTGGACAACCGCCGAGTTGGGCGCACGGCGGCCTGGTTGATTTCGGAGCTGGCCCACGCCCCCGGCCCGGTGGCCATTTTTGTAGGCAGCCACCGCTTCCAGTGCCAGGAGCTGAGCGAAATCAGCCTGCGCTCTTACATGCGCGAGCACGCACCGGACTTCGACCTGCTGGAGACCATTTCCACGCTGGAAAGCGATGCCTACGGCGAAGAGCGCACCCACGAGCTGCTGGACAGCCACCCCGATCTGGTGGGCTTTTACATGGGTGGCAGCGGCATTGAAGGCGTGCTCAAGGCGCTGGCGCAGCGCCGCCAGCGCAACCGGGGTGGTCAGCGCGTGGTGGGCATAGGCACTGAGCTCACACCCGTGACCCGCGCGGGGCTGATCCACCGGCACTTCGCAGCCGTCTTGTCGCACCCGCTGCCCCAGCTATGCCGCGAACTGGTGGCGCAGATGGCCGAGGCCGTGGTGCAGCCCACGGCGGGCGTGCGGCAGGTGCTGGTGCCGATGGACATCCATTTGCCCGAGAGCGTGTGAGTTTGGGCGCTACAGTTTTTAACTATATTTTTTATAGCTGCTTGCGCTTATTGAATAAGCACAGGCTGCCTGTTGGATGCCTGAAAAATAGCCTGAAATTCAGGCCACTTCCTCCACCAGCCAGCCCACCACCGCCTCCAGCAGCTCCGGCCCACGCGCCGGGTCAAAATTACGCGGGTCCGGGCCCACCACGCCCCACAGCGGGTGGCCTTGCACGTGGCGCTGCGGGCCCCAACCGTCTTCTTCGATGTTGCCGGTACGCACCGGTTTGGGCGGCAGCTGGCCGAGGTCTACGCGCTCGGGCCACAGGGCATGCAGCAGCGTGGTCTCGAACGGGCCGGCGTGGTCGGGGGCGATGGGCGGGTGGGGCAGCATGTTGATGGACAAGGCCTGTACCTGCAGCGCGTGGCCCTCGGCCTGCCAGTCCTGGGCCAGCTGGCGCACCATGGCAATCTGCTCGTCGGCGAAGTGCCCGGTGAAGAGCACCGCCTGGACCACCCCAAAGACTTCCAGCCGGGCCAGGGTCTTGCGCAGCTGGGCGACGATTTCCGAGCCAGTTTCCATCATCACCGTCCAGGGGTAGATGCCGTGGCCGCCGCCGGTGCCGTAGTGCAGCGTGGGGTAGACCAGGCCGCCGCTGCGCTGGGCGGCGCGCAGACACACGCCGTGGGCGGTCAGCGCGTCCAGCCCCACCGGCAAATGCTCGCAGTGCCATTCGATGGTGCCCAGCGGCAGGTAGACGCGGGAGGCGCGGGCCAGCTCGGCGCGGATCTCGTGGGGCCGCAGCAGTTCCAGTTGGTGCAAGCTCATTGGTAGTAGTTCCGAATCCACAGGTGCTCGCCCAGCTGGGCCAGCAGCTCGGCGGGGAAGGGCTGGCCGTCGGAATACACCAGGTTCATGTCCACCTCGGCACGGGTTTGCATACCCGGGATCAACGTGGATACCTGCCGGGAATCCAGCACGTAGCGCATGGCCGCCTCGGCCAGCGTGGGGTAGTAGGGCGCACACAGCATTTTGAGCTGGTTGACGCGTGCCAGGGTCTCGGCAAATCGGCCCTCGCGGAACATCGTATGCGGCACCGAGCCGGGGGCCCAGCGGGCGTAGGTGTCGGCGGTCCAGTGGCCCACCAACGCGCCTGAATCCAGCGGCACCCGGGCGATCAAGGCGGTGGATGTGGACTCGCCCGCTGCAAACAGGCCATGGCGCGGGCGTTGCTCAAACAGGTTGTAGACCACCTGGATGGCGTCCACCAGGCCAAAGCGGGCCAGGTCTATGCCCTCGTCGGGCCGGAAGTCGCGCAGGGACACGCCAATCTTGTCGATCTTGCCCTCGGCACGCAGGCGGTTCAGGCTCTCCAGCCAGTCCAGGGCATATAGGCCGTCGCCCATCCAGCTGTGCAGTTGCAGCATGTCCAGCCGCTCCACACCCAGGCGCTTGAGCGATTTTTCTACACTCTCGCGCAGATACCAGTCGGGGTAGCGGCCCCGCATGGCCGGGTGGTCGTCGTTTGCGTCGGGCCACTGGATAGGTTGCACCTTGGTAGCCACGTAGATTTTGTCGCCCTGCCAGGCCCGCAGCGCCCGGCCAATCACCTCTTCGCTGTGGCCCTTGCCGTACAGCTCTGCGGTATCGACAAAGTTGATGCCTTTTTCAAAGGCGTACAGCAGGGTGTCGATGGAGCGCATGTCGTCCACCGCGCCCCAGTCGCCACCGATCTGCCAGGCCCCAAAGGCCACCTCACTCACCTTCCAGCCGGTGCGGCCAAAGTCGCGGTAGCGCATCGCTTACTTGGCTTATTTGGAGTATTTGGCCAGGTTGGCAGGCGTGACCAGCTCAAACGGGATGTTCACAAAGCGGTCCACCGGCTGCTTTTTGATGAGCTTGACGGCGGCATCCAGCGAGCCCCGGCCCTGGCCTGCGGCGTTCTGGAACACGGTGACCTTCAGGTCGCCCGCTTTCATGGAAGCCAGCGCATCCGGCGTGGCATCGATACCGGCGACCAGATAGCCGGGGGTCCACTTGTTGTTGGCTTTCAGGGCCTGGATGGCGCCGATGGCCATTTCGTCGTTGTTGGCGATGATGGCATCGAACTTCAGCCCGGCGGTGAGCCAGTTCGAGACGATGTCGGTGCCGTTGGTGCGCAGCCATTTGCCTTCGCGCTTGTCCAAAATCTTGATGGCCGCGCATTCCGGGGTGGCCAGCACTTCCTCGATGTCCTTGGTGCGGGTGCGTGCCGCCTCGTTCGACAGCTCGCCCATCAACACCACGATGTTGCCCTTGCCCTTCATCAGGCGGCACATCTCCTGGGTTTGCAGCGTGCCCGAGACTTTTTCGTCAGAAGCCACAAAGGCCGCGTTCTTGGGCAGCTTGTCAAAGTCCACCGGGCGGCGGTTCACGTAGACCAGCGGAATGCCCGCGTCGCCCACCATCTTGGTCATTTTGGTGGTGGCATCGGTGTCCACCGGGTTGATGATGATGGCATCTACCTTCTGGGCAATGAAGTTCTGGATCTGGTTGAGTTGGCGGCCCACATCGTTGTCGGCGTTTTCCATTTGCACACTGGCCCCGACGGTTTTGGCCTGGGCCAGCAGCGCATCGGACATGTAGGCCAGGAAGGTTTCCTGGTTGGCCATGGCCAGGCCAATCTTCTGCGCCTGGGCGGCGAGGGGGGTCAACACGGAGGCGGCAACGGCAGCGGCGAGGATGAGTTTTTTCATTTTGAAAATTTCCTGGTGGGTGGAGCGGGGGGTTATCGACACGTCGCTACTTTAAACACCAACTTGAATAAATTTTCTAAGTAGTTACTCTGAGAGAAATAAATTTCTTTTATTAATTTGACGGGAAAATATAACGGGCCAGAGTTAGGTTTTGGTGGGGCAGTTAGGCCGCTTTTTCACTGGTGAGTTAGGCGGTTTCGGCCCTGCTAGGCGGGGCAAAAAATCGATTATCAGGGCGAGAAAAATATAATCAGACGGGTCGAATTGACACTATGGTCTAACTGCAAGAGTTAATCCGCCGGGTGATTAACCTGTGGAATGGACATTTCCACCTAACGCATCAGCATCCAGCGCACGCCACTGCTCAAACCATCCACCAGCGCCACCAGCACCAGCATGGCCACCAGCACGGTGCTGGTCTCGGGCATCTGGAACAGGCCCATGTGGAAGGCCAGCATCTGGCCCAGGCCGCCTGCGCCCACCACGCCCAGCACGGTGGCGGCGCGGATGTTGTTTTCCCAGCGGTACAGGGTGTAGCTCACCAACTGCGGCAGCACCTGGGGCAGGCTGGCGTAGAGCAGCACAGGTACCGCGCCCACGCCGCGCACCCGCAGGGCCTGGGCCGGGCCGTCGGGGGCGTTCTCCAGGCTTTCGGCAAACAAGCGGCCCAGCACGCCGGTGGTGTGCAGCGCCAGCGCCAGCGTCCCGGCAAACGGCCCCAGCCCGGCGGCGACCAGCAGCAGCGTGGCCCAGACCAGCTCGGGGATGCTGCGCAGCGCGTTCAACAGCGCCCGCGTGGGGCCACGCCAGAGGGCGCTGTCATCGGCGTGGGTTTTGCTGGCGGGCAGGGCCAGCGCCAGGCCGCACACCACCGCCAGCAGCGTGCCCAGGGCCGACATGGCCAGCGTTTCCAACGTGGCGGTCAGCAGCTTGCGCAGAAAGGCGGGGTCGGTGTTGGGAATGAGCAGCTCGCCGATAAAGTGGCCCATGCGGCGCAGCGCATCGGCTGAGAGGAATTTGGCCCACTGCAGATCCAGCGTGGCAAAGCTGGCTGCCACCAGAGCCACCACGCTAATTGCGAACCACAGGGCCCTGGAACGGGCGTGGAACAGCGCGGGCGGCAGCTTGTAAGTCTCGTTGGCCGCTTGTTTCACGCCAGCCCCTTACGCAGCCACGCACTGGTGTAATCCGCCAGCCACACCAGGCCCATGAACACCAGCAGCATGGTGCTGACCTCGGAGCCGTTGAACATCTTCATCGACGCGTCCATGTGCTGACCCAGCCCGCCCGCGCCCACAAAGCCCAGCACGGCAGACGAGCGGATGGCGCATTCCCAGCGGTACACGGTGTAGCTGGTCAGCTCGCCTGCGTTCTGCGGCAGCAGGCCGTAAAAGAAAGCCTGCAGCCGCCCGGTGCCGTGGCGCAGCAGGGCCTGGGTAGCGGCGGGCTCGCCGGATTCCAGAATCTCGGCGTACACCTTGCCCAGCATGCCCGCGTAGGTGAGCGCAATCGCCAGCACGCCCGAGGTGGGGCCCAGGCCCACCACGCGCACAAACACCAGCGCCCAGACCAGCTCGGGCACGCTGCGCAGCAGCACCAGCAACCAGCGCACCGCCAGCCGCACAGCCGCGCCCAGCGGAGCCATGCGCCCGGTCAGCGCCGAAATCGACAGCACCCGCACCGACAGCAGCGTCAGCGGCACGGCCAGCAACAGCGCCAGGGTGATGCCTGCGGTGGCCATCGCCACGGTGCGCCAGGTTTCCACGGCCACGGTCCACAGAAAGGCGGGTTCCAGCTTGGGCGGAAAGAAGTCGCCCACAAAGCGCAGCGTGGGCCGCAGGCTGTCGGGCTGTAGCAGCACCCAGGGCTGGAACTCGGTGAGCACCAGCAGCGGCCACAGCAGCACGGCGGCGGCCAGCAGCCAGAACAGGCGGCTGTGCCAGGCAGGGTCGCGCAGGGTGGGGTTGTGGATTATCGGCAATGCATCACCACGGGAGGTGTGGCGGGCAGCAGGGCGGGCTCGGGCGCAGGCCCGGTCAGCTCGTCCAGGTGCTGGGCATACAGGCTGTGCAACCGCTCGCGCGTCACCTGTGCGGCGGGCAGGTCGAACACGATGGCCCCCTCGCGCAGACCCACAATGCGCGGGAAATGCGCCAGCGCCATGTCCACGTGGTGCAGGCTGGCCAGCAGCGTGGTGCCCCGTGCCTGGGCGGCTTGCGCCAAGGCCCGCATCGCCTGCTCTGCACGGGCCGGGTCCAGGGCCGACAGGGGCTCGTCCACCAGCCAGAGCCGGGCATCGGCCACCAGCGCCCGCGCCAGGCCCACGCGCTGGCGTTCGCCGCCCGACAGGCGGTCCACCCGCTCAAACAGCTTGTCGGCCAGGTCGAACTGCGCCAGCGCGGTCTCGGCCACCGGAATGTCCACCGGGTGGAACAGGCTGCGCACGCTGCGCCACAGCCCCATGGTCGGCAACTGCCCGGCCAGCACCGATGTAACGACCCGCTGGCGCGGCGGCAGCGGCGGCACCTGCGGGGCGATGAAGAGCTGGCGGCGCAGGCCTTGCAGCTGGGCACGTGGCAGCGCCCAGGGGTCGCGCCCGTCCAGCAGCACCTGCCCTTGGCTGGGCCGCAATGCGCAGCCCAGCAGGTGCAGCAGCGTGGTTTTGCCCGCCCCGGACGGCCCGATCACCGCCACCTGCTCCCCGGCGGCCAGCGCCAGGCTGACCGCGCGCAGGGCGGCCGGGGCGTGCGCAGCCGCAGCAGGGTGTCGGGCCGATGCGGTCACCAGTTGGAGTTGCATATAAAAAGTGCCTCTAGCGCTTATTTCATAAGCACGAGCAGCTACTTATTTTGTAGTGCAGCTTACTTCAGCAAACCGGCGCTGCGGGCTGCGGCCTCGATGCCCTTGTAGTTGACGGGCTGGCTGGGGATGAAGCGGGTGGCGCGTTGCAGCTCCAGCACTTCTTTGCCCTCGGGGGTGGCGCTGTTCAGGTCCAGAAAGGCCTTGGCCAGCTTTTCGCGCAGGGTCACGGGCATGTCGGCATGCACGCTCCAGTTGTAGTCGAAGTAGGGTGGGGTGGTGTAGAACACGCGGACCTTGGCGGTATCGACCTTTTTGTCGGCCACAAACTTGTCCCACACCGAGATGTTGAGCGCGCCCGCGTCCACCTTGCCTGCGGCCACGGCGGCAATGGTGGCATCGTGCGCACCCGAGAAGGCCACGCGCTTGAGGTCTTTGTCGGGGTCGACCTTGGCATCCAGCAAAAAGCTGCGCGGCATCAGGTGGCCGGAGGTGCTGGACGGGCTGCCAAAGCTCAGGGTGTGGCCCTTCAGGTCGGCCAGCGCCTTGATGGCCGGGTCGGCGGTGATGAAGACCGAGCGGAATTTCTCGTCTTCCTCGCGCTGCACCAGCGGCAGGATCTTGCCGCCCGAACGCACATTCGCCTGCACAAAGGTAAAGCCGCCAAACCAGGCCACGTCCACCTGCTTGTTGACCAGCGCCTCCACCGCTGCCGCGTAGTCGGTAACCGGGGTGAACTCGACCTTCATGGCCAATTTGCCCTCCAGGTACTTGACCAGCGGCGCGGCCTTGCGGGCCAGCTCGGTGGGGGCTTCGTCGGGGATGGCGGTCAGGCGCAGCACCTGCTGGGCGCTGGACAGACCGGCACAGCACAGGGTGGCCACGGCCAGGGCGGTTTGGAGAAAAAAGCGTTTCATGGAAGCGGTACCGGGTGGGTGGGAGTGGGTGAAAACCCAGGTATTAGACCGCAGCCCGCAACGCCCAGTGCCCGCCAGCATCCGCACAGCAGACATCGTATAAATCCAGAGAACTAAGTGTATACAACGGTTTTGGATTTATAAAGTCGAACACATCGCTTTTTAACGTCTACAGGCATCTACGCACCATGTCAGAACTCCACTCCCTGTACGTCCGCGTCCATCTGTCCCAAAGGGCCTACCAAAAGTACATGCACAGCCCGTGCGCCCACGCAGGTGACTTTGGTGACTGGATGGACTGGATGGCGGGCATTGCGCTGTCGGGCGGCCCGATGACCGCGTCACGGGTGGCCGAGTACGCGCGCCGTGGCGGGCCGGAGGTGTCGGTAGGCACCTTCGTCGCGCAGTGGTGTGCCGAGCCCGAGAATGCCGCTGCGTCCCACTATGACGAAGCCACCGAAACCTGGCAGTTCTGCGTGCTGCAGTTTTCTGAAAACTACGGCGAATTTCTGGAGTTTTTGCCGGCGCTGCGGGCCGCCTGCTTCTTCAAGGACCGCCCCGGTGACGACTTTCTGGTGGTCTACCCCTTCATCTGGGATACCGGCCACACCGTCTGCTTCAGCATCGAGCCCGGCCACAGCCGCTTCCTGTCCGATTTCCCCCCTCGCTGGCACGCCGAGGCCAATGCCGAGCTGGGCGCACTGATGGACGATCTGGGGGCGATGGGGTCGGATTTTGTGGATTTGTAGATCGGCTTACACCGGAGCAGCATCACCCACATCGGCAAAGTTGCGGATTTTGACCGCCCCGTCGGGGAAGCGCGCAATCACCTCCAACTCGCCGCCCATGGCTTCGATGTGGCTGCGCAGGGTGGACAGGTACATGTCGGTGCGCTTTTCCAGCTTGGCGATGGACGGCTGTTGTACGTGCAGTACGTCGGCCAGCATCTGCTGCGATAGGCCGCGTGCCTGGCGCAGCTCGTTCAAAGGCATTTCGGCCAGCATTGTTTCTGCCTGGGCTTGTGAGCGGGCCTGCGACGCAGGGGACATGCGGGAGCGCAGTTCGGAAAATTTTTTAGCCATCAATCAGCCCTTCCTTTCGTAGTTGGTCCAAATGCGCGCCGTACAGTTGGTCGGCCAGCGGAACATGGATCTCGTACCAGCGGTCTCCACCGGTTTTGTCGCCACCGATCAACAGAATGGCGGCTCGCCGGGGGTCAAATGCATAAAGCGTACGCAGCGGTCGCCCGTCGTGCTGGGTGCGCAGCTCCCGCATGCGGCCATGTTTGGAGCCATTGATTCCACTGCTGTGCGGAAAGCCCAGGCCGGGGCCCCGCGCTTCCAGAAGTTGCACCGATGCGGCCAAGGATTCTTGTTCGGACTCGGACAAAGACGACCACCAAGCTTCAAATTCGTCGGTGTATTCAACGTCCCAGCGCATGGCTAAATTATAGCCTAGATGGAATAATTTGCAGGCCTAAGCCGCCCGCGCCAGCAGGCTGCGGTGCCCTTCGGTGGCCAGCACCTGCTGGGCGTTCAGGCTGCGGATGGAGATGCTGGCATCTTGCGGAATGCCGCCGGAGAGCTGCAAGGCCAGGTAGCGGCCACAGCTCACGCGCAGGAACGAGGCAAAGTTGTCCACCTCGCCACGCTGCGCCACCAGCTCGTCGTACAGCCTGGCGCAGAGCTGGGGCACGCCCATGCCGTCGCGCTGGGCGATCTCGGCCAGCACCTGCCAGAACAGGTTTTCCAGCTTGATGCTGGTGGCCACGCCGTGCAGCCGCACCGAGCGGGCGCGGCTGTCATAAAGGGCGGGGTCGGCGCTGATGAAGACTTGGCACATACTTGTCACTCACCCCCAGGCTGCAGTGCTCCGCATCTTTCGCCAACCCCCTTGCAGGGGGCAACACCAGCAGCCTGGCAAAGCCAGTTCTGCGGTGTTTCTGGGGGGCGTGCGTTCTGGCTCAATGTGGCGTGGTTGCTGCGCATGGCGATTCCTGGTGGTATGGCCCCGCATCATCCGACGGCAGACCACCCGTGTCAAAGGCTGATTTTGGTACCCAGCAAGGCCAGAAACTGCGCAATCCAGGCCGGGTGGGCGGGCCAGGCGGGGGCGCTGACCAGGTTGCCCTCGGTGATGGCCGCGTCGATGGCGATCTCGGCATAGGTGCCGCCCGCAATCTCCACTTCCACGCGGCAGGCCGGGTAGGCCGAGCAGGTGCGGCCCTTGAGCACACCGGCCCCGGCCAGCAGCTGGGCACCGTGGCAAACGGCGGCCACGGGCTTGTTGGCTTCAAAGAAATGCTTCACTGCCGACACCACCGCCGGGTAGGTGCGCAGGTACTCGGGGCCACGGCCACCGGGGATGACCAGCGCGTCGTAGCTGCTGACATCCAGGCCGGCAAAGGTGGCGTTCAGGGTGAAGTTGTGGCCGGGCTTTTCGCTGTAGGTCTGCGCGCCTTCGAAGTCGTGGATGGCGGTTTTGATATGGTCCCCGGCCTTTTTGTCGGGGCAGACGGCGTGGACGGTGTGGCCCACGGCCAGCAGCGCCTGGAACGGCACCATGGTTTCGTAGTCTTCGCAGTAGTCGCCGCAAATCATCAGGATCTTTTTCGCTGCCATGGCTGTCTCCTCAAGGGTGGTTGGTAGGCCATTGTGGGCAGCGAAAAGTGGCGGTGGGTGTTAGCCGGTTACTACATCCAGCGCCACCAGCCCCCGGTAGGCCGGGTTGTCGGCCCACTGCGGCGCGGTGTCGGCCAGGCGCAGGTGCGGCCAGTGTTGCAAGACCTGGCGGAAGGTGATTTCGGCTTCGATGCGGGTCAGCAGGGCGCCGATGCAGACGTGGGGGCCGGTGCCGAAGGAGATGGACGCGCCGTCGCGCCCGGCCACATCCAGCTTATCCGGCTCGGGGTGGCGGGCGGGGTCGCGGTTGGCGGAGCCTATCAGCGGCACCACCAGGTCGCCCCGGCGCAGGGTCTGGCCATGGAGTTCCAGGTCGGTGGCGACGCGGCGGCCGGTGTACTGCACCGGGCTGTCAAAGCGCAGCAGCTCGCGCACGGCGCTGGGGACCAGGCTGGGGTCAACGCGCAGTTGCTGCCACTGGTCGGGTTGGGCCAGCAGGGCGTGCAGGCCGTTGCCCAGCAGGTTGCGGGTGGTTTCATGGCCCGCAAACAAGAGCATGGCGCACTGGGCCAGCAGCTCTGCGTGGTTGAGCAGCGCGCCGTCGGCCTCGGCCTGCAGCAGGCGGCTGACCAGGTCGTCGCCAGGGTTCTGGCGGCGCTCGGCAATCAACTGGTCGAAATACCGGCCCATCGCCAGCAAGCTGGCCTGGGCGCGGCGGGCCTGTGGGTGGGTAGCCAGCGGCGCGCCGATGAACACCGCCAGGTCGTCGGACCAGACGGCAAAGTCGGCATTGGCCGCCTCGTCGATGCCCATCATCTTGGCGATGACGCGGGTGGGCAGTTGGCGGGCGACGGCCTGCATGAAGTCGAAACGGGGCGCGTCCCCGACTGCGTCCAGCAGCTCGACCACGGTCTGTTCGATGAACGGCTCCAGCGCCTGGATCTGCGCGGGTTTGAAACCGGCGTTCAGCACCTTGCGGATGCGGGTGTGGTCGGGCGCGTCGAGAAACAGCATGGCGCGGGCAAACAGCTGCTGGAAACCGGCCAGCTCGCCTTTGGTTTCCTCGCGGTCGGTCACCCATCCTCCCGTGCGCTGGGCCGAGAAGCGCGGGTCGCGCAGCACCTGCTCCACGTCGGCGTGGCGGGTCAGCAGCCAGGCCCCGCCGAAGAATTCGGTGCTCCAGTGCAGCGGCCCCGCCTCGCGAAGGGCCTGGTAGGCCGGGTAGGGGTTGGCCAGAAAGGTGGCATCGACGAAGGGGGCGGTGGCATTCATGCGGAAAAGATCTCTTGGAGGGCCGCACTGTCCAGATAGGCTGCTGCGGCTGCCGGGCTGGTATCGGTCAGACGCGGCACCACGCCCAGGCAGGGTGCGCGGTGGCGGCGCTGGAACTCATGGCGCAGGGTGTCGATATTGGCTTGCAGTTGGGCCATCTGTGGGTCGATGGTGTTGGCAATCCAGCCCACCAACGGCAGGCCACGTGCGCGGATGGCCTCGGCCGTGAGCAGGGCGTGGCTGATGCAACCCAGGCGCAGGCCGACCACCAAAATCACCGGGTAGCCCAGCGCCACGGCCAGGTCGGCGGTGTCGCAGTCGAGCCCCAGCGGCACGCAGAAGCCGCCCACGCCTTCCACCACCAGCACGTCGGCGCGGGTGGCCAAGGCCTGGGCTTGTTGCACCAGCAGGGGCAAGGAGATGGTGTGCCCTTCCAACGCCGCAGCGATGTGCGGGGCGCAGGCCGTGTGAAACTGGTGCGGACCCACTTCTGCGTCAGTCAAAGGTAGCGAACTGGCGGCCAATAGCATCTGCACGTCTTCGTTCACGCCGTCTGCGTCCAGCCCGGCAGCCACCGGCTTGAAGCCCGCGCTGTGCCAGCCTTGTTGGGCGCACCAGTGCAACAGGGCCGCGCTGCAGCGGGTTTTGCCGACTTCGGTGTCGGTGCCGGTGACGAACACGCTACGCATGCAATTCTTTCGCGGCCACGGCCAGTCCCTCGACCAGGCGCTGCACGTCCTGCGCGCTGTGGGACGCACTGAGGGTGATGCGCAGCCGCGCCGTGCCCACGGGCACGGTGGGCGGGCGGATGGCGGGCACCCACAGGCCTTGCGCGTCCAGCGCGGCAGACAAGGCCAGGGCGGCGGCGTTGCTGCCCACGATGAGCGGCTGGATGGCAGTGGCCGAATCGGCCAGAGCCCAGCCTAGATGGGCGTGGGCAGCTATTAATTTTGATAACTCACTGCGCAGCTGATGGATTAGCGTCTGCAGGTGGGCACGGCGCTGTTCGCCCTCGGGCCCTGCTATCAGCACCAAGCTGGCGCTGAGCGCGTGGGCGATGGCGGGCGGCGCAGCGGTGGTGTAGATGTAGGGCCGGGCGGTTTGCACCAGCCACTCGACGATGGTGGGGTGCGCGGCCACAAACGCGCCACCCACGCCTGCGGCCTTGCCCAGCGTGCCCATGTAAATCAAGCGTTCGCTGCGCAGGCCGAAGTGCGCCAGGCTGCCCCGGCCCTGGGTGCCGAGCACGCCGAAACCGTGCGCGTCGTCCACCACCAGCCAGGCATCGAAGCGCTCGGCCAGCGCCAACAGGGCGGGCAGGTCGGCCAGGTCGCCGTCCATGCTGAACACCGCGTCGGTGACGATGAGTTTGATTTCCGTATCGCATTGCTTTAGCTGCCGCTCCAGCACCGCCAGGTTACGGTGGGCGTAGCGGTGCAGCTTGCCTTTGGACATCAGCGCGCCATCGACCAGCGAGGCGTGGTTCAGTTTGTCTGCAAAAATCGTAGCGCCTTGTGCCGACAGGGCGGGCACCAGGGCCATATTGGCCATAAATCCGGTGCAGAAGTACAGCGCCCGTGCGCCGGGGATGCAGGGGGCCATCCAGGCGGCCAGCTCGGCTTCCAAGGTGGCATGCGCCAGCGAGTGGCCGCTGACCAGGTGCGATGCGCCGCTGCCCGCGCCAAAGCGGCGTGCGCCCTCGGCCAGGGCCTCCACCAGCACAGGGTGGTGGGCCAGGCCCAGGTAGTCGTTGCTGCAAAACGCCAGCAGCTCGCGGCCATCCACGCGCTGCACAGGCGCGCAAGGCGACTCTGCGGTGCGGCGCGTGCGCGTCAGGGCCAGGTCGGCGCGCTCACGCAGTTGGCGGTTCAGGAGGTCTATCAGCATCGGTGGGGGCTTGGTTCAAAACGTCGTCTAGCGTGGCCAGGACTTGGCGGGCCAGCCAGGGCGACAGGTCGTCGTCCAGCAGATACGGTGGCAGCAGGTAGACGGTGCGGCCAATCGGGCGGATCAGCAGCTCACGCGAGCGGCCTGCCAGGTGGAAGCGCTCGGCAAAACGTGGCCCGGCAACGGATTCCAGTACGTCAAAGGCCCAAATCATGCCAATGTGGCGGAAGTTCTCGACCCGCGGGTCGGATTGCAGGGGCGCCAGCGCTGCGCTGAGGGTGGCCGCCTGCAGGCGGTTGTGGGCCAGCACGCCGTCCTGGTCAAACCGGTCCAGCACCGCCAGCGCGGCGCGGCAGGCCAGCGCGTTGCCGGTGTAGGAGTGCGAATGGAGGAAACCGCGCGCCACGTTGTCGTCCAGAAAGGCCGCGTACACGCTGTCGCGCGACAGGACCAGGGACAAGGGCAAATAGCCGCCGCTGATGCCTTTGGACAGGCACAGCAGGTCCGGCCAAATGCCCGCTTGTTCCACGGCGAAGAAGGTGCCGGTACGGCCACAGCCCACGGCGATCTCGTCGGCGATCAGCAGCACCTGGTACTGGTCGCACAGCGCCCGCACGGCGCGCAGGTAGGCCGGGTCGTGCATGGCCATGCCGCACGCGCCCTGCACCAGCGGCTCCAGGATGATGGCAGCGATCTGGCCGTGGCGGGCCTCCAGCAAGGCCTGCAGCTCGGCGGCGGCGCGCCGGGCCACGTCGGCGGCGGATTCGCCCGGCAGGGCCTGGCGCGCGTCGGGCGACATCACCTGGTGCGAGCGCATCAAGAGCGGGTCGTAGGCATCGCGGAAGATTTGCACGTCGGTCACGGCCAGCGCGCCCAGGGTTTCGCCGTGGTAACCCTGGCGCAGGCAGACAAACTCGCGCTTGTTAGCCAAGCCCCGGTTTTGCCAGTGGTGGAAGGTCATCTTCAGCGCAATCTCCACCGCCGAAGCCCCGTCGCTGGCAAAGAAGCAGTGGCCCAGCACCCCGCCCGTGCG
The DNA here is from genome assembly GCF_056521425.1 of Rhodoferax sp. LS1P39. NCBI lineage: Bacteria > Pseudomonadati > Pseudomonadota > Betaproteobacteria > Burkholderiales > Comamonadaceae > Rhodoferax > Rhodoferax sp. LS1P39. The sequence continues at coordinate 63,815 of NZ_JBWMAV010000010.1, read as the reverse complement.
GGCAGAGAGGCGCTCGGCCAGCTCCACCGCCGGGGCGTGGGTGCAGCCCGCCAGCATCACATGCGGCAAGGTGTCGAGCTGGTCCTTGATGGCGGCGTTGATGCGCGCATCCGCATGGCCAAACAGGTTGACCCACCAGGAGCTGATGGCATCGAAGTAGCGGTGGCCATCTTCGTCAACCAGCCACACGCCCTGGCCGCGCACGATGGGCAGCGGCGGCACCTCGGCGGCCCGCTGCATCTGGGTGCAGGGGTGCCAGATGTGGGCCAGGCTGCGGGTGACGAGGGAGGAGGTGGTCATGCCACAGGCCTACGCCGTCAACCGCTCCAGCGCTTCCTGGTATTTGGCCGCGGTCTTGGTGATCACATCGGCGGGGACGCGGGGGGCGGGGGGCGTTTTGTTCCAGGGCTTGCCGTCGATCAGCACCTGTTCCAGCCAGTCGCGCACGAACTGTTTGTCGTAGCTGGGGGGATTGCTGCCTTCGACATAGCTTTCCACGGGCCAGTAGCGCGAGGAATCGGGGGTCAGCACCTCGTCCATCAGCACCAGGGTGCCATCGGTGTCCAGGCCGAACTCGAACTTGGTGTCGGCAATGATCACGCCCTTGGTCAGTGCGAAGGCGGCGGCCTCCGAATAGATCTGGATGCTCAAATCGCGGATGCGCCCGGCGAGGTCGGCGCCAATCATCTCCACGCTGCGCTCGAAGGTGATGTTTTCGTCGTGGTCGCCCACCGCTGCCTTGGCCGCCGGGGTGTAGATGGGGGCGGCCAGCTTGGAGGCGTTGTGCAGGCCCGCAGGCAGGGGCACGCCGCAGACGGATTGGCTGTCCTGGTATTCCTTCCAGCCGCTACCGGCCAGGTAGCCGCGCACCACGGCTTCGATGGGCAGGGGCTTGAGGCGCTTGACCAGCATGGAGCGGCCCGTCACCTGGGCTACTTCTTCGGCGGTGACGGCGCTCTCGGGGGCTTCGCCGGTGAGGTGGTTGGGGCAGATATGGCCCAGCTTGGCAAACCAGAACAGCGCCATCTGCGTCAGCAAAATGCCCTTGCCCGGAATCGGCTCGCCCAGGATCACGTCAAACGCGCTCAGGCGGTCGCTGGCCACCATCAGAATGCGGTTGGTCCCCACGGCATAGTTGTCGCGAACCTTGCCGCGCGCCAGCAGGGGCAGGCTGTGGATGGAGGAAGTGTGGACTGTGGTCATGGGGAAATTCTCAATAGGAAATAGGCGGGCCAACCCCAGAGTGTAAAACCCCGGACCGCACAGGCCTTTGGGCGGCCCCTATCCGCCACAGCTTCGCAGGTCTATTTACATCAAAATAAATAGCTGCTCACGCTTGTCTCATAAGCACAAGCGACCATTTGTATGCCGAAAAAATACCCTTGCCGGGCCGCACGTCACCCGCGCTGGAACTTGAAAACCGCCGTGCCCGCCATCGCGTTCGGCAAAAAGCGCACCTCGCGGCCTTCTTGCAGGCCGAAGGCATCCAGGATGTGCAGGTCGTTCTTGCCGGCCAGCACTTCGAAGTCCTTGAAGGTGCCGACGCGGATGTTGGGTGTGTCGTACCACTGGTAGGGCAGGCGTTTGGTGACGGGCATGCGGCCGCGCAGGATGCTCAGGCGGTTGGGCCAATGGGCGAAGTTGGGGAAGGCCAGCACGCCCATGCGGCCCACGCGGGCAGTTTCGCGCAGCATGACTTCGGCGTTACGCAGGTGCTGCAGGGTGTCGATTTGCAGCACCACGTCAAACGACGCGTCTTCGAACAGGGCCAGGCCCTCGTCCAGATTCAACTGGACCACATTCACGCCGCGCTGCACGCATTTGAGCAGTTTGGCATCGTCGATTTCTACACCGTAGCCGGTGCAGCCGCGGGTGGCCTGCAGGTGGGCCAGCAGCGCGCCGTCGCCGCAGCCCAGATCCAGCACGCGCGAGCCCACCGGTACCAGGCGGGCGATGGATTCCATGATCGACTGCCCGCTCATGGGGTCACCTCCGCTGCAATCCGGTCAAAGTAGGCGTGAACGGCGGCCATGTAGCGGGCATCGTCGAGCAAAAACGCGTCGTGGCCGTGGGGCGCGTCGATTTCGGCGTAGCTCACGGTGTGGTGGTGGTCGAGCAGGGCTTTCACGATTTCGCGGCTGCGCTGGGGCGAGAAGCGCCAGTCGGTGGTGAAGCTGACCAGCAGGAACTTGGCTTTGACCTGGGCAAACGCCGCGCTCAGGCTGCCGCCAAAATGCCGCGCCGGGTCAAAGTAGTCCAGCGCGCGGGTGATCAGCAGGTAGGTGTTGGCATCGAAGTATTCGCTGAACTTGTCGCCCTGGTAGCGCAGGTAGCTCTCGATCTGGAACTCGGCATCCTGCGTGGTGTAGCGGTAGCTGCCATGGATCAACTGGCGGCCAAACTTGGTGTTCATCACGTCGTCGCTGAGGTACGTGATGTGGCCAATCATGCGGGCGATGCGCAGGCCGCGCTGGGGCACCACGCCGTGCCGGTAGAAGTGGCCGCCGTGGAAGTCGGGGTCGGTGGTGATGGCGCGGCGGGCTACTTCGTTGAAGGCGATGTTCTCGGCGGTGAGGTTGGGCGCGCTGGCAATCACCACCGCGTGCCGCACCCGGTCCGGGAACTGCAGCGTCCAGCCCAGGGCCTGCATGCCGCCCAGGCTGCCGCCCATCACGGCGGCCAGGGTCTGGATGCCCAGGTGGTCGAGCAGGCGGGCCTGGGCGTTGACCCAGTCTTCCACGGTAACCACTGGAAAGTCGGCACCGTAGACCTGGCCGGTGTCGGGGTGGATGTGCATGGGCCCGGTGGAGCCAAAACAGGAGCCCAGGTTGTTCACGCCGATGACGAAAAAGCGATTCGTGTCCAGCGGCTTGCCGGGGCCAACCATGTTGTCCCACCAGCCCGCCGATTTGGGCTGGTCGGCGTAGGTGCCTGCCACGTGGTGCGAGGCATTCAGCGCGTGGCAGACCAGTACGGCGTTGGATTTGTCGGCGTTCAGCGTGCCGTAGGTTTCAAAAGCCAGGTCGTAGGCGCGGATGGACCCACCGCTTTGCAGGGGCAGCGGGTCGGCGAAGTGGTGGTACTGCGGTGTGGCGATCAAGGGCTGGTCCACGCCCTAAACTGGCTTTGTGTCAATAAAGCTCTGGCGCTGCATGAGTTTGTCTTGCAGCTTGGCGAGGTTGGGGTGGCGGCTGCGCCAGGGCAGGTCGGGGAAGCGAAAGTCTAGCCAGCCTAAAGCGCAACCCACCGAAATATCCGACAGGCTGAGGTGGATGCCGCTGCAATACGGCTTTTCGGCCAGGCCGCGGGCCATGGCTTTCAGGCTGGCATCGACCTTGCCCATCTGGCGGTCGATCCAGGCCTGGCTGCGCTGCTCGACAAAGCGCTCGGTCCACACCGTTTCCATGCGCGCCAGAATGCCCGCGTCGGACACGCCATCGGCCAGGGCTTCCCAGGTTTTGACCTCGACCCGCTCGCGGCTTTGCGACGGGATGAGCTTGCCCACCGGCGACAAGGTGTCCAGGTACTCCACGATCACCCGCGAATCAAAGATCGCCTCGCCCGCTTCCATCACCAGGCAGGGCACTTTGCCCAGCGGGTTGGATTCGGCGATCACGGTGCCGGGGGCCCACACGTCGTCCAGCACAAACTGGTAGTCGAGCTTTTTTTCGGCCATCACCACGCGCACTTTGCGCACGTAGGGGCTGGTTAGCGATCCGATAAGTTTCATGGGCACGGTGGTTCTGCGGCAAGGATCTGGATGCGGCCATTCTAGCGATTCACCCCCGCCAACAAGGCCTGGTTCCCCCAGGGTGGCGCGCATCCTACAATTCGCAACATGAATCTCTCTACGATCTCGGCCCTGTCGCCACTGGATGGCCGCTACGCCGCCAAACTCGCCCCCCTGCGCCCTTTGATGAGCGAACTGGGCTATATGCAACGCCGCGTCCAGGTCGAAGTGGCCTGGTTCATCGCCCTGAGCGATGCCGGTTTTGCCGAATTCAAGCCGCTTACGCCCGGCGCGCGCACCTATTTGCTCAACCTGGTCACCAAGTTCAGCGAAGCCGACGGCAAAGCCATCAAGGACATTGAAAAAGTCACCAACCACGACGTAAAAGCCGTCGAATACTGGATCAAGTCCAAGTTCGAAGCCCGCCCCGAGCTGGAGCACGCCAGCGAATTCGTGCACTTTGCCTGCACCAGCGAAGACATCAACAACACCAGCCACGCGCTGCAGCTCAAGGGCGCACGCAACCTGGTCATCCTGCCCGGGCTGGACGCACTGATCACCAAGCTGCGCGAAATGGCCCACGCCTTTGCCGACGTGCCCATGCTCAGCCGCACCCATGGCCAGACCGCCAGCCCCACCACCGTGGGCAAGGAAATCGCCAACGTGCTGGTGCGCGTGGTCGCCGCCCGCGACAAAATCGCCGCCATCCCGCTGATGGCCAAGATGAACGGTGCCGTGGGCAACTACAACGCCCACCTGTCCGCCTGGCCCGACTTCGACTGGGAGGCCTTCAGCCGCAAAGTCATCGAAACCCCCGAGCACGGCCCCGATACCGGCATCAACCCCTGGGGCCTGGGCCTGACTTTCCAGCCCTACAGCATCCAGATCGAGCCGCACGACTACATGGCCGAGCTGTTCGATGCCATCGCCCGCACCAACACCATCCTCATCGACTGGTCGCGCGACGTGTGGGGCTACGTGAGCCTGGGCTACTTCAAGCAGCGCCTGAAAGACGGCGAAATCGGCTCCAGCACCATGCCGCACAAGGTCAACCCCATCGACTTTGAAAACGCCGAAGGCAACCTCGGCCTGGCCAACGCCTTGCTGCGCCACCTCAGCGAAAAGCTGCCCATCAGCCGTTGGCAGCGCGACCTGACCGACTCCACCGTGCTGCGCAACATGGGCGTGGCCGTGGGTTATGCCGCGCTGGCCTACCAGTCGCTGCTGACCGGCCTGAACAAGCTGGAACTCAACGAAGAAGCCCTGGCCGCCGACCTCGATAGTTCGTGGGAAGTGCTGGCCGAGCCCATCCAGACCGTGATGCGCCGCTATGGCGTGCAAGGCGCGTACGAAAAGCTCAAGGAAGTCACCCGGGGCAAAACCGTCACCGCCGAAGCCCTGCACAGCCTGATCAACGACCTGGAGATCCCCGAAGCCGACAAGCAGCGCCTGCTGGTCATGACGCCGGGCAGCTACACCGGCATTGCCGCCGAGCTGGCCCGTCGCGCGTAATTTTTTAATGAAATAGGCTGCTAGCGCCCATTCCAAGGGCGCTAGCAGCTATAAAAACAATAGTCATCAGGCATGGCCCTCAAATCCACGATCTTCAAGGCCAACCTGCAAATTGCAGACATTGACCACGGCTACTACGCCGACCACGCCCTGACCCTGGCGCGCCACCCCAGCGAAACCGACGAACGCATGATGGTGCGCCTGGTCGCCCTGGCGTTGAACGCCTACAAACTGCAAAGCGAGCTGGGTGGCGACGGCGTGCTGGCCTTTGGCGCGGGCCTGAGCAACCCCGACGACCCCGACCTGAGCCTGCGCGACTACACCGGCCGCACCCGGCTGTGGGTGGAAGTAGGCCAGCCCGAAGACAAGCCCCTGATCAAAGCCTGCGGCAAGGCCGACCAGGTGCTGTTGTACCCGTTCAGCTCGTCGGCCGACGTGTGGTGGCGCACCATGGAAGCCAAGCTGGCCCGCCCGCAAAACCTGCAGGTCTGGCGCGTGCCCACCGACGCATCCCAGGCGCTGGCCGCCTTGGCCGAACGCAGCATGCAGCTGCAAGCCACGGTGCAAGAAGGCAACCTCACCTTGGGCAGCGAAAAAGGCAGCGTTGATGTGGAATGTGTGCGGTGGAAATGATGTTTGAGTGCCTTTTAGGCCTCTAGCGCTTATTCCATAAGCGCAAGCAGCTACTTAATCAATAGCAGGCATGCGCCCTTCGGCGGCGCGCTCGGCGTAGCGGTTGAACCGCCATGAATTGCCCTCCAGCGTGATGCGCCGCCAGGTGCCGCGCTTGTCCGCCGGGCCCATGGCGGGCCAGTGCTGCACCTCTTCAAACGTGCGGCCACAGCCCTTGCAGATGGCATCGCCCTGGAAGGTGGAGCAGATGGCGATGCAGGGCGTGTCGGGCGTTGTTTCGTACCAGACCAGCCAGGCCGCACGGGCTTTGGCGGGCATGGACACGTCGTCCACCATGTCTTCGTGGTGGTAGACCATCAGCGCGTACACCTCGGCCAGGGCGCGCAATTCGGCACACAGGGTGAAGCCGTCGGGCGAGGGTTTTTGGGCGCGCCAGTAGTTGATGGCGGCTTCGATGTCAGTGATGTGGAGTCCGGCCATGGGGGGGTCAGGTGTTGCGTAAATCGTGAATGGCCTGCGAAACAGCCTGCAAAGGGAGGGTGATTGTGCTCTAATCGCCACTCCGAAGGGGAGTAGCTCCCGACCGCTGCCGCAGCGGATATTTGTTAGCCGTCAATACGTTGCCCATTGCACCTGCGATGCGGTTTCCGGCTAGCAAGGCATTGCCACAATGCCGAGCAAGACCTTCGATTTCCACCTGCAAAGGTGGGCATCGAAGCGTGCTTGCTGGCCCCAAAGACCACCCAAACACCTGCATCGCCATGCCCGCCCTTGCTGTTTTTTAACTGCAACGGAGTGTTTTATGGAATTTTTATCTGCCCCCTGGTGGTCGGCCCTGCTGGCGATTATTTTGATTGACCTGGTTCTGGCGGGCGACAACGCCATCGTCATCGCCCTGGCGGCGCGCAATCTGCCGCCGCATCTGCAAAAAAAGGCCGTGATGTGGGGCACCGTGGGCGCCATCGCCGTGCGTTCGGTCATGACGGTGGGCGTGGTCTGGCTGCTGCAGATCCCCGGCCTGATGCTGGTGGGCGGCCTGGGCCTGCTGTGGATTGCCTACAAGCTGCTGGCCGACCAGGGCAATGAAGACGGCCACGACGGCCCGGTGGTCAGCACCTTCTGGGGCGCGATGAAAACCATTCTGGTGGCCGACGCGCTGATGGGCGTGGACAACGTGCTGGGCGTGGCCGGTGCCGCACACGGTTCTTTCGACCTGGTCATCATCGGCCTGCTGGTGAGCGTGCCGATCGTGGTGCTGGGCAGCACGGTGGTGCTGAAGCTGGTGGAGCGCTTCCCGGCCATCATCCAGATCGGCTCTGCCGTGCTGGCGTTTACCGCTGCCAAGATGATCGTGGGCGAGCCGGTGCTGGCCAGCGTGTTTGGCCCCGATGCCCCCTGGAGCACCGCTGCCCACTGGGGTCTGTATGCCGTGGCCGTGGCCGGTGTGCTGGCGACCGGTAGCTGGGCTGCGCGCCGCAAGGTGGCCACAGCTTGATACTTGGCTGATGCGGGGGCGGGGGTCGCGTAATAGCGCTATCCTCGTCCGCATGAAACTACTCTTCAAATGGCTGCTCAGCGCAGCCGCATTGCTTCTGGTGGCCCATTTGTACAGTGGGGTACAGGTGCAAAGCTTTACCACCGCACTCATCGCCGCCCTGGTGATTGGCCTGCTCAACACGCTGCTGCGGCCGGTGCTGGTGGTGCTGACGCTGCCAGTCACCGTGCTGACGCTGGGGCTGTTTCTGTTTGTGGTGAACGCGCTGATGTTCTGGTCGGCCTCGGGCCTGCTGGCGGGCTTCCACGTAACCGGGTTTACCGCGGCCTTGATCGGCTCGCTGCTGTACTCGGCGGCCGGTATCGTGATCGACGCCGTTCTGTAGATTCTTCAGTTTTTGGCTTTGTCCAGGGCCTGCTCTTTGAGCAGGGCCTGGATTTCCCGCGTGCGGGTGTCGATGATGGAGGCCTCGATGTCGTCTACCGGCCCACTGCCGGGGGGCGGCTTGCGGGCAAAGTCTTGCGCGGCGCGGAAGCGGTCCATGGCCCCGGCGTAGTCCAGCCGGGCCACCTGGGCCTCGGCCTCGGCGCGGATGGCGCGCAGCGTCTGGCCCTGGGCGGTGTAGGCGGCAGCCAGTAGCTGCCAGGCCGTGCCGTCGCGCGGGTGCAGCGCCACCCAGGGCTGCAGCCGGGCGGTGGCATCGGCGGCCTGGCCCATACGGATGCGCACCTGCGAGCCCAGCACCAGCTCGGGCCGGCCCGGGGCTTGTAGGTCCAGCAGTGCGGCGGTGGCGGGCAGATTGCCTGCGCCCCATTCGATTTCAGCGGCCAGCAGGCGGCTGCTGCGGGCGGGTGCGGGGTCAGAACCGGCCAGGGCCTGCAGCCGCGCCACCAGGCTGCGGGCCATGGCGAAGTCGCGCTGCTGCAGGGCCGCCAGGGCCCCCGCGTACAGCACCCCGGCGCTGCGCACGTCCAGCGCCGGGCCGGTGGGCTGCATCGCCCGGGCTTCGGCCACCCAGGCGCGCAGCATGTCCACGCCGGGGTTACCCAGCACGCGGGCACGGGCGGACATCATGGCGTGCAGGAGGTTGGGCGGGGCGGGCGCAGGGCGCGCGTCCAGCGCCTGGCGCGACTGCATGTCGGCAATCCGCTCGGTGGTCAGCGGGTGGGTGCGCAGGTAGGGCAGCGAGCCGTTGTCGCCGATGCGGGAGGCCTGCTGCAGTTTTTCGAACATGCCGACAAAGCCGATCGGGTCATAGCCCGCCTGGGTCATCACACCAAAACCGATGCGGTCGGCCTCGCGCTCCATGTCGCGCGAGAAGTTAAGCTGGGTCTGTGCCGCCGCCGCCTGCCCGCCAATCACCATGGCGTTGGCCGCGTCCGGGCTTTTGCTGGCAGCCAGCGCGCCCAGAATCATGGCCCCGATCATCAACGGCGTGGTTTTGCTCTGGGCATCCATCATCCGCGAGATATGCCGCTGGGTGACGTGGCTGAGCTCGTGGCCCAGCACCGAGGCCAGCTCGTCCGGGCTGGTGACCACGCCCACCAGGCCCAGGTGCAGGCCCAGGTAGCCGCCAGGCAGGGCGAAGGCGTTGATGGTGCGGTCGGCCCCCATCAGCACCTCCCAGGCGAAGCGCTGGTCGAGTTCGTCGGTGAGCTCGCCGCGCTGGCGGGCGGCGGTGAGCAGCGGCTGCCAGATGCTTTGCACGTATTCGACCAGCACCGGGTCGTCCAGGTAGTCGGGGTCGCGGTAGATCTCGCGGGCAATGCGTTCACCCAGGCGGCGCTCGGCGCTGGTGGTCATGCTGCTGCCGTCACCCAGTTGGGGCAGTTGCGACAGTGGCGAGGTTTGTGCGGTAGCGGGGATGCCAGTGCTGAATGCTATTAAAAGTAGAGCTGCTAGCGCTGATCTAATAAGCGGTAGGCCCTGATTTTTCATAAATTTTTTCTGCAATTGGGTTCCCATGGCGCGGCGCTGTGGAGAAGTGGCTGTCCGTATGATGCGGCTCCACCATAAACGTTCTGTAAATTCGATTGTGAGCCGCATGTCCAGCCTGACCCATTTTGACGCACACGGCCAAGCCCATATGGTCGATGTGGCCGCCAAGGCCCATACCCACCGCACCGCCATCGCCACGGGCCGCATCGAGATGCTGCCGGCCACCCTGGCGCTGGTCGAGAGCGGCACCGCCAAAAAAGGCGATGTGCTGGGCATTGCCCGCATCGCCGGTATCCAGGCGGCCAAGAAGACCAGCGATTTGGTGCCCCTGTGCCATCCGCTGGCCCTGACCCGGGTGGCGCTGGACTTTGCCATCCAGAGTGAGCCCGCCGCCGTGGTGTGCACCGCCACCGTGGAAACCGTAGGCCCCACCGGCGTGGAGATGGAGGCCCTGTGCGCCGTGCAGGTCGCCCTGCTGACCATCTACGACATGTGCAAGGCGGTAGACCGGGGCATGGCCATCACCGGCGTGCAGGTGGTGGAAAAGCACGGCGGCAAGTCGGGCAGTTTTGTGGCGCAGGCAACGTCCCGCTAGCCGCTGTGGGGGGGCCACGGTCTGGTATTCTGTTACAACTTTCTACCGCCAGAGGCTCCTTGTGAAGCATGTCAACCGGCAAGAACTGATCGCAAGGCTCAGCGCCATTTTTGATCTGGGCAACCCGTCTGCGCCTGTGGGCGAAGAGGCCCGACAGCAGGCGATTGCCGAGGCGATCGACAACGCCACCCACCACGCCACCGACAGCGAGACCCGCCGGGTGACGATTTTGCTGTCCGACCTGCGCGGCTTCACCGCGATTGCCGAAAAGTTCTCGGCCATGGACATGGTGGCCGCGCTGAACCGCTACCTCTCGCGCATGACCGAAATCATCCTGCGCTACGGCGGCAGCATCGACAAGTTCATGGGCGATGCCATCATGGTGCTGTTTGGCGCGCCCCAGGCCCTGCCCAACAGCATCGAGGCCGCGTTGGCCTGCGCCATCGAGATGCAGCTGGCCATGGACGAGATCAATGCCGAAAACAAGCTGCACGGCATGGCGGCGCTGTACATGGGTATCGGCATCAACACCGGCGACGTGGTGGTGGGCCACCTGGGCTCGCGCCTGCACAGCGAGTACACGGTGATCGGCGACCAGGTGAACCTGGCATCCAGGGTCGAGGCGCACAGCCTGCGCGGGCAGATTCTGCTCAGCGAGAGCACCTACCAGCAGGCCCGGGACTTCATCGACATTGGCGACATCAACGAGGTGCAGGTCAAGGGCAAAAAGGGCTGCGTGCGCATGGTCGAGTTGCTGGCCCTGCGCGGCAGCCACCCGCTGATCGCGCCCAAACGCGAGGTGCGCAACAGCCCCCGGGTCGAGGTGGACATGCCGCTGGTGTTCCAGGTATTGCAGGGCAAATCCGTGCTGCCCGAGGAGCATGTGGGCCGGATCGTGGACATGAGCTATGGCGGCATGTTCGTGGTCAGCCCGGTGGCGCTGGCCCCGTTTGACGACATCAAGATCACCCTGTCGCTGTCACTGATGGGCCGCGAGCTCACCGAAATCTACGCCAAGGTGCTGCGCGTGACCGAAATTCACGGCGAATACAAATGCCCGGTGGAGTTCACCTCCATCGAAACCAAGGCCGCGCAGACCATCAAGGAGTTTGTCGACGGCATTGTGGAGTTCAACCAGCACTGAGGGCTACGGCATTCTTTCCACGCCCGGCTGGACCCGGCGGCGGGTTGCCACCCAGTCGGCAAAGTCCTCGGGAAACGCCGCCTGGAAGCGCTGCATGTGGAACACCGCCTCGTCGTCCCGCCCCAGCAGTATGGCGCTGTCGATCACCCGCTCGACCACCCGGTGCTCGGGCGAAAAATGCAGCAACTCCAGCGCCAAATGGTACTGCGCGAGCGCGTTGGCCTGGGTCAGCGGTGTGGTGCTGAGTGTGGCAAACCGCACCTGGTTCTGGAACAAAAATGTGCCGCGCGCTTTGGCCAGCGGCTCGTCGCGGTAGGCTGGGTCACGCGCCTCGGGCGGCATATAGATCTGGCTGGCGCGGCGGTAGTCCCAGGCCGTGTAGATGCATATTGCTATTAAAAAAGTAGCTGCTATCGCCCATGGAATAAGCACGGGAGCCTTATTTTTTATATAAACTTGGTGGGGGGCTCGCCACAGCAGAATCACGCACAGGCCCACCGCGATCTGGAACGGGCCGTACCACAGCGGGTATTCCAGCAGGCTGTGCAAGCCCAGCACCGCCAGCACCGTCCAGGCCATGCGCCGCGTGGCATCCGTCTCGGCCCAGGGTTGGGCGCGCACCACCCACCAGCCCAGCAGGCCGCAGAACGCTACCGCCACCGGCACACCCAGCTCCACCGCCAGGTGCAGCGGCAGGTTGTGCGCGTTGTCCAGAATGTCGCAAAACCGCGGGCCGCTGTACAGGTGGATGTAGTGCGCGTAGTCCAGTTCGCCCCAGCCCCAGCCCAGCCAGGGGTGCTGGGCCACCAGCGTCAGCACGTTGTGCCACAGCGTCAGGCGGCTGGAACACAGCGCATCGCCCTCGCGCAGCCGCGCCCAGGCCCCCGTGTCCAGCCCTACCAGGGTCGGCAGCAGCAGCATGCCCAACCCGTAGGCCAGCACAAAGCCCAGCAGCACCCGCCGCACCGCCGCGTCGCGCCACCCGCCCCAAATGGCCGCCAGCACCACCACCAGGCCGGTTTGCACCAGGCCCGTGCGGGACGATGACACAGCATTGCCCAGCCCTAACAATACCGCCAAGACCAGGACCAGATTCCGCTGGGCCACCGCAGGCCGCACCTGCACCGCCCACCACAGCAAGGCGGCCAAAGCGATGTGGACCAGGCTGGCAAACTGGTTGCGCTGGCGCAAATTGGCAAACGCCTCGCCCAGCGCCGTGGTGTTGACCCACGGAGCCAGCGCCGGGCTCAGCCCGAAATACTGAATGAGCCCCATCGCGCAACTCAAGGCCCCCGCCAACAGCCAGCCGCTGGCGGCCACACCGGCCCAGCCGGAAGCCCCTTGCCGGTTCGGCTGCCACACCGCCTGCACCCCCATGAGCCCCGCCACCGACGCCAGCGCCACCAGCCAAGGCACCAGCGCCGACATCGGGCCAGGGGCGAAGGGGTTGAGCCAGGGGAGGGCGAAGAGGAGGGTGGCGATGCCGTTGGCTGCGGTGGACGTGGCGGCGGGGCGCATTGCAAGCAAGACTAAGGTTTTGCCCCGCTTAGGGCCGGTGGTACGTCAATATCAGGCCACTTTACAGCCGCCATGGAGGGGTGTGTGGCCGCTTGTGCTTCCCAAATCCTACGCATGTCCGGGTTGTATTCGGAGGGCTGGACCTTTTGTACCTTGGCAATCCAATAGGCTGCTTCTTCTGGGCGATGGCGAAACGCCAGTCCCTTGGCATAGTTAAACAAATTGAGGGGACTTGGAAAGCTGGTGGTGAAACCACGCAACTTCTCCAACTCCAGGGCACTGATCGTAGGCAATACATCCGTGCGCGCATGGACAATCAGCTCTCGCATGTGGTTTAAAACTAAAACATCCGGGGGTAATCCTGGCGGCAAATTGCCGATGTGCGCAGCCTCAAGGCGAAAAGTTCTGAAGCTCTCGTCAATCCGTAAGTAATCTTTGACGATAAACCCCAATAAAGCACTGCTGCCCAGCCACACAACGAACACGACCCAACGGCTGCATGCCCATACCGACTGGCGATGTTGCCGCCGGTTTAGCATGCCCATAACCAATCCCGTCGGCAGCAGAAAATAAGCGTGGTGCAATGGCAACTCCACCATCGCGTGCAACCCCACTACGAGCAAAAACAACACCAATACCGCATCTTCCGGTGAGTCTACACACCATATAGCACGCAGCACCCACCACAACAATGCGACCGACACCACGCCCCCCACCGGCAAGCCACACCACAAGACCAGGTCCAAAAACAAATTGTGCGAATGTAAGAAAAATGAATTCAGCGTGTCGTGGTCTTGGGCTACCGTCAATTGCGCTACGGCCAATTGGTCCCAGCCATACCCTAACCATGGACGCTGAAGTACAGCATCCAAAAAGACACCGTATGCCTTGATACGCAACTGTGTCGATGCCCCTCCCAGCGATGCGGAGCGGATTTGTACCTCCAGCCCAAAAAAGTCACTTAGCTGCTGGAGAAATAATGTGCAAACAGTAAAGTACGCAAAGAGTAAAGCGACGAACCATGTGCCGCGTGGCGGTAAAAACCGTCGCCATACAAAGGCCGCCACGGCCAGGAAAAGCACTCCGATGGACGCAACACGAGACTGCGTCAATACCACCCCGAACAACAGAAACAACACCGGTAGTACCGCTAAGCCGACGCGTAGTTGCTTGCGCAACACCCCCCATGCACAAGCCAACACACCCCATAGCAGCAAGGTTGCCAATTGATTGGGTTGCCCCAAGTTGGCCGACGGTCTGCCAGGTGAGAACTCCGCCGTCCAAACCCGCATTTCACTCCCATCACCCATCAAGCCAAGCCATTGACGCAATTGCATCGCTACCGATACGAGTCCAGCGATTCCAATCGCAAGAAACAAGGCATCTGCCGCACGTTTTGATGCGACCTCTTCCCAGTGTGAGCCAATAAGCAAGGCTAGCAGTAATCCCAGCACATACGCTGTAGATACCCACGCCTGCCCACTGTAAGGCAGCATACCCGCGCCAAATTGCAAAAATGGAACCGTAACTAGCACTGCAATCACCACGGCAATTGGGTGCCACGCCACCTTCTTTGGGGAGCGCAAAATCACTGCCCCTGCAGCCAGGGCCACCATTACAGACACCCAAGCATCTGAATGGAACGTGGCCCACGGAAAATAATGGTTGGGAAGCAGCCAGGCCATGGCCAACAGCAGCGCCCACAAACCAGACCAAACTGGCGGCAATGGATCTCGGAGCTTCGACGGCATCAAGTCTCAATCTAGTACATAACGTCTACACAATTCGCGCATAAAAAAAGCCCCCCGAGGGAGGCTTTTAGGATGAGCGGATCTATCAGCCTTGGCAGCTAGCTGGACGGTATTTAGGCAAAATTGTACCGGCGCAAGTCCAAACAACCTGCTTGTTGGTTCCGAGCACACCCGTCAGCTGAATATTGGCACCACTGATACGGCTTTCACCTTGAGCGGAAGCCGTGATGATTGCGTTAGAGGCGTCCGTATAGGTATAGAAAACAGAGCTTACATACTTGGAGGATTGTGGATCAACAGTCACACTGGCTGCTAATGGCATGACACCAAAAACCTGCGCGCCCTCAGATACAGCTGTCTTGCCGGAAGATGCCGCCAAAATCACTTCAGTCACCTTCGCACGCACGGTGTAGTCCTGGTACGCAGGCAAGGCCACAGCGGCCAGGATACCGATGATCGCTACGACGATCATCAATTCGATCAGGGTAAAGCCCTTTTGCAGTGAACGTTTCATTTTCATGGAGTACTCCTAAGGTGAACGGTTAAGACGGGGTGGTAACGCAGATTGCGTGCCAGAGCGCTTTGCGGCAGATGCCCGTGACATTTTCCACAAATCGGGTGTTTTGGTAACAATTTCTTGCATTCTCGTGCGCAGAGGAGCGCATTTTTGTCACCTCATTTGCTGCGATATGGATGCAAATGACCTTTTTGTCACTTTTGCGGCTTGTCGCTGCGGCATCTCACACCTCAAATGCCTGTCCGGCTTTCAACCACCGGATGTCGTGCGGCACATGCCGTCCAGCAGGCACTGCGCCGTCAAATTCGGCGATCTCGTCCATGATCAGCTCTGTCTCGAAGGGTTTGGTGTGGGTGATGAAAATGGGGAACTGCTTTTGGGTGCTGATGCCTTCCAGTTCTTCGGCCAGCGCCACGGGCGACAGATGCAGGCTGCGGCGGGCCAGGTCTTTTTCGCGGTTGCTGAAGGCGGTCTCGATCACCAGCATGGCCACGTCGAGTTGATCCAGGCGCTGCCAGAACGCGGGGTTGCGTTCGGTGTCGCCGGTAAACACCCAGCATGGCCCGCCTGCCGACACGGCGTAGCCCACGGCGGGCACGGTGTGCACTGCGGGCAGGGCTTCGATGGTTTTGCCGGTGATCAGGGTGGTTTCACCGACGGTGATGGCATGGAAGCTGATGAATGGCGCGGCAACGGTGGGGATCACGCTGAAGTCGGGCCAGATCACGTTGTTGAAAATATGTGCTTTCAGGGCGGCGATGGTGCCGGCCAGTGCGTAGATCTTCAGCGGGGCGGTGCGTTGCGAGGCGACGGCATCGACCATTAACGGCAGCGCGGCGACGTGGTCCAGGTGCGAGTGGGTCAAAAAGACGTGGTTGATGGCGCACATCTCGTCCAGGGTGAGGTCGCCGACACCCGTGCCCGCATCGATCAGTACATCGGCATCCACCAGGAACGACGTGGTTTTACAGTCTTTAGCGATGGCACCAGAGCATCCCAGCACGCGGACTTTCATGACGACACCCTTTATTTGGTTTCAAAATTGGTAGCACCATCCCATGCGGGGTCTGGCGGTAACACGCGCATGGAGGCGACCCGTTCAGCATAGAGGCGATAGAGGTATTTTGTCGCATCCATGTCTTGTAATTTCACTATTTGCGGTTCACAGGCCACCCAATTTTGTGTGCGATAGTGGTTCAGGAAGCTTTCCCACAGTTGGAGTTCGTCCGCCAGAAGAGGGGGGATGGAGCCTGTAACCGCCAATGGTGTGTAGATCGCCACGGCCTGTTCTTTGCCTTTGACGCGGACTTTGTCGAGCTCTTGCCACACGCATTGGGGTGCCAGCGCACGGGTGGATGCGCTGACGACGATGGCCACGCCGTAGATTTTGCTCAAGCCCTCCAGCCGGGCTCCGAGATTGACGGCATCACCTATCACGGTGTAGCTGCGCCGGATGTTGGAGCCCATGTCGCCAACGCACATGCTGCCGGTGTTCAGGCCAATGCCGATGCTGATCTCGGGGATGTCGCGGCTACGGTGTTCCAGGTTCAATTGCTGCACGGCTTTCACCATGTCCAATGCCGCCTGGACCGACAGATGGGCGTGGTCGGCGGTGGCCACCGGGGCACCCCAGAAGGCCATGACGCAGTCGCCCATGTATTTGTCAATGGTGCCGCGGTGGGTGCGGATCTGCGCGGTGAGCTGGCTGAAGACACCGTTGAGCACCGCCTGCAACTGCAGTGGCTCCATGTTCTCGGACATCTGGGTAAAGCCCCGAATGTCACAAAACATCACCGTCAGCTCCTGGTTGCTGGCGCGCATGGTGTAGCTGTCGGGGTGCTTGAGCATTTCGTCCACCAACTCGGGCGGTACGTAGGTGCCAAACAGTTGGGCGAGTTCGCGTTTGGACCGGCTTTCAACAAAGTAGCCGTAGGCCATGTTCAGCACCGATGCGGTCACCACCATCCACAATGCGGCGGCCAACGGCAGCACCAGGCCGTGGCCGAGGTACAGAGCCCCGTTCAGTCCTACCACCAGTGCTAGCACGCCTACGCTGAGCGCCACGGCCCGTAAGGCCGATAGGCGGGGCAGGGCCCAGGCCAGGGTGAGCCCGGCCAACAACAGCACCAGAGTGTCGTAGCCCACGGCGTAGTCGGGCTTGACGGCGATGTTGCCGTCCATCAGGCCAGACAGCACATTGGCATGGATTTCCACCCCAGGGTAGGTTTCGCCCACGGGGGTGACGCGCAGGTCCAGCAGGCCGGGCACCGTGGTGCCAACCAGTACGATCTTGTCTTGCAAACTGCGGTCGGGCAGGCGGTGGGCCAGCACATCGGCTGCCGAAACGTAGCGGTAAGAATGGCCCTGGGCGTGGTGGGTGCCGCCAGCACCGCGAAACGGCACCAATACTGCGCCACGCGCATCCATGGGAATGGCTTGCTGTTGGCTGCCACGTTGGAGCAGCAGGCTTTCCAGCTGTGCGGTCCCAAAATTGTCGTGTGAGAAGCCGGGCGTGACGCGGGGCAGGCCCGTCAGTAGCCGAAACATGCCCAAAGACAAAGATTCGTAGTAGCGTCCCTGGTGCTCCGCCAGCAGCGGCAGGGAGCGGACCACACCGTCTGCATCGGTAATGGCGTTGAAGAACCCTGCAAGTGGGGCGGCGGCGGCAATAGTGTCGATGTTGGCGTTGTAGCCGCTCCAAAAGGTCAGCCCTATGTGTCGGCCCTGCAGTGTCGCCGCATCCACTACCGGGGCAGGTAAGACCCCCGAGGTGCGTCCGTCACGGTCGCTGCTGAAGTAGTAGCCCAGCACCACGGGCCGGTTGCGTAGCGATTTGGCAAAGGCGGCATCAAAGTCCAGCGTGCTGCGCAGTTGCTGCACGGCTTCGGCAAAACCAGGTTGGTCGCGCAACTGGCGACGTGCCAGTTGTTGCAGCTGGGCCAGGCCCGAACTTTCGTCCGCTTCGGCAAATACCACGTCAAAACCGAGCAGGCGGATCTTTTGGCGTTCGAATAGGGTGTTGACCAGGGCGGCCAGCTTGTTGCGGCTCCACGGCCAGCCTAGCTCGGTCAGGCTTTTTTCGTCCAGGTCCACGATGACGATGCGCTCGTCCAGGGTGCGGGGCATGGTGGCCCGCAAGCGGGCATCAAAAATGATGTTGTCCAGGTGCTGCAACACTCCAATTTGCACAGCCCCTACCGCATGCATCAAGGCAAAAATGACGGGAATCAGGGTTACCAGAACACGGGGCCAGTGTTGCAGCAGCGCGCGCATTAGCCGCCCCATTCGCTGCGGCGCAGCCTGGTCACGGCTGGATAAATTGCATCTGTGTACCCGCCAGTTGCAAAACATCGCCATGCTTGAGGGCGACAGGCGTTGCGCCGATCGGGGTGGCATTCAGGGTGGGCAGCTCTGCACCTTCCACATGCCCCACCACATACCCGTGGGGACGGCGGGTGATGGCGGCAACGGCCACGCCTGGCTTGCCCAGCGTGGTGACTACCTTGGTCAGGGTGACTTCGCGTCCGGCAGCGGCACCCGTCAGCACCTTGATGGCCGCATGGCTCAAGGTGATGGTTTCCGTACCGGCCAGAGGCATGGCAGCCGAGTGGTCTGTTGCGCGCCGGTTCAAGTTACCTGAGCCCGATGGCGTAGGGGGCGTGCCCAGCATGCCGGGCCGGGCCATGGTGGTCTTCTCAAAGCCGGTTTCAGTGGCTTCGTTGATGAACTTTAGCTTGTACTTGCCCACCTCCACCAAATCGTTGTTTTGCAAAACCTGCTTGCGTGCAGCCTTGCCATTGATGTAGGTGCCGTTCGTGCTGTTGAGGTCTTCCAGATGCACCTCGTGTCCGACCATCAAGACCACTGCGTGCTCGCCACTGACCGCCAAGTTGTCGATAACGATGTCGTTGTAAGGCCGCCGACCTAAAGTCGTTCTGTCTTTGGTCAGCTGCACTTCTTTGATGACCACACCGTCGATCGACACGATCAGTTTCGGCATGCTCGGCTCCTGTGACGGTTCATAGACTTGGCAATCGTAGTAAGAGGGGCTAGTTGCCCAACAGCCGGGACATTAAACCCCGTTTGGGAATTCCTGCGACGGCGTGGGCTAGCAACACTGTAATGTTATCCCGTCCGCCGTGCGCGTTGGCGATGCTGATGAGCTGACGGGCTTTTTGTTCCAGCGGCGCGTCGGTTTCCATGATACGGGCGATCGGCGCATCGTCCACCATGTCGGACAGTCCATCAGAGCACATCAGGTACACGTCGCCTTCTTCAACGGTGTGCTCATGCACTTCCAGCATCACGGCATCTTCAATGCCCAGCGCGCGGGTGACCAGGTTTTTGTTGGTCGACACTGCCGCTTGGGCGGGGGTGATCAGGCCCGCGTCCAGCTGTTCCTGCAGCAGCGAATGGTCTTTGGTGATTTGTACCAGGGACTTATCCCGGAAGCGGTAGCAGCGCGAGTCGCCAATATGGCCTACCAGCACACGGGAGTCCTGGAACACCCCGACCACCAGCGTAGTCCCCATTCCGATGTATTCGTCGTGTGTATTGGCCGCGGTGAATACGGCCAGATTGGCGTTGTGCACGCAAATATCCATGGCGCGCCGGACTTCCTTGCCGTTGGCCTGTAGCCCGGCATCCAGCAGCCAGCGGCCTAACTCTGTCTGAATGAAGGCGGTTGCCATGCTGCTGGCCACTTCGCCAGCGTTGTACCCACCCATGCCATCGGCCAACACGGCCACTCCGCTGGGCGCATCGAAGGCCACCGCATCTTCATTATTTTCACGCAATAAACCAGCGTGGGTTTGCGTGCAGAACTCGTACATCATCTTTGAGCGGGCTAACTTCGTTGAGAACAGTGGCCGGAGGGGAGGGTTTCATCATAGTCTGCGCGGTGGTGCCAGGCCATTTGCATGGCCTGGCAACGCATTTGCGCAGGCGCTAACCGTAACAGAGGGGTATACCCGCAACAAGAGACTTTTGCACACTTGAGAAGTATTTTGTTACATTTTGAATGCAAAAATAGCCCCAAAGAGGCTATTTTCGAAACGCTGCCAGCCGTGGACTGTACTAAGCGCTAGGGCTTGCCGGCTTGCGTTGCATCCATTTGCCAATAAGCAGTACCAACACGGCTCCAGCAATACCAAAGGCGTAGCTAGCGTACTTGTGTGTTGGCATATAGGCCACCAGTCCGGGGTCGGAGTAGGCCATGGTACCGGCAATCCATCCCAGCAACATGCCGCCCAATGTGATGATCATCGGGAAACGGTCCATCAGCTTGAGAACGATCTGGCTGCCACCAATGATGATGGGGATGCTGACCAGCAAGCCGAAGATGACCAGTGGCAACTGGTGCGTCTCGCCTGCGCCTTGTGCGGCACCGGCGATGGCGATTACGTTGTCGACGCTCATGACCAGATCGGCCACGATGACGGTCTTGACTGCACTCCACAGCTTGTCGCTGGCCTGGATGTTGTCGTGCCCGCCGTCGTCTTCAGGGACCAACAGTTTGACACCGATCCACAGCAGCAAAATAGCCCCGACCAACTTGAGATAAGGCACTTGCAGCAGGGAGAGTGCGAATGCGATCAATATCACCCGCAGAACGATCGCACCCACGGTGCCCCACAGAATACCTTGCTTGCGCTGTGCTGCGGGCAAACCCCGGCAGGCCAGTGCAATCACTACGGCGTTGTCGCCGCCCAGCAAGATGTCGATCATGATGATCTGGCCGACAGCGATCCAGAAATGGGCGGTGAGGAATTCTTCCATGGTGGTCCTTAAGAAGTGAGCTAGCGCGCATGGCCGGTAAAACCCAGCATGCGGAATTGGGGGAAGTTAATTCTTACCCAAAAAATACGGCCTGGCACTGTGGATAACCGCAATACCAAGCCGATGAGGAGGGTCTGACCTGGCACACCGCGCGGTGCCCAGGGTTTGACGCTCAGATGTCTTACTTCAGCAAAGCCTTCAGCAGCTTGGCCATCTCGGACGGGTTGCGCGTAACGGTGAAGCCACACTCTTCCATCACTGCCAGCTTGGCATCGGCCGTGTCGGCACCGCCGGAGATCAGCGCACCGGCGTGGCCCATGCGCTTGCCGGGAGGTGCGGTCACGCCTGCGATGAAGCCAACGATGGGCTTCTTCATGTTCAGCTTGCACCAGCGTGCGGCTTCGGCTTCGTCCGGGCCACCGATTTCGCCAATCATGATGACCGCGTCGGTATCAGGATCGTCGTTGAAAGCCTTCATCACGTCGATGTGCTTCAAACCGTTGATCGGGTCGCCACCGATGCCGACGGCGCTGGACTGGCCCAGGCCGATTTCGGTCAACTGGGCCACCGCTTCGTAGGTCAACGTGCCGGAGCGCGAAACCACGCCAATCCGACCCTTGCGGTGGATGTGGCCGGGCATGATGCCGATCTTGATTTCTTCGGGCGTGATCAGGCCGGGGCAGTTGGGGCCCAGCAGCAGGGTCTTCTTGCCGCCAGCGGCTTCCTTGGCCTTCATGCGGTTGCGCAGTTCCAGCATGTCCTTGACCGGGATGCCTTCGGTGATGCAGATCGCCAGATCCAGGTCGGCTTCCACAGCTTCCCAGATGGCAGCGGCTGCGCCAGCCGGTGGCACGTAGATCACCGACACGGTAGCGCCGGTATCCACAGCCGCTTCTTTGACGGAAGCGAAAATTGGGATGCCGAAAATCGACTCGCCCGCCTTCTTGGGGTTCACGCCTGCGACGAAGCAGTTTTTACCGTTGGCGTATTCCTGGCACTTTTCGGTGTGGAACTGGCCGGTCTTGCCGGTAATACCTTGGGTGATGACCTTGGTGTCTTTGTTGATGTAGATGGACATAAAGGTTCCTTACGCAGCAGCTTTAACAGCAGCCACCACTTTTTCAGCCGCTTCGGCCATGGTGTCTGCACTGATGATGGGCAGGCCGGACTCGGCCAGCATCTTCTTGCCCAGGTCTTCGTTGGTACCCTTCATGCGCACCACCAGAGGCACGGACAGGTTCACGGCCTTGCAGGCGGTGATCACGCCGGTGGCGATGGTGTCGCACTTCATGATGCCGCCGAAGATGTTGACCATGATGGCCTCGACCTTGGGGTTCTTCAGCATGATCTTGAAGGCTTCGGTGACCTTCTCGGGAGTGGCACCGCCGCCCACGTCCAGGAAGTTGGCAGGCTCAGCGCCGTACAGCTTGATGGTGTCCATGGTGGCCATGGCCAGGCCGGCACCGTTCACCAGGCAGCCGATGTTGCCGTCCAGGCTGATGTAGGCCAGGTCGAACTTGCTGGCTTCGACTTCGGCAGCGTCTTCTTCGTCCAGATCGCGGTAGGCCACGATTTCAGGGTGGCGGAACAGCGCGTTCGGGTCAAAGTTGAACTTCGCGTCCAAAGCCTTGATGTTGCCGTTGCCTTCCAGGATCAGCGGGTTGATCTCGACCAGGGACGCATCGGTGTCCATGTAAATCTTGTACAGTTTTTGCAGCACATCCACGGCCTGGGCGGTAGAGCCTGCGGGCACGCCAATCGCGTCGGCCAGCTTCTTGCCCAACTCTTCCGTCATGCCCACAGCGGGGTCGACGAAATCGGTGGTGATCTTCTCAGGAGTGGAGTGCGCCACTTCTTCAATGTCCATGCCGCCTTCGCTGGACACGATGAAGGCAACCTTTTGGGTCGCACGGTCGGTCACCGCGGAAACGTAGTATTCTTTTTTGATGTCTGCGCCATCTTCGATCAGCAGGCGACGGACCTTTTGGCCTTCAGGGCCGGTCTGGTGCGTGATCAGCTGCATGCCGAGGATTTCGGTCGCCAGTTGCTTGACTTCATCGATCGAGCGGGCCAGCTTCACGCCGCCGCCCTTGCCGCGTCCACCCGCGTGGATCTGGGCCTTGACCACCCACACAGGGCCGCCGAGTTTCTGGGCGGCTTCCACCGCTTCTTGCACGGTGAATGCCGGAATGCCCTTGGGCACCGGGACACCAAAATTGCGCAAGATTTCCTTGCCTTGGTATTCGTGAATCTTCATGAGGGCTCTCTCAGGAATGGATGGGGGTTTTACTCGTCTGTCTTGTATAAGACCGACGGGCTGCGTTCTGTCAGCCCGCGAATGTATCATGTTGCAGCGCACAACACCTTACAACCATTAGCACACCATGCCTAAAGTCTTTATCGATGGCGAAGCCGGTACCACCGGCCTGCAAATCCGCGAACGCCTGCAGCTGATGCCGCAGATCGAGGTGGTCAGCATTGACCCCGCGCTGCGCAAAGACCCCGAGGCCAAGCGCGCACTGATGGCGGGGGTCGATCTGGTCATCCTCTGCCTGCACGACGATGCCGCCATCGCATCCGTGGCCATGATCGATAGCCTGCCGGGCAAAAAGCCCAAGATCATCGACGCATCCACCGCCCACCGTATAGAGAAGGGCTGGGTCTATGGCTTCCCCGAACTGGCTGCGGGCCAGCAAGCAGCCGTGGCCCAAGCCGACCGCGTGGGCAACCCCGGCTGCTACGCCACGGGTGCCATCGCACTGATCCGCCCCCTGGTGGATGCCGGTTTGATCAGCCCGGACAGCGCCCTGGCCCTGCCTTCGGTCAGCGGCTATTCGGGCGGCGGGCGCAGCATGATGGAAGCCTATGAGAAGGGCGAAGCGCCGCTGTTTGAGACCTACGCGCTAGGCCTGTCGCACAAGCACCTGCCCGAAATCATGCGCTACACCGGCCTGACCCGCAGGCCGATTTTTGTGCCTTCGGTGGGTAACTTTGCGCAGGGCATGCTGGTGCAATTGCCCCTGCACCTGGACCTGCTGCCAGGCCAGCCCAGCGCGCAAGACCTGCACGATGCCCTGGCGAAACACTACGCGGGTAGCACCTGGGTCACGGTAGAAGCCCCGGGCGACAGCGGCAAACTGGATGCCACCGCCCTGGTCAACACCAACAAGTTGGAATTGCGCGTGTTCGGCAACGCCGAGCACCACCACGCCGTGCTGATCGCCCGCCTGGACAACCTGGGCAAGGGTGCCAGCGGTGCTGCGGTACAAAACCTGGAATTGATGCTGGGCCTGTAAAAAGCCTGTGCTATATTTTTTGTAGCTGCTTGCGCCCATTCAATAAGCGCTAGCGGCCTAAAAGACTACATAACCGCACCCACCTGCCAGGGCACGAACTCGTTCTGGCCGTAGCCGTGCTGCTCGCTCTTGCTGTGCGTGCCCGAGGCGGTGGCCAGCATCAGCGCAAAAATCCGCTCGCCCATGGCCTGCACCGTGCTGCTGCCGTCGATGATCTCGCCGCAGTTGATGTCCATGTCTTCCTCCTGCTTCTTCCACAGCGCGGTGTTGGTCGCCAGCTTGAGCGAAGGCGTGGGCGCGCAGCCGTAGGCGCTGCCGCGGCCGGTGGTGAAGCAGATCAGGTTCGCCCCGCCCGCCACCTGCCCGGTGGCGCTGACCGGGTCGTAGCCGGGGGTGTCCATGAACACAAAGCCGTGCGCCGTCACCGGCTCGGCGTACTCGAACACGCCCTCCAGGTTGGTGGTGCCGCCCTTGGCCACCGCGCCCAGGGATTTCTCCAGAATGGTGGTCAGCCCACCGGCCTTGTTGCCGGGCGAGGGGTTGTTGTTCATCTCACCGCCGTTGATCTGGGTGTAGTGCTCCCACCAATGGATGCGCGTTATCAGCTTTTCGGCAATGGCGGGGGCCACGGCGCGGCGCGTTAGCAGGTGCTCGGCCCCATAGACCTCGGGCGTTTCGCTGAGGATGGCGGTGCCGCCATGGGCCACCAGCAAATCCACCGCCGCGCCCAGGGCCGGGTTGGCGCTGATGCCCGAGTAGCCGTCCGATCCACCGCACTGCAGGCCGATGGTGATGTGCGAGGCGCTGCACGGCTCGCGGGTGACGGCGTTGGCGCTGGCCAGCATGCCGGTGACCAGGGCGATGCCTTTGTCCACCGACTGCCGGGTGCCGCCGGTGTCCTGGATGTTGAAGGTGCGCAGGGTGTCGCCCTCGCGCAGGCTGCTGTGGGCCAGCCAGGCGCTGATCTGGTTGGCCTCGCAGCCCAGGCCCACGACCACCACCGCGCCGAAGTTGGCGTGGCGTGCATAGCCTGCCAGCGTGCGCTCCAGCAGCTGCAGGCCCAGGCCTTCACCGTCCATGCCGCAGCCTGTGCCATGGGTCAGGGCGACCACGCCGTCGATCTGCGGGTAGTCGGCCAGCGCCGCCGGATTCGTCTGGCGCGAAAAGTGCGCTGCAATGGCCCGGGCCACGGTGGCCGAGCAGTTGACGCTGCTCAAGATACCGATGTAGTTGCGCGTGGCCACCCGGCCATCGGCGCGGCGTATGCCCATGAAGGTGGCCTCTTGCCGGGGCGCGGCGGGTTTCACGTCGGCACCAAAGGCGTAGTCGCGCGCAAAGTCACCCTTGTCGGGCCCCATGTCCAGGTTGTGGGTGTGCACATGCTCGCCGGGGCCGATGGCGCGGCTGGCGAAGCCGATCACCTGGTTGTAGCGGCGCACCGGTGCGCCTGCGGCTATGGCGTGGGTGGCGATTTTGTGGCCGGGCGGCACCATGCCTTTGACGGCGATACCCTCCACGGTGGCACCGCTGAGCAACTGGCTGCGGGCGATGAGCACGTCGTCGGCGGGGTGGAGACGGATAAAGGGGGCGGTGGTCATGGTGGGGTTTTGATTTGTTGGGTGGGGTTGGCACTTTGCCAACTGGCGTTGAGGCGGTGGTGCGATTTGTCCATGTGGGCGTGCATGGCGGCGCGGGCGGCGGCGGGGTCCTGGGCGCGGATGGCGGCCAGGATGGTTTGGTGCTCTTTCAACGCGGTGCGCCAGGAACGCGGGGTTTCAAAATACCCACCCAGCCGGGTGAATAAGGGGCCGCGCCGCGCATCCCAGAAGCTGTGCACCGTCTCCACCAGCACCGCGTTGCCGCAGGCCTGCACGATGGCCGAATGGAAGGCCCGGTCGCCTTCCAGCGGGGGCTGGCCCAGGGCGGCCTCTTCGCGCATGGTCTGCAGGGCCTGGTCCATGGCGGCCAGGTGCTCGGGCTGGGCCAGGGTGGCGGCCAGTGCGGCGGTTTCGCCCTCCACCACGCGGCGCGCGCGGATCAGCTCCAGCGGGCCCCATTCGGCGGCGGCCACGGGCGTGCCTTTGCTGCTCTGGTTGCGGGCCAGCACGTAGATGCCAGAGCCGGTGCGTACCTCGACCCAGCCTTCCACCTCCAGCGCAATCAGCGCCTCGCGCACCGAGGGGCGGCTCACGCCCAGCAGCACGGCCAGCTCGCGCTCGGCGGGCAGGCGGTGGCCCACGGCGTATTCGCCCGACAGCATGCCGGCGCGCAGTTGGTCGGCAATCTGGCGGTACAGGCGCTGGGGTTCTACGGGTTGCAGGGGCATAGGAATTAAGGGTTAGCCTTGATTGGTAAAGTGGTAAGGCCAATTGATAATCCCACAAATCGACCCTTCGCCCATCGGGCAAAACCCCCATTCTCTGGAGCTAAAGCATGCGACTTTCAGGAAAAACCGCGCTGGTCACCGCCGCCGGGCAAGGCATAGGCCAGGCCGCCGTGCTGGCCATGGCGGCCGAGGGGGCCCAGGTGTGGGCCACCGACGTGAACCCGGCGCTGCTGGCCAGCTATGAGGGCGTGGCCAACGTCACCGCGCTGCCGCTGGACGTGCGCGACCAGGCCGCCATCCAGGCCCTGATCGCCAGCATGCCGCGTATCGACGTGCTGTTCAATTGCGCAGGCGTGGTGCACAACGGCACCGTGCTGGAGGTGCAAAACAGCGAGCTGGAATTTGCCTTTTTGCTGAATGTGCAGGCGCAGATGTGGGCCATCCAGGCCGCGCTGCCGCGCATGCTGGCGCAGGGCGCGGGCAGCATCATCAACATGGCCAGCGTGTGCAGCAGCATCAAGGGCCTGGTGAGCCGCTGCGTCTATGGCACCACCAAGGCGGCGGTCATCGGCCTGACCAAGAGCGTGGCCGCCGACTACGTGGCCAAAGGCATACGCTGCAACGCGATTGCCCCCGGCACTGTGGACACCCCGTCGCTGACCCAGCGCATCAATGCCTTCCCCGACCCCGTGGCCGCCCGCCAGTCGTTTGTGGACCGCCAGCCCATGGGGCGGCTGGCGCAGGCGCATGAGATCGTGCCCATCGTGGTATTTTTGGCCAGCGATGAATCCGTTTTCTCCACCGGGCAGACGTATTCTGTCGACGGCGGCATGACTATCTAACCCTAGCAAAGGACACCATGAAACTCGTTCGTTACGGCAAATCCGGCAAAGAAAAGCCCGGCCTCATCGATGCCGAAGGCAAGCTGCGCGACCTGAGCAAAGAGCTCAAGGACATCGGCCCGGACCAGCTCGGCGATGCGGCGCTGGCCAAGATCGCCAAGCTCAACACCGCCAAGCTGCCGCTGGTCAAAGGCAAGCCGCGCATGGGCAGCCCGGTGTCCCACGTGGGCAAGTTCATCGCCATCGGCCTGAACTACGCCGACCACGCCGCCGAATCCAATCTGCCCATCCCTCCCGAGCCGGTGGTGTTTATGAAAGCCACCAGCTGCATCCAGGGCCCGAACGACCCCATCATGCTGCCCAAGGGCTCCAAAAAGACCGACTGGGAGGTCGAGCTGGGCGTGGTCATCGGCACCCAGGCGCGCTACGTGTCGCAAAAAGACGCGCTCAACTTTGTGGCGGGCTACTGCACCATCAACGACATCAGCGAGCGCGAATACCAGCTGGAGCGCGCCGGTACCTGGGACAAGGGCAAAGGCTGCGACACCTTCGGCCCGCTCGGCCCCTGGCTGGTGACCCGCGACGAAGTGCCCAATCCGCAAAAACTCGGCATGTGGCTGGACGTGAACGGCCAGCGCGTGCAGACCGGTAACACCAAGACCATGGTGTTTACCGTGGCCAAGATCGTCAGCTACGTC
The DNA here is from genome assembly GCF_056521425.1 of Rhodoferax sp. LS1P39. Lineage (NCBI taxonomy): Bacteria > Pseudomonadati > Pseudomonadota > Betaproteobacteria > Burkholderiales > Comamonadaceae > Rhodoferax > Rhodoferax sp. LS1P39. Next base: position 36,042 of record NZ_JBWMAV010000010.1, on the reverse strand, counting down.
AGCCAGTTCATGACCCTGATGCCCGGCGACGTGATCACCACCGGCACCCCGCCCGGCGTGGGCATGGGCATGAAGCCGCCCAGGTTCCTGAAGAAGGGCGACACCATGGCTCTGGGCATCGACGGCCTGGGCGAGCAGCACCAGGAAGTGGTGGCATTCAAGCTCTGATAGCAGGTTTGATGCCTTTTAGGCTGCTCACGCTTATTGAATAAGCGTGAGCAGCTATTAAAACCGTAGTGCGTACTCTGTGCGCTACCCCCAAGACCGCCGCTTTGCTGCGGTCTTTTGCGTGGTGGGGTGCGTGGTGGGGCTATGGGTTTTCCCTGTCGCACAGGCGCAAGAAATGCGGTCCCATCGGTAGACTTTTGAAACCCAATCTGGTTAAATTCGAAAAAATAGCACGACCGTTCGTATTTTTCAATTTACACCTATGGCCCTCACTGAACACCCCGCCAAAGCAGCCCGCGATGCGCCCCTGGACGGGCGCGCGCTGCTCAAGGGCCGCCAGACCAAGGCCTCCATCATTGAAGCCGCCTTGGGCCTGGCCAGCCACATCGGGCTGGAAGGCCTGAGCATCGGCGCGCTGGCCGAAGTCACGCAGATGAGCAAGTCCGGCGTGTTCGCCCATTTCGGCTCGCGCGAAGAGCTGCAGATCTCCGTCATCCGCGAGTACTACCGCCAGTTCGAGGCCGAGGTGTTCTACCCCGCCATGCAGGCCCGGCGCGGCCTGCCACGGCTGCAGGCGCTGTTTGCCAACTGGATGCAGCGCGTGGCCATCGAGCTGCAATCGGGCTGCATCTTCATCAGCGGCGCGGTTGAATTTGACGACCGGCCCGGCCCGGTGCGCGATGCGCTGGCCAATTCGGTACAGGCCTGGCTGGCCGCTTTTTGCCGCGCCGTGGTGCAGGCCAAAGAGGTCGGCGACCTGCGCGCCGATGCCGATGAGCGCCAAGTCGCCTTCGAGATACACGGTTTGATTTTGTCGTTGCACTATGAGCACCGATTTTTGAAAAACCCCGGCGCGGTAGACCGTGCCAACACCGGTTTTGCCCACCTCCTGGCGCGCTACGGACAGCCTGCCACTCTCTGAAATCAGCCTTTTAAAAAATCCAAGGAGCCACCATGCCAACCTACACCCCTCCGCTGCGCGACATGCAATTTGTGATGCACGAAGTGCTCAAAGTCACCGACGACCTGAAGCTGATGCCGCAGCACGTGGACACCGATGCCGACACCATCAGCGCCATCCTGGAAGAGGGTGGCAAGTTTGCCGCCGAGGTGGCTTTTCCGCTGAACATCAGCGGCGATGCCGAGGGTTGCACGCTGGACAAGACCACCCACGAAGTCACCGCCCCCAAGGGCTTCAAGGAAGCCTACGCGCAGTACGTGCAAGGCGGCTGGGCGGCGCTGAGCTGCGACCCGGCCTACGGCGGCCAGGGCCTGCCGTTTGTGGTCAACCAGTGCTTTTATGAGATGCTGAACTCGGCCAACCAGGCCTGGACCATGTACCCCGGCCTGTCGCACGGTGCCTACGAGGCCCTGCACGCCCACGGCACCGACGCGCAAAAGGCCTTGTACCTGCCCAAACTGACCAGCGGCGAATGGACCGGCAGCATGTGCCTGACCGAGCCGCATTGCGGCACCGACCTGGGCCTGCTGCGCACCAAGGCCGAACCCTTGGCCGACGGTAGCTACGCTATCACCGGCAACAAGATCTTCATCAGCGCCGGTGAGCACGACCTGGCCGCCAACATCGTCCACCTGGTGCTGGCCCGCCTGCCGGACGCGCCCGTGGGCAGTAAGGGCATCAGCCTGTTCGCCGTGCCCAAGTTCATGGCCAGCGCTGATGGCACCCTGGGCAAGCGCAACGGCATCTACTGCGGTGGTATCGAGCACAAGATGGGCATCCACGGCAACTCCACCTGCCAGATGGTGCTGGAAGGTGCCATCGGCACCATCGTGGGCGAGCCCAACAAGGGTTTGGCGGCCATGTTCGTGATGATGAACGCCGCCCGCCTGGGCGTGGGCAACCAGTCGCTGGGCCTGACCGAGGTGGCCTACCAGAACGCCCTGGCCTACGCCAAAGACCGCATCCAGATGCGTTCGCTGTCCGGCACCAAGGCCAAGGACAAAGCCGCCGACCCCATCATCGTGCACCCCGACGTGCGCAAGATGCTGCTCACCGCCAAGGCCTACGCCGAAGGTGGCCGCGCCCTGGGTATTTTCTGCGGCGTGCTGCTGGACAAGGAGCACAGCCACCCCGACGAGAAAGTGCGTGCCGATGCCGGTGAAATGCTGGCCCTGCTGACCCCCATCGTCAAAGCCTTCATCACCGACAACGGCCACATCGCCACCAATGCCTGCATGCAGGTCTTTGGCGGCCACGGCTTCATCAAGGAATGGGGTATGGAGCAGTACGTGCGCGACAACCGCATCAACATGATCTACGAAGGCACCAACACCATCCAGAGCCTGGATTTGCTGGGCCGCAAAGTACTGGGCAACAACGGTGCCACGCTGAAAAAGTTTGGCCGCATGGTGGCCGCACTGGTGGAAGAAGAGGGCGTGAACGAGAAGATGGGCGAGTTCATCACCCCCATCGCCATCCTGGGCGACCAGGTCACCAAGCTCACCACCGAGCTGGGTTTCAAGGGCTTCCAGAACGCCGACGAAGTGGGCGCTGCGGCCGTGGACTACCTGCGTGTGGCCGGCCACCTGGTGTTTGGCTACTTCTGGGCCCGCATGGCCCAGGTGGCTCTGCGCGAGATCGCCGCTGGTAACAACGATCCCTTCTACCTGGCCAAGGTGCAAACCGCCCGCTTCTACTTCGCCAAGCTGTTCCCCGAGACCGCCACGCTGATGCGCACCGCCCGTTCGGGCAGCAAGGCGCTGATGGACACCGACGCCGCCCTGGCCTGAGACAGCCCCCCGCAGGCGGTTTTGCGATGCAATTGAAACACTTACTTACCGCCTGTAGGGGGTTCAGCGTGGTTACCCTCCTAGCTTTAACTGGAGATCCAAAATGAAGAAAATCGTAGCACTCACCGCCGGTCTGATCTGCGCAAGCGCGGTATTTGCCCAAATGACCCCCGAAGGCCTGTGGCGTAGCATCGACGACAAGTCGGGCCAGTCCAAGGCCGAGATCCGGATCACCGCCAATGGCGGCGTGCTGTCTGGTGTGGTCGAAAAATCCTTGATGCCCAGCAACGAAACGCTGTGCACCGCCTGCACCGACGACCGCAAGGACAAGCCCAAGCTGGGCATGGAAATTATCCGCGGTGCCAAGAAGGCCGAGGGCAAGGACGTGTGGGAAGACGGCAAGATCCTCGACCCCGACAACGGCAAAAACTACACCTTGGCGCTGACGCCGCTGGAAGACGGCAAGAAGCTCCAGGTCCGCGGCTACATCGGCCCCTTCTACCGCACCCAGATCTGGCTGCGGGTCCAATAAAACGAAAGAAGCACATGTCCCGATTCCCGATCAAGAAAGTCGCCGTGCTGGGCGCAGGCGTGATGGGCGCGCAGATTGCTGCGCACCTGGTCAACGTCAAAGTGCAAGTGGTGCTGTTTGACCTGAAGGCCAAGGAGGGCCCGGCCAATGGCATCACCGCCAAGGCCATTGCCAACCTGAAAAAGCTCAAGCCCGCGCCCCTGGGCGTGGCCGATGACGCAGCGCTGATCCAGGAGGCCAACTACGACGACCACCTGGACCAGCTCAAAGACTGCGACTTGATCATCGAGGCCATCGCCGAGCGCATGGACTGGAAACTGGACCTGTACAAAAAGATCGCACCCTTTGTAGCCCCGCACGCGCTGGTGGCCTCCAACACCTCGGGCTTGTCGATCACCAAGCTCAGCGAGGCATTGCCCGAAGAAATCAAGCCGCGTTTCTGCGGCATCCACTTCTTCAACCCGCCACGCTACATGTACCTGGTGGAGTTGATCAACACGCCCACCACCCAGCCCGAGGCGCTGGACCAGCTCGAAGCCTTCGTCACCACCAGCCTGGGCAAGGGCGTGGTGCGGGCCAAGGACACGCCCAACTTCATTGCAAACCGTGTCGGTATCGCCGGCATGCTCGGCATCATCGGCGAGACGCAAAAATTTGGCCTCACCTACGACGTGGTCGATGACTTGACCGGCAAGCGCCTGGGCCGCGCCAGCTCGGGCACCTTCCGCACCGCCGACGTGGTGGGCCTGGACACGATGGCCCACGTGGTCAAGACGCTGCAAGACAACCTCAGTCTGGACACCGACCCGTTCTACGGCAGCTACGGCACGCCGCCAGTGCTGGCCCAGTTGCTGGAAATGAAGAACCTGGGCCAGAAAACCAAGGCCGGTTTCTTCAAGAAAGTGGGCCGCGATGTACTGCGCTTCGACGCGGCCAGCGCCACCTACGTGCCCGGCGGCGAAAAGGCCGACGAGGTCTATGGCCGCATGCTGAAAAAGCCCGCCGCCGAGCGCCTGGCCCTGCTGCGCAGCAGCGAAGGCCCGCAAGGGCAGTTTCTGTGGGCGATTCTGCGCAACAGCTTCCACTACGCTGCCGTGCACCTGCAAACCATTGCCGAAACCGCCCGCGACGTGGACCTGGCCATGCGCTGGGGCTTCGGCATGCAGCAAGGCCCGTTCGAGCTGTGGCAAGAAGCCGGTTGGCTGACGGTGGCGAACTGGATTAACGAAGACATTGCCGCAGGCAAAGCCCTGAGCAATGCGCCGCTGCCCGACTGGGTGTTCAAGGGCCCGGTGGCTGAGGCGGGCGGAGTCCACACAGCCGAAGGTTCGTGGAATCCGTCTACTTCAAAATTCGTAGCACGCCACGCTCTACCTGTGTACGCCAGGCAGCTATTTCCCGAAAAAATCTCCGGCCACACCCAAGGCCTGGGCCTGGGCGGTGGATTCGAGACGGCAGGCAAGACACTGTTTGAAGACAAGGCCATCCGCCTGTGGACTTTGGATGACCAGGTGGTCATCGCCAGCATCAAAACCAAGATGCACGCCATCAGCCCCGAAGTCTCCGAGGGCCTGGCCCGCGCGGTCGATCTGGCCGAGAAGGATTACGCCGCCGTGGTGGTCTGGTCGGGCGACGAGCCCTTCAGCGCCGGTGCCGACCTGCAGGCCATGCTGCCCGGCTTCATGATGGGCGGTGCGGGTGCCATCAACAAGATGGAAAAAGCCCTGCAAGACGTGATGCTGAAAATCCGCTACGCCAATGTGCCGGTGGTCTCCGCCATCCGGGGCCTGGCGCTGGGCGGCGGCTGCGAGCTGGCCGTGCACTCTGCCCGCCGCGTGGTGGCGATGGAAAGCTACATCGGCCTGGTGGAAGTGGGCGTGGGCCTGGTGCCCGGCGCGGGTGGCCTGACCTACATCGCCCGCCGGGCGGCAGAGAACGCCGCCCTGTCGGTGCACAAAGACCTGCTGCCTTTCCTGACCGAAGGCTTTACCGCCGCCGCCATGGCCAAGGTCGGCACCAGCGCGCTGGAAAGTCGCAAGCTGGGCTACCTGCTGGAGTCCGATGTCATTGTGCCGAACAAGGACGAGCTGCTGTTCGTCGCCCTGAACGAGGCCAAGGCCATGGCCGCCAGCGGCTACCGCGCCCCGCACAAACGCAGCTTCCCCGTGGCAGGCCGCAACGGCAAAGCCACCATCCAGGGCCAACTGGTCAACATGCGCGACGGCGGCTTCATCAGCCAGCACGACTTCCACATCGCCAGCCTGATCGCCGGTGTGGTGACGGGCGGCGACGTGGACAACGGCACCCTGGTCACCGAGGAATACCTCATGGCCCTGGAGCGCAAAGCCTTCTGCAGCCTGCTGGAAAACGCCAAAACGCAGGAACGCATCATGGGCATGCTGAGCACCGGTAAACCCGTGCGCAACTAAGGAACGAATATGAGCAAGCAAATCCAAGACGCCTACATCGTCGCCGCCACCCGCACGCCCATTGGCCGTTCGCACAAAGGCTATCTACGCAACACCCGGCCCGACGAGCTGCTGGCCACCACACTGCGTGCCGCCCTGGCCCAGGTGCCCGGGCTGGACCCGGTCAGCATTGAAGACGTGATCTGCGGCTGCGCCATCCCCGAAGCCCAGCAGGGCCTGAACGTGGCGCGCATCGGCGCGGTGCTGGCAGGGCTGCCGAATTCGGTGGGGGGGATCACCGTGAATCGCTTTTGCGCCTCGGGCATCAGCGCGGTGCAGATGGCTGCCGACCGCATCCGCGTGGGCGAGGCCGACGTGATGTTTGCCGCCGGGGTCGAAAGCATGAGCATGGTGCCCATGATGGGTAACGGCCCCAGCCTGTCACCCAACATCTTTAGCAACACCGACGACGTAGACAACTACGGCATTGCCTACGGCATGGGCCTCACCGCCGAGAAGGTGGCGCAGCAGTGGAAGATCAGCCGCAGCGCGCAAGACGAGTTTGCCTACGCCTCGCACATGAAGGCCATGGCGGCCATGCAGGCGGGGTATTTCAGCGACGAAATCACCCCGATCACGGTGGACGACCGCCGCGTCAATCTGGACTCGGCCAAGGTTACCGTCACCCAGCGCACTGTCAGCCTGGACGAAGGCGTGCGCCCCGAGACCACGGTGGAAGGCCTGGGCAAACTGAAAACGGTGTTCTCGGCGCGTGGCTCGGTCACCGCAGGCAACAGTTCGCAAACCTCCGACGGTGCAGGCGCGCTGATCCTGGCCAGCGAGTCGGCCGTCAAGCGCTTTGGCCTGACCCCGCTGGCCCGCTTCGTCAGTTTTGCCAGCAAGGGTGTGCCGCCGCACATCATGGGCATCGGCCCGATCGAGGCGATTCCTGCCGCGCTGCGTTACGCTGGTTTGAAGCACCACGACATCGACTGGTTCGAGCTGAACGAAGCCTTCGCCGCCCAGTCGCTGGCCGTGATGCAAACGCTGGGCCTGGACCCGTCCAAGGTGAACCCCATGGGCGGTGCCATTGCTCTGGGCCACCCGCTGGGTGCCACCGGTGCCATCCGTGCCGCTACCGTCATCCACGCGTTGCGCCGCAACAACCTGAAGTACGGCATGGTGACCATGTGCGTCGGCATGGGCCAGGGCGCCGCCGGTATTTTTGAACGCGTGTAAGTAGGCACACCCCCAGGCTGCAGAGCTTCGCTTCTTTCGCCAACCCCCTTGCAGGGGGCGAACCCAGTGGCCTGGCAGAGCCAGTTCCACGGGTTCCCTGGAAGGAGTGTTTATGTTGCAGGTTTATGCTCTTTAGGCTGCTTGTGCTTATTCCGTAAGCGTGAGCAGCTATTGAAATAATAGTGATCCCACAGTTGCTAACATCCGCAATTTGTCTACCGAGTGCCTTCCATGACCGACATCCTCACCCACACCGAAGACGGTGTCTTGACCATCACGCTGAACCGCGTGCCCAAGAAGAACTCCATTACTTCTTCCATGTACGCCGCCATTTCCGACGCGCTGGAGGCGGCGCAGGCCGACCCCAAGGTGCGGGTGGCGGTGATCCAGGGGCATGAAACCATCTTTTCGGCGGGCAACGACATTGGCGACTTCTTGAAAGCACCGCCCACGGCCGAGTCGCCAGTGATCCGCTTTCTGCGCGTGATCAGCAGCTTCCCCAAGCCGCTGATCGGTGCGGTGTGCGGTGCGGCGGTGGGCGTGGGCACCACGCTGCTGCTGCACTGCGACCTGGTCTATGCGGGCGACAACGCGGCGTTTTCGCTGCCTTTCGTTAACCTGGGCCTGTGCCCTGAGGCGGGCTCCAGCTACCTGCTGCCGCGCCTGATGGGCCACCAGCGCGCGGCCGAGGCGCTGCTGCTGGGCGACCCGTTCACCGCAGAGACGGCGCTGGAAGTGGGCCTGATCAACCGCATCGTGCCGCCCGCCGAGGTGCACGCCCTGGCGCACCGCCAGGCCCTGCGCCTGGCGGCCAAGCCGCTGGCCTCGCTGGTGGCCAGCAAGCGCCTGATGAAACAGGAGCAAGCCGCCCCGGTGGCCGCGCGCATCGATGAAGAAATCGCCATCTTTGGCCGCATGCTGCGCGAGCCCGCAGCCAAAGAAGCACTGACCGCTTTCATGGAGAATCGCCGCCCGGACTTCTCCGGTTTGTGAAACAGTACGTGCATACAATTTGGGCTTTCCATTGAAAGCCACTATGCACGCTGGACACCTGGGCCGCCGCGGACTTCTTACCTGCCTCGGGGGTGTGCTCACCGGGCTCTCGCCCGTGCTGCACGCCCAGACCCTGACCCCCTGGAAAAAGCTGGCCGCCAAGCCCTTGGCCGCGCGCATGCGCATCGTCATTCCCGCCAATGAAAACGGCGGCTGGGACCAGACCGGCCGGGCCCTGGGGGCTTCCATGTTGGCTGCGGGCCTGTGCGAGCAGGTCGATTATGAAAACCTGGGCGGCAAAGGCGGCACGCTGGGCCTGGCCGCGTTTGTGCAAAAGTACGACCAGGACCCTAACGCCTTGCTGGTGGGCGGTGCGGTGATGGTGGGGGCCGTGGCCTTACAGCGGCCTGCGGTCGACCTGGGCCAGGTGCAGCCTCTGGCGCGCCTGACCAGCGACTACCTGGTGATGGTGGTCAAGGCCGATTCGCCCATCCAGTCGGTGGCCGACCTGGTGGCGCTGGTGCGCAAAGACCTCAAAAGTGTGCCTTTGGCCGGGGGCTCTGCGGGCGGCATCGACCATATTTTTTCCGGCTTGTTCGTCCGGGCTGCCGGGGCTACGGTGGGCGATCTGGTCTACCAGCCGTTTGCCGGGGGCGTACAGGTGGCCGATGCCGTGCTGTCGGGCAAGGCGGCGGTGGGGGTGTCGGGCTACAGCGAATTTGCCGATCTGCTGGCCGGCGGCAAGCTGCGGGCGATTGGCGTGTCGTCGCGCAAAACCATGTTCGGTATCCCGGCCATCCGGGCCCAGGGCGTGGACGCGGTGATGTCCAACTGGCGCGGCTTGCTGGTCGGCAACGGCGTGGCCTCTGCGCGCGTGGCCGAGCTGCTCGACGGTGTGCGCCGTGCCACCACCCACCCCTCGTGGCTGCAAACCCTGAAGACCAAGCGCTGGGATGCCGCGTGGATGGCGGGCGAAGATTTGCGCAGCTTCATGGACATGGACCGCACCACGGCGGCGGCCATGGCCTATTTGCTCAAGCTGAAGGCTTAATGGTCTTTTAGGCCGCTGGCGCTTATTCCATGGGCGGTAGCAGCTATTGAATACATAGCGTCTTGCTGCATGTCCGCCAAGGTTTTCAGGAAGCCGTCGCAATCCACCGCGTGCACCGGTTCGCCGTGGTTGTAGCCGTAGGTCACCAGCAGCACCGGGCAGCCTGCGGCACGCGCGGCCTGGGCGTCGTTGCTGGAGTCACCCACCACCAGGGTGTGGGCGGGCAGGGTGCCCAGGGCTTCACAGGTTTTCAACAGTGGCAGCGGGTCGGGCTTTTTGCGTTCAAACGAATCCCCGCCAAACACCTGGCTGAAAAAGCCCGCCAGCCCCTTGGCCTGCAGCAGCGGCAGGGCCAGGGCGATGGGCTTGTTGGTCACACAGGCCAGTTGCCAGCCGCGCTGCTGCATGGCCTGCAGGCCCGCCAGCACTCCGGGGTAGACCGATGAAAACTGCCCGTTGATGGCCGCGTAATGGTGCTGGTAGCGCGCAAACGCTCGCTCGAACAATGCTGCGTTATTTATAGCTTCTTGTGCTGGTGGAATAAGCGCAAGGGCATGATTTAGCACTGAATGGATCAGGTGCTCGGAGCCCTTGCCCACCATGGTCGCAATGGCGCTGGGCGCAATCGCGGGCAGATTCAGGTCGGCCAGCATGCCGTTCAAGGCGGCCGCAAAGTCGCCCAAGGTATCGACCATGGTGCCGTCGAGGTCGACGATGGCGGCCTGGATGCTGGCGGGCTTAATACAGCACCCGCCGAAACATGCCGATGGCCATCTGGTAGCCGAGCAACTGCAGTTCCGCGTCATACCGCTCGCCCTCGTCGCGCATGAAGGCGTGCACACCGTTGAACTCGTGCCAGGTGAAGTTCACCCCCTCATCCACCAGCTTTTTGTAGACCGTGGCACGGCCTTCGGGCGGAATATGGGGATCCTGCTTGCCCCAGACCATTTGCAGTTCGCCCCGGATGGCCGCGGTGCGCTCCAGGCTGGCGTTGCCCGGCTGCGACGGAACCATGCCGGAATGGATGTCGGTGGCATAGAAGCAGGAGGTGGCGGCAATGGCTGGGTGCATGGCGGCACGGTAGGCCAGGCCGCCGCCCAGGCAAAAGCCCATCGCGCCAATCTGGCCCATGCAGCCGTCCAAGCCGCGCAGGTAATCGACCATGGCCTGGGTGTCGGTGTCGTGCGCCTCCAGGGGCTTGGCCACCTTGTCGGCATTGCCCTTGTCGCGGCCCGCGTCGTCGTAACCCAGCACGGTGCCGATGGGGTTGAGCTCGTGGAACACCTCGGGCACCAGCACGATGAAGCCGTGCCCGGCCAGGATTTGCGCGCTGCGGCGGATCGGGCCGGTTTGCTGAAAGATCTCAGAGTACAGAATCAGCGCCGGGTACTTTTTAGGGGTAGTCCCGGCCTCGGTTTTCGGGCGGTACACATAGCCGCGCATGGTGCCGGTGGGGGTGGGTAGATCGACTTCGCTGGCTTGGATTTGCATGGTTTTTCCTCGTCCGCGCAGTGTAGCCACCCTGGCCTTAGCGCCACGCCAGGTGGATGCCCGCCATTTCAATGGTCGGCACGGCCAGCGGCTCGGTGTGGGCGTGGCGGGCAATCACCTGCTGTTGCGCGGGGGTGAAACAGGCTTCGGCGCGGGATTAATTCTTGGTGATCACCGCACAGGCCAGCCGCGCGCCCGAGTTGCCGGTGGGCTGGGTGGTGAAGTCGTCGGGGTCCTTGTGCACGATCAGGCCGCGGCCCACCACGTCGTTCGCTCCACTGCCCACCGCCAGGTCGGCGGTTTCATAGCGGATCTTGGCGCTGCCGCTGGCATCGGCCTGCAGGCTGGGCAGGTCACCCGCGTGGTGCATGGGGCCGCTGGCGGCCCCGTGGGCATGGGCGGTGGGATTGAAGTGGCCACCGGCAGACAGGCCGTCGCCGCTGGAGCAGTCGCCCTTTTCATGGATGTGGAAGCCGTGCACGGTGTTGGGCAGCAGGCCGTGCACTTCGCCGCGCACCAGCACTTTGCCAGGGAGCTGGGTGAACTGGATGCTGCCGGTGACCGTGTTGCCGGTGGTGGCGGTCAATTTCGCCATGGCAGACGGGCCGCCAGTGGGCGTGGCGCAGGCGGCGAGCAGGACGGACAAAGCCAGGGGCATGAGGGCGTGCAGGGTGCGCATGGAGTTCCTAAGGCGGTATAGAGAACCCAAGATACCCTAAATCAGTCCAATGTTGTGCGGCTCGGCGGTCTTTGGCTTTTCCACCGAGATGGCCTGCTACTTGCGTCGCCCCTGGTACTTCTGTTGTTTAGGGGGAACCAGCCATGTCTACTGCATCCACGTTCATCCAGGCGGTCGAGTTGTGGGCTCCTAGCGCCGATGGCTATTTGCTGGAATTCCAATCCGGGATCTTCGGGGCACCAGCTTGGGGCTTTGCCACTTTGACGCGCTCCATGTGCTTTGGCCGTGGTGAGGGCCTGCCGGGCCGTGCGTGGGAGGAAGGGCGGCCCATCCTGCTCAGCCAGTTGCAAGGCAACTTCTTTCGCCGCAGCGCCGCCGCCACCTCGCTGGGCTGGACGAGTGCGGTGGCGGTACCGTTCTTCGCGGGTGGTGCCATCCAGTCGGTGCTGGTGTTTTTCTGCGGCACATCGCCGACCCGGTCGGGCACGCTGGAGCTGTGGCAGGCGCAGCCCGGCCTGGATGCCACTCTGACCCTGGTGGACGGTGCCTTCGGGCCAGACGCACAGGCTTTTGAGGCCTTTACCCGGGGCGTGACCCTGGCCCCCGGCGCGGGGCTGCCAGGTGCCGCGCACCACAGCGGTACGGCCCAATTCATCGATGATCTGGGTGCCGCGCAGGACGGCTTTGTGCGTGCCGCGCTGGCCGCCGACCAGGGCCTGGTGCGGGGCCTGGCGCTGTCGTGCGGGCAGCACCACGGCGTGGACTATGTGCTGGCCTTCCTGGCGAGCCAAACCTTGCCCCTGGCCCAACGCGTGGAGTGCTGGGCGCTGGACGGCACCGGCAGCCGCCTGCAACGGGTCTTTGCCTTCAGCGAGCTCAACGGCGGCTACTCGTCGGTCCCGGCCACCCTGCCGGTTCCCTCCGATGCAGCAGGCGGTGCCATCGCCAAAGCCTGGCTAGGCGGTGCCCCCGCCATCAACGACCAGCCGATCAGTGAGCCCGGCCCCCCATCTGCCGCCGCCAGCGGGCTGGGCGCAACCGGTCTGCTGGTCGTGCCGTTCCTGCGGGATGGCCTGGTGGTCGAGGTGCTGGTGCTGTACCTGTGAGGTTTTAAGCCGCCAGCAGCTGCCGCAGCACAAACGGCAAGATACCGCCGTGCTGGTAGTAGTCCACCTCGATGGGGGTGTCGATGCGCAGGCGCACCGTGACCTCTTGCCGGGTGCCGTCGGCGCGGTGGATGACCAGGGCCACGTCCATCTGCGGCTGTAGCGCGGTGGGTACCACTACATCGATGGTTTCATCGCCGCGCAGGCCCAGGCTTTGCCAGCTATCGGTGCCTAAAAACTGCAGCGGCAGCACGCCCATGCCCACCAAATTGGCTCGGTGGATGCGCTCAAAGCTGCGCGCCACCACGGCCTTGATGCCCAGCAGCTGCGTACCCTTGGCTGCCCAGTCGCGGGATGAGCCGGTGCCGTATTCCTCGCCGCCAAACACCACCGTGGGCACGCCAGCTGCCAGGTACTTTTGCGCGGCTTCAAAAATCGACATCTTCTCTGCTGCGCCCTGGGCGGGGTGGTACAGCGTGAGGCCGCCTTCTTCCTGCGAGCCGCTGGCATCGGGCGGCAGCATCAGGTTCTTGATGCGCACGTTGGCAAAGGTGCCACGCACCATCACGTCGTGGTTGCCGCGGCGCGAACCGTAGCTGTTGAAGTCGGCGCGGGGCACGCCGTGGGCCAGCAGCCACTGCCCGGCGGGGGACTTTTCGGCGATGGAGCCCGCAGGCGAGATGTGGTCGGTGGTGATGGAGTCGCCAAACAGCGCCATGGTGCGTGCGCCGGTAAAGCCCGCGACCGATAGCGGAGGAACCAGGCGGAAGTCGCCAAAAAACGGCGGTTCGGCGATGTAGGTGGATTGCGGCCAGTCGTAGACCTGCCCGGTGGTGCCCTGGATGCTGCGCCACAGCGCGCCGGGGTCGGACTTGATCTTGTCGTAGTTGGCGCGGTAGGCCTGCGCGTCGGTGGCAAAGCGCAGCAGCGCGTCGATCTCGTCCATGCGGGGCCAGATGTCGGCCAGAAACACGGGTTTGCCGCCCGTGCCCAGCCCCACCGGCTGGGTGGCCAGGTCGGTCATTACATTGCCCGCAATCGCGTAGGCCACCACCAGCGGCGGCGAGGCCAAAAAGTTGGCCTTCAGGTTCGGGTGGATGCGCGCCTCGAAATTGCGGTTGCCCGACAGCACCGCCGCGCAGACCAGCTGGTTGGCACCAATGGCGGCGTTGATCTCGGGCGACAAATCCCCCGCATTGCCGATGCAGGTGGTGCAGCCGTATCCCGCCAGGTAAAAGCCCAGCTGTTCCAGGTAGGGCAGCAGCCCGGCCTTCTCCAAGTATTCGGTGACGATGCGCGAGCCGGGGGCCAGCGAGGTCTTGATGTGCGGCAGCACCGTCAGGCCCGCCTCCACCGCTTTCTTGGCCAGCAGGCCCGCCGCCAGCATCACGCTGGGGTTGGAGGTGTTGGTGCAGGAGGTGATGGCGGCGATCAGCACGTCGCCGTTGCCGATGGTGGTGTCGTTGGACGGCAGCGGGTGGCGCAGCGCCAGCGTGTCGGCCGGGCGGTTGAAGCCATTGGCCGCGTTGGGCTGGCTGTACAGCGTGGCGAAGGTACTCGCCAGCTGGTCCAGGGCGATGCGGTCCTGCGGGCGCTTGGGGCCGGCCACGCTGGGCACCACCGTGCCCAGGTCCAGCCGCACGGTCTGGGTGTAGTCGATGTCGCCGGGGTTGGGCATACCAAACAGGCCCTGGGCCTTGTAATAGGCCTCGAAGCGCTCGATCTCCTCGGCGGTGCGGCCGGTGTTGCGAAAGTAGGCAATGGTCTTGTCGTCCACCGGGAAGAAGCCCATGGTCGCGCCGTACTCGGGGGCCATGTTGCCGATGGTGGCGCGGTCGGGCACGGGGATGGAGGCCGCGCCCGGGCCAAAGAACTCCACAAACTTGCCCACCACCTTCTCGGCGCGCAGGATATTGGTCACAAACAGCACCAGGTCGGTGGCGGTCACCCCTTCGCGCAGCGTGCCCGACAGCTCGAAGCCCACCACGTCCGGGGTCAGCATGTAGACCGGCTGGCCCAGCATGGCCGCCTCGGCCTCGATGCCACCCACGCCCCAGCCGACCACGCCGATGCCGTTGACCATGGTGGTGTGGCTGTCGGTGCCGACCAGCGAGTCGGGGTAGTACACCGGCACCGGCGCGGTATCTTGCGGGCTCTTGTACACGCCGCGCGCAAAGTATTCCAGGTTGACCTGGTGCACGATGCCAAAGCCCGGCGGCACCACGCGGAAAGTGTCAAACGCCTGCATGCCCCACTGCATGAACTGGTAGCGCTCGTGGTTGCGTTGGAATTCGAGTTGCATGTTCAGGTCCAGCGCCTGCGGTGTGCCGTAGTAATCGACCATCACCGAATGGTCCACCACCAGGTCTACCGGCACCAGCGGTTCGATGGTCTTGGGGCTCTTGCCCAGGGAAGCCGCCACCGTGCGCATGGCTGCCAGATCGGCCAGCAGCGGAATGCCGGTGAAGTCCTGTAACACCACGCGGGTCACGACGAAGGGGATTTCCTCGGTGCGCGCGGCGTTCGGCAGCCAGTGCGCCAGTTGCTCCACATGCTGGGGCGCGACCTTCTTGCCGTCGCAATTGCGCAGCACCGACTCCAGCACGATACGGATGGACACCGGCAGGCGGGCGATGCTGGGGTACTGCTGCGCCAATTGGGGTAGGGACCAGTACTGGCCGGTGCTGCCGCTGGCCGTGGTAAAGGTTTGCAGGGTGGCGGCAAACGCGTGGGGGGTGTCGATCATGGGGGCTCCTAGAGGGATTTTTCCCAAGATAGCAGCCTTCGATGAACCTGGCTGTCAGTGGGGATGCCGTGGGGCTCAAGCGGGTTCTGCCGGGCTTGTTTTGAAGGCTTTGCGCGGGGCCGCGTTGCTGCGCATGCTGTCGACATCGCTTTCGGCTTCGAAGTCGCGCGCGAAGGGTGTCAGCGTCTGCGGGTCACCAGCCAGCCGCACACCGGAGACCAGGCGCTTGAAAACCGCCAGTTCCTCCTCGCTGGGCGGCCAGGCTGTGTCGAACTGGTTTTGGTGTTGCTCTACGGCGTTGCCGAATGCCTGGGCGGCCAGGTCGTCGGCTTGGGATTCGCCGTTCAAAAAGCGCTCCCACGCCCGGCCATGCACTTCGTACAGGGCACCGATGGCGATCAGTTGGTGTTCTGCCAGCGCATCCGAGGGGGGCGGTGGCACGGTGGTGGTGCCCGGATAGACCCTGCGCTTCCATGCGGCCTTCAACACGTCCTGCCAGGTGGTGTCCTGGGCCTCGCCCTGTTGCAGCATGGCCAGGTAACGCAGGCGGTTGCCGAAGCGTTTGATGGCGCGGGGTGTCTCGTGTTTTTGGGCGACCACGGGGGCCCAAATTTCCAGCGCTTTCTTGAATTCGGCAGAGTCCATGGCTTCGTGCAGATGCGTGCCCAGCAGCTGCACCACCACCACGGCACCCACGGCCAAGAGGGGCAGCAAGGCCAGTGATAGCCAAGCCAGGACCTCGCCGCCCTCTATGCGGTCGCCTACCGGGGTGCTGGCCTGGCTTTGGAGGGGGGCTTGGATGGGTGCTTGTACGGGGGGCACCGCGACCGATTCGCTCGCAGACGGGCTGGGGGATGGAGGTGCCGATGCGGTGCTTGCCGGTGCCGGTACCTCCAGGTCGGGTTGCGGGATGCTGCCCGCCAGCCACACGCCCGCTGCCACGGCCAAGGCGCACAGGGCCAGCGGCCAAAGCTGCCACAGCGCCTGGGCACTGTGCTGCATGCGGTGGCGTGGCAATGGTTCGGGCGCTTGCAGCAGTTGGTGGGCAGTCTCGCTGTGGGCGGTGGGCACGGTGATCTCGATGTTCACCAGCTTTTGCAAATAGTCTCTGGCGTACTCGCGGCGCTTGGCCAGCCCTGCATCCGTACCCGTGGCCACAGGCGTGCCGGAGTCCATGCTCTCCATCTCGGCGGCAATCTCTTTGAAGGCCAGGCCCAGGGCGGCTTGCACGCGCTCGCGGTCCATGCCAAACATCACAAAGCAGTCGCCCGCAGAGGTCAGGTAGTTCACCGCCTCCATCACATCCAGCACCACCGCCGGGCGGCAGCGGTCCAGGTCGTCCACCACGATCATCAGCCGGTACGGCAAGGCCTGCACCAGCTCACCAAACTGCCGGGCAAATTGGGCCCGAAAGTCGTTTTGCGCCGCTGCCGCTTTCAGGCCCATGCCGTCACGCACCTTGGTCAGCAGCAGTGCCGGGTTCACCTTGAACGCCTCGGCTCCCTTGAAAATGGCCGCCAGGCTGGTCAAGGCCGCCACCAGCCCGGCCCAGGCGGCAAGCTGGGGGGCTACCCGCTGCTGCATGGCCGCCACCATGGCCGTAGCGGTCTGGAAGCCGCCGCTTTGGAACGCGCTCCAGCTCAGCGCCAGCAGAAAGCTCACCAGCGCCACCATCGCGCACAGCACGCCAAAATGCCGCCGGGAGCGCAACCACAGCAAACGCAGGCGAAACAGCGGGCCGTACCGGCTGCACCAGGGTGGCACCGCCTGCGCATGCACGGCACCCAGCAGCGCGGCAAACAAATGCTCTTCCTTCTGGTGGTGCCAGGCGTTGAACCAAATGGGCCGGTGGCCATGGCCGCGCAGGTCGGCGCAGACCAGTTGCATCAGCGAGCTCTTGCCACTGCCCCAGCGCCCGTTGATGGCCAGCGTGAGCGGGGGCCGGGTGGCGGGGTTGCGCAAAAAGCGGGAGATACCCCGCGCCAGCCCGCCAAATTCCAAGCGGTCGTCTGCCGCCTGGCGCACTTCGGCATCGGATGCGGCCACCCCGGCAACCGACGCATGGGCCTGGCCCGTGGGCCGTTGGCTCCAGGCGCGCCAGGCCAGTGCGGCAGACAGGGCTACGGCCAGCCAGTACCAGGGGGCGGGTGCGCGGCGGTAGCGTTCGGCATACGCCCAGGTGGTGCCACCGTCCTGGGTGGCCAGGATGCTGCCGTTAAAGCCCACCACCCAGCCGCGCAGGCCGTCGGGGTTGAAGGTGACGGCGTTGAAATCGTTCTTTGTGGGGCTGGACTGCGCCTGCCACGTGCTGCCGCCATTGCGGGTGGACAGAATCGTCCCCCCGTGCCCTACCGCCCAGCCCCGTTGGCCATCCGGGTTGAACACCACCGAAGTCAGCGGACTGGTCGTGGTGCTGGTTTGTGGCTGCCAGGTGGTGCCGCGGTCGGTGGTGGCCACGATGGCTCCGCCGGAACCCACCGCCCAGCCGCGTGTGCCGGCCGGGTGGATGGCCACGGCGTTCAGCAGTTCCGGGGTGTTGCTCTGCTGCGCAGTCCAGTTGGCACCGTAGTCCTTGGTAAACAGAATGGTTCCCTGGGTGCCGACCAGCCAGCCGAATTGGCCGCTGGGCGAGATGCACGCGGCGCTGAGGCCTGCGGTGCTGGGGTGTGGTGTCCAATTTTCGCCCCCGTTGCGGGTGACCATGACCATGCCTTGGGTGGCCGGGAAATCGTTGGATGCACCGACCGCCCAGCCGCTTTGCCCATTGGGCGTGACGCTGGCCGCAGACAACGGGATCGCCGAACCGGTAGCCCGCGCCTGCCATGTGGAACCCCCGTCGCGGGTGGTGTGGACCTTGGCATCTTCGCCCACCAGCCAGCCGTGCATGCCGTCCGGGGAGAAGTGGATCGAATGGGGATAACCGACACCCCTGACCGGTTTCGGCAGCCAATCGTGGCCGCCATCGGTGGTGGACAGGATGGTGTTGCGTCCCCCTACGGCCCAGCCCCGCAGCCCGTCGTCGGCCATTGCCACCGAGGACAAGGTGTTGTCCAGCCCCGCCAAAGCCCCTTCGGCATCGATATCCCCAGGCGTTGGCGCGTTGGCCACCGCGTCCTGCCGCCGGTGGGTATTCCACTCCAAAGGCTTCCAGAACCTGACCCACGGTGAAGCGGTTTGCGCCCAATAGCTATCGGGCACCGGCAGCGGTGCCTGCCACCACGTCAACACCGTGGCCACCGCCAGCAACAGCCCCGCCGCCGCCAGCCAACCCCAAGCCAACAGCGCAGGAGTGGGGTCCGATGGCGGTTTCGAACTGGCGCGACTGCCGACCTTGTCCATGCGCTGGCCTCCTGGCCCCACAAAGGGCTTGCCGCAATACCCGGCATGGTGGCATGGCGGGCTGCACCCGGCAATGCGGGCGGTCCACGGGCTTCCACCATGTTGTGGATAAGCGCGCAGCCCGTCCACCGGCGCTGTCTCTCGCAGTTGATTGCTATATTATTTATAGCTTTTCGCGCTGATTGAATAAGCGCAAATGGCCTAAAAGGCTACCCGAAAAATCCAACCCGATCCACTGACCGCCTAGTTGAACCGGCCCTTGGCTGCATACGCCACCAGTGCATCCACCACGTAGCGCACCCGAGGTCTGAGTTGCGCCCGCTTGGGCCACACCGCGTGGATTTCGACGCCCATGCTGGAGTGCGCGGCAAGCACCGCTTGCAATCGGCCGCTCTCCAGATGCTGGCGCACCAGGGACAGGGCAGACTGCCCCAGCCCGAGCCCGCTCACGGCGGCATCGACCATGGCCTCACCGTCGGTCATCTGGTGCGTCGGCGGCGGCGTGAGGCGCTTCTCGACACCCGCCTCCTGCACCACCCACACCAGTGGCGGCCCTTTCAGGGAACCGACGATGCAACGGTGCTGGCGAAGGTCGGCCAGGGTGGTCGGCTCGCCCATGGCGCGCAGATGACCCGGTCCTGGGTCGCCAAATGCCTGGCCACCAAATGGCCTGTGTCCTTCAGTGCGCCAAAACGGATGGCGATGTCGACATCGTCTTGCAGCAGATCGCAGTACATCAACGTCCTGTACCTGCTGGCGCAGCACTACCATGTCTATGTGCTAGACCCGCGCAACCAGGGGCTGTCGCAAAAGGTCGATTACGGCAACCGGATCGCACGCCATGCGATGGACCTGCGCCAATTTGGTGAGCACCTTGGCACACCGTCCTCTGCCTACGTTGGGCATTCGATGGGGGCCGCCATCCTGCGGAGCTACATCGACCTGTTTGGCACCTCGGCGATGCGCAAGGTGGTCTTTGTCGATGAGCCCATCAGCATTTACGCGCACTCGGACTGGTCGGAGCAAGAACGGCTGGACGCTGGCGGCACCACCACCTCGCCCGAGCGCATGGTGGCCGCCTTCACCACGGGCGGCCCGGTGAATGCTCTCGAGACCGACCTGAAGGTGTTCCAGCGCGCGCAACTCACCGATTCACCCTACTACCGCAACTCGGAGGCCTTCGCCGCGGCTTTCATCCAGAACGACCCGGCAGCACTGGCCCGGGTTCTGTTCAACCACACGGTCAACGACTGGCGCGATGTAGTACGTCGCAAGATCGACATTCCCACGGCCATCTTCTCCGGCGAGCAAAGCAACAACCTGCCCAGCCAGCGGTGGGCGCAGTCGGTGGTGCCAGGCGCAACGCTCTATCCCTACACCACCGAAGAGCAAGGCGACCACTTCCTGATGTTCAAGAACCCGCTGAAGTTCACATAAGACCTGCAGTCTTTCCTGGCGCGCTGACCTGGGGCCAATTTCCAACGCGACACACCTCCCGCACCAGGATCGGATCCGCTCCGCCTGGCCTATGCAGCATCGCGGTCGCAGCACCGTCGGCCCATGCGGGGTCAGGCGGCCCAGGGTGGCACCTGCAACGCCTCCACCAAAAAATCCACCAGCCGCCGCACCTTCAGCGGCAACTGCTTGCGGGTGGCGTACACCGCGAAGATGCCCAGCTCCACGGCCTTGAACTGCGGCATCAGCTCGACCAGCGCGCCACTGCGCAAATCGGTGTGGACCAGAAAGTCAGGCTGCAGCACGATGCCCTGGTCGGCCAGCGCGGCGGCGCGGCAGGTGTCGCCATTGTTGGCGTGGATGCGCGAATGCGTGCGCACTGACACCTCGCCCTTCTCACCGTTCCCGCCCTGAAAGCTCCACACATCGCCCGATGACCAGTAGGTGTACGACACCACGTCGTGCTGCGCCAGCGCGTGCGGGTGCGTGGGCGTGCCGCGCTGCGCCAGGTAGGCGGGCGATGCGCACAGCACCATGCGCGTGCGGGCCAGCTTGCGGCTGACCAGGCTCGAATCGGGCAACCGCGCGATGCGGATCACCAGGTCGTAGCCCTCCTCCACCAGGTCCATCACGCGGTCCGACAAGACGATATCCAGGCTGACCTGCGGGTTCTGCGCGGCAAAGCGGCCCCACAGCGCGGCCAGGTGCAGCGCGCCGAAGGTTTGCGGCGCGCCGATGCGCAGGCGGCCCTGCGCCTGCACGGTGCTGGACGCCACCTCGGCCTCGGCCTCCTGCACGGCTTGCAGCACCTCCTTGCAGCGCTGGTAGTAGGCCTGGCCCTCACTGGTCAGCGACAGGCGGCGCGTGGTGCGCTGCAACAGCCGCGTGCCCAGGTGTGCTTCCAGATCGCTGACCTGGCGCGACACGGCGGGCTTGGACAGCCCCGTGGTGTCCATCGCCCCCACGAAACTGCCAGCCTCGACCACGGCCGTAAAGGTCTTCATTGCTTGTAATACATCCATAGTCTTGATTATCGGAACTATTTAACTCTCTGCCTATGGTTTATCTCTTCGATCAACCCTAATACAGTTCATCCCACGCCAGCAAACCTGTCGGCGAATGGGCAACAAGCCATCTCACACCACCAAAGGAAAGCATCATGAACATCACTATCGTCGGCGCCGGAAACATGGGCGCAGGTTTCGTCAAACAACTTAGCGCCGCTGGCCACAAGGTCACCGTGACGGCACGCGATCTGGCAAAGGCACAGGCCGTGGCCAGCGCCCACACCGGCGCTTCGGCTGCCGCACCCGCCGAGGCTCTCGGCGACGCGCAAGTCGTCATCCTGGCCACCGGCTACGCCGATGCCGTCCCGGCGCTGCAAGCACTGGGCTCGCTCGAAGGCCGCATCGTGGTCGACATCACCAACCCGCTGACGGCCGACTACATGGGCCTGACGCTGGGCTTCGATACCTCAGCCGCCGAAGAGATCGCCAAGGCCGTGCCCGGCGCGCTGGTGGTCAAGGCCTTCAACACCGTGCTGGCCCAGGTGCTGGCCGAAGGCCCGGCCTTTGCCGACGGCCAGACCGTGCCTGTGTTCTATGCCGGCGACGACGAGCGCGCCAAGCAGACCGTACGCGCCCTGGTCGAGAGCATCGGCTTCACCGCCTTGGACGCTGGTGGCCTGAAGAACGCGCGTTACCTGGAGCCGGTGGCCGGCCTGAACATTTACTTCGCCTACGGCGCTGGCCAGGGCACGCAAATCGCGCCGACCTGGATTCGCCGCGCCTAAAAACCATTGACCCACAACGAGAAATCACCATGCACCAACTGACCCGTATCACCGCCGCCCTCGCCCTCGCGGGTGCTGCCACCCTGGCCCTCGCGCAAGAGCGCGCAGCCGACATCGTGAGCCCGATCACCGACAAGGTGCTGGCCACGAAGACCAGCCCGGCAGATGCCCGTAAAGCTGGCCGCGCCGCCTATGAAAAGCCCACGCCCGACAACAGCATCATGCTGTTCATCGACCACCAGGTCGGCTTGATGGCCAGCGTACGCGACTTCGCCCAAGCTTCCGGCTACAAGGCCAACGTGGTGGCACTGGCGCAAATGGCCAAGGCGCTGAAGATCCCGGTGCTGCTGTCGTCGTCGAACGCGCAGTGGCAAAACGGTGACCTGCTGCCCGAGCTGAAGGACACCTTCAAGGACCAGCCGATCTACCGCCGCACCGGCATCATCAATGCCTACGAAGACCCGAGCTTTCGCAAGGCGCTCGAAGAGCTGGTGGCCAAGACGGGCCGCAAGCACATCATCATCTCGGGCGTGACGCTGGGCACCTGCGTGACCCTGCCAACGCTGGCGATGGTCAACGACGGCTATGTGGTGCACCCGGTGGTCGATGCATCGGGCGCCTGGAGCAAGTACGAAGCCGAGGCCGCGATGCAGCGCATGAGCGCCGCCGGTGCGCAGCTCAACACCGTGTACGCGCTGGGTGCGGAGTTGCAGGCCGACTGGAAGCTGCCGTCCGGCAATGACATGCTGCCGCCCTTCATCAACGGCTTGCCAGAATACGGCTGGATCGTGCAGCAGTTCTGGAACAACGCCGACCCAGCCAAGCGGCCCGTGAAAGACCCGTTCGGCCTCGTCAAGTAAGCAGCCACAACCGCCCTGCCGCCTACCACCCGGTGGACGCGCAGGGCTTGGCCCACAGTTGCCAATGCTGCGTAATTTATAGCTTTTTACGCTGATTGAATAAGCGCAAATGGCCTAAAAGGCACTTAATTCCGGTATGTGCGCCACCGCACAGAAGAAAAGCCGCCGGTGTTGCCAAATGTAACTATAAGCATCCCATACGGGTTCGCATGCGACGTCTATGCCTATGCCCGTGATAGCTCTGCGTTCTACCATTGCCCGGGTTGCGGGCGGCACCAGCATGTTGCTGGGCCTGGCCACCCTGGTCGGCTGGATGGCCAACCTGCCGTGGCTCAAAAGCGTCTGGCCCAGCCCGGTTGAAATGCAGGCCAATACCGCGCTGGGCATTGTGCTGGCGGGGGCCGGGGTCATTATTGCGGCAGGGCGGGCCGCATCGGTGCCTTACCGGGTCGCCATGGGGCTGGGCTTGCTGGTGGCGGCCTTGGGGTTTGCCACCGCAGGGCAGCACCTGTTCGGGTGGCAATGGGGCATTGACGAACTTTTGTTTCGGGATACCGGGGGCCCCGTAGGCGCGCCGCCGGGCCGCATGTCGATCTACAGTGCATTGGCGCTGGGAGCCATCGGGCTGGCCTTGGTGGTGCTGCCCAGCGCGCGCTTGCGGCCCTTGGTGTGGTTGCTGGCCGCGGTGAACCTGGGGGTGGCGGCACTGGGTTTGCTGGCATTTGTGTTGGATGCCACCCGCGCGATCGACCGCAATGTGCTTCCCGCCATTGCCGGGCATGCCGCGCTGGCCTATGGCCTGCTGGGCCTGGGCACGCTGCTGGCCAGCCGCAACCGGCATGTGCTGTCCGAGCCCTCGCTCATGACCCGTGCCACCCTCCAACTCAAAGTGGTCAGCGGCCTGTGCGGCGTGTTTTTGCTGCTCGCCATGGGCGCGGGGGTTACCTACCGCGCCAGTACCGAGGCGGTGGCATCGGCGCAGCGGGTTTTGCATATCCAGGACGTGCGGGCGCGTCTGGCCCAGCGCTATGCCATGGTGGCCGATGCCGAGTCCGATGCCGTCGTTTCCTTGCTGACCGACTCCCTGATGCGGCGCACCAATTTCTTGCGGCTCACCCAGGCGCTGCGCAACGACGCGGGCGGCTACCGTGCGTTGGTCACCCATGACCCTGCGCTGCAAAGCATGCTGAACCGGCTGACGGCCCTGGAAGAGCGCCGTCTCGTCGAGCTGGAGCAAATTTTTGACACCATTAGTGGCAAGGGGCCCAACGCGATTGCGGCTGCGGTGGCCAACGGCGAAGTCACCCACACGATGCACGCGCTACAGGCGCTGGTGCGCGAGGCCGACCTGCAACAGGCCGCCTTGCTGTCCGAGGGCAAATCCCGCGCCGAAGTGGACCGCCAGCGGGCCCTGTTGCTGCTGTATTCCACGCTGGCGGGCACGGTGGGCATTTTCATGTTGCTGTCGCACGCAATTGGCCGGGAGATGCTGGCCCGCGCCGGTGCGGACGACCGGGTGCGCAGTCTCAACGCCGACCTGGAGCGCCGCGTGGCCGAGCGCACCGCCGCACTCGATGCCAACCAGCGCCGGTTTGTCGATCTGTTTGAACTCGCGCCCGATGCCCTGGTGATGACCACCCGTGAGGGCCGCATCGTGCAGATCAACCGCCAGGCCGAGACCCTGTTTGGCTGGAGCCGTGGCGAGTTGCTGGGCCAGCCGGTGGAGATGCTGATGCCCGCCAATGCCCGTGTGGAGCACATGGCCCTGTGGCAAAGCTACCTGGAGGCGGCGGTGCCGCAGGTGATGGGCGTGGAGCGGCCCGACCTGCGCGGCCTGCGCAAAGATGGCACGGTGTTCCCCGTGGACATCAGCCTGAGCCCGCTGGAGCTGGACGGCGACCTGGTGGTAGTGGCCGCCCTGCGCGACATCACCGAGCGCGAGCGCATGGCTACGGCGCTGCGGCAAAGCTCGGCCATGCACCGGCACACGCTGGACGACATGCTGGAGGGCTGCCAGATCATCGACTTTGACTGGCGCTACCGGTACGTGAATGCGGCGGCGCTGCGCCAGAGCCGCCATGTGGGCGAGGACCTGGTGGGGCGCACCGTGACCGAGGTGGAGCCGGGCATTGAGGCCACGCTGATCTACGCCATCGTCCAGCGCTGCATGCAGACCCGGCTGGCCCAGCACGGCGAGCATGTCTACACCTACCCGGATGGCACGCAGTCCTGGTTCCAGGTCAGCGCCTTGCCCGCACCCGATGGGGTGTCGCTGTTCAGCGTGGACATCAGCGAACGCAAACGCGCCGAAGCCGAAATTTTGGCCATGAACGCCCAGCTGGAGCAGCGGGTGGCCGAGCGCACCACCGAGCTGGTGCTGGCACGCGAAGCCGCCGAGACCGCCAACCGTGCCAAAAGCGCATTTTTGGCCACCATGAGCCACGAGATACGCACCCCGATGAACGGGGTTATCGGCATGGTCGAGGTGCTGTGCCACAGCGGCCTGGCCGAAGACCAGGCCGACGCGGCCAGCACTATCCGGGCCTCGGCGTTTTCGCTCTTGGGCATCATCGACGTGATTCTGGATTTCTCCAAGATCGAAGCCGGCAGGCTGGAGCTGGAGCGGGTGGAGATACCCCTGACGGACCTGGTCGAGAACGTCTGTGACTCGCTGCTGCCCATGGCACTCGACAAGTACGTGGATCTGGGCCTGTTCATCGCACCCTCGCTGCCGTCCAAGATGTGGGGCGACCCGACCCGGCTGCGCCAGATCCTGGTCAACCTGCTGGGCAATGCCATCAAGTTCAGCCTGGGGCAACCGGCGCTGCATGGCCGCATTGGCATCCGCGTGACCTCTGAGGACGGTGCCCTGGTGCTGCGCTTCAGCGACAACGGCATTGGCATGTCGGATGCCACGCTGGATGCGCTGTTCGAGCCCTTCACCCAGGGCGAGGCCTCCACCACCCGGCGCTTTGGTGGCACCGGCCTGGGCTTGACCGTGTGCAAGCGCCTGGTCACGCTGATGGGGGGCCGCATCGCGGTGCAAAGCCGCCTGGGTGCAGGCTCCACGTTCACCGTGACCTTGCCCTTGCAAGCAGTGGAATCGGCCATTCCGCCCCTGCAGGCCGACCTGCACCGGGTGGACTGCGTGCTGGTGGGCACCGACGGCATGGTGGACGACCTGCGGGTCTATCTGGAACAGGCCGGGGCCACGGTGCACCGCGTGGCCGGTCTGGCGGCAGCGGCCCACAGCGCGCGCACCCTGGTCCGCCCGGTGGTGGTGCAGGTGCTGGGGCCGCAAAAAATCGACCTGGATGCCCTGCGCCGGGTGTTTGCGGCAGCCACCGATGTGCGCCACCTGCTGATCACGCGCGGCATGCGCCGTGGCGCGCGGGTGGCCGATGCCGACATCGTCGGCCTGGACGGCAACTGCCTGCGCCGCGCCGCCCTGGTGCGGGCCGTGGCGGTGGCGGCGGGCCGGCAGTCGCCCGAGGTGTACCGCGACAACGGCCAGGAAGACCTGGCGGAACTGGCCGAGCCGCCGACCATTGCCGAAGCCCGTGCCCAGGGCCGCCTGATCCTGATCGCCGAAGACGACGAGGTGAACCAGAAAGTCATCTTGCGCCAGATTGAACTGTTGGGTTTTGCGGGCGAACTGGCCCCCGACGGCGCCGAAGCCCTGCGGCTGTGGCTGGCGGGCTCGTATGCCCTGCTGCTCACCGACCTGCACATGCCCGGCATGGACGGCTACAGCCTGGCCAGCGCCATCCGCCAGGAAGAAGCCCAGCGGGACTGGGCCCTGGGCAACCCCGCCGTTACACGCATGCCCATACTGGCCCTGACCGCCAACGCCCTGAACGGCGAATCCCAGCGCGCCTTTGCCGCGGGCATGGACGAGTACCTCACCAAGCCGTTACGCCTGCACCTGCTGCAGGCGGCGCTGAAGAAATGGTTGCCCTCCCCGCAGGCCGAAATGCCCACCGACCGGGCCGCCCCCCGGCCAGACGCGGTGCAGCCCGGCCTGGCGGTAGACGTGCGCACCCTGCAAGACCTGGTGGGCGACGACCCCGAGGTGGTGCGCGAGCTGTTGGACGAGTACCGGGCCTCGGCCAACCGGCTGTCCAAAGAGCTGCGCGCCGCCCATGCGGTGGACGACACCCGGCAAATGGCCGCCATTGCGCACCGGTTGAAGTCGTCTTCCCGCTCGGTCGGCGCGGCGGCGCTGGGCGATGTGTGTGCCGAGCTCGAAAACGCCTGCCGCAGCGGCACGCGTGAAGCCATTGCGCAGAGCATGGCCGAGTTCGCAGTGGCCTTGCAAGCGGTGCAAGACCACGTCTTTTAATTGACCCTTACCACCATGAAAAGAGCGGCTATGAAAACCCTGGTGATCGACGACGACGCGTTTGCGTTGAAGCTATTGGCCCGGCAACTGGCGCTGGCCGGCTGCCATGATGTCACGCTGTACGAGCACGCGCGCGATGCGCTGCGACAGATGGAATTGCCCGACCACGGCATTGCACTGGTGTTTTGCGACCTGCAGATGCCCGACATCGACGGCGTGGAGTTTGTGCGCAACCTGGCACGCCTGGGCTACCGTGGCAGCCTGGTGCTGGTCAGCGGGGAGGGCACGCGCATCCTGCACACCGTGCTCAAGCTGGCGCAGGCCCACCAGATCCACATCCTGGGGGCCATCTCCAAGCCCATACCGGCCGACCAGTTGCAGCAGCTGCTGGCAGGCAGTGTGCTGCGCAGCAGCGCCAACCAGCAGGGCACCAGCCCCACCCGTGCGGTTTCGCCGCTGCATAGCCCCGAATCCCTGGAGCGGGCCATTGCCTGTGGCGAGCTTGTCAACCACTACCAGCCCAAGGTCGATATGGCTACCGGTGCCGTGGTCGGGGTAGAAGCCTTGGTGCGTTGGCAGCATCCGCAGTGGGGGCTGGTCTACCCCGACCAGTTCATTCCCCTGGCCGAGGCGCACCAGCTCATCGACCAACTCACCCATGCGGTGCTGGCCGAAGCCGTGCGCCAGGCCGCCTTGTGGCGTGCCCAGGGGCTGGCGCTGCAGGTGGCGGTCAATGTATCCATGGACAACCTGGGCGCGCTGGACTTCCCCGACCAGGTGGCCCAGTTGATGTTTGATGCCGGCCTGGCCGCCAACAGCCTGGTGCTGGAGGTCACGGAAAGTCGGCTCATGCAGGACCCGCGCGCCTCGCTGGACACCCTGACCCGGTTGCGCCTGAAGCGCATTGGCCTGTCGATTGACGATTTCGGCACCGGGCATTCTTCGCTGGCGCAACTGCGCGACATTCCGTTTGACGAACTCAAGCTGGACCGCAGCTTTGTCAACGGCGCTGAGCACGACCCGGCACTGGCAGCCATCGTGGAAGGCACGCTGACCATCGCCCACCAGCTCGGCATCAAATCGGTGGCAGAGGGGGTGGAAGACCGCAGCGATTGGGACTTCATGCGCGGGCGCGACTGCGATGTGGCCCAGGGCTACTTCATTGGCCGACCCATGCCCGGCGCTGCCTTGCCCCAGTGGCTGGCCCAGTGGGAAGCGCGCCGCCCCGCGTTGATGGCATTGGCGGTGTAGCCGGGCTACAGCCTGGCGATGGCGGCCCGTAAATCATCCACGTCCAGCACCTCCGACAGCACCTGCGGCGCGCTGCCCGCCTTGTACAGCACATACACCGGCACGCCGTTGCGGCCCAGTTGGCCCAGGGCGGCGGTGATTGCGGGGTCGCGGCGGGTCCAGTCTGCCCGCAGCAACTGCACGTTCTTGGCCTCCAGGTCGGCCAGTACGGCGGGGTGGGACAGGGTGGTTTTCTTGTTGTACTGGCAGGTGACGCACCAGGCGGCGGTGAAGTCCACCATCACCGGCTGGCCGGTGGCCAGGGTCTGCTCCACGCGGCCTGGCTCCCAGGGCTGCCAGCGCTCGGTGGCGGCCACCGCGCCGGAGAGGGGCACAATTTTTATAAGATTTTGGCCTGTAGCGCTTATAACACCAGCGAGAGCAGCTATCGAAAGCGTAGCGGCTATCCAGCGCCCGCGCCCGGCCAGCCCCAGCGCCCACAGCACCGCGGCCACCGCCACCAGCAGCAGCAGCAGGCTGCCCGCGCCGTCGATGCCGCTTTGCTGGCCCAGTACCCACACCAGCCAGGCCACGGTAGCAAACATCGGGAACGCCATGAGCTGGCGGAAGGTGGCCATCCACGCGCCGGGCCGCGGCAGCAGCCGGGCCAGGCCCGGGCTCAGGCTGGCCAGCAGGTAGGGCAGGGCCATGCCGAAGCCCATCACCGCAAAGATCGGCAGCGCCTGCGCCACCGGCAGGCCCACGGCCAGCCCCAGCGAAGCCCCCATGAACGGCGCGGTACAGGGCGAGGCCACCGCCACCGCCAGCACGCCGGATAAAAACGCGTTCAGCGCCGGGTTGCGCGCCTGCAGCGTAGCCACGCGGCTGGGCAGAAACTGGCCAAACTCGAACAGCCCCGCCAGGTTCAGCCCCACCACGGTAAACAGCACCGCCAGCCCGGCCACCACCGCAGGCGACTGCAGCTGAAAGCCCCAGCCCAGTTGCTCGCCCGCCGCCCGCAGGCCCAGCATCAAGCCGCCCAGCGCCAAGAATGAAACCATGGCCCCGGCGGTGTAGGCCAGGCCATCGACCCGGTGGGCCTTTTTGTCGCCCGCGTGCTGCGCAAAGCCCATCAGCTTGATCGCCAGCACCGGGAACACGCAGGGCATCAGGTTCAAAATCAGCCCGCCCAGTAGCGCGCCTAGCAGCGCGGCCGCCCACGACAGGCTGGGCGCGGCAGGTATTTGCGAGGCCGCGCTGTTGGCCCGCAAAGCGGCTTCCAGGGCGGGCGATAGCGTCGGGGCGGCCACGGTGCGCGGCCACTCGCCTTGCACATCGGCCACGGTGCGGAAGCCCTGGCCGGTGGCGGTGGCCAGCACCAGCGGCATCTCGGTGGGGCTTTGGCTGCGCATGGCGGTCAGCGGCGCGGTGGCGGACCAGACCGGGCCGTCCCAGCGCTGGGTGATGGCGGCGGCAGGGGTGGTGATCTCCGGGGTTTCGGGGAACAGCTCCAGCGTCTGGCCGCGCAGCGCGGCGGGCAGGTCGGCCACGGTGACGTGCAGCTCGGTCCCCTCGACCTGCACCTGGCTGCGCGCTTTCAGGTCGGTGGGCTGGGCGGCCAGGGCGGCATCGAACGCAGTGGCGTGCATGCCGGTGGAGCTTTTCACCGGCAGCTTCAGCACAAAGTCGCCTTCTTCGGGAATGCATTCCTGGCGACACACCAGCCACACGGCGTGCAGTTTCACTTCCAGCTCGCTGGCCAAGAGCGATGGTTTGAAGTCGGGCGCAATCGTCAGCGGCACCGGCAGCAGCAGTGTGCCCTCAAAACCGTAGTTGGCCAGGGTGCCGATGCGGATGCGGTGCGGCACCGGCCAGGCGATGTCGCCCGCCGTCACGCCGGGCGGCAGCGTCCAGGTCAGGCTGGTGGCCAGGCCCGAATCGCCGGGGTTCTTCCAGTAGGTGTGCCACGCCGGCTGGTGCGCGATCTGCAAACCTACCCACACCGGCTGGCCGGGCTGCACCCCTTGCGGCGCGTGCGCCAGCAGCTCGGCGCGCACCTGCGGCGTGGTGACGACAGAATTCAGGCTTTTTTGGGCACTAGCGCTTATGGGAAGGGCGTAGACAGCTATTAAAAGCAGAGCAGTGAGGAAGCGGTGCAGCATGGTGGGGCCAGAGTATGCCGGGTGGGAGCCGGGGCGGCACTGCAAAGTTCCAAGTCAGGCCGGACTTACGCAAGCCCCTCTGTGCGCCCGGTGGGCGACACAGAGGGCGCTGCGTAAGTCCTCTCAGGGTTACGTGAACACCGGCGGCAGCTTCTTCGGCGCTTTGATGCGCAGTTGCTTGTGGATGCTTTCCTGCCCAAACACCACCTCGATATCGCCCACTGCCACGCCGAACAAGGGCGCGAGGAAGCGCACCATGTGGTCCGTCGCCTTGCCGTTCTTGGGCGTGGCCGTCACGCTCACCTTGAGCTGCGTGCCCATGGGCTTGGCGATCGCGTCGCAGCAGGCCGAGGGCTTGCCCAGGATGTTGACGATCAGCACGTCGCCCTCCCAGGCAAAAAAGGAGTCGCCGGTGGCGTTGCGGGGGTGTGGGGGCATGGGCTAATTCGCAGGTTGCCAATACCCCGGCTTGCGCCGATGGTGGGCGACGGCCAGGATGGTGATGCTGCGTTTTGCGACTTCGTACACCACCGAGTAGGGATACCGCTGCAGCACACGCCGCCGATTACCGTCGCCGTCCGCCGCCTTGCCCAGCGGGTTGTCTGCGATGCGGTCGATGGCTAGGGCGTAGCCCGTGTTCACAAAGCGCTCAACCGCGCGCGCGCCTCGGCCCAGGGCACGGCCTGCACGGTACCCGAGCGCAGGGCCGCTTTGCGCAGGCCGATCTCGACCGCCCAGGCGTTGGCCACCGTGGCCTCATCGTCACCGTCCAGGCTGTCCAGCAGCGCCAGCACCAGGGCCGAGCGCTCTTGGGGCACCAGCGCGAGTGCTTCGTCGATCACGTGGTCCAGGTGTGTGTGCATGGTGGCGATTTTAGTGGCGCAGTGCTTTTTTACGCCGGGTTCTTCAACCGCAACAACCCCAGCCCCAACAGCCCAAACGCACCGCCGGTGACGCGGTTGAACACCCGGGCCCGGCGTGGGGTGGAGAACCAGCCCTGCAAGCGCGTGGCCAGCAGCGAATAGACCACGTGCGAGGTCAAGGCGCAGGCGGTGAACGCGCTGGTCAGTGACAGATACTGCGGCAGCATGGGCGCGTCCAGGTGCAGGAACTGCGGGAACAGCGCAGTGAAGAACAGAATGCTCTTCGGGTTGGTCAGCGACACCAGCAGACCCTGGCGGGCCAGCGCCAAGCGGGATTTGTGGGTTTGCTCCACGACCTGGGCGGTTTTGTTGAACACCGAGCCGGGGTTGGTCCACTGGCGATAGCCCAGGTACATCAGGTACAGCGCCCCGGCGGTCTTCAGTCCGGCGAACAGCCATGCCGAGGTATGCAGCAAGGTGCCCAGCCCGGCCATGGCAATGCCCGACACCACAAAAACCCCCACCGCGCTGCCCAGGGAGCTGCCCAGCAGCGTCTTGCGCAGACCCCATGCCATCGTGTTGGACATCGCCAGCAGCACGGCTGGGCCGGGGGTGAACGCGGTCACCAGGGAAATGGTGATGAACAGGAGCCAGGCGGAGGGTGTCATGGGGCGTGCACAGTGCGGTGGGGGTTTACCAATTTACCCGATGCAGGCTTCAACCCCACGGAAGCCACCACCAGGCCGCCGCACCCAGCGCCACCCATACGGCCACGATGAGCACCGCGCCGATCCAGCTACGCGGCTTGGCCTTTTGGGCCTGCATCCACGCGTCGGCCTGGCCCCGGCAGTCCGCCAGCACCTCGGGCGGCAGCAGCCGGATGGTGAGCCAGATCAGGCCCGGCAGCAGCAGCACATCGTCCACATAGCCCAGCACGGGGATGAAGTCGGGAATCAGGTCGATCGGGCTCAGCGCATACGCCACCACCAGGCCGCCCAGCGCCTTGGCGTACCACGGCGTGCCCGGGTGCTGGCCCGCAAACCACAGCGTCACGCCGTCGCGTTTGATGCGCCGGGCCCAGGCTTTGGTGCGGTCGAGGAGGTGCATGGGGCTGGCGTGGGTGGTTGGGGTTGCAGAGGCACTGTAAACCCGCGTGCTCCGCGTCATTTAACATCGAAGGCTTCGCACTGACCCAGAGAACACCATGGTTGCCAATATTCTGCAAAAACTCCCCGCTGGCGAACGCGTCGGCATCGCTTTCTCCGGGGGGCTGGATACCAGCGCCGCCGTGCACTGGATGCGGGCCAAGGGGGCGATTCCCTGCGCCTACACCGCCAACCTGGGCCAGCCCGACGAGTCCGATTACGACGAAATCCCGCGCAAGGCGCTGGCCTACGGTGCCGAGATGGCCCGCCTGGTCGATTGCCGCCCGCAGCTGGTGGCCGAGGGCATTGCCGCCATCCAGGCCGGTGCTTTCCACATCAGCACCGGCGGTGCTACCTACTTCAACACCACCCCGCTGGGCCGGGCGGTGACCGGCACCGCGCTGGTGGTGGCCATGCGCGACGACGGCGTGAACATCTGGGGCGACGGCAGCACCTACAAGGGCAACGACATCGAGCGTTTCTACCGCTACGGCCTGCTGTGCAACCCCGAGCTGCGCATCTACAAGCCCTGGCTGGACCAGCTGTTCATCGACGAACTCGGTGGCCGCAAGGAAATGAGCGAGTACCTGGTGGCCAACGGCTTCGACTACAAGATGAGCGTGGAAAAGGCCTATTCCACCGACTCCAACATCCTGGGCGCGACCCACGAAGCCAAGGACCTGGAGTTCTTGAACGCGGGCATGCACATCGTCAAGCCCATCATGGGCGTGCCGTTCTGGCGCGACGACTGCGTGGTCAAGGCCGAATCGGTGACCGTGCGCTTTGAAGAAGGCCAGCCGGTTGCACTGAACGGCCAAACCTTCCCCGATGCCGTGGCCCTGATGTACGCCGCCAACGAGATCGGTGGCCGCCACGGCCTGGGCATGTGCGACCAGATCGAAAACCGCATCATCGAAGCCAAGAGCCGCGGCATCTACGAAGCCCCCGGCATGGCGCTGCTGCACATCGCCTACGAGCGCCTGGTCACCGGCATCCACAACGAAGACACCATCGAACAGTACCGCGCCAATGGCCGCAAGCTGGGCCGCCTGCTGTACCAGGGCCGCTGGTTCGACTCGCAAAGCCTGATGCTGCGCGAAACCGCCCAGCGCTGGATCGCCCGCGCCATCACCGGCGAAGTGACGCTGGAACTGCGCCGTGGCAACGACTACTCGCTGATGGACACGGTCAGCCCCAACCTGACCTACCACCCCGAGCGCCTGACCATGGAAAGCGGAGCCGGTGGCTTCACCCCCGCCGACCGCATTGGCCAGCTGACCATGCGCAACATGGACATCGCCGACACGCGCCAAAAGCTGG
This sequence comes from Rhodoferax sp. LS1P39, assembly GCF_056521425.1. Lineage (NCBI taxonomy): Bacteria > Pseudomonadati > Pseudomonadota > Betaproteobacteria > Burkholderiales > Comamonadaceae > Rhodoferax > Rhodoferax sp. LS1P39. The sequence continues at coordinate 2,370 of NZ_JBWMAV010000010.1, read as the reverse complement.
CGGTGTACACCCAGGCGGGTTTGCTGGGCACCAGCGCTTCGAGCACCACGCTGATCGCCAACCCCGGGGCAGTTTAGGCTCACCCCCAGGCTGCAGTGCGTGGCACTTTTCGCCAACCCCCTTGCAGGGGGCGATACCAGTGGCCTGGCAAAGCCAGTTCCACGGTATCCCTGAAAAAGAGGGGCTGATTTTTAATGTGCGGGGGTACCTACGGCGTGTAGGGCCCGTCCACCAGCCGCTGCGAAATCCACCAGATATTGCCGTGCGGGTCGCGCACGCCGCCCTGGCGGTCGCCGTAGGGCATGTCGGCCACGGCCATCTCCAGCGTGGCACCGTGCTGCAGCGCCTGCGCCAGGGCCGCGTCGGCATCTTCCACATACAGGTAAAACGCGGCCACCATCGCCGGGTAGGCCGGGCTGGCTTCGCTGGCCATCACGGTGGACGTGCCCAGCCGCACCTGCACATTGGCCACCAGGCCGTCGGGGCGCAGGCTGCGGCAGGTCTCGGTGCCCCCCAGCCCGGCCACCAGAAAACGCGCAAACGCGTCGGCACCCTCCACGAAAAAGTAGGGCGCGACGGTGTTGAAGCCGGGTGGAATGCGCATGGCGGGGGCCTCCTAAATCTGGGTTCTCAGGGCGTAGACCAGGCCCACGGCCAGCGCCACCAGGGCCCCACTCACCCAGCGCAGCCGCACCCGATTCGCCTCTGCCCGCTGCACCAGCTCGGTGTTTTGCGTGGCCAGCGCCTGGATCAGCTCGCTGGAGGCGCGCATCTGCGCGTGCAGCTCGGCGCTAGTGGCCTCCAGCGCGAGGATGCGGGCCTGCAGCTCGGCCACCACTGCATCGTGGGTGGGCAGCACCGGGGCCGGGGGTGTCGCGGGCGCAGGCGAAGCTTTCTTGGCCACGCTGTCCCACAGCTTTTTGGCCCCTTGCGCCACCAGCGGCGCGGTAGAGATCACCTCGGTCCAGGGAACGGTCTTGAGCAGAGAAAACAAGCCTAAACCCATGGTGGCCTTTCAAAATGGGGTGGCAATATGCTATCGTTTACATAGCTTCTTGCGCCTATGGAATAAGCGCTAGAGGCCTATTTTCTTTATAAAACAGCCCCTGGCGGTCGCACTAGCTTACATGGGCGCGGAGGCGGCGGATGCAAGTGCTGGCGTAGCGTGGTGTGTACGTGAACACCAAAAGTAACCATCGATGCGTCGCCCCAACGGTCTGCGCCCTCCGCTGGCGCTGCGGGAACCTGCGGTGCGCGCATTGGGCGGGGTCTGGCTAAACTCGGTGCGCTCAAACAACGCCAGCCCTGATCCGCCCGGCTGCACCGGGCATCGCGCCCAGGGCGTGAGCATGGGTAGCCATTGCGCCAGTTTGCAATTTTTAGGCCATTTTTCAGATGCCAAATCAGCCTCCTGTGCCGATTCAATCAGCACAAGCAGCTCCTATTTTTAACTATCAAAAACGAAGCATTTTCACCAGTGAAGTCGTTGGCTCCATGGCCCACCTCAGCCGTCGCCCAGTGCGGAGCGAATGAAGGCGGCCTTGGCATCGGTGTAGGCCTCTCTGTCGGTGGTGTGTCTTGCCGCGAGTTCGGACTTGAGCGCCGCGTAGCGGGCCGCAAGCGCAGCGTCTGACCGCAGTGCGTCACGAAATGCCAGGTGCTCACGCCAGACCTTGCCTGAGTGCACCACCACATGGAGGTGGTGCGTGCGGTGCCCTTCGGCCCAGCGCATGAACCACTGGCGGTCCCGCAGGCTGGCATTGAACTCTGCTGACGTGGTGTAGCCCGATTGGCAGATCGGCTCCGCGATGGACTTCGCCACCGCCATGGACTCCACACCGGCCAACAGATCAATGGTGGGCTTGGCGGGCATGCCGGGTACGGCGGTGCTTCCAATGTGCGCGATGTCCCGAAACACACCCGGCAGCAGAGAAGCCAGCCGCCCCCGCTCAGCCGCAAACGCATGGGGCCACGACGGGTCATAGGAATGCAGCCGCACCTCTTCGTGGATGGCCGCGAGTAGGGATTCTTCGTCGGTCATGGTAGGTATTTTTCAGAAATTTAGGCCAATTTTCAGATGCCAAAACGGCTGCTTGTGCTTACCAGATGAGCGTAAGAAGATCCTATTTTTAACTATCAAAAGAGAAGTAATTTGTTTCGACTGCACGGGTCGGAGCCAATGGGGGTCGGATCCCAATTGCGCGATCAAAGCTGGCGGGTCGAGACGGCTGTGTCCCGCATTTGGGCTCCGACCCTCATGGCACTAGGATAAGAAGAATTGCCCTGCAAGCAAGGGGTGGGCAGAGCCGCTGACAGTGATAGTCTGGAGTTGCAAAACGAACCAGAAATCAAAAGGACTCAGCCCAGTTG